>CAZYKT010000038.1:0-56842 GCA_964648165.1 uncultured Polyangiaceae bacterium | reverse complement strand
TCGCCGTGTCCATCATGTACTCGAAGTAGGAGATGGGCTCCGAGTAGGTGTAGGCGATGGATTGTGCGCCCACGGCTCGAGAAAGCTGGGTCACGTCATCGGGGAACATGCTGAGACGAGACAGGTCGTCCTGTTGGAGTCGTGAAAGGGTGGCGACAGTTGGCCGGAGCTCGGGCCCCGTGGCGATTTTCAGCTCCTCGGGCTTCTTCTGGGAGAGCTCCCAGTTCTGGCAGTTCAGACACCGGAAGCTGCAGCCGGAAGTCGCAATCGAGAAGGCCCGGGTCTGCGGCAAGAAATGGTAAAGGGGCTTCTTCTCGATGGGGTCCAGGTGGAACGCGGCGGGGTTGCCGTAGGCCAGGGTGTATAGCTTCCCTTCCTTGTGGACCTTGTTCCGACAATGGCTGCGATCCTCCGGCTCGAGCAGACAGTCGTTGGGGCATAGCTTACACTGAACGTTCTTTCCCAATCGTTGATAGTGGCGTGCCTCACGGACCCACCCGCGGCGCTTGTAGGCCTCCCAGAGCTCTCCCCGCGGAGCATCCTTGGGAAAGACACTGGACGACGAGTCCTCGGCCCTCTGGCAACCCCTTCGGGCCCACAGGCTCGCTCCGGCGCCCAGGACCACCAGCGCTGCCGTCCCCCCCAGCAGCTCTCGACGCCGCAGCTTGTCGCGAGATGAATCTACCGGATCCATCCCCACCTCCGCATCGAGATGTAAAGGGCTGCCGTGGAATGCAACAGGAACACCCCCACCAACGGCCAGTCGAAGAACTGATGGATGACCAACGCGTCCCTCGGGCTCAGTAGGCGTTCAACACCCAGCTCGCCGCACAAGGCGAAGCCGGTGGTGAAGAAGAGCAGCATCAAGAAGAACAGACCATAGCCGCTGAAGCGACAGAGCTTGAGGATGTAGTAGGTCGGCTTCCGCAGTTTCATGCGCGTCTCCAGCGAATGGTCTTGCGGGGTAGCCACAGGACCAACACACCCAGCAGACAGGATGCAGCGAGCACCCAGGTGGTGGGCTTCACGCCCAGGTTGGGGACCAGGAAGGTCCCGGTCAGCGCGGCACCCAGAGCCGCGCCAACCAGGTCGGCTGCGTACAGACGCGTCACGACTCGGGGGACATCCCCGACCAGCAGACCCGCCGTCAGCGGGAGGGCGCTCCCGGTCAGGACGCCGAGCAGTACCGACGAACACAGGATGGTGGCCTGCGCCTGCAGCCCCACGGCGCCGAGCGACAGACCCAATAGGCCAAGACCCACCATGGACAGGACCAACCGGTTGTTCTTGAACCGACGCCGACCCGCCCAGAAGCTTCCGACTAGCGAGCCTGCCAGATACGCGGTGACAACCAGAGCCAGAGAACCGTACACGGCACCCACAGTCCATTGTAGCGCCAAGAGCAGCAGCAGCTGCAGGCCCGACGCGGTTGCTCCAAAGGCAAAAATGGTCGTGGGCAGCGGCCCCCGCACCACCAACCACAACACCAGGCCCAGCGCGCACCACATCCACACCGGCGCACTGGTTGCGTCGACGCTGCGAAGCCACCGCTGGATGCTGGCCAAGAATAGGGTCGGTTCGGCATCCCGATTGGGCTTGGCTTTCATTTGGGCCACGTGCTCCAAGGCCACCAGCCGGTCCGTCGTCAAGAGACTGTCCAGAAGGGGCCTGGTGACCCACTGGCGTTGGAGCCCCATCCGATCCAGGGAATCGGCCAGGTTCGTGGTCAGCTCCTTATTGGATGCCAACAGCATGACCCGATCGGTTGGAAGCAGAAGGGTGTTCGCAAAGACCTGGCGAGCGGTACTGCGACCGGTAGCCAGGATTCTTGCCAGTTCCGGGGACACCGTGTTGGCATAGGCAGAGAGTGACAGAACCAAGACGCCCTCGTGACCCAGCAGCCGGCGGGCAGCGCGGAAGAACTCCACCGTGTAGAATCGATTGAGTCCCAGCGTGGTGGGTTCGGGCAGATCGACGACCAGAATGTCGTAGCGGCTCGGGGTGGTCTCGACGAACCGGCGCCCATCCACCGAGTGCTCGACCAGCCGCGGTTCTTCATGGAGCATGCCGTAACGGCGAGTCAACCGCTGACCCAGGGGATCCAACTGTGCGGTCTCCAATCGCTCCAGGGGATAACGGAGCAACTCCTTGGCCACACCGCCCGACAGGCCGCCCACCACAAGGACTCGCCGTGCCCCGGGCCGTTGAGCCATGGACAGGTGGGCCAGCTCCTCTTTTTGCTCCACGTCCCCGGTGCTGGCCAACACGACTCCGTTGTAAAGGATGTCGACTTGGCGCGAGGTTTCGGTGACGACCCAACTGCCGTACAGTGAATGGCCGTGCTCCAGGATCCGTCGCCCTGGGTAGACTCGAGCCAGCGTCAGCTCGTCGAGCGGGATGTAGGTACCGACCACCAGCGTAGTCATCGTGAGCAGGCTTGCCACGATGGCGCCGCGACTCCGAAGGACGCGTCCCGAGAACCAGAGCGTCGTCACTGCGACGAGCAAACCAACCAGACAGAGCAATCGGACGTGACCGTCGAGCCACACCATCACGGCGCCAAACAGAAGGCCCCCCAGCACGTCCCCGATTCCATCAGCGACCACCACCGCGCCGACCACACCCTGGGGCCGCGGTTCGTCGGCGAGTGCCTTGGCGAAGAAACCCAGAGCACAACCGGCCAGGATGTCGTAGGGCCCCAGCACCAGCAGGGTCAAAAGGATGGTCTGGCTCAGATCCAGACCCACGCCAGGCGGCACCAAGCGATGGCCTTCGGTGCGCAACAGGACCAGGGTAACGATGGGAAGGATGGCCAGGCCCAGCGAAGTCCCCACCAATACGGCTCGAAAACCTGGGCCGCCACGAACCAGGCCAAAGACCATGGCCCCCAAGCCCATCAGCATCAACCAGCTGGCTAGCAGCACGCCGAGGGTCAGCTCGTTCCCCGAGAAGACACAGAGCAGCTCCCGGAACAGCGCTAGCTGGGTCGTCACGTGCGATATGCCCTGCACCACCAGCAGGATCAAGGCGCCGCGTTTGGCCCTGCTTCGCGCTGTGCTCACCCTAGTCACTCGAAGATTTGGGTTCCTCGAAGGCCTCCACCCGATAGACCTCAATCTGGGTGGTCGGTTCTCGCCAAGCATCCGGTTCGAGCCCCGCCTTCGCGGAGAGATGTTGCAGGAACTCCGTGGGCGTCGGCAGCTGCTCCCAGACCTGAGGCAGGAAGGTGGAGCGCCGGAAGCCTTGGGTCAGCACCACCCCGTGTTCCCGCGGGCGTAGTCGCTTGAGCAGATCCTCCGGGGAGTCGAAGGGGAACGGCTCGGGCACCGTCAGGATGCTGACCTCGACGTGGATGTCCGACAGCTCTTCGGGTGTCACCGGGGAAAAGCGCGAGTCCTGCAGGGCAGCCGCTTGTGCATTGTGCATCACCGCCTCGATGAGCGGCTCTTTGGGCAGGATGTGACCGATGCAACCCCGCAGGTTCCCCCGCTTGGTGAGCGTCACGAAAGCCCCCTGCTTCTCGCGCAAGCGGACCGGAACGGTGTCTGGCAGCTCGGGCAATCGGTGCTGCTTGACGGACAGCTCGAGGCTTTGACGGGCGACCCGTAGCAGCAGGGCCTTCTCCTGTTCCGTATGGACAGCCGCCGTCGCCAGGGAAGCGCTCGACACCGGCGCGGCAGAGCTGGCCTGCGTCTGCCGGGCACCGTCGTTGGAACAGCCAACAACCGAGCCGAGAGCCAACAACGAAAGCCTATCCAGCCATTTTACCAGGTTCGAGAGCTTCATGCCTGCCCGTCGTAGAAACCAATGGATGCGTAGCCCACCACGCGGGACTTGTCCGACGTGATATCTCCACTGTTGCGGAGATCCATTAGGACTGGCTTCCAACCTTGCTTCTTGGCCAGATAGATCAGGGCAAGCACCGGACCCTTCCCGCAGGCCTCGGCCTCGGCCACCCGCTTCACGTCCATGTCCAGGATCGCGTCGACGGTGGCCTGATCCAACGCCTTGGCCTGGGTATAGGGATGGTAGTGGCTCAGATCGCTGCTGGCCACGAAGAAGGTCTTCGGTTCCACGTAGCGCGCCAAGCCATCAGCCACCTGCGATTCGTCCACGTCGCCGAAGACCACCGGGATGAGCTCGAACGAACCGAGCGCGCGCTGCAAGAAGGGCAATTCGACTTCCAGGGAGTGCTCGTGCTCGTGGGGCTCGGACTCCAGCACGAAGGGACCCGAACTGGCCAGTTGCTTGATTCCCGCGGCCAAGGGGATGTTCCCCAGCGGGGTCGAGAACGCGTCCACGTCGGGCAGAGCCGCTCCCTCGAAACGGACTCGATGGCTGGGTGCCATCACGACCACCCGCTGAAAGGCGCGCCCCTTGAGTGCCCGAAATCCCGACGCCGCCACCGGACCCGAATAGCGGTAGCCGGCGTGTGGGGCAATCAGCGCCCGCAGGCCAGCCGAGGGGTGCTGCACTGCCGACTCGAGCAACTCGTCCACGGTGGATCGCAGAGTGTCCACCTGTCCCGGATAGAAGGTTCCAGCGACGGCGGGCTCACGCACTCGCTGCGGGGCCCGCTCGGGGGGAGGATCGCTCGGGGAGGGCGTTCGACGACAACCCATCGCAAAAATGATGATCAGACTTTGCAGGATGACCGTCAACAGGCGCGTGCAGAACCAGCGCGACATCGGTGAATCCTGCCACAGCTGGCCGTACGGTTCCCGGTTGGGGCGGCAAGCCCCGAAAAAGCCGGCTCCACCCGCGGGGCCGCGGTTTGGTGCTAGCGTGCCGCCCCGTGTCGTCCCCGGCTATCCTGTGCAAGGACCTCAGAAAGAGCTACGGGGACACGGTGGCGGTGGCGGGGATCGATCTCTCGGTGCCGCGAGGGATCTGCTTCGGTCTTTTGGGACCCAACGGCGCAGGCAAGACGACGACGGTGGAGATGCTGGAGGGTCTCTGCCGACCTAGTTCCGGCAGCATCACCATTTTGGATACCGGCTGGGGACGGGGACAGGATTTGGCGCTCCGGGCGCGGCTCGGGGTGCAGCTGCAGGACACCCAGTTGGCGGACAAGCTGCATGTCGATGAGGTACTGACCCTGTTTCGCTCCTTCTACTCGAACGGCCGGAGCGTATCCGAGCTTTTGGGACTCCTGGAGCTCCAAGGCGTGCGCCATCACCAGTATTGTCAACTGTCGGGGGGTCAGAAGCAGCGAGTGGCGGTGGCTTGCGCGCTGGTCGGCTCGCCCGAGCTGCTATTTCTGGACGAACCGACCACTGGCCTCGATCCCCGCGCGCGGCAGACCCTGTGGAAGGTGGTGGAGCGGTTCCGCGAACAGGGGGGAACCGTCGTGCTTACCACCCATTACATGGAGGAGGCCGCGGCCCTGTGTGACGACATCGTCATCCTGGATCGGGGCAAGATCATCGCCTCGGGCAGCCCGCGCTCCCTGATTGATGGATTGGGCGAGGTGCAGTTCCTGGAGTTCGAGTTGAATGGTCCTCTTGACGAAGCCGCCTTGAGCTCCCTCGGTGGGGTCCGCGGGGTGGACCGACGAGGGCAGCACCTGCGCCTGCGCTTGGAGCGAGATCTGACGGCACTGACCGCGGTGCTGGCGGAGCTGGGGCGACAGAGGATAGCTCCCATCGGTATGAGCATCCACCAGGCCACGCTGGACGACGTCTTCATCAACCTGACCGGTCACGGGCTCCAGGCCGACAGCGAAGCCAACGGAGCAGCCTCATGACTCGTGAGCCCAAACCCTCCGCTCTGCTCGAGCTGGTCAAGACGCGGCTGCGCGAGTTTCTGCGCGAGAAAGGGGCCATCTTCTGGGTCTTCTTCTTCCCGCTGTTGATGGCCATCGGCCTGGGCCTGGCCTTCCGCTCGCGACCGGTGGAGCTGCCCAGGGTGGCGGTGGTGGGAGAGAACGAGTCCGCTCAGGTTCGGGCGCTGTTGTCCAGTCCCCGACTCTCCGCGAGCCTTTCGACCAGGCAGCAAGCACGGCGTGAGCTGGCTCGGGGCAAGGTGGACATCGTGGTCGAACTGGGTCCGGGCGGTCCCGTTTATCAGTACGACGACACGCGCGAGCAAGGCCTGCCAGCCCGATTGAGGGTCGACGACGTCTTGCAGCGCGCCGCGGGCCGGCGCGACGCGCTGACCGCTCGGGATCGGGTCGTGTCGGAGCCAGGCAGCCGCTACATCGACTACCTGTTGCCGGGCCTAGTCGCCATGAATCTGATGGGCACCAGCATGTGGGGGGTCGGCTACAACCTGGTGGTGGCGCGCAAACGGCGGCTGTTGCGTCGGTACGCAGTGACACCCATGCGCCGCTCCCACTTCCTTCTGTCCTACTTCTTGGCCCGATGCGTCTTCTTGGTCCTGGAGATCGCCGTGCTGTTGGTCTTCGGAGCCCTCATCTTCAAGACCGAGCTACGCGGCACGGTGTTTGATTTTGGCCTGGTCAGCCTGCTGGGTGCCGCTTCCTTCGCCGGGATCAGCCTGGTCATCGGGGCCCGGGTCGACAACACCGAGTCCGCCAATGGCTGGATGAACCTGGTCCAGCTCCCCATGTGGATCCTTTCCGGCTCCTTCTTCTCCTACGAGCGCTTCCCCACCTGGCTTGTTCCGATCATCCAAGGTTTGCCGCTGACCGCCCTGAACGACGCGTTGCGCGCGGTGTTCAACGATGGGGCGGGGCTGCTAGGCGTCCTGCCCCAGGTCGGGGTCCTATTGGCCTGGGGTGGGATCGGCTTTTTGGTGGCGGCCAGGACCTTCCGCTGGCAGTGAGACTTGACGGTCGGGGTACCCCTCGAAAAAACGACTGGATCCGAGCCTTCTACACCACCTGGAGGCAGAGCAGTACCGGGGTTTGGTCTGATCCGTCGAGGTCCGGTTCGACAGCCTCTTGTCACACCTCAACACAATCGGTCGTGGTATACGAACCGTCGTGGACGGCACCCTCCCCATTTCCCGGCAACCTCGCCTCCCGGTGCAGACCGTATCGGTCGAGGTGGTATCCGGTCCGGATCGGGGCACGCGCGGCGAAGCGCAGCACGAGATGATGACGCTGGGCACGGCACCCAGCAACGACCTCGTGCTCTCCGACCCCACCGTGTCGGGTTTCCATCTGGAGCTTTCCCGGTCGCCGGCCGGGGTCGGGGTGAACGATCTCGGCTCGACCAATGGGACGTGGGTGGGAGCCTACCGAATCGAGCGGGGTGTGGTGCCGCCGGGGACCACCCTGCGTTTGGGGACGACCGAGGTTCGAATCCACGACGGCTCGGGCACCGTCGTGGAGGTGTACGAGGAGGATCACCTGGACGATCTGTTCGGGATCACGCCGGCCATGCGGCGTCTGATGGCCCAGGTGGAGCGGATTGCTCGCGCCAACGTCCCGGTCCTGATCCTGGGTGAGTCGGGCACGGGCAAGGAGCTGGTGGCGCGAGCCATCCACCGCCACGGCCACTGCCCAGAGGGTCCCTTCGTGACGGTGGACTGCGGGGCCCTGGCTCCTGCGCTGGTGGCCTCCGAGTTGTTCGGGCACGAGCGGGGCGCCTTCACTGGGGCGGAACGGCAGCACATCGGGGCCCTGGAACGCGCCCACGGCGGAACGCTGTTCTTGGATGAAATCGGCGAGCTGCCCTCCGAGCTCCAACCACAGCTGCTGGGGGCCTTGGAGCGGCGGCGCTTTCGTCGCGTCGGGGGACGCACGGAGATCGCCGTCGATTTGCGACTGGTCAGCGCCACCAACCGCGATCTGCGCTCCGAAGTCAATCGGGGTGCCTTTCGGATGGACCTCTACTTCCGGATCGCGGTGGTGGCGATGCAAATCCCCCCGCTCCGCGAACGGATCGAAGACATCCCCCTTTTGGTGCAGCAGTTCTTGCATCAGGCAGGGCACACCGCCCCGATGAGCGAGATCCTCTCCAAGCAGGCCATGGAGCATCTCCTGCAACACCGCTGGCCTGGCAACGTCCGGGAGCTGAGGAATTGGGTGGAGGCCACCCTGGCCCTGGGAGAGGCCCCCGAGCTGTTTTCGGAACTCCCGGAATCCGCCCAGCCGAACTTCGAGTGTGCGCCCCAACTGTTGTCCCTGTCCTACAAGGACGCGCGCAATCGGATCCTGGAACGTTTCGAGGACTGCTATCTTCGAGGACTGATGGAGCGAGCCCATGACAATGTGGCACAAGCTTCGCGCATCGCCCGGATGGATCGCTCCTATCTCATCAAGTTGCTGCAGAAGCACGGATTCCGCCAGGGGAGGGATTCGCTGCTGCCCGCCGCAGACAGCGAGTGACGTTTCGGAACGTTGGCCTGGCTCAGTCGACGACCAGTTCGTACACTTGGGTCAGAGCCTTGCGTCCGGTGAGAGGGTGTTCACCCAGATCTCGGAACTCGAAGCCCTCGGATAGCTTGGCTCGGGTCGCCTGTCCCAGCAGAACCTGATTGGGCTTGGCGATGGACTCCAGCCGAGCCGCGACGTTGACCGTGTCGCCGACCACCGTGTACTCCATGCGCTTGTCGGACCCGATGTTGCCCACGATGACCGGCCCAGAATTGACGCCGATGGCCAAGCGCAGGTCCACGTCGTAACGCTTTTGCCAGTCCTCACCGGCGACCTCCAGAAAACGGATCATCTCGTCGGCGGCGGCCACGGCCAGGGCAGCGTGATCGGGCTCTGCCACCGGCACGCCCCACACCGCCATCAGACAGTCGCCGATGAACTTGTCCACCACGCCCTTTTTGCGGAAGACGATCTCGCTCAAGATGCTGAACAGCTCGTTGAGCAACGTCACGACCTGCTCGGCGGGTCGATTCTCGGCCAAGGGCGTGAACGCCACGACGTCCGCGAAGAGCACGGTGATTTCGGCCCGCGAACCCCCGAGCTCGAGGGGGTGCTCGCCCTTGACGATGGCCTCCACCAGCTCCCGACTCATGAAGCGCGATAGATCGCCGCGCAGGCGTGCCTCCCTCTCGATGGTGGCCTCGCTGGACTCCAAGGACCGGGCCATGTCCGTCATGGAGCGAGAGAGCTCACCCAGCTCGTCAGAACGCTTGGGAGCGGGACCAACGGCATCCCAGCGTCGTTCGCCAATCAGCTTGGCTTTGCGGGACAGCTCCAAGATGGGCGCCACGATGGCACCCGCCGCCACCACGCCCACCAAGAGTGCCAAGAAAAGGGTGGAGCCGGCGGCCACCGCGAACTTCGGAGTCAGCGCCGAGAGGCTGGCATAGGCGGCAGCCCGGGGACGCCAGACCGCGGTGGCCCAACCAAGCCCCGGGACCGTCTCCACTCCTCCCACCATCGCCTGCCCGTCCATGGTGAGCTCTGTGACCATCGCCACCCGACGCGACCAGGGGGTACCGCTGGGTATGGCATTCCAGATGGCAAGGCGCCCGGCGTCCGAACCCAGCGGGAGATTTCCCACTCCAGCGGATGCCACCACCCGCCTCTGATCGTCGACCACCAGAAGGCGCGCCTGCCCGCCGTCGAACCGCGTCTCGGCCGCACTGTGCAGGGCTTCGACCAGGGGCCCTAGATCGATCCGCGCCGAGACGTAACCGCGGGGCGCGTCGGCAGCGGCGCTGGGAATGGGGACCACGCACAGCCCCACCCGAGAGGAGAGCACCTGAAAGGCCACACCCCGATCGTCAGCCTGGGTTCTGAGCTGTTGGGAGGATTCTGGCACCTCCTGGTTGGACACCCCCACCTTGGCCAGAACCGTGCTGACATTGGCAGCCGGAACCTCGAACCGCGCCGCCTGGATGGACCGGCGCGTGGCCATGAGTGAACGCACCACCGCCAGGGCATCCAGCTTCTCCGAGGGACTGGCGGCGGCCATGGCCAAGGCCGAGGCGATCGCCTCCACGTCCGCCTGCACGTCGTCGGTGCGGCGCAACGCCAGGCTGGACAGTTCGGAAAGAACCGCCGTCTGCAGCTGCTTTTCGGTGGTCTCGATGGCCCCGCGATACAGCCCCGTCAACCAGACCGACACCACGGCGACCGGCGCGACCGCCACCAAGAAGAACAGGGCGATGGCCTTGAGACGGATCGGCACGCGCGGGCGGCTCGCGGCGGGACCGGCCACGGACGCCCGGTCGCTCATTGGACCGGACCGTCTTTCCAACCCGCCGCGCCTTGGTCGGTGCGTTTCTGGATCCGGAACTCGACCCGACGATTCTTGGCACGCCCTGCCTCGGTTTCGTTGCTGTGGATGGGCTGGCGTGGCCCGAGCCCACGCGTCTCCAAGCGCCGTTCGTCGATTCCATGCTCGACCAGCCACCGCACCACGGCCAGCGCCCGCTTGCGGGAGAGGGCCAGGTTGTTGGCCTCGACACCCACGTTGTCGGTGTGGCCGTCGACCGTGATGCGAGCCAGCTCCGGATGCTCGGTCATGGTCTGGGCCAGCTGTCCCAAGAGCTGGTGACTTTCGGCCAGGATCTCGTCGCTGCCGGTCTTGAAATGGATCTGCTCCGTCAATACCAGCTGCTCACCCTGCACCGACACCGCCACGGTGCACCCATTCTTCTTGGGATCGGTGTGCGCCGGTCCCTTGGTGTCCGGGCAGGCGTCGTCTGCGTCCAGAATCCCGTCCCCATCCCGATCCGGCGGGCAGCCGTTCCGCGAAGGCTCCACACTGCGCACACCGGGAACCTGCGGGCAGGCGTCGCGAGCGTCCACGATCCCATCCCGATCCGTGTCCGGTGGGCAACCGCGCGTCGCGGGATCCGCGCTCGGTACGCCAACCACGTCCGGACAGGCATCTTCAGCGTCGGCCAGACCGTCCCCGTCCCGATCCGCAGCAGACGCTGGAGCGACCGCCGCCAATGAACCAGGCGTCCGCGTGGGGCCCGCTGTTGGTTGGTTCGGCGCAGTCACGGCGCCGCCCGGTACCTGGTTGGAGCTCTGCTCCGTCGGCTCGGTTCCGGATTGGACGACCAGGTCGCTCTGCAGCGTGACCCCCGCAACCACACGGAACCGGGGTGTGCCGGCGCCCTCCCCCAACCCGGGACCCGCCCCCAGTGAGAAGGCCAGGCGCCGGTACTCATAGCGAGCGCCCAGCAGGGCCTCCAGGGTGGTGGCTTGGGCCGTGAACGCGTCCACCGAGCCGTCCGCCGCCGTGGTTCCGAAGAGCTCCGGCCCCACCTGCCAGGACCCGTTACGGTAGGCAGCACCCGCAGCGAAGGTCCAGCCACTGCGACCGCTGATAATCTCGGTTGTCCGTGCCTGGCGCCGAATGCCGACCGCGGCCCGCCACAAGAACGACGGATAATCGGCACCCCACAGGACCTGAATGGCGTAGCGGGGCTTCCCCGAGCCCGCATAACTCTCGTCGTCACCGGTGGGCAGCCACAGGCTGCCCAAGAGGCTGGCCGCGGGCAGCCAACCGTCGGACTTTAGCAGCGCCACCTGCCCACCCAACCGCAGATCGGCGATGGTCGCACCGCTGGGCGACTCGAAACGTTCCCCGTCGATGGTCGGAGAGTCCCCCCCCTGCGCGACAACGAAGGGCAGATCGATCTCCAAGGCGAGCGCTCGACCGAGCTCCAACGCGGCCTGGGCGTGCACAAGGAGCTGGTAGTCGACCAAATTGCCCAGCTCTTCCGCTCCGTCGTCGGTGCCGAGCACCAGGGGCGAGTCCGCATAATTTGCCAGGACCCCCAGGTGGGTGCGAAATGCCCCGTTGACCTGGGGATTGGCCAGAGTGAACAACCGCGATCCGGCCGGTGCGGGTTCGAAGCGATCCAGCGCGACGTCGGATTGAGCGCGAACCACACCGATCCACGTCGTCGCGGCCGCGACGACCAGGAATGAAACGAGAGGCCGGACCATGCCGCGGCACTATAGATCAACTGCCGCACCAGGGGTAGACTGCCGGCGTGTATCTCTGTGACCGTATCCTGGTCTGGACCCTGGTCCTCGCCCATCCCGTCATTGCGCTGGCACAAACCAACAGCACGCCCGGATACCCAGAGCGGGTCATCCAGTGGACGGTGCAACGGGGCGAGACCTGTGGCCAGATCGCCCAGGCCCTTTACGGCTCCCCACGCCACGCAGCCTTGTTGTCGCGATACAACGATCTGGAGTGTTCCGTCGCGCTGCCCGAGGGAACGACGCTGGTGGTGCCAGAACGCGTTGTGGATCTCCCGAGCGCACGCCTGCAGACCCTGGCCCCAGACGTGCGGGCCAGGCCCGCCGGTGGTGGCTGGAGTCCCGCGGCACCCGGCATGCCCCTGTTCCGCAATCACTCGGTCAATACGCTGGCAAAGGCTCGCGCCGACATCCTGTTCGTCGACCGGACGCGCGTGCTGTTGGGGGCGCACACGTTGGTCGTCATCTATGGCACGGCTGACCAATCAAGGGTCACCAAGACGCCGGCTGCGGCGGTCCAGGTCGAAGAGGGTGAGCTGAGGGCCGGCATCGCCGCGCTGCGGGGGCGCAGTGCTGCCGTCGCGGTCAAGGGAGGGGGCCAGGTGACGGCAGCCTCCAAGGATACGGTGGTGCGCAAGCGCAAGAAGCGGACCACGGTGTCGGTCTTCGATGGGGAAGCCACGGTGAGCTCGGCGGGAACGCGGGTCAAGGTACCGGTGAACCAGGGAACGGCCTTCGTCGAAGCACAGCCGCCGACACCACCCCGGCCGCTCCCGGCCGCTCCCAGCTGGGTCGGGGAGATGTCCAAGGGCGTGCTCATGGCAGGGCCTAAAGGAGGGACGCTGTTCGCGAGCTGGCAACCGGTGGACAAGGCGGCGGTCTATCGGTTCGAGGTGGGCAAAGATCAGGATTTCTCCGAGCTCGTGGCACGAGAGGAGGTCCCGTCGACCATCACTTCTTTCCGGGCCGAGCAGATGCCAGCCGGCTCCTACTTTTTGCGGGTGCGCGCCGTCGACGGCGAGGATTTCCTGGGTCTGGCCTCCGAGGTCCTGAGCGTCTCCGTCCTGTCCGTGGATGCCCAGGGTGAGTTCCGTCCGGGCGTGGGAACCATCGACGCCAGCCCCTATGCCCTGCTCAGGTTGACCTCGGATCCGAACGTCGAGATGGCCTTGGACGAAGGACCCTATCAGCCAACCCCCGCCAGCCTCGATCTCCTGCAGGATTCTCCCAAACGAATCCGCTTACGGCGCAAGGGCTCGTCGGAGCAGAGCGAGTTCTCCATCCGGTATCTCGAGCCCAGTGCCAGCATCACGCTGGCAGAGGGGAGGCTCCGGGTGCAGCTGACCGGGCTCGATCCAGCCCAGCTGACGCGGGTTCAACCGGTGGCGCGTCTGGGTCGTCAGGGGGGAGTGGAAACGCTACCCCTGGCTACCAGCGGAGAACCAGGGGGCTTCGCCGCCACGGTGGCAAGCGAGCGGAGCACCCCGACACGCATCGACGTCGTGGATTCACGCGGGCATGTGCTGGGCCACTGGGAACCGACTCCGACACCACCGGAGATGACGCTCCCTGTGGCTCCGCATCACTGGGCCACCGGACCCTGCGCCCCACCGGTGACTTCCTCGCCGCTCACCGACATCAGCTGGTGGGCCCCCACGGTCTGTAACACGTTGGCCGTGGGGGGCGCGCTGGATTCCGTCAGCGGTGAGCTCGGCACCCGTGCCCTGTTCCGCATGGGCGGGCAGCTGGGCGCCTTCGGACTCGATGCGCTATTGCAGACCGACGTAACCGACGACACGCGTCGCGGTGACGATGCAGCCGTCCTCGGTGGGCGCTGGCGAGCCGTGGAGTGGCAGCGCAGCCTGTCGCTGGGGCCCGCGTTGCGTTTCGCTCTGCCCCCCACGGCCCGCAGTGCACCACCCCGCCTGGAGGCGGGGCTGGCCCTTGCCTGGGAGCTCTCGTCCCTGACGTTGATCGGCGATCTGGGGGGTCGCGTGCGTTTGGCCAGTGACGAGCAGCGCCAAGGCGCGCCCGACGGGCAGGGGTTCCTGCTGCTGGGTGCCCAGTTCTTGCCCCGCGCCTTCGTTCGACCCTACGCCGTCCTGGATGCCCATGCGTTGCACTCGGACGATCGGGACGAGCTGCGCGGTCGCGGCGGGCTCTCCATCGGTGCAGAGCTCGGCAAGCAGCTCTACGGCGGTGTGGCGGGCCGTGTCTCGCCGTGGCAGATGGCCGGAGGGCGCTGGGGTGCTCAGTTGGTGATGGGCGTCAGAGAATAGGAGCTCGCCTATCAGGTCCGACATGCAACAGCCTCCACCCGACGAACCGCCGCCCCCATCCAACCGAAGACCCCCGGTTGGCTCCCAGGCGCCCGATGCCGAGCAGGCACCGGACACGGAGGTCGAGCTGTTCGAGCTGGAACCCACCGTGCATCTCGCTCCCGGTGCCCCCGTCAACCTCGAGATCACGCTGCCTTCGGTCTCCGTGCTGGGCAAGGGTGGGCCGATTACCATCCCGGTCCCTCCTCCGGCAGCCGAGCCAGCAGTGGGCACGGTACTGGCTGGCAAATACGAGATCGTGGAGCTTATCGCCAGCGGTGGCATGGGCAAGGTGTATCGCGGTCGCCACACCGAGCTGCGCGTCCCCATCGCCATCAAGATCATGCACGGGTTCGTGGCCTCCCAGGCCGAGCACGTGGAGCGTTTCCGTCGAGAAGCCAGGGCGGCCTCTCGCCTCAACCACCCCAACGTGGTTCGGGTCCTCGATTTCGGGCAGACCACCGACACCTTCTACATCGTGATGGAGTACGTGGAAGGCCAGAGCCTGGGCGCTCTGCTCGACGAGCTCACCGAGCCCTTACCTCTTGCCGAGATCCTGCCCATCCTGCTGCAGATCCTGGACGCGTTGATCCAGGCTCACCGTCAGGACGTGGTACATCGAGACCTCAAGCCCGACAACGTGATCCTCACCGAGGACGCGCGGGGGGGGCGGTGGGTCAAGCTGGTCGACTTCGGGTTGGCCCGGTTCCAGGACCCAGCGGAGAATGACGCCACCCTGACCCGCGCCGATGCGGTGGCGGGGACTCCGGCTTACATGAGCCCCGAGCAGTGTCGCTCGCTCCGCGTGGGGCCCAGCACCGATCTCTATGCCTTCGGTTGCATCATGACGGAGTTGCTGCAGCTGATGCCACCCTTCTCGGGGGCGTCCATGGTCGATACCATCTCGCTGCATCTGTTCGCACCGGTACCACCGCTGACTCGACCCACCAGCGCAGAGAAGGTGCCACCCCTGTTGGAGCGGCTGCGCCTGGATCTGTTGGCGAAGAACCCCGCTCAGCGCCCCGCCGACGCAATGGCCACCCGGTCTCGGCTCCTTCTGGCCTTCGATCCCGACGCGGAGGGCAATCGCCAGCAGGAGCGCAAGGAGCCGAGCCCAGCCGGGGCACGAGCGGCGAGGATCCCGGGCTGGAACAGCCCGCAGTCCGAGTCCGAGTCCGAGCTACCCACAGAGGCCCTTCGGGTCGTTCACTATCGGGTGCCGTCCGTCACCCAGCAGCTTGACCAACAGTTCGTGACCGGTCTTGCCTCGCTGGGCGTAGGGCTCGAGGTCGGCTCCGACCCCGGCGTCAATCCCGAGGGCGCGCTCGCGTTCCTCGAGGGGAGTGATTCGCTCCCCGAGACGCTGGCCATGCTCGACGAGCTGCACCGCCACTATCCCAAGTGTCAGCTCCTGGTCGGGATGCAGGCGCTCTCCCCGGAGGCCCTGCGACGCCTCATCGAAGCCGGCGCGGACGATGCGATTCGACTTCCCACCGGTCCCGAGGTCCTGGGAAAAAAGCTGGTTCGCCTCCGACGTCGCCAACGGACTTAGCCAACGGAACCATCATGCGCAAATTCCCTTCCCATTGCTCTTTGTCTGCCCTGTTGGTTGCTCTGACCCTGTCAAGCGCTGGCTGGGCGGAGCCAACCCTTCGGCTCAGCGTCGACCAACGGGGCGATTTCGTCCTGTTCGGCAACACCCTGGGTTGGGATTGCGCAGCCTCGACTGCGGAGGTCTTGGTCGGCGCAGTCGAGTGCAATGGGGTCGGGCAGGCCCAGGACACGGCCCAGGATATCTACTGGAGCTCCGACTCCCCCGAGACGGGCCAGGCACTGGCTTCCCTCTCGGTGACGGCCGAGCAGGCGCGCAGCTCGGCGGTGTTGGTCCTTCCCGAAGGCGCCCAGGTAACCTATGCGCGCCTGTACTACGGCGCCTTTTTGCCCAGCTCGACTGAGCCCGATCTGAGCGTTCGTCTGGAACAGCCGCACAGTGGTCTCGATCAATCCCTGACGGCCGATGCGTCGTGGCAGACGGTCTTGCAGGGCGTGGGTGGGTCCCTTTTCTACCAGGCCAGCGCGGATGTGACCGAATGGGTCGTTGCCTCGGGTCCGGGCGCCTATCGAGTCAGTGACGTGGCGGCATCCGCCCTCGACGCCAACGACCAATCCAACGACGCGGTGGCGGGCTGGGCCATGGTCGTTTTTTATCGCCTGGAGGCGGAGCCCCCTCGTAACCTGACCCTGTTCGATGGGCTCGATCTCATCAGCAGTGGTAACCCCAAGCAGGCCAACCTATCCGGCTTCCTGGTACCGAATGCCGGCTTCTCCGCCAAGCTTGGGGTCTTGACGTACGAGGGGGATGCCACCCTCCCCGGCGATCAGCTCCTGTTCAACGCCGGGATCCTTTCCGACGCCGTCAATCCCGCCGACAACTTCTTCAACGGGACGCGATCCTTCTTGGGCAGCGGTGTCCACCAGGCGGGTGATCTGCCGGAGCTGAGCGGTGCCCCCGGCAGCATGGGGGGCTTGGATCTTGACGTGGTTGACGTCACTGCGCTGGTGTCCGGCGGTGACACCTCGGCGGTCATCGAAGCCACCAGCAGTCAGGATCGCTACGCCCTCGGTGTGGTCGTCACATCCATCTCCACCTTCAAACCGAGCTTCGAGGAATCGACCAAGACCGCGGTGGATCTGGACGGCGGGATGCTGCTGCCCGGGGACCTCTTGGAGTACACCATCCAGACCAGCAACTCGGGCAACGATGCCTCGGTCGGCACCATCCTTCGAGACGTCCTGCCCGAAGGCGTAGAGTACGTCGCGGACAGCCTGGAGCTCGTCGAGCCCGGCCCCACGACGCTGACCGATTCGGCCGGGGATGACCGTGGCGAATACGACGCCGCGACGCGGACCATCACGGTTCGCCTGGGTTCGGACGCGACCGCCGAACAGGGCGGAGTGCTGGGCGTCGACGAAGCGACCACGGTGCGGTTCCTGGTGCGCCTGTTGGACGTGGCTGGAGCCACTGTCGAAAACCAGGCCACGGTGAGCGCGTCGGGTCAGTTGGGTGCCCCCGAGCAGGCCTATCCCACCGACGGCAACGGTTCCGAGCCGGGGGTCGTCCCCACCACGTTCATCGTCGATGCCTGCGCCAGCAACGTCGACTGCGCCGCACCAACCCCTGTCTGCGACACAGCCATCCGCCCCACCGTCTGCGTTGGTTGCTTGAGCCAGGCTGACTGTGCATCCGAGGCTCCCGACTGCAACGCCGTGACCCAGTCCTGTGAGTGTGCCGCTGGGCAGGGCGCTTGCACTGACATGGATCAGGATGGTCTGCTCGACGCAGCCGAAGTCGAGTTGGGCACCGATCCGTCGGACCCCGACTCGGACGACGACGGGGTTCTGGATGGTGCGGAGCTCGCTCCGGGGGAGGATGATGACGGCGATGAGCAGCCCAATGCCCTCGATTTCGACGGCGACGACGATGGGCTACCGGATGGGACGGAGCTCGGGCTCGGATGCGATGAGGAGAACGCGACGCACTGCGTCCCGGATGGTGACTCGGGTGAGACCACCACCGATCCGCGCAGTGCGGACACGGATGGCGGCGGATTGCCCGACGGCACGGAGGATACCGATCGAGATGGGGTGGTCGACGTCGGTGAACGGGACCCCAATCGAGCAGCAGACGACGCGTGGTGCATGAGCGATGCGGACTGTGAGCTCGGCGCGTCGCGCCGGGTGTGCGACGAATCAGGAGATTGCGTCTTGGGTTGTCGCGGAACCGGCGAGCCCTGCCCCACCGGACAGACCTGCACGTCAACCGACGATGAAATCGGGGATTGCGCGGTACCTACCGGTACGGGCGGCGCTCCCGGTGAAGGTGGAGCAGCCCCGGTGGCGGGCGCCCCCGGCGAGGGCGGACGAATCAGTGCGGGAGGCGAGCCCCCGCAGGCGGGAAGTCCCCCCGGTGGCTCAGCGGGTTCCCCCTCGGGAGGGCAGGCAGGCGCCGCGGCGGGTGAGGGAGGCGAGCCCGCCGAGGGCGGCACCGTGGAACCAGTGGCGGGCGCCGAACCCGAGGCGGGCGCGTCGGGAGCGGTTGCTGGTTCACGCAACATCGCGTTCCGCGGCAACGGCGTGGCGTGTGCGATGCTGCCCGCAGGGCGTGAGCAGGCCGTCGGCGCGCAATACGGTCTACTTGCGCTGCTTGGCATGGCACTGGTTGGACTGCTGCGGCGCCGTTAGGGTGGATCTTCACGCCTCGGCGGCGCGAAGATTGCGTGGTGCTCATCCACACCCAAGCGTGCAAACCGGAGCGATGTTGGCGTGGATTGAGCCCAAATAGCCGGCGGGTTCGCTGGCGCCGAATCGAGCGGGGCAGCAGGAGCCACGCTTCGGTGCGTGGTATCCTCGGAACATGAAATGGGCACTCGGTTGGTTTGGGATTCTGGTCTTGGCCTCGTGTTCGAGCCAAAAGACCGACGGCGGTGAAGGGGGACAAGGGGGTGGCGGCGGGAGCGCTGGCGGTGGGGATTTCGGAGGAGGTCTCCAGGTGGACGAGCCGGGATCTCGGATTGACGTCGAGGGGGGGCCGAGTTGGGTCGTCTTGAGCGCCACGTTCCGGGACATCCCGAACCACGATTTTCATCAGGAGGCAGAGCGCTCAGGTGACTGTCGTCTGCTCACCTACGAACCGGCCTTCTGTGAGCCAGAATGCACGTCCGAACAGGAATGCGTCAACGGTACCTGTGAGCCCATGCCAATCCTGCGGGACGCTGGCACGCTGACCTTCGCAGGCCTTCTGGACGCTGGGGTCGACATCAGCTCCGAGACCCCGGGGATGTATTCCTGGCAAAAGGAGGAACCCGAGATCCCTTGGGGCTCCGTGGTTCAGGTCTCGAGCTCGGGTGCCGAGGTCGGGGCCTTCGATCTCAGCGTTGAGTCGGTCGTCGCCATCGAGCCAGCGACGGCGGGCTCCGATTGGTCACAGGCGCTAGAGGAACGCAGCGCGGGCGAAAGTGCCACCCTGGAGTGGTCGAATCCGCAAAAGGGTGCCCGCGTCTACTTGCGCATGACGACGGGCATCGGAACCCACGGTGGGATCTCCCCGGTCGAGATCGAGTGTGAGGGACCCGACCGAGGGTCGTTGACACTGCCGGGCAGCTACCTGGACGCCCTGAACGACGCCCCGGGCGCGTGGAGCTGCGGCGAGTGCGGCACCCATGATCTGTTGCGGTATCGCTCGCTCACCACCACCGCCGGACCGGACAGCATCGAACTCCGGGTTGGGCTGCCCACCAGCTTCAGCTTCCGTCCTGGGGGCGGCCTGGTACAGTAAGAGTCCCGCGCCGAAGACCGGGCCGATTGCCTGCATACGTTTCCACATCCTAGCGACGCGGCCGTGCGGCCGCAGTGCCGTCCCTGCGCCGAGTTCGCGGCGTTCGGACAGACCAAGGGCTGGTTCGACTCGTTTGGCTATGCTTTCGGCACTCAGGTCCCGAGGTCAGCGCGAGACGAACTGGTCGTTTTCTGGACCGCAGTGCAGAGTCGACGGGGTCATTGGGTTGGAGGTGGCATTAGGGCCACTGGCTCCACTGGCTCTGGAGATGCTTGACTTACATGAGCTTGCTGTCCGTCTCATACTCTGGGGTGCTCCCATGAATACCAAGACACGCATTTCGATCATCAGCGTTGCCCTCCCCTTCTTCGCCATCGCCTGCCTCAGCGAGACCGAAACGAATCCCAACGAAAACCAGACCAGCGTTGGGGGTGGCAGCCAGGGGGGTGCGGCCGGAATCAGTCAGTTTGGAGCTGGGGGTGTCCAACCGGGCGCTGGGGGTAACTCGCTTGGCAATGGGGGTACGCCGGTAGGCAGCGGTGGTGGACCCATCGGCAGCGGTGGTGGACCCATCGGCAGCGGTGGTGGACCCATCGGCAGCGGTGGCGGACCCATCGGCAGCGGTGGTGGACCCATCGTTGGCAACGGTGGTGGACCCCTGGGCAGCGGGGGTGGACCCCTGGGCAGCGGGGGTGGCTCCATCGGCAATGGTGGCGGACCCCTGGGCAATGGTGGCGGACCCCTGGGCAGCGGTGGAGACCCCATCGGCAATGGTGGTGGGCCCCTGGGCAGCGGGGGCGACCCCATCGGCAATGGTGGCGGGCCCCTGGGCAGTGGTGGAGAGATCGTCGGGGGAGGCGGAGATGTCGTCGGCAACGGAGGGAATCAGGGAGTGGGTGGCGACGGCGTTGGTGGAGAGCCGGTCGTCGAGCCCGAGCTGGTCACGTCCGCAGATGGTGACTACTGGAACGACGACGACGGGCGGATTTCTGACGCCACCGGGAACGCCGGTGTGGTGGTTCATGACGATCGAGCCGTTGCGGATTGGTATGGCCTGGGAGGTACCTTCAACGAAAAGGGTTGGGATGCTCTCCTGCATCTGAGCGAAGAGGATCGGGCAACGGCGATGCGGCTCCTGTTCGACGTGCGGGATGGCATCGGGTTCACGTACGGACGGATCCCGATCGGTGCCAGCGACTATGGCATGAACCGCTACACGCTGGATGACGTGAGCAACGGCACCGACTACGAGATGCAACAGTTCTCCATCGAACGCGATCGAGAGCTGTTGATCCCGTTCATCCTAGCGGCAAAGGCCATCAAGTCAGACATCAAGTTCTGGGGCAGCCCCTGGACGGCGCCGCCTTGGATGAAGACCAACAACGCCTACGACCGCGGGAACATGAAAGAGGATTCCCAGACGCTGGATGCCCACGCCCTCTACCTGGCTCGGTTCGTCCAAGCCTATGGCGAGGAGGGGATCGATATCTTCGCCGTTCATCCCCAGAATGAACCGGGGTATGCCCAGGACTACCCCTCCTGTGGGTGGCCCAAGAATGGCGGTGGGTACCTGTACGCGAGTTACATCAAGAACCACCTCGCACCCACCTTCGAGCGGGAGGGAGTTACGGCGGAGATTTGGCTGGGGACTCTGTCCAATGCCTCGGCCGACAACTCATTGGGTCAGGAGGTCATGAACGACTCCGGTGCCCGCGCCCTCATCAAGGGCGTTGGCCTGCAGTGGGCCATGAGTGCCCACATCGGTTCGTACGTGGGCCAGGGCCTTCACGTCATGCAGACTGAACACCAGTGCGGCAACTACCCCTGGAACGGCGGCAACGCGAACCGGGCCCCCAACGACTACGCCTATGCCAACGAGAGCTGGACTCTCATCCGTGACTGGATCAGGGCCAAGGTCAATTCCTACTCTGCCTGGAACATGGTCCTGGACACGGTGGGCCGGAACCTGGACGAGGTGCGCCCTTGGGCCCAAAACGCCCTTCTGGCGGTGGATGTGAACCAGGGCCAACTCATCGTAACTCCCACCTATTGGCTATTCCGCCACGTGGGTCAGTACGTCGACCCCGGAGCGAAACAGGTGGAGATCGAGGGGACCAACGACGGCTTCGCGTTCAAGAACCCGGACGGCAGCGTGGTGACCATCCTGCACAACTCCGGGGGTCAGCCGGCGCAGACGGTGCTCAGCGCGGCAGGCCGGACGGTCCAGTTCACGATCCCCGGAGGCGGATGGGCCACGGTGAATCTGCAGTAGTCCTTTCCTCTTCTGCAACTGCGCCGCCCCAACCCAATCGAGCCATTTCCTCCTTCCGCCTGGCGCCACCAACCGGAACCTCCGGCCTGGAGCGCGACACGGCTAGCGACCCTTGCAGGCCTGGCGGGCGCGTTCCACTTGAGGTGACCTCGGAGATCTTTGCGCCAGGCGCTCGAGTTCCGTCTTCGCCTCGGCGGTTCGACCCAGGGCACACAGCACCTGGATCCGTGCGGCGGTCCGTTCCTCGGCCAGGAGCCCGTTACCGAATTTGCGCTCGTGTTCGTCGAGCACTTTGAGGGCGTTCTCCGGTCGCCCGCCATTGAGGTCGGTCGCCGCTCGAGAAAGCATTGCCACCTCCTCTGACAAGCCATCGCGGGGGCGGCGCGCAGCGGTGGGACGGGTCGAGCTCGACGGGAGTGCCGTTCCCGCGACCTGCGCCGGCATCGGCTGGGGCGCCGCAGTCACCTCGGGCATTGCCAGCTTCGGCAACGTCACGGTGTCTGGCACGGAGTTGGTCACACGAGGCTGGGTGACGGGTCGGGCCGGTTCGGAGTGAAGCGTGAACCACAGACCACCCCCGGCAACGACTGCAATCCCGACCATGGTCAGACCGGTACCCTTGGGATTGAACCACCGGGGGGCCCCCGGAGGTTGCAGTGACACATCGCTGGGCAACACGGCTTCCCCCAGGCGCGTTTGCATGGCCCGAAGGACCCGTGCGCGATCCACGTCACTGGGGCGATATGCCTCTTGTACCGCGCGAACGAGACGTTCGGCACGGGGACTCAGGTTCGACATGTCCCACCTCCGCTTCGGGCGTTGTGCCGAGCCAGTGCTTGGTCGAATGCCTGCCGAGCAGCTCTCAGCCGCGAGTAGGCGGTATTGAGGGGAATGTCCAGCAAGCTGGCAATTTCGGGGACCGGCAATTCCTCGAGCTCAGCCAGGACGAAGATCTCCCGCTTCGGTGGATCCAGCGTTTCGAGCAGACTGTGGAGCAGGACCACCTCGTCGCGATGCTCAGCCACATCCAGCGGCGTGGGCGGCCAGGACTGGTCATCCATCATCAGTACGGCCGAATTCGACCGGACCCGCCGTGATCGGTGATAGCCACTCACGGTCCGACGCACGATGCCGTAGATCCAGCTGCGCAGCGATTCGGGATGCTGGAGCGTTTCGAGACGAGCATGGATCACGACGAAGACCTCCTGTACGAGATCGTCGATCGCGTCGAGCCCTGCGCCCTGCCGTCGCGCTGAGGACCAAACGAAATCGAAGTAGTCCCGATAGACTTGGGCGAAGGGAGGCACCGCCGGGCTGACTGGGGGGCCCTCCGAGCCAGATGGAGGCGGTGGTTTGGGAGCTGCCGACACGAGCGCCGCCATCGAGTCTACTCTCTGGCGCAGTGGCGACGGGACGAGCCATCCGTCAAAAAAACCACTCACAGGCGAAAAGAGCTCCTCCGGCTGCACTCGGTACCTGGTGGATTTCGCCCACACCGTCGATCAGCAGGCGTGGCCGCGACGTGGTGAGCCGGCCGTCGATCCTCATCACCAAGGACATGAACGGGCTGAAACGCCACCCTCCGACCAGGGCCAGACCCGGAGAAAGCCATGTGGTTCGACCCGTTCGAGACTCAACTCGGGGGCCGTCCCCTTTGGCGCTCATGTGGTCAAGGGTGATCAACGCGCAGGGCGAAAGCTCATATTGGCCGCGGTGCCAGACCCTGCAGCCCTCGAGGTCGAGGCTCGACCGACTGGTGTTCACCGAGAACCCTGGGAAACCCGAGACGGGTATCGATTGCCAAAGCCAGGCGCGACCTCCGACCAGCACACGCCATGGCTGGCGATCCAGCCCCACGGCAAGGCCCAATCCGTAGTTCGGACGAGGCAACACGCCAATGTCGATGCCAAACGACGGGGCGCGAGCCACGAAGTGCCAGCGCCGCTCGGAGAACGGCTCTGCTGCGTCGGGATTCTCAGCGGGCGCAGGCTGCAACGGTGATTGGGTGGCGGTTGGCGAAGTGGGCGGCTGCTCCGGAGCCCCACCCAGAGTACTCTCGGATAGACGCCCTCTCGTGCTCCGCTCGACGCGAACCAGCAAGGCCAGAACCACTGCAGCCGCACCACCCAGATCCTCACAGGAGTCGGACGCGATGACCCGGGTGCCAACCGCCGAGCCATCGTGAATGACCAGGGCGAGGCGATATCGTTCGCGGAACGGCTCGATGCGGCCTTCGGCTCGGAGTCGACTGGCCTTGCCCTCGTGGCTCCACGCCGCCAACAGCCCGTCGAGCCGCCGCGTTACCTCGTCTCGTTGCGGACAGTCCGAGGGGGCGGCCCAGGTGAGCTCCAGCGGGCTCGCCTCCTGCGCCTGGGTCGGTCCCGTCGGCACGATGCCCATTGCCGTTGCCAGTCCAACCAAGGTGTGGACACCGAGCCTCATGGTGCCTGCTGGATGGTGATGTCATCCACGTATACAGTGGACTCGAAGGGCTGGAGCTCGTCCGCCAGATTGCCCACGTACCACTGCGCCCACGTTGAATCGTCGGTCACGATGTTCGAAAGATGCAGGGCCACCTTTCCGTCTTGATACACGGCAACCTCACCGCTCTCGTCGGCTGCCCGTTTCAAGTAGAACTGCAGATGAACCCAAGACCCAATGGGGAGCGATGGAACCCCGCTGGTCTCGTGGAAATCACCGTGCATGGCGTCCAGTACGCGCAACCGCACCCCCCCCTCAGCGTCGTTGACCAGGGACAGATCCCACAGGCCGTGTAGGTCCTCTCCGGGTGCCGGACCTCCCTGGAAATGAAAGAGGTTCCAATTGGCCGTGCTCTGGCGCGTCTCGGGAATGAGGTAATGGGCTCCGTAGTACGCGCTCTCGGGCAAGATCCCATCGCGCACACAGCGGGACTGCGGCCCCCGCCGGTTGGGATCCGAGTTCACCGTGAAGGCCGCGGCGTAGTTGCCGGAGTGCACGGGCGCTGTCACCAGGCGATAGGAGGCGTAGTCGGGTGAGTAGCAAAATCCCACCGGGGGAGCGAAGTCGCAGAACCCGTTCTCGAAACCGGTGGACCAGGGTAGGGTGATGGGCAGCGCCGTGGTCGTCATGCCCGCATCACTTTCGCCCGCGGGCGATTGTGCGCAGTCCCATGTCCCGACAACGAGGGTCGGCTCGCACGCGCTGTACAGCATGACCTGTGCCACGCCCGCGACCACTGGGAAGAAGCGGGGGAAAGCCAACGGCACGAAGTGTTTCATACGGGCAATCCCCCAGCATCTGCAAGGTCGCCGCCCTGGGTCGCCCGGGCATCCACGGGGTCCGAATCGATGGCCCGCCGGTTTCGGGATGGCGGGCCCCCGCTGAGCTGTCGTGACCGGGCCGAGCCGACGCGCGCTGCCCACGAGCCATCCGATTCGTTGCCAGTGTGCAGCCGTCGCAGGGATGGTGCAGAGTCCACACAACTTGTTGGCGTTGCTGGAACTGGTTTGTCGCTCGGCGGTACTGACACTGCCGGTCGAGTAGGCTTTCGTCCTACACGCTATTCACCTGCGAAGCCGCCATGCACCTGGGGAAGAAGGGGGGAGAGCCTTTTCCCCCCCAAGCATAAGAATGCAGATACCGGGGGATGAACAGGGCTCCTGTCTGTTGACGGCTGCACGGACAAGACTGTCTTTGATCGTCGCATCCACGTCCATCTGGCGATGCAGTCCAGAACGGTTCGCGATGTCGGTCGTCAATTCTGGAGAGCACCATGCACACCATCCGCGCGCTCGTTGTTCAAGGCTCCGCCCAAGCGCCGTTGACCCTGGGCTCATTGTCACTTTGCACACTGCTCGTTGCGTGGCTGGCGGGTTGCGGGGACGCGGAGAAGCTCAGCGCTGAGCTGGGAGCGCAGGGGGGCGAAGGCGCGGTCGGGGGTGCGGTCGGTTCCTCGAGCGGAGGGCTGGGCAACGGGGGATTGCTTCCCGGAGCTGGCGGTGCTCCTCCCGCGTTGGGTGGCGCTCCTCCTGCCTTGGGCGGCGCTCCTCCTGCCTTGGGCGGCGCTCCTCCCGCATTGGGCGGTGCTCCTCCCGCGTTGGGCGGCGCTCCTGTCGCATTGGGTGGCGCTCCTGTCGCGTTGGGTGGTACTCCTCCCGCGTTGGGCGGCGCTCCTCCTGCCTTGGGTGGCGCACCTCCCGCATTGGGCGGCGCTCCTGGTCAGAGTGGCTCCGCGGGAGCTGGGCAGAGCTCCTGCGTGTCCGGCGTCGACACGGGGGATGCCTGCGATCCAGCAATTGACGTCGACGTGTGCAGCAGAAGCGATCGCGACTGTGTCTGTGGCGCCAATGGTTCGTGGACCTGCGCTCCGCCCGGTGGCGAGGGCGGCGCGGGAGCAGGGGGAGGATCGGACAGCAACGGCGGCGCAGGAGATGCCGGCGCTGAGGCCAACGGTGGGCAATCGGGCAACGGCGATTCCGGCGCCCAGAGTTGGGGTGGCGCCAAGGAAATCCCCAAGTTCGTCGGTAACATCACCACCGGTTGGAACGGTGCCCTGGACACCAATGGCCTGACCTACTCGGACTACTGGGATCAGGTGACCCCAGAGAACGCGGGCAAGTGGGGCTCGGTACAGAGGACGCCCACCAGCGACCCAGACTGGAAGACGCTCGATTCCATCCACGACTATACGACCAGCTCCGGCGTCATCTTCAAGCATCACTGCTTCTTGTGGGGCTCACAACAACCAGAGCCCCAAACCGACATCAAGGAGACTCACGTCAAGGAATGGATGAACGCGTTCTGCCAGCGCTATCCGGACACGGCCATCATCGACGTGGTCAACGAGCCACCACCCCATACCACTCCGCGTTATGCGGATGCCATCGGCGGGGGAACCAATGGCAACTGGAAGTGGATCAGCAACGCCTTCAAGTGGGCTCGTGAAGCCTGCCCCAACGCCGTCCTGATCCTCAACGACTACAACAACATCGAGTGGTCCAATGACCATCGGCACTTCATCGATATCGTAAAGGCCATCCAGGCCGACGATGCTCCCATCGACGCCATCGGTTGCCAGGCGCATGATCTCGATCACGGTAGCGTGTCATCATCATCCGCGAAGAGCATGATTGCCGCTCTCCACGATGAAACCGGGCTACCGATCTACATCACCGAATTCGACATTAGCACCACTGACGACCAGGCCCAGCTGGCCAAATACCAGGACTACTTCCCGTTCTTCCTGGAGACCGAGTACATCCGCGGCGTCACCATCTGGGGATGGATCTTCGGTTCCACCTGGAGCATGGCCCGAGACAGCGGCCTCGTCCGTGACGGCTCCCCGCGCTCAGCCATGACCTGGCTCATGGAGGAGCTGGGTCGACCGGTGCCTTGAGAGGTGGGGGGGATTCGCCACCACATGGTCTGTTGAGATGGAAACGGTCGACCGAAACCGGCGAACGACCCTGGGGCGTCTACTGGGCGGACTGGCGCTGCTCTGGGTTGCCGGATTCAACCCGATCCAGTGCGATGGTTTCACGCCGCGCGCCGCGTCGTCCGGGGAGGGCGTGTCGCAATCACCCGAACCAACCCGACTCCTCACCACCAGCGGTTCAGCCTATGCTGCCACGCTCGCCCCGGATGACGAGGGCAGCTATCTGCTGACGGCCAACTCCGCCTATCGGCTGGTGCTGGGGCAGACTCCAGAACAACACTTCCTGGAGCTTGGGAACTCGCCGACCTTGATGAATCATCGGTTGTTGTATTGGTCGCGTGGCGCGTTCCGACGGGTTCTCAATGGGGACAGTGACACCGAAATCGTCGCTGAGTATCCGCGTCAACCACAGCAAGTGGTGACCTCCAAGGAGCGATTTGCGTGGCTGGACATGGCGGAAGGTGGTCGGCACACCATCCAGACCCTGGACGGATCCACGGCTCGGGTCCTGTACGAGGCGGGTGGATACGTCAATGCCCTGGTGATGCAGGAGGAATCAATCTACTTCGTGGAGCAGGGTCCCGGCAAAGGATGGCGGCTTGGCCTGTTGCAGCTGGATGGCGGCGCGCCGCGCTTTACGGCGACCCGGACCGGACGCACGCCGGCCTTGTTGGTCGCATCGGGTGATCTGTTCTACTATGACGGCACCGATTTCGTGGTGCGGCGGGTTTCTCCCGATCTCTTACGAGAAGACGTAGTGGCGCATGACGTCATCTGTTCGACCATCGCGGTCGCGCAGCACGTGTACTGCGCGAAACCCGATGGCCTGCTGGAGGTCGGGCGCGACGGCGTCGTGCGAAAGACCGTTCTGCTCAAACAGAAGGGCATGATCACGGCGATTGCTGCCACACAGAGTCGGCTGACCTGGGTCGTCGATGTGGGCCCCAATCAGCTTGCCGTGGAGACCATTGCCCTTTCCGGTTCGCAATCCGCCACTTGAGGGGCAACGTCATCGGGCTGTGCTGCGCATGCAAACCATACGGACGGTGGGGCCCGTCACTGCGCCGGACCAACCATCTTGTGCTGCATTCACCACGGTTCAACCATAGAGGATTATTTCGACCACGGCGCAGACATGAACCGTCGCAGCGATGCCGTCTCGCTGCGTCCATCGTCATGGCTTGATGTAGGTGAATGGCAGACAATGAGAGACGATTGGCTCCCAGGTGGTTTGCGGAAATGAGAAGTCGAGTGTATAAATGAATGGATCGTGTCGCCATGCAGCTGGCGGTTGCAGCTTGAAGCGTTGCGATCATCAGCTTCTTCTTCGGGAGAACAGGATGCAGACCCGCCGTCACTTCGCCTCCTCGAATGCAGCACGCATCGTCGCGATAGGACGATGGATTTCGTTCTCGGCGCTTCTGGGCTCGGCGCTGCCGGGATGCGCGGAGGCTGGCAAGATCGCCGGAGATGGGGAGTCTTCCGGGGGTCTCGCCGGGGTAACCACCATTCTGCCGTCCGGCGGGGACAGTGGTTACACTGGAGGTGCGACGACGGGCGGGACCGGTAGCGGGGGCCTACTCGGTGAGGGCGGCGCGATCGGTCGCGGTGGGGACGGCAATGGCGGGGCCCTCGGTCCCGGCGGCGCGCCCCCGGCCAATGGCGGCGCTCCTGGTCAGGGTGGGTCCGCGGGGGCTGGGGAGAGTTCCTGCGTGTCCGGCGTCGACACCGGGGATCCGTGTAATCCGGCGGTCGACGTGGACGTGTGCCACCGAAGCAATCGCGATTGTGTGTGCGGTGCGGCTCGGTCTTGGACCTGTACCACGACCGACGGCGCCGGCGGTTCCGGCGCGGGAGGCGCACCGGTTGGTAATGGTGGCAAGCAGGAGGGCGGCGCCGAAACCGATGGCGGTGAAGCTGGTAGTGGAGATGCCGGCTCTCCTGGTCGAGGTGGTGCTGCCTCCCTCCCGAAGTTCGTCGGCAACATCACCACCGGTTGGAACGCTGCCCTGGACACCAATGGTTTGACCTACTCGGACTACTGGGATCAGGTAACCGCGGAGAACGCCGGCAAGTGGGGCTCGGTTCAGGGATCGCCCTCCAGCACCATGGGTTGGGGCACCCTCGACTCCATCCACGACTACACGACCAGCTCGGGCATCATCTTCAAGCATCACTGCTTTTTGTGGGGTGCGCAGCAACCGGAGCCTCAGTCACAGATCACCGAGTCCCATGTCAAGGACTGGATGAACGCATTCTGCGAGCGCTATCCGGACACCGCCATCATCGATGTGGTCAACGAGCCGCCTCCCCACACCAATCCAGGCTATGTCAACGCCATCGGTGGGGGAACCAACGGCGACTGGAAGTGGATCAGCAACGCCTTCAAGTGGGCCCGTGAGGCCTGCCCCAATTCCATCCTGTTGCTCAACGACTACAACAACATCGAGTGGCCCAACGACCATCAGCACTTCATCGATATCGTAAAAGCCATCCAGGCCGACGGGGCTCCCATCGATGCCATCGGCTGCCAGGCGCATGATCTCGATCACGGCAGCGTGTCGTCGTCGTCCGCGAAGAGCATGATTGCCGCTCTCCACGATGAAACCGGGCTACCGATCTACATCACCGAGTTCGACATCAGCACCACGGACGACCAAGCCCAGCTGTCCAAATACCAGGACTACTTCCCGTTCTTCATGGAGACGGAGTACATCCACGGAATCACCATCTGGGGATGGATCTTCGGTTCTACCTGGAG
Organism: uncultured Polyangiaceae bacterium; assembly: GCA_964648165.1. Lineage (GTDB taxonomy): Bacteria > Myxococcota_A > Polyangia > Polyangiales > Polyangiaceae > FEN-1139. The sequence goes on along the minus strand of CAZYKT010000038.1, from coordinate 26,868 downwards.
CATGGCCCCGGATAGTGGTCTGGTCCGCAACGGTTCGCCACGCTCAGCCATGACCTGGCTCATGGAGGAACTCGGCCGACCCGTCCCCTGAAGCAACGGCAAGCCGTCGAAACCGGCTCCTTGACGTCACAGGGATGAAAGGAGAGTCTGCGGCCCGTGCGCAAACAGTCTCCAGCTGGTCGTACCCTGACAGTGTGGCCGATCGTGGGGGTCGTCGCCTTGCTGGCCCTGGGCAGCTACGTTCTGTTTCTCGATGACCGCCCCGTCCAGCCCTCCAAGGCCTCGGCTGAGTCGGCGGCGCCGCCCAGGTCAAAGACCCGAGCACCGAAACCCGAGCCGGTGCGTCTGTTCGCGACGGACCGTTCCGCCTACGCCGCTGCTCTGGCACTCGACGATCACGGCACGTATCTGATGACGAGTGACGCCGCCTATCGCCTGGCTCCGGCTCGGAACCCGGAGCGGTGGCCCTTGGATCTGGGCAGGGCACCCGCGCTGACCACGGAGCAATTGCTGTTCTGGTCGCGTGGGGAGCTACGGCAGGTCAAAAAGGGCGGTGGTGAGCCAGAGCTCTTGGCCTTGGTTGCGCGGGAGCCGCAGCGACTGGTCACCTCCGGGGACCGTTTCGCCTGGCTGGATCGGACGGATGATCGTCACTATACGGTCCAGACGCTGGATGGCGTATCATCGCGCGTTCTGTACGAGACTGACGAGAACGTCAACGTCATTGCGATGTTCGAGGACTCGGTCTTCTTCACCGCGCAGGAGCCGCGCAAAGACTGGCGCCTCGGGGTCGTGTCGCTGGACGGTGGTCCCCCGCGATTCACGGCGAAGAAGAAGGGTCGCACGCCGGCGATGCTGGTGGCCCAGCATGACGTGTTCTACTACGACGGCCCCAGTTCCACCGTCCGGCGGGTGTCACCGGATCTGGAGCGAGAGCGAGTGGTGGTGCAGAACGTGGTCTGCTCGCCGATGGCCGTCGCTGAGCACCTGTACTGTGCGCAACCCGGTGGGGTGCGGGAAATCGGGCTGGACGGGGTGGTTCGGCGCGTCTTCCCGCTCAAGGGGGGAGGCCTCATCACGGCGCTGGCTGCCTCGACGACCCGGTTGAGCTGGGTTATCGACATCGGACCGGATCAACTGGCCGTGGACACGATAACGCTCGATCCTGGGGACCAGGCACGGTAGTCGGCATCGACCGTGTTGGTCGTTTACCGCCCCAGTACCTGCGCGTAGAGCAGCGTGGTCCGCACGTCAGCCACCGACAGGCCCGTGGCCGACGCGATGGCTTCGACGCTGGGCGTCGTGTGAAGCTGCTCCTTGAGCTGCCGCGCCTGCTCGATCACCGGACGGAGGTACTGCCGGACCTCCCGACTGGGGTCACCGACCGTCTTTCCCGCCTTCTCGACGGCGTCGATCAGCTCTTCGATCTCCTCGGGGCTGATTCGCATCGCCCCGATGGCGTCACCGATCGTGTCAAGCGAGATCCGGCTGGTCTGTTGGCGAAGCAACTGCTGCAGGATGGTTTCGAGCGCGGGTCGCATGGTGAAAGGGCCTTGGGGTGTGGGAGGCATGGTATCCGATCTGGGCCGTGGATTCTCGAAACGCTCTGGGGATCGCATCCATGGTCACGACATCATTGCCCTAGTCGGGGGCGGACCGGACCACGCGTATGGCCTCTCCCGCGAGTGGTCCATCTCGGCACGATCTTTGCGTTCGAGCCTGCCAAGAAGGACTCAGGCACAATGGGGCTTGGTTCTAGTCGCGGGAGACGCGCATGAAAAAAGGAGGGAGCAACGGGGACAGGCCGGGACCGAAGGGTCGAAGCAAGACTGGAGTCGGCCTGTTCTGTTTGTTGCCGGTTCTCGGTTGTGCCAACCAGGCATCGGACAACGATCACTCGCCCACGGGAACGACGCTGGAACGCCGGGAGGGGCTCGATGCTGCCGGCTTTGCCGTTATCGATGAGGTTTGCGAAAAGGTCGATGATGCCAACTATCTGGGCCGCTTCGAGACCTCCATGTTTCGGGCGGTTGCCACGGTGGATGAGATTGCCTATCTGCTCGACGGGAGTCTGCTCTGGGTCGTAAGCCTAGCGGATCCGACACGACCGGAGCGGGTGTCACTCACCCGTTTGCCAGGCCACCCTGTGTCCGTGTCGGTCGGGGACGGTACCATGCTGTGGATCGCTGCGGGCGAGGCAGGGCTCTTGGGTGTCGATATCGCGGATCCGACCGCCCCTGCGCTGGTCGCCCAGATGGACTTCGGAGCCAATGTGCTCGACGTCGAGTGGAGCGAAGGGATGGGCTATCTCGCTCTTGGCTCGAGTGGGATCGCCCGTGTCGCCCTCAACGAGCAGGGGGCTTTGGGGCTCGTGGATCAGATCCCCTTCGATGGCTTCGTCGCCGACCTGGCCGTGGCGAATAACAAGCTCTTTGCGGCAGCTTGTGACCGGGTGTTCGGCTACGCATTCGATGAGGAAGACTCCCTTTCGTGGCTTGGCTCCCGCAAGGTTCCTTCCCTGCACGGACGGGCCGTAACGGCCACCGAGAATGCCGTGTACGTCTCCGCCGGTGAAGCCCTGTACGCCTATGGCATGGACGGGTCTGGTCTGGTCGGCCCGGTCGGCAACTACGCAGAGGCGCACGCGGAGGGATTCTACGTCAACGACTTCGTCGTCCATGGCAACAGCGGATTCATCGCGGCGGGGGATGAGTCGGTGCGCGTGGTCGATCTCAGCGACGTCGAACAATGGCCCATACTGCACGTCGAGGAGTCGGAGCCTGACGTCGAGCTCGATGATCCCATCCAGCTCGAGATGCCGACCGTTGGCCTGGTGCCTGGTGATCCCATCGCGGTCGGGATGCACGGTGACCAGCTGCTGGTGTTGGGAAACTATCGATGGGTTGGGGAGCGCCTGCTCCGTATCCTGGACATCACCGATCCGGCGGAGCTCTCGGAGATCGGAAGCTACGCGCAGCCCAAGCGATATGGGGATGTCCAACAGGGGCCAGAAGGATTCTGGCTGAACGAGGTGGACGGACGCATCCTCCACGTGGACCGGGATCTCCGGGTGCAGAGTGAATGGCGCGTCTCCGGTGTCGAGCAGAGTCGCAGCCTGGGAGACATCCTCGTCTACAACACCGAGGATGGTGAGCTCTACTGCACGGACGGAACGGAGAGCTATTTCTTGGGCCCCGCGGTGGGCAAAGGCTCCTGGGTGCTGGTCGGGGAGGAGCTCTTCTTTGCCGTCCCCCGATACGACGCCCTGGCGAGCGTCTCCTTGAGCGACGGCTGCCGCCCGCTGAACGTCGACTACTTGGTGAAGGACTTCGACTTTCTGGGTTACGCGCGTTTGGGGACGGTCAAGGGGCAGCTTCTGGCCTACGACTGGGGCGTGGGGCGTCTCAACGTGTTCGACGGTTCGACGCGCACCTCGGATCCGAAGCCAACCCGCTACGACGTGGGTTTGTGTGAGAACTTCGATTGGGCTGACCGATTCACATCAGCCAAGGACTCTCAGGCTCGGTTCCTACCGACATCTGAGGGGTTTGCCCTGTTCTGCCCATCCGACCAGGAACACTCGGCATCGCTTCGCCCCTTCGACTGCGACGACAATGGCCAGTTGGTGGAACGTGATCTTGTCGCGTTGCCAGCCGGTATCTACTCCGGCGCAATTTCCACCAAGCAGGGCTGGGCACTCGTGGCATTCGACAACGGGCGCTACCAGTCGGAGCTGCTGGTACTGGATGAAGAGGGACAGACGATCGCAAGCGTCACCTACGACGGGCATGCCAAAGGATTGGTCGAGGTCTCGGACGGGTACGTCGTCTTCGATGACGACCGCGGCCCCCTTCACTACGATCCCCTCTCTGAAAGCCTCACACCGACCGAGCTTCTTGAGACAGAAGGGGAGGCCGCACCGTGAGCACGCTGCGGTTCACCAGAGAGGCCGTGACGCTCCTGGTGGCGGGATTCTTCGTCGGGGCGTGCACGCATGAAGAGGAGCCCCGGTTGGTCGACGGCCGATGGGTCGTCGTGAATCTATTCGACGGCCAGACGGCGGTGCCACGCGACATCGAGATCGAGTTACGCATTGGGCGCGCAGATTTTGGACCGGTCGATTCACAGTCGCGGCTGGAGCGGGCCCTTTCTGGGATCTCGCTTCGTGGGGTCGATGGTTCGACCGACGTCGAACTGGAGTTCCATCAGGGCGAAGAGATCTCTCGCGTTCGCCCCGTCGAGCCTCTCGAGGAGAATGCACAGTACGAGCTCGATGCCACGATGCTGGTCGAGGACACCCTAGGGTACCGTCCGACGCCAGAGCTCATCCATTTTTCGACGGGTTCTGGTCCACGGGTGACGGGGCTCTGGCAGGTCGAGGACACTCTCTTGGTGGCGTTTTCGGAGCCCATGGCGACCGACTCGTTGCGACTCGCTTCGGACTCGGTTGATCTGTTGTGGGAAGAGGACGACCGTCTGCATTCCGTCGCAGCCGAGCGGAACCTCGCCGAGTTCGTGTGGGATTACCAGGATCTCCTCTTCCGGGTGGCGCCCCGTCCCTTCAACGGCTCTTTCTGGGTCAAGGTCTCCCGAACCGTAATGGGTGCCTCCGGTGCGCGCTTGGATGGGGATGGAGATGGGACACCGGGGGAGATCACCGATGACCATCTGGAGCGGGTGGAAAACACTCTGCCCGACTGTTACTCGTCTCCGGATCGGTCCGAGCCCTGCGTGCTCGAGTCAGAGCACGAGTCAGAGTACGCGTACGAGTGAAAAGGCGGACAACTGTCCGTCCCCGCCGCGGACAGCTGCCTTGCCGCGAGGCGCTGCTTCTTGCAGATCCCCGCAATGACGAAGGATGCGTGATGGCACTGGAGTTGCAACGAGGTCTATACCGACCGGCGGCGGGGCTCTGCAGCGGCTTCGCCGTCAGTCGGGGCTATCTCGCGTGCTGCCCGAATTGCTCGGGGTGTGACGGGGCTTGCAGCCCACGCACCCGGGGTGCCTTCGACCCCCAGCCGTCAACCTTTCGGTGAACCTCGACGGAACTTGCGTCATGCTCTGGACATGGACCCACTACCGGGGGCGGAGCCCTTCACAGGCGAGCTCCAGGCTCGACTGCTTCAGGCCACCCACGTCAGTGGGACACAGTCTCGCTACGTCAACCGCCTAATCCTCCAGAGTAGCCCGTATCTCAGGCAACACGCGCACAATCCGGTGAACTGGTTCCCTTGGGGTGACGAGGCCTTCGCCGAGGCCCGGCGCCTGAACCGACCTGTTTTCCTGTCCATCGGCTACTCCACCTGCCACTGGTGTCACGTGATGGAGGAGGAGTCGTTCTCGGACGAGACGGTCGCAACGGCCGTGAATGCAGGGTACGTCGCGATCAAAGTGGATCGGGAGGAGCGTCCTGACATCGACGCGGTGTACATGCGCGCGGCGATGGTGCTCAACGGCAGGGGTGGGTGGCCGTTGACGGTGTGGCTGACGCCCCACCGTCAACCGTTCTTCGCAGGAACGTATTTTCCCCCGCGTCGCGGTGCCCGGGGAGCAACAGTCGGTTTGTTGGAGATTCTGGCCGAGCTCTTGCGCGTGTACGAACAGGAATCGGACCGAGTGGCCGAGGTGGCGCGGGCCCTGACTTCGGCGCTGAGTGATGACGTGAAGACTGCGGACAAAGCCGACACGGGCAAGGACCGGGATGGGCTGGCCCTGGTGGCCGATGCCGTGCGAACCTGCCGGGAGGCCTTCGACAACGAGCACGGTGGACTGCGTCTCGGCCAGAAATTCCCGTCCCACGTGCCGGTCCGTCTGCTGCTCCGTCAACACCAAAGGACTGGCGATACCGATGCTTTGCGCATGGCGAACCACACGCTGGAGGCGATGGCAGCCGGAGGGCTCTACGATCACCTGGCCGGCGGCTTCCATCGTTACGCCACCGACGTGAGATGGCGCGTGCCCCATTTCGAGAAGATGCTCTACGACAACGCCCTACTCGTTCTCGCATACGCCGAGGCATGGCAGGTCTCTAAGCAACCTCGCTTCGCCCGCATCGTCAGGGAGACCTGTGATGAGCTCCTGGCGACGTTTGCCTCGCCGGAGGGCGGATTCTATTCGGCCACCGACGCCGATTCGGAGGGGCAGGAAGGCAAGTACTTTGCCTGGACCGAGGCAGAGATCCTGAGCGCGTTGGGCGAGTCCGACGCCACGCGATCCTTTCTGGACTACTTCGGCGTCACCAGCGCCGCCGAGTTCGAGATGGGAAACGTGCTCTTCGAGCCGCAGCCCGACGAGGAGGTTCGACGGCGCTTCGAACCGCAGCGCAAGCAGCTCTTGGCCTGGCGCCAGCGACGCGTACCGCCACGGCGCGACGATAAGGTTATCGCCGCGTGGAACGGGCTGGCCATCAGCGCCTTTGCGGTCGCTGGCCGGGTCTTCATGGAGCCCCGCTTCGTTGCGGCGGCGGCGCGAGCTGCCGAGTTCGTCAACCAGCAGATGCGAAGCCCGCAAACACCCCTGCTGGCTCGTAGTTACTGTCATGGACGCCTGGGCTGTCTGGGTTTTCTGGAGGACCATGCCTTCGTGGCGGCTGGGCTTCTCGATCTCTTCGAAGCAACTGGGGAGCTTCGCTGGTTTCTCGAGGCGCAGCGGCTAATGGAAACGACCGAGCACGAGTTCGTCGATCGCCAGCTTGGTGGGTGGTTTGCGACGAGTCAGCGCCATGAGCCGTTGCTGACGCGTGAAAGGCCCATTCGGGACGGGGCTGAGCCCGCAGGAAGCTCGGTCGCGCTGATGAACTTGGTTCGCCTGGCCGTTTTCACCGATGAGGCACGCTGGCGCGAGGTGGTGGAACGCGGGCTCGCTTGCCTGCTACCGCTCGCCGAGCAGCAGCCGCTATCGATGAGTGAGGCGCTACTGGCCGTGGACTTCTGGGCTGGTCCGATCCGTACGGTCGTGCTGACCTCGGCCGCCGCTGGAGCCGCGGACGCAATGTTACTCTGGCGAGCCCTGGGTCAGGTGTTCTCCCCGCGGACTGCACTGGTTGCGACCGCTTCGGAGTCCACGACATTCCAGGAGCTCGCGAGCCGGATCCCTTGGCTGCGAGACAAGAAGATGCGTGCCGGACAGCCCACTGCCTATGTTTGCCTGGGTCAGTCGTGTTTGGAGCCAACCAGTGATCCCGAGACGCTCAGGCGTCAGCTGACCGGGACTTGACGACATGGGCAAACGGGGCCTCCGGCAGGCTATTCGCCGTCACCGCTCGCCGCCGTTCGCGCAACCCAGGCCGACGGCGGCAACAGGACGTGCGTTCCCAAGGGGAACCCGCTGTGCCCGGCCACGACCGAGCATTTGACCTTGAACCAGAAGGCGACATTCTCGCTAGTGCCGCTCAGGGTCTCGAAATTGCCCTGCCCCTTGGCAATGATCAGATCGGCGCGCTCAAAGCGTTGACGGAACGCGGGACTGCAATCATCGAGGATGGTCCCTGGGGCGTCCGAGCCGTTATCGATGATGGCAACGACCTGGTCGAGCCCCACCTCGTGAGCGTCCAGTGCCGTGGCGTCATTGAGCACCGGGCTGCCCCGTACCACCAGGGTGACCCGGGCCGGACCCAGGGCTTCGATAGCCAGCCGATCGATGGCGATTTCCCCTGCGTTGTCCGCCAGGTACAGGATATCCGTTGCCTTTTCGGCCGCGGCTCGGAATGCGTCCCAGTCGCCCCGAATCGCGTCAACCGAGGGGCCGCGCAACGCGTTTCGAACGTCCGCCTCGGTGATGGCCGACTCGACACCCATGTCTATCGCGTTGGCGGCAACGGCGAGGGTCGCTGCCATCAACAGCGGGTCTTTGGCGTTCTGCACCAGGATCCGGAGCTCGGGAAGCGCCTCCATTGCGAGACGGTTGAAGTGCCGTTTGGCCTCTCGGTACGGATCGCTTGCGCCGGTCAGCTCCCGGAGTCGTCGATGGATGTGTTGGCCCACGAACGGCGGTGAGCGATCCAGTTCCAGCTCGGCCGCCATCCGCAACACGTCCCTGACGATACGCTCGTGAACGGCGGGTTCGTCGGTCACGCGGCGCGCCGCCTCCAGAGCTTGGCGCAGGAAACATGGCACACAGTCGAGGTGGGTCTTCATGGCGATGGGGCGATGGGGCGCAGATCGTGGGCAGAGAGCGGCTCACCGCAGAAGGAATCTGACCCGCACCCGCGCCGAAACCGAGATCTGTCCCGGAGCCACGGTGCCCTCGGGCTCGGATGCCTGGGGGCCCTGGTTGCTGACCACGTTCTGTGACTGGCCAGCAAAGCCACCCATCGCACCTGGCCAGTAGTAAGACGACCAAGAGTGGATCTGTTCCTCCTCGATACCCAGCGGCATCCCGATCTGTTTGTCGAGCGTAGCCGCCATGGCAATGGCCTTTTCTTTGGCTGCCTGCAGGGCCAGCCGACGCGCCTCGTCGCGGTATTTGCGGAGCTCGGTGGTCTGGAACGTCACGCCGTGGATCGTGTTGGCTCCCACCTCGACGACTGCCCCCAACAGCTGATCGTAGCGTGAGATGTCCCTGAGGCGGATCACCACGGATCGGTGAGCGACCACGCTGGCCAGATGGCGACGCAGGTAGGAGTCGTCGTAACGCGGATCGATGGACAGGTAATCGCTTTGGATGTTCTTGGCTTCCACTCCGTTGGCCAAAGCCGCGGCCTGCACTGCTTGGATCGCCTCGTCGTTGCGCTGCTTGGCTGCCTTGACGGTGGCATCCGATGTGTTCACGCCGATGGAGAGGATCACCTCGTCAGGTACGACCTTCACCGTCGCTTCACCGCTCACTGAGATCTGCGGGGGCTCCGGCGTGGTGGTCACGTTGACCGGCCCCGTCTCCCCCTGATGTTGGCCGCAACCGCCAAGAGCGGCGCCGAGGAAGAGAGCGATGGCGAAAGCTTTGGACCTTTGCATGGCAATGGTTCTCCGGTACGCGGCGGACTATACCATCGGCTGGGGGCCGGTGACCGCTGATCTCGGCCCGAAGACCACCCGTCACGGTCGCCTCGGGATCGGCAAATTGATCCGATATCACGAAGGTGATAAGAGCACGGCCATTGTCCGCCTCCGGCATTGCCTTCGGCTCCTTGAAGAATCGGATCCTGTCGCTGCAGGCGGTAAGCTCGTTCGTCCTGGTCGTTGGTGTCGGCACCTTGGTGGCCGCCATCTACGCGACGTTTCCCAGGGAGCCCGAGGCACCACCGCCGCCCGCCGCGATGCCTGAGCTCGCTCCGGATTTTCAGAGGCTGGTCACCTCGTCGTTGCTCGATCGGTTGCCCTCGGCGCAGGTGGAGCTTCCCGCCCTGGCCCAAGCCGCAGCCCAGTTGATGCCCGCCGTCCGCGGGATCGAGCTGCCACCGATCGAAGGCCTGCGTGGTCTGATGCGCAAGGCCGCGGTTGCCGTCGCGCTGGGCGTGGGACCCGGCGAGACGGGCGACGTGGATCATCATGTGCGCCACGCGTTGCTCTTGCCCCCACCCGGGCGCGTTGCCTGGTCGCTGTCGCTGCCTGCGACCGCGCGATTCGATGGTGAGGTCACGTGCATCGCGACCGGTCAGGGCGCTGTTCGGACGGTGCGGTTGGCGATGGCTCTGCGCGATCCGGCGGGGACGGTCCTGCGAAGGGACGTAAGGGACGTGCCCTGCGAAACACCCGAGAAGGCGCGCTGGAGGCATGCGCCCTGGGATCTCGCCGCGGCGGCGGGGCGCGGGGTAACCTTCGAGCTCTCGAGTTCACTGCCCTCCCTGGGGGGAAAGGGGACGGCAAACCTCCTGGTGGGTAACCCACGGATCGTCGGGCAGCCGGAGGCGGTGTCCAAAGGCCAGTTGCCCAACATCCTGTTCGTCAACGTCGACACCCTTCAGGCCGCAGTGACGGGCATTGGTGGCAGCGTGCACAAGCCGACGCCCCACATCGACCAACTCGCCGCCGAAGGGGCCTTCTTCAATCACGCCTACGCGGTGTCCAACTGGACACGGCCTTCGAACCTGGCCTTTCTCACCGGGCGCTATCCCTCCGAGCACGGCCTGAAGACCGTGATGATCCCGAGCCTGCCCGAGGAGCGGCGCTCCTACTACATGAGCGGCATCGTGGCGCTACCGCTGCACCTGGCGCGCCACGGGTATCGGACCCGTGCCATCGCGCAGAACAACCTGCTCGAGGACGTGATGGGGACGGGGGCCGACGTTGGCTTCGCTGAGTACGAGTACGTGCGGGAGGACTTCTTTCATAGCCAGAAGATCACCGCGGCCGCGATGGAGTTCTTGCGCGCAAGTCGCGACGAGCGCTGGTTTCTGTACTTGAGCTACAATGCCCCGCATTTCCCGTACCGGCCGTCGCGTGATGCACTCTGGCGCACTGACTTTGCCAACGAAACCCCGGTCAACTGGCAGGAAGCGCTGTATCGGGGCGAGGTCAACCTGACCGACGCGTACATCGGTCGGTTGCTGCAAACGGTCGCAAATCTTGGTTTGACTCGTGACACCCTGGTCATCGTGAACGCGGACCACGGTGAACAGCTAGCCTGGCATCATGCCCAAGAAATCATCCGCGAGGGCACCTGGGAGGCAGACCAGGTTTCCACCGTCAAGACTCGGCCGGGCCATGAAACGCTCTTCGACGAAACGGTACGCGTTCCCTGGGTCATGCGCTGGCCGGGACACATCACACCGGGGCAACGCGTCGAGTCAGCCGTCGCGTTGTACGATCTGCCTCCCACGGTCCTCGACTTGATTGGCCTGCCACCGCTCGCCAACGTCCGGGGCCGGAGTCTGGTGCCGGCTTTGGCCGGTCAGGCCCTCGAGCCCAAGCCCATTCTCATCGAGGGCAAATCGATTCGCGGCCTCGTCGACTGGCCTTTCAAATACATCCGTCGTGACGGCCTGTTCGAGTGGATGAGGCCCGACCGTTGCGGCGAGCCTTGGCGCAGGGTACCCGAAGAGCTCTACGATTTGGTCAAGGATCCCGAGGAGCGGCACGATCTGGCCGGGGGGCGGCCGGATCGGTTGGTGGCTTCCCGTATGACCCTCGCTTCTCTCATGCCGAAGCCGCGGTTCGTATATTTCTTCTCGGCACGGTCCGGGAAAGAAGACAAGGTTGGGCGAGCAACCATACGCTTGACGCCCGCCTCGGCCGTTGACCAGGTGCATCTGCTGGATGATTCGGGGCCGGTGGATGAACGGGACACCATCCTGAGGGAGCAAGAGGTCGTGACGATCACGCTCGAGCTGGGGCCCGGTGACGTGGACACGGTTGCCTTCACGACTCAATCGCCCGCGGCCGTGGTCACACTGGACGTCGTTCAAGAGCCGGCTGGTCAAGGGGAGCCGCTTCGCGCTGGCGCGATGCGCTTGCCCATGCAGCCCGGACCCATGGCTGTGTCAGATGGTGATTTTTCGCAGCTCCTCGATGCCTCGGCTGATCCGGAGCCCGCCGCTCGCGGGTTGTTCCTGTGGCGCATCCCTCTTCTGGGCGGGATCAAGGGTCGCGGGGCAAGACTCGAGCAATCCGTCGAACAAACCTTCAAGGCCTGGGGTTATGGCAAGTAGATCCTTCCCCGTGGCGTTGGAGCGAATGCTCGGCGTGGTCGCCCGAGCCGGCAGCGTCGCTTCTGGGGTGGGGTTGTACTTGATAGCGACCTTCTTGTGCCTGGCGGCGGGTTGGTGGCTTCCGGGAAGGGGAATAGACGCGATCGTGGCACGATTGGTGCTCGGTTGTGCGGCACCCGCCGTGGCGGTGATGCTGCTTCAGCGGCGGCTCGGTCGGGCCGGACATGACCGGTTTGCCACGGCATTACTGGTCGGCATGATCGTGATGGGGGTGGCCTGTGTCGGCGCCGCTATCGGCGTCATCCTCGGATTTCGTATCCTCGACTCTTGACTTGCTCAGGGTGAAAGGACGTTCCCGAGTCGCGACAGCCAACCGGGCCTTGGTGGCGGTGCCACCGGGAGGCCGTGGGACTCGTTCAGAACGTACTCGCTCCGAATCCTGGTCGGATCGCCATCCTCCAGGATCTGAAACAGCCTGGCCTTGAGCCGTGCCACGACCTCGGGCTGTTCCGCAGCCAGGTTGTGCTCGTTGTCCGGATCCGTGACCGGATCGTACAGTTCGTACTGAACCCCTGCCGGGGTGGGGATGTAGATGAGCTTGTAGCCGTCCAGGTACAATCCCCGGTGTTTGGCGGTCTCGACCACGCCGGAGAATTCGTCGCGAATGACCAGCTCGTGATTGGTGCCTGTGTCGATCCGGACCAGATCCGTGATGCTGGGGTACATGATGCGCTGCTTCTGGTAGGCATCCTCACCCTGATCCATGAACCAGATGCCGGTTTCCATGAACGCCTCGCGATCCCCAAGGTTCGCATCGGCACCGTGGTCCTGCCAGAAGCCGGTCAGCGATTGGCCATCGAAGGCTTCTGGATGGTACGCGATGTGCATGAGATCGAGCAGGGTCGGCATCAGATCGATCGACCGCACGATGCTCGGAACCCTTCTGTGGGTCGGTAACCACTTAGGTCCCCACAGGATGAGCGGGATGCGCAGCGAGTACTCGCCACGCAGGTGGTCGCCGTGACCCATGCCGAGCTTGCCATCCAACAGGTTCTCGCCGTGGTCAGCGGACACCACCACGATGGTCTGATCGAGCCCCCGATCCGAGCTCAAGCCGTTGAGGAGCCGACCCACCTGATCGTCGACGGCCCGGATGGTCCCATCGAAGATGTCCTTGACCTGCTTGGCATCCGCAGCGGTGCGTGCCCGCACCGCCAACTCGTGGAGCTTGTGGTACTTGAAGGGTCCGTCGTAGGCGGGGTCGGTGAAGCGGTGGAAATACGGTGCCGGAGCGGAGTAGGGGAAGTGCGGTGTGCTGTAGAAGATGACCACGAACCAGGGTTCGGGCAGATTCTCGATGATTCGCAGAGCCCGATCGGTCAAGAGCTCGGCGTTGGCGAACTCGGCCAGGCTACCGAGATCGACGAAGAGCGCGGAGCCCCACTGGTTCGTCGTGTACGGCAACAGGCTCACATCCGCCTGGAGGATGCGCTGACGGATGATGGTGGGGAAGTGGAAATAGGGTGCTGCCACCTGGTCGAATCCAAGCTCCACTCGGGGGAAGATGTCGCCCGCGAAGTCACTGACCACGGCGGTGTGGTAACCTCGCTGCTTCAACAGGCTGGCGAGCGTTGGGGGGATCGCCGCCCGCTCCTCGGCCGTCGGAAACATGTGGCGTACGCCATGGTGGTGGGAATAGCAACCCGTCAACAGTGACAGCCAAGCCGGAAATGTTCGGGGGAACACCGTGTACGCACGGTCGAAGCGCACCCCCTGGTTGGCCAGGCGCGACAGATTGGGCGCAACGGGCCGAGTCCCGTTGGAGCCGTCAAGGATCCGGTCAGGGCGCAGGCTGTCCGCGGCGATCAGAAGGATGTTGGGCTTTTTGGAAATTACACCAGCAACGGGGACCTGGCTCTGGGCGTTGCCCGGCGTCACCGTCCCCTTCCAGGCGAAGGAACGGGCCCGCGAGGCCGGTTGGATGAACCCGAGATGGACGCCGGTCCCGACTCCCAGCAGCAATCCGAGGGTGTACAGCGTTGCGCCCACCCTGCGACGCCGGGGGGAGCGCAACAACGCCCTGATCTCGAGGGCGATGGCTGCCGCGCCCAGTGCCACGAGCAACAGACGAGGCAGCACCAGCGGCATGTGAAGAGCCACCACGGCCTGGAACCACGCCCTCAGGCCCCCATGCGCGTCCAGGGCCTCCACGTACAGTTGGGGGAACCGCGCCAGGTTGTCGAGGAAGAACAGCCCATGGACGACCAACAGTCCCAGGGCGAGGATAGAGAAGAACCGCCACTTCCTCGGTTGGTCACGGAGGGTGGGCATCGACAAGACGAGGCTTCGCCCGACAACCAGTCCCTGGACCGCTCCCAATACCGCGTGCGCCGCCACCAGGGCCAGCACCGACGCACCCATCGTGGAGAGGTAGTTGAGAAAGATGTCCGTCCCCACCGTCGAGCTCGTTATCCCGAAATAGGAGAACATGTTGGCGGAAGCCATGGAGCCCAGCATGAGGAGCTCTTGCACACAGACTCCCGTCAGGGCTGCGCCAAACCAAAACCTCGGTGCGCCAGGCGTGCTTGTTGGTTCTGAGGGCGTCACGTGGCAGCTCGAGCCGTCTTCTGGGAGAATCGCACCCATGAGCCGGCTACGCCCCGGGAAGGCTCCAAGAATGGACGATTGCAACAGAGATTGGCGTTGGTCGGGTACGCACCATGCGATATGGTCCGATCGTCGAAGAATCCAATGTCGGAGACGTTAGCAGACAGGGGAGGTCCCGTGCCAGGTGCAACCGGCGCCGGGCGATTGCCCGGTGTCTGGCACCGGGTGGTGGACGGCATCCTGTCCGGTGGTGCCGGGCGCTTCGCGCTGTTCCTGTTGGTATTCACGGTACTGGTCCGTCTACCGGTGTTCTTCTACCCGTTCTTCAACGGAGACGAGGCGACGTATCGAGCCCTGGGAAACGCCTTGCTCGATGGCAACTGGCTGTACGTCGGGGCTGTGGACCACAAGCCACCCATGATCTACCTGACCTATGCGGCCATTCTTGGCCTGTTCGGCGGGTACCGATTGCATGACGTGCACCTGGTGTCCGTGATCGTCGTGTTCCTCACCGCCCTGCTGGTGACCGCGGTGGGAGGATCCTTCGGCCTCAGCCAGAGGCGAAGGCGCCTGGCCGGCTTGGCCCTGGTCGCCCTGGGCGTGCTGGGCCCCGGCAAGGACATGCTCGCGGCGAATGGCGAGCTGTTCATGCTCCTTCCATCGGTAGCGGCCGTCTGGGTCTTCGGGAAATGGCGGGGGGGGCCCGGGGCGAGAGGGGTTTGCACGGTTGCGTTGGCTGGCACGCTGGTTGGGATCGCGGCCCTGTACAAATATCAGGCGGCAGCAACGCTCGTTCCCATCGCCGTCGACATCGCGTTGACTGGTCCGGTAGGAACGTCGAGGCGGCACCGCGTGTCGGCCATGCTGGCACTCGGCCTGGGCGCCGTGGTCCCCTGCAGTGGAGTCATGCTCGTGTGGGCCCTGGGTGGCCATTTCGCGTCACTGGGGTTCTGGGCCTGGCGATTCCCCCTTTCCTATGCGGGGATGCTCTCGGGGCGAGAGATCGGGCTCAACTTCCTCACGATGACACCGCAGTGGGTGGTCCCCGCCCTGCCATTGCTGGTGCTGGCAGTCGCCGCGGCTCGCTCGCTCTGGCGGTCCGGCGACGTTACGGAACGTCGATTGGCCCTGTTCTGTTCGTCCTGGGCCCTGTCAGCGCTGCTCGGCGTCTTCGCCGGTGGAAGGTTCTTCCTGCACTACTACCTGCAACTCGTCCCACCGATCGCGTTGTTGGCCGCAGCCTTCACGCCCAAGGCCCCTTGGGTGGTTCGGGCGACGGTGGCCACCGTTGCCCTGTTCGTTGGCGGCTTCTGGGTTGCCAATGCGGTCGATCATCGGGCGCGGCCCCGAATCGAACGCTACACGCGCGCGTACCGCGCTATCGGTCAATGGGTGGTGTCGAACCTTGCGCCACAGGAGCGGATCCTGGTGTGGGGAAACTCGCCCGAAATCTACCATTTCTCCCAACGGGGGATGGGGACGCGGTTCCCTTTCTGCAACTATCATTCCGGCAAGATGTGGGGAACCAAGCTCGATCGAGAGGGTGAACTCCATACCCAGCAGGGGGTGCTCGGGGCAGCCTGGCCGATGCTGCTGGATGACTTGGAGGCTCGTCGACCGGCCGCCATCGTCGATGCCGCGGCCGCGGGTCTGGATCGCTGGAGGGGCCAGGAGCTGTATCGGTACCCGAAATTGTGGGCGATTGTCCAACGCGACTATCGGCCCGTTGCTAGCGTGGCGGGAGCGACTATTTACCACCGCGTCCGGCCTTGATCGGGCTGGTCGCCGCCGCCCTACCCATGCAGCCGCTCAACCCGCCAGAACCCGCGACTCGACGGTCTTGGGTCGACCAACTGCCCCCCATTTGGTTTTGGGGTTTGGTCTTCCTTTTGCTGCTGGCGTTGCGTGCCCCGTCGCTGTTCGTGGAGGTGCTCGATACCGACGAGGCCGGTCACGCCGTGGGGAGCCAGGTGTGGCTGCAGGGTGGGGCCCTGTACCACGACTACGTGGACAACAAGCAGCCCCTCTTGTACTGGACCTTCGCCGGCATCTTTCGATTGTTCGGGCAGAACCTGATCGCCGTTCATGCCCTGACCATCCCTTGGCTCTGGCTGACGGCGTTCCTCCTTCATGCGATAGCCCGGGATGTCTGGTCCAACGGCACGGCGGGCCGAATCGCGGCGATCATCTTCGTGCTGACCAGCAGCGCCAGCGTCGAAAAGGACATGCTGGCCACCAACACGGAGGTCTTGATGAACCTCCCACTGGTTGCCGCATTCTGGTTGGTTGGTGTGCGCGCAGGGTTGGGGAGGTTCGGCGCTGGCGTGGCCCTGGGTCTTGCCACGCTGTTCAGCCTCAAGGCCTTGGTGGCTTTGCCGGTCTTGTTGGCTACCGCCGTGACTCTCGAGCGGCAATGGTGGCGCAGGTGGCGCTTCTTGGAGGCGACCGGCTTCGGCGTGCTCGTCCCCTTGCTCGCCGTCATGTCCCTGTTTGCCGCCCAGGGACGCCTCGACGAGCTGGTCTACTGGAACGTCCTTTTGAACCAGAAATACGCGGCCGCCGGGGTTCCCCTGTGGTCGTTCGAGATTCGACGCGGGATTCTGTATGGTTTCCCGCGTCTGCTCATCTTCGTGGCAATGACCGGCGTCGCTTGGGTGGGCGCGGTGTTGGCAAGCCGGGATGTGTTTCGACAGAAAGGGGCTCTCACCCATCCGGCCCTTATCCATGTGGCTTGGCTGGGGTTGAGCTTCTATCCGGTGTGCGCGGGTGGACGGTTCTACGGTCACTACTTCATCCAGCTCCTGCCGCCGCTGGCCATCCTGGCGTCGGGTTGGCTAGCTTCACGCCGGGTCACGACGGAACGGCCCACCCTGGAGCGGTGGCTGTGGTTGGCACTGGTGTTGCCGATCCTTGGCTACACCGTGCTCGGCTATGTCCGACTGGCGTTGCACAAGCTCGAGGGGCAACACGCCAGCGTTGAACGCGTCGCGAGCTACATCCGCACGCACACGAAGCCAACCGATCGACTGTTCATTTGGGGATATTGGTCTCAGGTCTACTACTACGCCCATCGGCCTCCGGCCTCTCGCTTCGTGTACCCGCAGACCCTCGCTGGGTACATCCCGGGCAGCCCGCGCAGCCTGGATCCCAACGACGACACGAGTGAATACAGGGTCGCGGTCCACTGGGACCAGCTGCGTGACGACTTGCAGCGCCACCCGGCCGAATTAATCCTCGACACGGCACCCGCCGCCATTCACTACTGGGAAAAATACCCGATTGCCAAGTACCCCTGGTTGAGTCAACTCCTGCGCGACCAGTATCGGCTCGAAACGACCATCGACCGCGTGGCCATCTACCGCAGGAAACCATGACCCAGCCGGCAACCGAAAAGGACCCCAAGCGACGAGCCAACGTGGTGCGGCTGCTGCTGGTGGCCTCTGGGCTGCTGCTGCTCGCCTTCGTCGTGTATCGGACGGGTCCGCGCCAGATCGCACGGCACATCGCCCTGCTGGGCTCCTCCTTCCCGTGGATTGTGGCCATCTCCTCGACCTGGTTCCTCCTCAATACGGCGGGTTGGATGGTGGCGTTCGAACCCGTCAACGGCAAAAGACCGATCGGATTTTGGCGGCTCTTGCCGGTGCATCTGACCTGTGAGGCCATCAGCAATATCACGCCGTTCTTTTCGGTCGGGGGCGAACCGGTCAAGGTGATGCTGCTGCGGCGCTGGACGACCACCGAGAACCTCACGGCTAGCGTCCTCAACGACAACGTTGTCCACCTGGTTTCGGCGGTTCTGTTCATGCTGATGGGCGTAGCCTACGGCCACCTGTATCTGTCCCTCGATCCCGGTCTGCTCGTTGGCTTGTGGGTTGGCGTCGGAGCGACGGCCGTCGTGGCGTTGTTGCTCGTGGTGGGAAGTCGCCATTCGTTGCTGGCCAGGGCCGCCCGAATGGCTACCAGGGTGCGCCCCGCATCCCAGCGGTTCGCACGGCTCGTCGAACCGGCAGAACGCGTGGACGAGCAGCTCTCCCGGTTCGTCTCCAAGCGGCCCCTTAGCTTTGCCCTTTGCGTGGCGGCCCATTTGGCAGGACGCCTGATGGGCGCGGTGGAGGCTTGGTTCATCCTGCACGCATTGGGCGTTTCCGTATCCCTCGGTGCGGCCGTGTTTCTGATTGCCGTCGTGCAGGCGATGGTCAACCTGGCGTTCAGCTTCGTGACGGGACAGTACGGCGTGCAAGAGACGGCTGCGACCCTGCTCTTCGCAGCCGTCGGCCTGGACCCAAGCATTGCCGTAGCCATGGTCCTGGTGCGGCGCATCCGCGGCTTCTTCTGGATTGGCGTTGGATTGCTGCTACCGGGGCGGCGTGGCTCTCGGGCCGCCGGCGCAGCGTGACCGCCTTAGCCAAGCCAGAGTGATCGCCCGTCGAGCCCACCTGGCACGGGTTGTCCCAGAGCATCCAACACGGTTGGCATCAGATCGACGGTCCGATACGGCCCCGGCTTCAGCGTCGCATTGAGCAGAAACGGGGTGGCCATGTGCTCTCGAATCAGCGAGCCGTGGGAACCGAAGTGTTTCGGTTTCTCGAATCGAGCGCGCAGGTCCCAGCCCAACCGGGCGGACACGACCAGATCACCGGCCCGCGGCGAGGTCATCAGCTGCGCCAACTGAGCAATGGCATCAGGGTAACGCCCCTCGGACGACATGCCCGAGCCGTCGAGGGGATCCTGCCCCTCGACGCGGTAGCTCAACCCCTCGGACTGCCGCACAATCCGTCCTTTGCCTGCCCGCGACAGGATGAAGACACCGCCATCCGAGCTGCGTCCCGCCAGCAGATCCACGGCATCCTGCTCCAACAACGACTCGACCAGGCGGCGCAGGTCGGCAGTTGGCTCGTCCAGCACCGGTCGCTCCCCCAAACGGCGGCGCGGACACAGGTAGACATGCGCCATGGCGTTACCCGAAACCATGACCGCCGCCTTGGCCCACCACCAGCCGTGCCAAACCAGGGGATGGGCCAGACACCGGCCAACGGTCTTCTCGACCAAACCAGCGAGGTCGAAGTGGTTGCTGGTATCCGAACCACCATGGTCGGCGACCAACGCAACCAGCGTCGACTCGGCCGTACCGGCCTGGGTAAGCGCCCGATTGACGTCGCCCACGATCCGGTCGATGCGGCGGTACGCGTCCATGGTCCGTTCGTGGGTTGCACCGAATTTGTGACAATGGGAGTCCGCCTCGTAGAACGCGGCATAGACGAGCTGGTTCTTGGCGGCGATGGCCTGAACCGCCCGGCGAGCAGCCAAACGGTCGAACCCTGCCCATTCCTCGGCGAAGAAGCTCTTGATGTTGTAAAGGGGCTTGTCGATACGGGTGAGGTTCCGTCCCCTGCGCACGCCACGGGTGATCATGTTCGCGATGCTGGCGTGGTCAGGGATGTGTTGGAACAGTGTCTTGACGTCGCGCCGGATATCCGAGTTCAAGAGCCAACCCCCCAGGCCCATGTAGCTGCGGAATCGGTGCAAGGAAAAGGGGTGCTTGGAATAGCATTCCGGGTCGAACCAGCGGATCCCTGGTACGTTGCAGGTGCCGGGGAACATCCCGGTCAAGAACGGCAGATGGGCGGGCCCGGTCGTGGAGGGGAAGACCGTGGACGCGATCGTGACGGACGGATCTCTCTGTAGAAACAGCTGGGAGATTGCGGGAAGGTCACCGCGGGCTGCCAGGCTCTGCATCAGGTCGGGTCTGGCCCCATCCGCGAGAATGACAACGACCCGCTCGACCCTGGCTTTTGGCTCAATCATCGTCATGCGACAACGGCGGACGATAGGCCCGGGTATCGGGCAGCGCAAGCTGGGGCTCGCGGACGGCGCGCTTTGACAGATTTCGTGCTATGATTGGGTATTGGGTGAGCAGAGCCGTTAGCTTCCCGGTCGCAGCTGCATCAACCGACGTGAGTTGCTGATTCGGTTGCTCAACGCCTCGCAGAGGGCTTGGATCTCGGGTACCGAGGCCTGGCGACACTCGAGCAGCTCGATGGCACGCTGGGCACCCTGGGCCGAACCGATGTTGAGCACGGCTGCCCCGGCCGTGACGCGCAGCGACGCTGTGCGATCGGTTCCGAGGGCCTGTAGCCAAGCCTGCTCGGCCTCCTTGAAGCGACCGACCATGCCCAACAGCTTGGCGCGCTCCGCAGGCTTCAAGTCGGGTTTCTCCAAAAGCTTGGCGTCCTTTTGCATGGCGGGGAGGCGCGAGATGAGGCGCTTGGCGTCCGCGTAGTCGGGCTTGAGCGCGAGCGCCCTGCGGAGCAGGACGTCGGCTACGTCGAACCGACCCAAACGAATGGCCATGGTTGCTTGATCGTACCAACCCTTGGGGATGTCCGGGCGAGCCGCGGTGGCGCGCTCCGCTAGCTGGTACGCTCCCGGGTAGTCACCCAGCTTGGCGCGGGTGATGGCGAGGTTCTGCAAGACCCGGTGACTGTCGGGGGTCTGCTGCAGCTCCCGCCGATAGAGCTGCTCGGCTCTTTCGTGGTTGCCCGCGTCCGATTCGAGCAACGCCAGCTGGTTGCAGGCCATCGCCGAGGGCGGATCCTGGGCCTTCAAGGCGTCGGTCCAGAACGCCATGGGATCCGCCCAGAGTGAGGCCCGGGCCCAGGTCGGCCAGATCAGGGTGACGACGAAGAGCAACAGAGAGACGAGCGCAAAGCGACTTCGGAGCCACGGCACAGGCAGGCAGAGGGCCAACCCGGCGAGGGGCAGATACAGGAAGCGATCCGCCGCTACGTACGGGATGGGGAGCGGGAGGATGTGGAGCACCAGGCCCAAGGAGACGACGAGTAGCGTCAGCCCCAGCATCTGCGCCCCCAGCGCGGTGCGGAGCCTTGGCCTGGAAAGGAGAACCATCAGCCCCAGCAGGACCAGAACCCCGAGGATGATGAAGACCGTGTCGCCGCGGGATCGATCGCCAATCTGGGCCTGGGGCAGCCAGGGCAACAGGATCATCTGAGCGTATCGACCAATGGCTTCGACGATCAGCGTGAAACGGCGCGCCCCCTGTTCGAGTGAGCCCATCGGCGCAACGCCCCACAAGGCTCGCTGGCGCAGGATGACGTAGCCGAGCAGGGCGACACCCAGCGGCAACAGCTCGAACAGGCGCCGTTTCCAGGGTGTCTTGCCCTGTTGCAACTCGAGAACCAACAGGGCGAACAGGCCGGCGATGGCGACTTCCTTGCACAACAGCCCACCGAGCAGTGAAAGGGCAGCCAACACCCGACCGGTGAGAGTGGGTCGCCAGACGACCAGCGCCAACAGACAGAAGAACGTGGCCAGGACATCGGTGCGACCCGAAATCCACGCCACGCACTCGGCGAGGCGGGGAATCAGCGCCCAGGCCGTGCTCACCATCGCCGCACCGGGCCCCGAGCAACCGCGACGTCGCAGAAGGGTGAAGAGCAGCGCCGTGGTTGCGACGTGCAAGACCAGATTGGTCAGGTGGAACCCCATCGGGTTCTGGTTGTGGACGGCGTGGTCGACGACGTAACTTGCGGTGGTGAGCGGCCGGTAGTACGCGGTGGGGTTAACGGTGAGCTCATCGGGCAGCCAGAAGGGCGTGGTGAACAGCTGGGCGAGCGGGCTCGGACCGGTGATGGCCTTGGAACCCAGAATCAAGAGACGATCGTCCCAGAGGAAGGGGCCCTGCAGGGACGGCACGTAGACCACGACGGTGGCCAACAGGGCCACGGCCAAAAGCAGTGCGGGGTGGGGTCGCTGTGTGACCTCGGCGACCGCCTCTCCCTTCGACTCGCGCGCTTGATCCATCGACCCTCGGTTCGTCTTGCCGTCGAAGCGGCCAGGGGTCAAGGCCTTGTGGGGTTCGGGGGTTCGAAGGGCTGGCGTTTGGGCATCTCTCCTGCCAGGCTTGGCGAGTCCGTGGCCAACGAGATCCCCGACCTGACCCCGCGTGCGCGTCCGAAGGAGAATGCCTGGACCGATCTGGGCCTGACCCTGCCCATCTTCATCGGGTATCACCTGGGTGTCGTCTTTCTTCCCGTCCAGAACGCGGCGGATCTACTGACCCACAAGCTGCGCGAGCTCTCCGAGCACAGCATGTTCGGCTACTGGCTGTTGACACTGACCATTGGAGCGGTGTTCGTCACCATCCAGGTGCTGCTGGGCCGCGGCCAGTCCCTGCGTTGGCAGCGCTTCGTGGGCGTGATCCTGGAGGGCGCCGTCTACGCGGTGGCGCTGCGGGTGATCGCGGGTGCGGTGGTTGGTCGTCTCCACCTGGCATCGGGCTCCTCGCTCGGGTTGGGTCCCACGGCGGGGCTGGTGATGTCCTTCGGTGCCGGCTTCTACGAGGAGATCGTGTTCCGGGTCGGGATCTTCGCTCTCTTGGGGCGACTGGTGTGGCTGCTGGTGGTGGGTGCCCCCTCGACGTTCAAACGAGTGATGTTCTGGTTGGGCTGGGCGCTGTTCAGCTCGGCCCTGTTCAGCGCCTGGCATCACGTGGGGGATCTCGGCGAGCCCTTCACGCTGTCCGCCTTCGTCTTTCGCTGGGTGTCAGGGCTGGTGTTCACTACCATCTTCACCTGGCGCGGCTTCGCCCCAGTGGTCTTCACCCACACGCTGTATGACGTGTGGGTGCTGGTGCTGTAGGGGCGCGGCTCTCGTCTACCGGACCGTCATTCCCCAGCAGACCACGGCGGAATCTTCGGTGCGGATGGCGCAGGTCTCTTCGTAGCTGGCGCCCAGGCCCCGGTACGTCCCCGCGGGGGGCGAGGCTTCGCCATGAGTGTCATCGCCCCAGCAGACCACCGTGCCATCGGTCAGGATCCCGCAGGTATGGTCATCGCCCGCGGCAACCTCGGCGAACGATCCCTCGGGTGGTGAGGCTTGGCCGGAAGAGTCATCGCCCCAGCAGACCACCGTGCCATCGGTCAGGATCCCGCAAGCGTGAACGTCGCCAGCGGAAACCTTGACGAAGCTTCCGCTGGGGGGCGAGAGTTCGCCGTAAGTGTTGTCGCCCCAGCAGGTGACGCTACCATCGACCAGGATGCCGCAGCTGATCGCCCATCCCGCGGAAACGGCGGTGAGCAAGAGGCCGTCGGGTGGCACCGTTTCACCGTATTCGTCATGGCCCCAACAAGCGACCGTGCCGTCAGTTCGGATGCCACAGGCGGCGCGAAAGGAGCCGGAGATGGAGCTGAAGGTTCCCTCTGGGCCCTCCGCGGCACCGGTGGTGCTGCCCCAGCATGAAACGGACTGGTCCATGCCAAGGCCGCACGCCCAGTTCAACCCGGACACCAGTTGGGTGAATTGTCGGTCAGGCGGCGTCCATGCTCCGAAGTTGTCGTCTCCCCAGCAGCTCGCCTTCTGCTCGGTGTCCAGGGCACAGAGATAATCGAAGGACGCCGTGGTGGCGGTGTAGACGCCGCGAGGAGGGGAGGTCGCTCCGTAGGACCTGCTTCCCCAGCAGCTGACGCCACCGTCGGTAGCAACCGCGCAGCCCTGGGCGTAGCCGAGCGTCAGCGAGGCGTACGAGCCAGCGGGAGGAGTGGCTTGTCGGAAATAGTTGGTGCCCCAACAGGCCAAGGAGTCGTCCTCGCGAATCGCGCAGCTGTAGGCCGTGTTGCTGGCTACCGCGAGGTAGTTCCCCGCTGGCGCGTCGGTTTGGCCGTCGTCGGGGCTGCCCCAACAGGCCAGGGTTCCGTCGTCGTGAATCGCGCAGCTGCCAAAGTTCCCGGAACTTATGGCGGTGAACTCCCCCGCGGGAGGGCTCGCTTTGCCGTCCGCATCGCTGCCCCAGCAAGACAGCGTCCCATCCGCGACGATCCCGCAACCGTGGTCGATACCGATCGAGATGGCCGTAAAGGTTGCATCGGGTGCTGCCAGTACGTCACCGTACGGATTGCCGAAGCAGGTGACCGCGCCCGACTCGTCCAGAGCGCAGGTCGAGTCATTGAAGGCCGAAAGAGCCAAAAAGGCCCCCTGGGGTGGGACGTCGGGCCACTGTTTACTCAGTCCCCAACACTCGATGGTGTGGTCGTCACGAAGGCCACAGACGTAGCCATCGGCAGCAGCGATCTCCAAGAAGGTTCCTTCGGGGGGCTCGGCCTGCCCGAACTGATTGTTGCCCCAACACCGAACCGTCTGGTCGGAGAGCAATGCACAGGCACAGCTATTGCTGAGCGTGATGGCCACCGTCGTCAGTTGGCACCGGCCTCCGAAGAAGCCCTCGCGACAATCGCAAACGGCGTGGTCGTCCAACACCATGCATAGTCCCCCATTCTCGCAGGGGTTGGGGTTGCAGGGTCCGGGTTCGATCTGCCCCGCTTGACCTCCATCCCCAGCGACTCCAGCCGTGCCGCCAATGGCCCCGGCCGCAGCCCCCACGCCCGAGGCTCCGGCTTCGTCGCCACCGCTTCCGCCCATCGGCAGGCCACCGCTGCTCATCCCGGCGCCACCGCCCAGTTCGATCCCAGCGCTCCCCGATGTGCCACCCTCCGCCAGTCCGGCAACACCACCCTGTGTCACAACACCACCGGTGCTGGGCTCTCCCCCTTGCGGCGGTTGACCGCCCGCCCCGGACCCACCCCCCGGCTCGACGTTGCCGCCGAGGTGAGCGCCACCCAGTCCCGCCGAACCACCTGTGGCAATCTGGCCCCCCATGCTGCCGCCCAACGAAAACCCCCCTTGCCCCCATGGACGGCCTCCCATCGCGTCGGTGCCACCCTCTGCCTCCTGTTCACCGCCCTTACCACCGAGCCCAGTCGCGGCACCGCCCTCTTCGCGCGCACCGGCTTCACCCCCCTCGCCCTGGGTCGTCTCTCCGAGCCCGATGGACTCCTGAAGCGGAGTGCGGCCGCACCCGCAAGGGCCCGTGATTGCGACGAGCCAAACTACAAAAGTCGGTGGAGACGAGAACGCTCTGGCTGCTCCGCGAATCATCGGGGGGGCGGTCTACCCCCGTTCGGAACCCACAACCAGGCCGAAAACGGTGTTGGATTCGGAAGGGCGTTCCTCTGGAAGGATGCCGGCGGAGGGGATTCGTTTTTTGGCAACTGGGCAGCGGGGCAGACCGACCAGGGGATGTGAACACGAACTCCCGATTTGGTGCCCTGTTCCTCCTGTTCTGTTGGCTTTCCGGTTGCTCGGAATCCACCGAAGGAAACGACAACGGGCAGCTGGGGAACCCGAGCTCCAAGGATGTGGATCGGACAGTGACCCTCAAGGCGTCTGAGTTCCGTCAGACCTGCGGTCGGACCCGTGGGGACGAGTGCGCCGACTGCGAAAAGCGAGCGGATGACATGCTGGATGATTGCCTTTCCACGTGCCAATCCGCCATCTACGATGGATACGTGATGGACTGCGGCGAGATGTGTTACTCGCCGGGTGACGCTTGTTTCGATACCTGCGACACCGACCAGTCCGAGTGTCTCGAGCTCGCCTACGAGTTCGAGCTTACCGGCGAACGGGATGACGACCTCTTGTCTGCTTGCCAGGCGGCGGTGACACGTGACGAGTCGTGCGAACAGCGTTCGGTCGGGGTGGACTGCAAACGATACAGTCGCGTTGAACGCCCCGAAGCCGTACCGGTCTACCAGTGTGTGGCTCAAGCCGCCTGTGAACAAGACGCTTCCGGCTGCAGCGATGCCTTGGGCACGTCTTATCTGGGTGCCGAGGTCGCCGCTCTCTGCCCATCAGAATCGCTCGATTCAGAGCTACAGGACGTTCTCGACATGGAGGGGTCGTGGGCACGTCCGGAGCTCATCGAGGACCTTGGCGTGTGCGCGGAGCTCTGTGAGAGCGGCACCTTCGAGGCCTGCGTCCTGGCCTGGATCAGCGCGACGACGGAGTATTGATTGCTTTCTCTCGCGCCCAAAGGGTTGTCGGCTCGATCACACGCCAATTGACTGTCTGCGCTAAAGTCGGCTTGGCATGAGCGGTCGCCTTGCTCCCGCCTCGGACGGCAAGAGACTCACCGAGCAGACACCAAGCGCTGGTGCGCAAGAGCGCGCGGGGCCAGCGCCTTGAGTGCTCACCCCCTTTCGGTGCTATTGGTTGGGGGCCCGCGGGGACGGTTCCAGCGGCTCGACGTGAACCCGCAGGGGTGCAATGCCAAGTGAGCTCACAAGACTGAAATGATCAGTAGGTTGGGATTGATCGGAGACGTTCACGCCCAGGACCAACGCCTCGAAGGTGCTCTCAACAGCTTTCGGCGTCGTGGCGTACCGGTTATTGCGTCGACGGGGGACATCGTAGACGGTAAAGGCTCGGTGGACCGGTGTTGTGAGCTCCTGGAAAGGAACGAAGTCGTGACGGTGTCGGGAAATCACGACAGGTGGTTTCTGGCCGGGACGGCCCGCGGTCTACCCGAGGCTACCGATCCATCCGGCGTCTCCGAACGTTCCCGCGCATTGCTCAAGCGCCTTCCACGAACGATTGAGTTGAATACCGCAGGAGGGCTGGCACTTCTGTGTCACGGCCTCGGGCCCAACGACATGGCCATGGTGGGCCCCGACGACTCGGGCTGCGCCGTCGACTCCAACCAAGATCTCCAGAATCTCGTGCACAGTGGGTATTACCGGTGGGTGCTGAACGGCCACAGCCATCGTCGGATGGTCCGAGCCTTCGGTCGTCTCACCGTGATAAACGCCGGCACTTTGAAGCCAGAG
>CAZYKT010000037.1:29044-59078 GCA_964648165.1 uncultured Polyangiaceae bacterium | reverse complement strand
GGGGGAGATCAGTAAGGCACTGGGGAAGGAGAAGGGGAGGGAGGCGGCGTGAAGATTGCGGCGCCGGATTCACGCGGGTTGCGGAAGGGAACAACACGGCATGTTGGGCAGCGCCCAGGCGGGCACGTTGCTAAATGTCCTTCGGATTGCCCAGCTTCTCAGTCAGAAGATGGACCAGCCTCGTGTTCTTCGGAAAATAGTTAGATCGCCAGACGATCCTAGACGACGCTTCGCTGGCAACTTCGTAGTTGAAAATGGTATCACCGCGAGCTTTCGGTCGCCCGCGTTTGGTAATGCGCTTCCGCTCCCAGACGGTCACGTCCGACCACGGCACATGGACTTCGACCTCTTTACGACGCATCCCCATACCACCTAGCTGGTGGACGCCGGAGCCATCTACCTGAATCACCCATGTCCAATAGAAGCGAAAATCGAGCACTCTGCCGATTAGCACGAACGCCAAAATCGCAAGAGTCACAGCAGCTAGCCAAGCGCCCATAACAAGGCAGAGCACCGCCGCAGCAACGGCAAGGATGCCGAAGCACGTCCCAGCCAACAGCTTGCCGTGCCACTCCATCGGCCATAGAGCTCTGAATCGTTCTGCGCGCATCATCGTTCTTGTCTGCCCAACTGCAATTCAGTTCCTATTCTAGCCTGTTGGCGGCTGGTCCGTATAGGTGGCTGGCGTTTGTACAATCAGCCTGCGGGAGCAGTGGTGGTGGTGTCGGAGCCCCGAGACTTTGCCTCAGCCCACCGCACCGTCTCCCCCGCTGCTCAGCCCACCGCTCGGCCGCGGAGCGGGGAGCTTGCTCCACGCTTCGTGGCGAGCACCGCGCCGCGCGGCTACCCAACCAGTCATTCAGACGCCCAATGCGGCGCGGAACCCCGATACCTTTGCCGGAGGTCACGACCCAAGCGCCGGACAATGATGTCGGTCGTAGCGCGGGTCGGAACAGCGCGTCCGTCGCCCGCCGTCATTGCGGGCCACCGACAAAGGCTCATCGAGGCTCGACCAGGCGCCAACCAGATGCCTCAATCTGAGCCCGGGACAGTCCGCGGACCTCGGCAGCCTGCTCGATGACGTCCTCGAGCCACCCATCGACCGAATCGGAGCCCTCTCGGTCAACAATGTCCTTCCCCTGAGGGAGAGAAAGACCCAGGCCTCGGTCCTGGGCGCCCTGTTGGCGTCACCAACCTTTTCCAGCTGGCACCAGCGGGCCTCCCTGAACATCCGAGAATGGGTCACGTTTGGTTTGGTTCTGGCCACGTGTGATCGAAAACCTGGCCAGCGCCTCCGGTACCAACGGCCCGAGTGCCAGGGATCTCTCGAGGGGAGGAGATCAGCAAGCCATTGGCAAAGCAGAACGGGAGGGAGGTGGCATGATGTATCGACCAGGGGCCGGAGTGGTGGTGGATTGCACAATGCGCGGGACGTTGGTTGACGATTCTCGTTTCCATATTCCTGCACCGGATTCCCGCGGGTTTGGAAAGCCAGCAACACACGCTTTTGCTTCAGCCTCGTCCCGCAACTTGCTGCAACCCATACGGTCCTCCTGGATCCGAAGCCTGCAGGAACCGAACCCTTGAAATCATCCCGCCGTCGCTGAGCGGTAACGCCCCGCTTGACACGCTCTGGACCGCGGAATAGCGTTCCTTCCTCGGAGCCGTCCCGGCGGTGGGAGAGAGTGGGGCGGCTTCACCATGCAGCAAAAGCAAGCATTGGAAGGAGGGACGCCATGGAGAGGCTGTTAATTGCCAAGGAGCTTGTACGGTTCTCGATTCCCGAGGAATTCTGGAAGCGCAAGGACTGGGTGAAATACAAGACGATCCCGGAATGGCACACGAGAGTGATCGAAGAGCGACTGATCGCCTCTGATCCGGGCGACCGATTCCGAGCTGAGGTCGAAACGCATGTAAATGCGTACCTTTTCGACGGCAAGGCTCCGCCGGCGGCCATCGCGACCGCTGTCGTAAACATAGCAGACGACTACGTGAACGGCCGTCCTTTGGAGATCAGGGCGGGCGACTACATTGCCATTCAAACTCACATCCGCGGGTAGAAAGGTGTCGTGCCCAACTGGCGGCTCCACCCCAGGAGCCGCCAGACAAGGCCAGCAGCGCTCTCCGGGGCGACGCGGTGGTTCTGTGCAACGCGAGCGAAGAGCCTACGGTCCGAGTAGGCGGGGAGGATGAGTGTGACCTTTGAAGGATTTCCGTTCAACATAGGATGGGAGTTGACGCTCGCGTGCAACCTGCAGTGTCACCACTGCGCGTCGGCCGCGGGCAAAGAGAGAGCCCGCGAGCTAACGACCGAAGAAGCGCTGCGTCTGTGCGATCAATTTCCCCCATTGCTGGTCCAGGAGGTGGATCTCACCGGAGGCGAGCCACTGCTGCGCAAGGACTGGTCGGTCATTGCCAGCCGCCTGAGGGATCTGGGGATTGCCGTCAATATCCTCACCAACGGGGCGGTCGTGCAATCGGATACCTTTGCCGCCATGAAAGACGCGGCCGTGGCCAACCTTGGTGTCAGCCTGGACGGTCTGAAGGAGACGCACGACTCGATTCGTGGCCGCCGCGGCTCCTACGATTCGGTTGTCAGATGCATCGATGCTGCTGCGCGCCATGGGATACGACAGATCGTGATTACGACGGTGAACGAGCGAAATCGCGATGAGCTTCCAGCCATGCTGGACTTGCTTCTCTCACTTGGCGTTGCACACTGGCGACTTCAACCCATCATACCGCTGGGGCGGGTACTGGGCCACGCTGAGCTCGAGATCGGGGACCGGGGCGTGCTGGCGCTGGGCGACTTCATCGCCAACAGTGTGGCGGATGCCAAGCGAAAGGGACTGCGGATCATTTGCAGCGATGGCCTGGAGTACATTCCTGGGACCGAGGAGCCGGACCGGCCGTGGCGCGGGTGTCCCGCAGGATTGGTGACCTGCGGGATTACGAGCGATGGGTGGGTGAAGGGCTGCCTTTCGTTGCCTGACGGTCTGGTGGAAGGAGATCTGCGCCAGACGGATCTGTGGGATATCTGGTTCAACCCAAGCTCCTTCGCCTATACGAGGCAGTCTGCGCCCGAAACCCTTGGTGCCAACTGCTCATCATGCGCGAAGGCAGCCCAGTGCAAGGGCGGATGCAGTGCCAATTCCTACGCGGTCACTGGGCAGTTCCACAACGACCCTTATTGCCACTATCGCCTCAGCTCTCAGCGGAACTGTTCCGAGTGCCGGGGCATCCCTCGGCAACCTGGAGCATTCGAGGCGTAATGCACGACCACGCCATCCGTGGACCGGCTCTGCTGGCGGCTCGCTGGGCGTGGTCATGTTGAGACGCTGAAGGGTGGGGCCGCACCCGACAGCCTGGTGGGATTGCGGCCGCCGGAAAGGGAGCCAGTATCAGAAGGGACAGCATGGCGGCCTGGCTCGGTAGCTGGCGGGGCAACCCTTTCCGGTTCGCCCCTTGTGCAGCCAGCGAGAAACAGTACAAGAAGAAGGGGCCCACAACCTGCAGAGCTGTTCATGGCATGCCTCGGTCATATCCGGGTTCGCTTCGTCCGTCGGCGTTCAGAGTCCTTGGGACAAGCGGTATTCTGCCTAACCAGCAAACAGTCTCACCCCGCGCTGGCTGATCTGTATAGGCACGCCCGTGCTCAGGAAACGGCCTCAAGGTGCCAAATCGTTGTTGGAGATGGCCGCCACCGCCTTCCGGTACCCGAGCGCAGTGGTCCCGCCCCATGGTTCGCGGTCTCCACGACGTTCTCCGCGAATTCGAGCCGTCAGTCCTTGATGAACATGTCCCCCGGCGCATATCAGCCGTTGCCCGTTGGTGTCCGTGCATACGGGCACCAGGCCAAATGGTACAAATCGGAAAGCGGCGGCCCTTGCTGCCGTTGCAGGCCTACTCGCAGAGGCTCACGGCAAAGAGCTTGGCCTCATGCTCGTTCAGGGGGTCAGACCAGGGAAGCAACAGAGGCATGGCTTTCCTGCTGCCTATGGCTGTGGCCGACGCAGAGGACGGATGCGCGATTCCGCAGGCAGTCCAGGAGTTCCTGGGGATCCAGCAGCTTCATGCCCCGCCGCTGCTCGTAGGGGTGGAAGTGGAGGTAGACAGGATCCCCGAAGCGCCGTAGTCGTGGTTGCCGGGGCAGAGCAAGACTCGTCTCCGGGGGAAGGTGAACAGGGCCCTAGTCGCGCAGGCGTATTGCGCGGGACGGCCGTCGTCCGTGATATCACCGGTGACGAGGAGGAAGGTGTCCGGCGCGGCCTGGAAATGGGCCGATCGGAGACTCTCCAGGCGCCGGGCGAGGATTCGGTTGTTTTCTTGAGCGCTGCGAGAATGCAGGTCGCTGACGTGGATGAACACGAACACGGGAAAGGGTGCTTCTCACCGCAAAAAACTGCGGGCAGGTCGGTGGGCGCCCCGAACCCACGGCTGCGTAACCCCGATTGCCTTGCCGGAGGTCATGACGGAGGTCAGCTTCTCTGGCGCGGGAGTTCGCGCGCAAATGGTCCGTCCGAGCTCCTCTACTCGGAGGCCAAAGTGATCCGTGGTGAAGCTGCCCCCGTACGCCGCCCTTCGGGTGTCTTCTCGCACTGGGTTTGCAGGGATCGCGGAAGCCAGAGACACCCCTCCGCTCGCAGCGCAGACTACTGGTGCAGAATCACGGACCCAAGCCTGAGTGGGGCTGCTTTGTGGGGCACAATGTGTTATCAAATCAGCGTGGCTCTCTCAGCGTCCGATATCAATCGAGCATTTGATGCATTGTCCGAGGAGCTGGTGGGGCTTGACGATCGCGCGGAAATCGTTGTCGTCGGTGGAGCGGCTCTGGTCTTGCTTTTTGGTGCGCGTGAAACCACAAAGGACGTTGATGTGTTTTTCGTAAGGCCGAGCGCTGCCAAGTTTCGGGAGGCGGCGGGGCGTGTCGCCCAACGGTTCAATCTGCCTGACGACTGGCTGAACGATGCGGCAAAGGGATTCCTCGTTGGTTTGACCGAGGGCGCGATTCTCTACGAGTCTCCGTACCTCCTGGCACGGGCCGTGTCCGTGGCACAGCTCTTGGCTATGAAGTTGGCTGCTTGGCGAGACGCTATCGATCGTGACGACGCCAAACTGCTGCTTTCCAGGATGTCGGGCTCGTCGGAGGCAGTCTGGGCCGCTGTAGAGCCGTTGGTGCCTCAAGGCCAACTGGACAAAGCGTGGTACGCGTTCCAAGATCTCTGGGAGTCAGTTCATGGAACTACCTGACCTTGTTCACGCAATCTTGTCTGGAAACCTTCTGGCGGCGCGTCAATGGGTTGCCGACGCCAAGCGGGCGCGACTGCCATGGGAATCGTGCCAACGCCCGATGGGTCTTGATGAACGCGAGATGATTGTTGCAGCGGCCATCGCGGAGCTCTTGGCCGGGAGAGACGGCACGCAACCACCGTCGTGGACCCGTTCCGTTGGGTCATGTTCGGAGCCGCTCTTCTTGGATCCCGGTCTCAAGGACATGCCTCGAACGCTGGAGCGCACACGGAAGAACGCGCCAGAGTCCCTGCGCAAGCGGAATCTGTTCGCGTCTCCGGATTTCCTCGACGTACGGTAGACGGGCGACGCTCCCTATCAGATGGGTCCCGTCTCGAGTACCTCCTCCCCGAACTCCACTCGCCAATCCTGGATTACGACGCAGACATGCCCATCTTGGCCCTTCGGTAGGTTCCAGACGATGAGGATGTCCCCCGGCGCGAACCGGTCGCTGCCCGTGGGTTTCCGTGCATACGGGCACCAGGCCAAATAGCAGACGGGCGGCCCTTGCTCCCATTGCAGGCGTACTCGCAGAGGCTCACGGCAAACAGGCTGGCCTCATGCTCGTTCAGGGGGTCAGACCAGGGAAGCAACAGAGGCATGGGGCTCCTCCTGTCGGGGTTGGCTGACAGTGGCTTCCTGGACGGACACCCGGGCCGGAGCCCCGTCGGTTTCTCGCAGGGAACCAGCCGCGGACATCCAGGGCAGGCCATCCTGGCCCTTGATGATCTCTTGCCGATGGCTGTGACCTGGCCTTCGGCCATGTCCAGAGGGCTGACGGTGTCCAGGGTGGCGTTGATGCCGATGGTCATGACCTGGAAGCCAGTCGCGTCCCTTAATATATGGACGTGGGGTGTCCTGGTCCGGTACCCACTGCCCGAGCAGTAGGGGGAGGCGAACTGGTCGAAGCTTCGCGCTGACGCCTCATCATAGAGGATGCCCGAGGCGCCGTAGTCGTGGTTGCCGGGGCAGAGCAAGAGGCGGCTCCGGGGGAAGGTGGACAGGGCCCTTGTCGCGCAGGCGTATTGCGCGGGACGGCCGTCGTCGGTGATATCGTCCCTTCCCCGCAAGATGTTTGCGGGAACGCCACTTGGGCGTGCTCGTGTCGGTTAGGGTGACGTTCAGACCGTCGGACGGAATCCGCATGCCGTTATCATCGAATCGACAATTGAGGGCTCTGGGGACTGAACTTGGCAAAGACCCGAGCGGGGTGTACGCTTCAACGTATGGCCAAGAGCAACGAACAGCTGGAACAACTCGTAAGAGAGCTGGCTCAGTTGGATTCGACGGAGCAATCCCGAGTCGTTGCAGGGGCGGCGCGGCTGAGGATGCGAACCGAAAAGGCCCAAAATCTTACCATCCCGATCCTGCGCGGCGGGAGCAAGTGGATCGGTGGTGACGTCGCTCGAGAGGAAATGTACGACGACGATGGCCGTTGAGTCGACTCTGCCTGAGCGGGAAGTGTTCCTCGACACAAGCCTGATCATCGCGGCGACAGTGGACGTGCATCCAGGTCACCAAGCCGCGGTGTCCTACGTCGACAAGGCCGTGAGCGATGGATTGGAGCTATGCGTTAGCCAGCAGGTGTGTCGCGTGGAGGACGTCCGCGGCTGACCGTCAGATCCGGACGTCGAACGAACCCACGGATAGGAGCGCCAGTATCGGGAACAGATGTGTTCGATCCCCCTGAGGGACCGACCCCTAACCCATCGGCAGCGGTTCTGTACATGCGGAGCAGGTTTCCAGAATCAGCCAGCGGTGGCGGTATTCCTCCCGGAACTCTTGAATTCGTACTGGTCAGCATAGGCCACAGTGGCGGCTGCGCCTGCCGTCCAATCTGCGACCTACCGAAGCCCGACATGCACACTTCCGGAGCCAGCTTTCCGGCCCTGAGACTTCCCTCTACCCCACCGCAGCCCGGACTGCCCCATCCTCATCCCTTGTCGGATCTTGCGCATCCACGAGTCGCCCCTCCGCCTTGGCTCCCTGCAAGAGTGGGTACAACGGGACCCACCGTTGGACCCTGCGCTTGTTCAAAAAGTCCCGTCCCCCCGCCTTCCGGTACCCGATCGTACTCGTCGGTATCGCTCCGCCCGACGCCCCACAGTTCGCCGTCTCCACGGCGTCCTCCCCAAACTCGACCCGCCAATCCTGGATGACGACAGAGACATGCCCATCTTGGCCCTTCGGTAGGTCCCAAACGATGAGGATGTCGCCCGGCGCGAAGCGGTCGTTGCCCGTTGGTGTCCGTTCATACGGGCACCAGGGCAAATGGAACAATTGGGAAGGCGGCGACCCCGGCTCCCGTTGCAGGCGTACTCGCAGAGGCTCAGGGCAAACAGGCTGGCCTCATGCTGGTTCAGGGGGTCAGACCAGGGAAGCAACAGAGGCATGGCTCTCCTCCTGCCGATGGCTGTGGCCGACGCAGAGGACGGACACGCGATTCCGCAGGCAGTCCAGGAGCTCCTGGGGATCCAGCAGCTTCATGCCCCGGCGCTGCTCGTAGGGGTGGAAGTGGAGGTAGACGAGCTTGGGGAGGGCTCGGAGGTCTGGGTTACCGAGTATCGCGTCTAGCGCCTCGAGCTGCTCGGGGCCTACCTGGCCTTCGGCCATGTCCAGAGGGCTGACGATCTCCAGCGTGGCGTTGAGGCCGATGGTCACGACCTGGAAGCCAGTCGCGTCCTCTAATATATGGACGTGGGGCGTCCTGGTTCGGTGCCCACTGCCCGAGCAGTAGGGGGAGGCGAACTGGTCGAAGCTTCGCGCCGAGGCTTCATCGTAGAGGATGCCCGAGGCGCCGTAGTCGTGGTTGCCGGGGCAGAGCAAGAGCCGGCTCCGGGGGAAGGTGGACAGGGCCCTTGGCCCGCCGCAGCACCGGGCATCAAGGAGCCCACCCTCGCCGAGCCAATGCGTAGCGAAGCTGAATCCGCTCCTGTGCATTCATGTCGAGAAGGTCAGCGGTAGTGCGTCCCTCGGCAGTCAACCCGAGGATTCGAGCATCGATGAGTCGGAAGTGGTGGCTCCAGACATGATGGCGTGGGTGGTAGAGGGCGGTTACCAGACCGGTGTCAGGATCGATCGACGCGACATTCGGCCCCTTCTTCAGGTTGCAGCGGATGCAGCACAGGCAAAGATTCTCGATGTCGTCCGAGCCGTGGTGTTGGCGCCCGATGATGTGATCGATCTGGTGAGGCAGAACCGAAGCGTAAGTGGGAAGGCGGCAGTACTCGCAGGCATTCTCGGACCGGAGTCGGACAGCCTCGCGTACTTGGGCGGAAAACGTCACGATGCCGCGCGTATCGTCGACAACTCTTCCGCCTGGAGCCTTAGCAGAGCGAGGTTATCGTTCAGACGGACGATCCCACTGTATTCGGCCATCTCCTCTGGCGCGAGAGTTCCCGCCGTATTTTTCTGCGACAGCTCCTCTACACGAGGAGACAGGTCACGACGCACAGCCTCCAGTGCGGAATCGAGAAGGGCTAGGGTTTGCTTCTCCATGGCGTACCTCTTAGCGACGAAGCGAGTATCCCATGGGCCGCGGTTCGGGACAAGCGCGTGCAGGATAGTGGAGGATTGCAGGGATTTAGCGTCAGCGTTGCACGCAGAACGCGCACAGTCGGTGACTGCCTCGCCTGCAATCTGAAGCACGGTAGCGACTCGCTCGTGGTCCACCGTGGGAAAGTCATCCAGGAAGTCGTCGATCCGGTCGCCGGCCTTGAGGTAGTCCATCAGCGTAGAGACGGGCACTCGGGTTCCGGTGAAGCACGCAATACCCGAGCGAGTCTCTGGGTCCCTGAGAATGGACGATGGAGGAACGGTCATGACGATATCCTTTGTGCTCGGAGTCTAGCGTGAGCTGGGGCTCCGCGCAGCAATCGGAGTCCTCCCAGCTGATTGCCGGGCGGTAGGCTGCAGCCCGAAACGACCGACAGAACGCGTTCTGGGTGTCCCGTATAGCGGTCGCAGCGCGGGACGAAACAGAGCGTCCGCCACCCACCGTGATTGCGGGCAACCGACAAAGGCTCACGGCTTTGTCGTCTCGGCATCAACCGGGTGGATCACGCGCAACAGGCATTCATTTGGCGCTCCAACTCCGGGGAGCCCCTGCACATGCTCTCGTCGCTAGAGCGGCGCTCCCCCATCTGGGACACCGATCCGGACGCGGGGCGCTACGCGCTCAGCGCAGCGCTGTCCCTGGTTCTGCGCCTTCTGGACCGGGATCCAGACCCCGCCAAGAGCCGCGAGCATGTCCTTGTGTCCCTCTTGGCCGCCCGGCGCCTGGAGAGCGGCCAGTCCGGGTCAGAGAACCAGCCTGCGCCATATCGATGCTCCGAGCCAACCGAAAGAGCGGTTCAACACAGCTACCCTGGCTCGTGGAGACGCGATGTGACTATTGCATGCGCCAGTTCAGGATCGTCAATTCGTACCCGGCGATGCGGATCTGCTCGTAGTGGTTTGATTTCCGGTAACCATCGGAATCCCTGCCCGAAGTGCGACTGCCGCGACCATGACGTCGGGCATGCCAATGGTCCTCCCTTTGCGGACGAGGTCGCCGTTGATGCGACCAGCCAGGCGGGCTGTGGAATCATCGAACGGAAGCACCTCGGCGAGGTTCGCAGCGGTCTCGAACTGTGCAAGCCGATCCTCTCGGCCCATGCGTCTCAAGCCGTAGACGATTTCGGCAATGGAAATCGCCGAGGTCGTTAGCCGCCCATGGGTCGCAATGTAGGCTGCGGCTCTCTCGAGAACCGCGGAGTCCCTACCCTTGATGATCTCGGAAAGAATGTCGGTGTCGAGCAGCGACCTGGTCATTCTGGAATCCGCATGCGCGCTAATTCACGTCACTCGCAGGCGAGACCAAGGACCCGGTCGACCAACTCTGGTTCATCCGAGAACAGCCCGAGCATAGAGAGGGAATCGGCAGAGGACGACTCAGGGGGGCAAGGCGTGTCCTGTTGTGCGTCACGAGCTGCTTGCTCGATAATCCGCAGCCTCTCGTCGAGCGGCAAGCAACGGATCGCAGCAAGGAGATCGTTCGAGGTCAGCGCAGCCAAAAAAAACGAGTGTAGCTGTCGGCCTGGAACACCCTCGTGGACCCCGGCCCCGAAAAATGGTCAACTACGTGTCGTAGCGGGTCGGAGACGACCGATCAGGGACCTCCCTGTGGCCAAACACACGCCGTGCCAAATGCCCCGGGTGTTCAGACGTTTCCGCGTCTGGCATGCGGTTCTGCCCATGGTCCTTGGGTGCGGAGGAGAGGTGCAGCATGCAGCGGTTCCTGAGGTCGGTGGTTCCGGAGAAACACAGAGCACTGGGGGCGGCTCCGTCTCGGGTGGTGCAGGGACGTCAAGTATGGGTGGCGTTGGCCAGGGGGGAACGAGTGAAGATGGGGGAACAGGAGGTTCCGATGCCGGAGCTGCGGGGACTGCCCAGGTGGTCTTCTGTAATGAGTATACCCTTTGGGAGGCGGTGACCTGCAACGATCTGCATTGTCCACTTGACTTCTCGTGCATGCCCAGCTCGGAATTCCCTCCAAACATCAGTGCCCGTTCGGGAACGGTGACCATCGACAACGAGGGCAGGGTTGTGGACATGACGTACGGTATCCGTCACGCAGACCAGGACTGGCTCGACAGCCTGTCGGGTGAGCGTTTCCCCTGCTATGCGGGTCAGACCATCGAGTACGGCTGCGGGTAGAGCCGGTTGAGTCGCAGGTCCACCGGCGAGCGAACGCAGTGCTGGCCTTTGGCGGAGCCAACCGCGAGCTGGGGCCGCCATTCAGTGGACACGAAAGATTCCGGCTATTCTTGACCCGATGAATCCCATCGCGACTGCGGCGCCGATGGCAGTGGCCTCTATCTGAAGGCCTATCCCGAGGACGAAGTAGATGTATGGCGGATCGAACCCGAAGAGTCCTTGCAGCCAGCGCCCAAGCCCGAACACCGCTACAGCTGCTGCGGCGCCGGTCGCCCATCGCCACCGACGCGAACAAACCATGGCCTGCCAAACCACCACCGGAATGGGCCCGGCCACTGCGCATACCTTGACAACCGTCGGAACGATTCCGAAGCGACCGTCGCCCCCGAAACGTTCCAGAAGCACGCCCGCACAGAGGACAACCAACCCAATCCCGACGGATGCGCAGATGACGACCCACGGGCGATTCACGCGCCGCGCGGCGAGGGGGCTTTGATTACCCTGAGTCGGGTCCATGCTTTGGACACTAGAGTACCTGGAATGGTTCGCCGCGAGCGAAAAATGGCAGGTGCTCTAAACCAGCAGATCTTCGGATGTTGCTGGTTTCGGGAACGGTGTGACCGCAGCCACACAGCGAGCATTGCGAGAATCCAGCGGTCCTTGATGAGGTGTCGCCCGACGCGAACCGGTCGTTGCCCGAAGGATGGGGTCCACCCGAGGATTTCCCTCAGGCGGCAGGATACTAATCACGGATCATGGCCATGTATTTTGCCACGCAGCGGTGGCACGCGGAAAAGGGCTTCAGGCGGCGCCTTTCGCGGAATCTGCTCGCGCGCTCGCTATTCCAGAGCTGAGCGAGCGTGGCGTCACGCACATTACCAAAAGAGAAGTCGGGGAAATCGACGCAGCAGTTGGCTTCACCGGTGGGCTGGATGTCGATGAGCCGTGCCGCGTTATGGCACGGATCAAGCCTAACGGGTGCAATCGGATCCGCGAACCAAGTAGAGTATTCCTCTTCCGTCAGTGGCAAGTATGGGTAATCGCTGATCCCATTCAGTTTTGCCCGGTAGGTGCGCAGCTGCTCGAGAAATGCAAGGGTATCGACACCGGAACTCTCGTGGCAGAAGCCACGCCAACAATACGCCTGACAGCCGAATTCCTCCTCGAGTTCGCGAGCATAGGACCGACCGAGCGTTTCCGGCAAATAGGAGTAGGGGACGATGCAAAGGTTCTCGATCCCGAGCGAGCGAGCGACGTCCGGCATGGCGCCCAAATCGCGAACCGACCATTGGCTGATCGTGAAAGTGATAGACTTGCCAATCGTCTTGCCGCGGCGTTGCTCGCTCTGCCTTAGCACGGCAAGCCCATGAGCGATCCGTTGATAACAGCCCGGAACCCCGCGCACCGCGTCGTGTACCGGCTCGGTTCCATCGATAGAGATCGTCACGTGGCTTTCGCCGATCCGCACCAGATCGTCGGCGACCTCAGCCAGGTGCATGCCGTTGGTGTCGATACACGTGAAGAGCCCCTTTGAGGCGATGAACTCGACCAGTTCGATGATCCCCGGCAGCAGGAACGGCTCTCCGCCTCTGAGCAGAATCATGTTCACACCGCCCCGGGCGGCCTCCTCGGTCAGGCGCTTCCAATCGCTGATGGCCAAACTGGCGTTGGGCCGACGGCTGCCACCGCGCATGTACCCCCGCTCGCTCCATTGGCCGCACATGCGACAACGAAGATCGCAAGCGTTGGTGACCGTGAAGGAGACGTAACTGGGGAAGTCCAAGGTGGGGCCTCAGTCCATGCTGTGGCGAAAAGGGCCAGTGATCAATCCGGTGTACGCGTTGGCAGGCACGCGCCATTGTCACAATAAGCCGCGGTCGCGCCAAGATCACAGACCATGCACAGTCTACCTTCAGGACTATGACAGTCGCGCGCCAGCCGGTCTACGTGATCCGTAAGCGCCGTGTCACGAATATTCACATTGGCGCCACGATATGCGCACATTTCCGGTGGCAAGGTGACACCGCTCGAAACGCGCTCGGACAGACAGCCTCCCGAATAGACGACGGTACAGTCTTCATCCGCCGAGCACGCACCGTGTTCCTGCAGAAGCCGCGCTATCGAATCAGCAAGCGCCTGGCAATCGACCCAAGACTGCGCATCACCCGCATCAGGTGCAGCATCCACCGGGTCTTCGACCGCGGCGTCTGGCCGGAGTTCATCCTCCACCCGCGCACACGCGCCAAGCGCCAAGGGCAAGACCCACATCACGATTCGAGAGATGGTCATCGGCCGCTGCCTCCTTTGAAGCCTCGCGCCTTGACTATACCCTATCAAAGGCCCGGAAAGTTTCTGCGAGATGGGTGGGAATGGGTCGAGTAACAGAAACCGCGATATCTTGACCCCCCAACGGGCAACCCGAGAAATGCCGTGCTAGGGTATCCGTCATGGGCGTACGGGCAGGCAACACTGCGGTCCCGGGTGATTTCTTCACCAGGCATCTGGTGATCTGGGCAGCGATGGCAGCCATGCTCGGCACATGCGGTTGCGGGAGCTCCGCGAAGGATACGGTGCAGGGAGGCGGTGGAGGCGAGGCGGGCGAACCAGTGAGCGAGTCGGGCACGAGCGGCGAGGAGGATGGTGGCGCACCCGCGGGAGGGGCGGAAGCGGAGAGCGGAGGGGCCGGAATACATGCTGTGCAGGGGGGCGGTGGAGGTCAGGCCGGCGATATGGTGAACGAGTCGGGCACGAGCGGCGAGGAGGATGGCGGCGCGCCCGCGGGAGGGGCGGAAGCGGAGAGCGGAGGGGCCGGCGCGTCCGGCGCATCCGGAACGGCTGGCTCGGCTGGCGATTCTGGCCCACTTCCCCACTGCGACGAGTGGACCTCCTTCTACAGATGGGAATCAGCGCTCGTCGGGGCCAATCGGGCCTGCAAGGTCGACACTGATTGTGAGGGGTATACCGATCCGTTCGAACTCCGGAATGCTCCCTGCATCTGGGGACCGGCGGTCGCGGTGAGAAGAGGTGAGGTGCTGAGCGCCGCCACTGCGGAAGTCGTCGCAATTTACCAGGCCTGCGACGATGATCCGCCTCCTCAACCCACCTGCGGGGATCCGCCACCACCTGGCCCCTTCGCCTTCAACCCAAAACCCGTTTGCGGTCCCGGGCGCTACTGCGATCGGACGACGACGCCAGCCTATCAGCGGTATTGTGGGAGCAGCCATCCGCCGTCTTGCGAAGAAATCGACTCTGGGTACTACTTCAACGCGTTCGCCGATACGCCGGGATGCCGTGCGGTCGACAGTTGGTACTGTGGCGACCCCGTAAGTGGCCCATTGGACGGCAACGAGGATCTCTACTTTCACACGAGACAGGATTGCGAGGCGGATTGCAGCGCTACATGCTGCCCGATTGGCTACTATTGGCAGTCTGCCTACTT
This sequence comes from uncultured Polyangiaceae bacterium, assembly GCA_964648165.1. Lineage (GTDB taxonomy): Bacteria > Myxococcota_A > Polyangia > Polyangiales > Polyangiaceae > FEN-1139. The sequence goes on along the minus strand of CAZYKT010000037.1, from coordinate 44,653 downwards.
CTCTTCACTCGAAGAGTGCGAAACGAGTTGCACCCCGCGCGACCAATACGCAGCGCCGTCACGGGTGTTCATGCTCCAGGCCGTCGTCGAGCAGACCATTTTCGAGCCAGCAACGACAACGGAGCCCGCTCCTGTCGAAGTCAGGATCGGAGATGTCATCACCGGGTCGTACGCGTTCGAGCCCGCGTGGCCAGGTACCCGTGTGGCATCAAGTCATGCCGTGTATGAGACCACTGCGGACAACTCCTGGATGACGTCATCGAGCGAGGACGCTCGAGTGATTGGCGCCAAGCTCGAAGTGGGTGGCCTGGGCCTGTTCAATGGTGAACCTGGCTTGTTCGCGGAGTCCGGATTCGTCAATGAGTTCACCGCAAGGTCGGCCATCGACGTGATGGACGACCATACCGACGAGGACGTGGGCGTGCCCCGGGATGCCTACCGTGTCCATCAGACCTTCATCAAGGCGGCTCCGCCCTACTGGGACTGGACCGGAACTCTTTCGATAGAGCTTCTGACCACCGAGGAGCTCTCGAGCATTACCAGCACGGATCTTCCCTTGGTGCCTCCGGATATCGACCATTTCCAGACCAGGAGCATCGAGCTTTCCCTGGAGAACTCCGCGGGCAGCCAGCTCGTCATCCGCGGCAAGCTGACGTCGCTCGAACTCGAACCGTAGGCCGTGTGCGTGCTCCGTTGCCGGTCATGATTCGGGGCGGACTCGAATGGCCACTCACAGCCCCCCCCGCAGGCGCGCGAAGGTCCGAGCCAGCATGATGGACATCATGAGGATCCCTGCGCCCAAAGCCAGCGCGTGTCGCGGTTTGCGCCAATCGAATCGGCCGACGCGGGCAACCAGGACGTAACCCAAAACCAGGTTGAGGAAGCCCCACAGGACGTTGACCAGCGCCGAGGACAATCCCACCGCGGGCGGGGATGCAAACGGCGTCTGCAGCGGCTGTCCCAGCGTCCCACTGACCAGATGCGGGACTGCGTTGGTGAGGAACATACCCCCGAAAACGTACGCGACGAAGTGATACCAGCGCATGGTGGCCTTCCGGGAGGGGCTGGCGACTGGCGGGGGTTACGGGGCTAACACAGTGACGGTTGCCGGATATGCCTGGTAACCGTTGTAGTCGACCGTGACACCAGCGCTTCCAGGGGCGATTCCTATGCCCGCGCCGTTCCCGGTGACCTCGAGGATCGAAGGGTCCGTGCTGCCCCAAGTGACCCCCGCATCCTCACTGCAGTCCCAGTAGCTGCCGTCGCTCATGTAGCACCAGGCATAGAGCCACCGACTCTCCCCGACAACGATGGTGGCTCCTACGGTGTCGATCTCGACACGGTCGAAGATCGGAGCCGTGACGTTCAGGGTCGCCTCATTGGAATCGACGCCGTCGAGGGAGGCTTTGACGACCGTGGTGCCGACCGCGCGACCAATGATGTAGGCATCCCCCAGCTCGCCAACCGACGGGTTCGAGCTGCTCCAATTGACGCTGCCGGTGCAGGGGACGAGCATGTCTGCGTATTGGCAGGCGGCGTTGAAGTTCACAATGTATCCCGAGGGCAAATCATCGGGAGTTCCAGGTGATATCTCGATGGACAACAGCTGTCCCTCGGTCACGGCGACGTCGAACGTGCTGAACGTGGTCGTTTCGTTCTCATTGGCGAAGGTGGCGGAGATGACCGTCGCTGTGTTCCGCTCGACGCCGGTCACCTGCCCCGTCGAGGAGACGGTGGCGGAGCTCGGTACACTGGAGTCCCAACCGACCCGGTTGGTCACATCGATGCCACTTTGGCCATCGGCAAAGTCACAAAAAGCCAAAAGTTGGATGGATTCAGCCGCCGCCACAGTGGCAGGGCCATTGATGCGAAGGCTGGTGCAGTGCTCGGCGATGTCGACGGTCACCGGGAATGGGTCGGAGACGAAAGGACTGACCGTCGCCGTGATGTACGCGCTTCCGTTCGATACGGGCGACACGCGACCGGTGGAACTGACGAGAGCGACACCTTGGTTTGACGAGGCGAAGGTAGCGTTCCCAAAACAATCCTCCCTCCGACCGTCGGCGGCGTAGACGCATTCCACACCAAGCTGCGTACTCTGGCTCAAGCTGGTGAATGTGCTGATGGACCCCGACAAGACCACCGTGAAACTCGTGTTCGGCGCACCCGCCCCGCCGCCGCTGCCTGGGGTGCCACCTTCAGCAGTTGGGCCACCCCCGACGTCACGGCCCGATCCTCCCGTCCCGCCGCTGCCGCCCTGCTCAGCGGGGGCGCCGCCTTGCTCAGCGGGGGTGCCGCCTTGCTCAGCGGGGGTGCCGCCCTGCTCATCGGGGGTGCCGCCCTGCCCATCGGGGGTGCCGCCCTGCTCATCGGGGGTGCCACCCTGCTCATCGGGGGTGCCGCCCTGCTCATCGGGGGTGCCGCCCTGCGCGGAGCTGGTGCCGCCCCGCGTGGAGCTGGTGCCACCCCGGCCGGAGCTGGTGCCAGCAATCTCCTCGTGTCCGCCCGCGATCGTGCCTCCGCCCTGCCCCGACGTTTCGCCGCTGGTGCCCGAGACCCCACCGTCCGCGTCCGTGCGTCCGCCCGTCGCGTTGTCGTCTCCGCCGCCTCCAGCATCGTTCGCACGCCCGCCGGTCGGGCTCGTGCCGCCACGGTTGGTCTGACCGCCTAGGTTGGTTCGGCCGCCGACTGCCGACTCGCGACCCCCACTCCCGCCCGTGACGTTCCCCTGGCCGGCGCGGTCTTCACCCGAGACTCCGTTGGTGGTCGCGCCAGTGGAATTCCCGCCCGCCGCGCCACCCTCCGGCTCTCCCTTCACTGCTTCAGTCACAGAGGTGTTCGAACAGGCACAAACCAACAGAGAAAGACCGACCCAGGACGGCCAAGAGACGTTTTTCATCGTTTGCTCCAACAGAGCCGCTCGCCAAAGCCCGGAATGCTGGCCGATTCTAGCATGGTTGCTGCTTGGGGAGGGGCCACGATGGACGGGCCCCCGCCTCGCCGGCGAGCGCCACCATGTTCCGTGTCCGTTCCGGTCTACGCCGAGTTCCCGACTCTTCTTCCCTTTCGCCCATGGCTCCCGGTGAGCTGGTGGGATTTGCCGGGCTTGGTTTGCCCTGGTCACTTGGCCAGTGAATCTCTCCTGGTGACCAATCCCTTGATCTACGCCGAGGTCTCGGTGGCCTTCGAGCGAATCGAAGACGTTGAGGCCGTGCTGCGGTCGACTGTCTTTCGCCGCGAGCAGAGGCCTTCCAGTGTAACCTGTCGGCACCAATCATGGGCGAAGCGGTCATTGTCTTGGTTCGTGTTTTGGGTGCCCGGCGTAGTGACGGCCCTCGTCCTTTCCAGAAAAGGCACAAAGCAATCATCGTAGGTCGCCGCGGTGCCTCCAGGATGGCTCATCGGCCCTTGCGTACGAGATCCAGCGCCTCCTTGGGATCTAGTCGCCTCAGGGATTTGACCGAATCGAAATCCTGGTCAACTGACACGAGCAGACCGATTCGTGCGTTCCGCATCACAGCGACGTGCAGCGCGTCCCGGACGCCGAGGCTCGGATGGGAATCGAGAAGACTGCAAGCATCGAGGATGTCTTCAGCCGTTACCGGCAGCACCTCCGCAACCATCCCGGCAGCAGAGCGGACGGCCTGGGTCGCATCAACCAGACCCACCCTGCGAGCCCTGACGTGCAGAAGCTCCTGAAGGGCCTCAGTGCTGGTCACTGCGTCGAGCGCGCCCTTGCCGACAGATGCAAGGACTGCTCGGCAAGGTTCTCTGTGCGGCCCCTCTCCACCTATCGCATAAAGAAATACGTTGGCGTCAAGGAACAATCTTGGCATGGCGCTCCGCAAGCTCATTCTTGACGACGTGCCAATCCGGAAGAGTGGCTTCAGCAAGACTCAGGAAATGTTGGGCCGCGCGGGCCCTGCGTGAGCGATCGACGTCGACCAGGTACTGCGCCCGAGCTGCCTCTCGCATCAGGTCGGAAACCGAGGAGCCGCGCCGGCGCGCCACCTTCTCGAGCAGATCGAACTCCCGCGGCTCCATCAGGACCTGGACGCGTTTGGTCTTGGCCATGGAAGTCGATTATGCACATATACATGTGCATATCCAGGTCCGTTCCGTGTGTGTCACCCCACGCATCGGAATCACGAAAGAAAACCTCCCATCGCAACCTCAGCTTGCGCGGACAAACGGGGGCCCTCAGCCGTCACCGCGGCTCCGCCCCAACCCGCGCCGTCCGCTGCGCCGCCACCAACCAGACGAACGCTCCCCAGCCTTGGCGATTGCAGCTTCGGTGAATGAAGCTCCATCCTGCCGGGTGTTCAATCATGAAACACAGGGCACATCCAAGGTGTGTCGATGTGGTTTCGTCACTGCATCACTTGGGACCGACACCGTGAAATCAGCCGAGAAACTCAAGGCTTAGAGCGCGTGCCGACGGGCCACGCGAAGCTGGCGCGAGCCGACTCGAACAAAGGGGCTTTTGATTGTTCGCGGTCGTCCGTAAGAGGCTAGCGTGCCCGTTCTCGCCTTCTCACTCAGACGCAGTCCCGTGGGCACAAGACGCGTTGAGCCTGCGTAGAGAGGGAGCCATACGGTTGGTTCGATTGGTCCTGGGTTGGCGAAACACTGGTGCGACGGTCACGGTGTTTGGCCGAGGAGTAACTATGAAGAAGATCAGTAGATTGGTGGCATTGGTACCGGCACTGGGTATGGCGGCTTTCTTGATGAGCAGCTGCGGCAGCGACGACGACGACGACGACTCGGGTGGCGCGCCGAGCTACCAGGATATGACCGCGGCGCTCGAATCCCCCACCGGGACGGTGGATGCGACCACCGTGGGGTCGGTGGCCGAGGAGTTCGAGAAGGCGAACAGCAGCTCCATGAGTGGCTCGCAGGAGCAGGCCCCGCGGAACGCTCTCGCCGACCAGAGCCAGGACCTGAGCTCGTCCATGTGTACCTCGGGCGGTTCGGCGACCATGACGGGGTCGGGTAGCGAGAGCAGCGGTTCTGCCGCGATCGAGCTCGATGCATGCTGCATGGCCGAAGACTGCTGCTATTCGGGCCAGGAGTACATCATCTACAGTTCGGCGGCAGATGCTCAGTATTCAATCTGCTACGACTACGATTTTTCGGTTTCCTGCTCGGGTGAGAACATGCAAGCGGTGTTTGCCGGATGCATGGACGCCCAGAGCGGTAGCTTGGTCTACTCCATCACGGTCGACGGCCAGACATACACCGTCACCGGCTCGTACAGCGGGGGCAATGGAACGCTGACCATCACGGGAGCCAATGGCACCTGGGAGTGCACCTACACGGACGGCAGTGGAACCTGCACCGGCACGGGTGGGGATTTCGACTTCTAGAGGCGCCTCACGGGGCGTTGCCGAGGGCCTCCTTCTGGGGGCCCTCGGTCTATGCACGGCTCTGCCCGCGTCTGCCGCGAGCAGCCCGAACCCCTTGCGTGGCTCGGATTCGGGGGAGGTGATGCGGGTCGAACCGGATGTGACCCCCGCCTTGCCCCGGCTCGGTCCCGGATTCGTGATGTTACCCAGCGCGGGCGGAGCGGCGGCCTGTGGCCCCCGCGTGTTGGCTGAGACCTACCTCAAGGAACAGGTGTTGGCGGCGCAGGCGGAACTCGACCTCGACGTGGAGCTGGCCATCTTGTTCGCCGCGAGTCCGACGGGTTGTGGCGATCTATTCTACACGCCGGTGAAGAATGACGTCTTGGGCATCGGGTATGCGCACACCGACGGCCAGGAGCTCTTCGATCGAGAGCCAGATTGGGCACTCCAGGGGCTGGCCTTCCTGAACGACATTCCCTACTGGCAGGAGTATCCCGACGAGCTTCGTACCGCCTTCTTGCATGAGTTGGGGCACCGCTGGGCGGCTCGGGTTGGGGCCCGGCAGCAGGGGAAGGATATCGAGTTGACGGGGCGGCAGGGTGGGCACTGGTCGTATTTCTTGGATACGGGCGGTTCACCGCTACAGGGCAATGCCTTCGAAGACGACGAGAGTTGGACGACCAGCACGCCACAGCTTCGACTCCACTACTCCGAGCTCGATCTCTACCTGATGGGCTTGATGGAGCCGCACGAAGTCGGCCCCATCCGCCTCTTGATGGATGGGGAGGGACCAGGGCTCGACTGCGACGACCATGCGGTCACTGCTGCTTCTCCGCCGCAGAGCTGTGAACCGAAGAGCCTCAACGGGTCCCCGCTGACGCTCCATGTCTCTGACGTGATTGACAGGGAGGGGGAGCGCATCCCCGCTATGGAGGCGAGTCCGAAGCAGCTTCGGGTGGCGGTGTTCGTCGTCGCGGGGGGAGCGACGTCCTGGTCGCTTGATTCCTGTCGAGCCTTTGCCCAGACGCTTCCCGAGCATTTCTTGGATTTTGCCGAGGCCACGCAGCAACGGATGCAGCTCGAGAACGTGGTGGGGCAGGAGAGCGCCTGCGAGCAGATCCTCGACGAGCCCGACGCCCCGACGCTCTCGGCCGAGGGGGGTTGCAGCCTGGCGAAGCGCGGCCCTGCTGGGGGGCGAGCCTTGTTGGTGGTGGCGCTGCTCTTGGGATACGTTGGGGTTCGGAGGCGGCGCGCTAAAGCTCGACGGAACGCCCTGAAACCCTGAGCTCGGCTTGCGCCGACTGGCCCCGCCTTGTCGGATGCAAGGCACCCCGAATGGACGCCAGGTTGGGCCTGTGGCACCACCCACCGCGGTCACGAGAGGATGATTCCCCGCTCCAGGAGGTGCTTTCTCCATTATCATGCTGGCCAATCCAATGGAAGCCCAGGCCGCGCCAACTCCTTGTCAGGTTGAAGCCCTGGGGATCTGCCCGTGACCCAGCCGACCTCGCTTCACAAACCGGTGCTGGCCGTGCTGACCACGGTCCTTCTTGGTCTTCTGTTGGTCAGTGTCTTCGACCGCACCATCGCCCAGCAACTGTTCCTCAACACGGCCTACTACTTCTCGATGGCTACCGTCCTGTGCTGGGTCGGGACGCATCTCTACGCCGCTCGCGACGTCGGTTGGAATACGATTCTCGCCTGGGTCAAGGACAACTGGCCCGGCCTGGTCATCGCGCTATTGGTGACGGTGGTTGCGGCCGTCGCCGTGCCGCCAGCCCTGCGTCTGCTGTCGGACGAGGCCAACCTGATTGGGATCTCGAAGAACCTCTTCGCCTCCCAGAGCCCGACCTTCACCGTCTCGGGCAAGAACTACTACGGCAGTTACTGGGACGTGGACGTGGTCATCGACCAGCGGCCCATCCTGTTTCCGTTCCTGGTGAGCCTGGTCCACTCCGTCGTCGGGTATTCGTACGACAACGTCTACGTCTTCAATCTGATGGTGCTGCCGGCGTTCGTGCTGGTGTCCTATCGTCTGGCCAAGTCCCTGGGCGGGGAGGTGTTCGGCGTCGTCGCTTCGCTCCTGGTCGTGGCGCATCCCATCGTTCTGCTCACGGTGCGGTCAGGCAGCTTCGATTTCTTGACCGTGTTTCTCGCCCTGCTGGTGACCAAGAGCCTGGCTGACTTCCTTGTCGGCAGGCGCCCGGAGCAGCTGGCCATCCTGTGGATGAATCTGTGCCTGTTCGCCGGGGTTCGCTACGAGACGGCGCTGTTCATCCTGCCCGTCGTGGCCCTTCTGTTCCTGTACAAGACGGTATCCCTTGAATCGCTACGCCCGTTTGGCCTCCTCTATGTGCTGACACCGGCGTTTTTGCTGCCCCGCATCTGGCTGTCGATGCTGCGTGGCAACGTCCCCAAGCAAGCCCCCGGGACCATCACGTTCAGCGTCCAGCATTTCCTGGACAATGCGGTCGAGTACCTCCAGCCGATCCTTCGGCCCTTCTCGGCCTTTCCGGCCCACTCTAGGGTGGTCATGGCCCTCGGAATCGTCGGGTGTCTGGTGGGGGCGCTGCTCCTGTTCCGTGGGACAAGAAGCGGTGGTGTCGAGGCTCCGCGACGCCGGTTGGCGGCCTTCATTGCCGTATGGATGGCGCTGCAGATCGTCATCGTCTTCTCCTACGTGTGGGGTCGGGCGCAATATCCGTCCTCGGCACGCCTGGTCATTCCCATCGACGTCTTTCTCTCCTTCGTCGCGGCCTGGGTTCTGGCTCGCGGCCTGCAGCGCTTTCGGCCCTTCGTGCCGATCCTGGTTGCGCTGGGGGTCTTGTTGACGGAGCTGCCGGTGGCGGCCCAGGGGCGCATGATGAATCGGCTCACGCAGACCAGGGAGAGCGCTGCGACCTGGGCCTTCTTCGAACGTCTCAACGAGCCGCGGATCCTCATCATCACCGACCGGCCCAATCACTTCACCATCATGAACTACGGGGCGATGAGCTTCGAAGCGGCGCGGCGGGATCGGTATCTCCTCGTGGCCTGGCAGCGTCGCCTGTTCCAGGACGTCTACGTGATCCAGCCGATCAAGCTGTCCACGAACCAACCCTTGCCCGGATACGAGCTCTGGCCCGACCGTCAGCTGGAGCCGGTGTACGAGTTTCAGAACGACGCCAACGTGCTGGTGCGCGTCTCGCGGCTGGCCCGCTGACCCCGGGCCCACCCTCTACTTGAAGTCGTAGACGATGAAGGGCGCCGCCGTGAAGACCGGCTTGTCCACCAGCCCCGGGGGCCAATTGAATCGGTTTCCCTGCCGTCCGACGAACCAGCGGATCCCAAAGGCCCGCGCCGTTCCGACGACGAGCTGGGGTAGACGAAGCAACATCAGACGGTCGATGGCAGTCGATCGTGCCGCCACCATCTCGCTGCGATAGGGCATGGTCGTCATGCTGTGAGCGACGAAGCTTTGTCGTTCCGACAGGGCAGCCATGACGCAGAATCGATCAAACTGGGAATCCTGGAATATGTCCCCGGGCTCGCCGTGGGTGCGTAGGTAATCGGCGACGCGCACCACCGAGGCCGGAAGGCGAACCGGTGAGATCCGAGGCATTGCCCACATGACCTGAACCCCTTTGCCGAAATGGGCAGGAACGACCATCATCACCGCGGCCACCCCGACCAAGAGCGCGGGGAGAACGCCGCGCAGGCGTCGCGAGCCCTGCAGGATCAGACCCAGGGCGCCTCCCACCCAGGCCACCACGAAGAAATACACGATGATGAGCGGTCGATGGGAGAGTTCGTCAGGCGTGCTGCGGCTCATATCGAGCGCCAGGCCGAAAAACATGACGAGGAAGTTGACGAGGAGCAACAGCGGGAACAATCGGAAAAGCAGGGTCGTCCTGTTCTGCACGGCGATGGCCAAGACGACCAGCAACACGAAGAAGCCCCCCAGGGCGGTGAGCAGAACGTAGGGAATGCCGTAGAGCAGATTGGTCGCGGCAGGGACCGCCCGGCCCATGTGTTCGACCATGAAATCTCGCAAAGCCCCGGGAACGTGGAACGTCCTGACCAGGTGCAGGATCTCCCCGATGCTGGAGCCATTCAGGCGAATCAGCGGGACCCCGGGCACCTTCTGCCCTACCCAGAGCGCCGTGACAACGAGCCCGCACCCTGAGACGGCAAAGAGGGTCCGCTTCTTCCAGCCCAACCGCGCGCCGAAGAACAGGGCCGGGACGAGCAGGAGCAGAAGGCCACTGGCAATGACGTAGTGGAGCTTGTAGAGCCCGACCACACCCGCCAGGGCCCATCCCGAGAACAGCTGCTGGCGATTGCCCTGGGAGCATCCTTTCAGCACGAAGAGCCAGCCGACGGCGAGCAGGGCGAGGCCACTGGCGGCGCTCGGGGAGATCTGGGTCAGCCAGTGATAGGACATGAACGGGTTCTGCATGCCTTGCTGGGCGCCATCGGGCAGCAGCAAAAGGGCCATGGTTGCGCACAGCCCTGGCCAGGCACCAAAGAGCGATCCGAAGAACGCATAGGCAGCCAGCCCGGTGAAGAAGATGCTGACCGGAGCGAGGATTCCGGCATATGCCGTGTACGAAGGGATGCTCGACACCTGTTTCACGAATGCCGGCAGCATGTACACGCCGTAGTGATAGAGGCGGGCTGGCACGCCTGCCAGCCGGAAGTCCTCGATGGTCGAGGCGCCATGGCTTTCGGCCAGGATGCGGATGTGCACGGCATGGTAGAAGCTGTCGATCCACGGCTTGTACACGACGAGCTGACCGCGCTGCACGACCGGGTCGAGGGAGTCTCGACACCACAGGGTGGTCGCGACGGCACAGAGCCCGACCACCCAAAGACTTGCGGGGCTGCCCTCTTGCCGCTCGTGCCTTCTTGCCGCAAGGAACCCCAGGGTCAAAAGTCCCAGCACGATGCCGAAGTTCGTCACGGTGCCGAGCGGTGAGAGCCAGGCGAGGGCGAGCTGCGCCGTGTTGACGATGGCGTAGCCGACCAGCAAGCGGAGCGGGAGCTCGAACAGGACGCCCCGGGCCATGACCCGAGAAGCCGCGACGAGCGAGCCTGCGAGATAGTACGCGAAGAACATCGCCTCGCAGGCCAAGAGCGCCATGATGGAGAAGGAGCTTGTGGCCAATCCGGCCCAAGCGGACACCATGGCTCCGATGACGGCAACGGCCAGCACATCCGCCCGGCTGTAGGTGACGGTCCCAACCGTGAACTTTAGCTGAAGGAACCTGAGTAGCCTATCCATCATCGCCGAAACCTCGTCCAGCGGGCTTGGCTGCCCGGGCCGTCATGTCGCTCGTCGATCCGACTCGGCGGCGTGACAGGCCCTGCAGGGTCTTGCGCCCTTGGAAGAACCCGGGGATGAGGTTCTGACCCAGCCACATCCCCAAAAATAGAGGCACCGCTCGCCACGGATAAAACAGCCGACCTCGGCGGGTCGCGGCGAAGCGAGATACCGCCTCTGCGGCTCCATCCAGGGAACCCGAGAACGAGTCCCTGAGATGTACCATCCACGCTGGAAAATGATCGTCCATCTTGTGGATGGCGGTTGGCACGGGGCCCAGCAGGACCTGCTGGAAGATCAAATCCGTGCCGGAATACATGCGGGACCAGACCTGAAAGCAGCCGGACAGCGCTCGCTTGCTCGTGAAATAGCCAAGGCCGTAGGGATTTCCTGCGTACGTTACCATCGAACCGATGGCGATCACGTGCCGTGGGGTCGGGCTCGCAGGCAGCCGGGTGAGCGGCTCGACGAAGTTGAGAACCCCGTAGAGGTTCGTGTCGACGACCGCCCTGTAGGTGGCAAGCTCGAATTGCTCGTCGTTGTCGACGCGATTGATTCCCGCGTTCAGGATGAAGAGCTCCGGCAGCTCATGGGTTGCGGCGAGGCGCTCGACCAGGCCCTTTACCTCGTCTTCTGCCCTAACATCGACGCACTCGAACCGGACGGACGGAAAACGGGTCTCGAGCTCGGGGACCCGACGCCGGTTCACGGAAACGACCCGCGCGCCGCTCGTGACGTAGTGTTCGAGCAGGGCCCGACCAATCCCGGAGGTCGTTCCGGTGATGAGCACGCGCTCAGGCGCCATGACCGCCTCCCTGGCCGTCGCGGATTCGTGGCGGCGGCATCCTGCTCCGGACGAAATCCTCAATCTCGTTCGCCGTGGTGAGCTGGATCCCGCCACACCGAAGGGCCCTTCTGATGAAGCGGGGACGTCGCTTGGCTTCCTCGAGGATCTTGAGCACGTACTCCCCCAAGATGCCGATGGCCCAGAGCTGCAAGCTGCCCAGCAAGGCGACCAGGGAGATGAGGGCCGCCAATCCAACGGGGACCTCGGGGTGTAGCAGGGCACGGATCCCTTGATAGGCCAGCGCCAAGAAGGAGACGACCGTCATCGCGGCGCCCAGGTATCCGATGAACTCGATGGGCAAGGAACTGAACGAGAAGATGCCCTTCTTGGCCCACCACAGGTTCTTGAGAAAGCTGTGCGTGGAACGCCCGAAGGCTCGCCGGGGGCGCAGGTAATCCACACCGGTCTGCCGGAATCCGACCCAGGCTCGAAGCCCGCGCAAGAACTGGTCGGTCTCGGGGAGAGCCAGCAGCGCATCGACGACTCTTCTGTCCATCAGCGCAAAATCGCCGGCATCAAGCGGCATGGGTACGTCGGCTACGCCGCGAAAAACCCTGTAGAAGCCGCGGGTCAAGAGCGCGAAGAGCAGTGAGCCCTCCCGCCTGGTCCGGCATCCATAGACGACGTCGTAGCCATCTTGCCATTTCGCGTAGAAGTCAGCGATGAGCTCGGGTGGATCCTGGAGATCTCCATCCAACAGAACGACTGCGTCTCCCGTGGTCAACTGCATCCCGCTGATCAGTGCGTTCTGCGAACCAAAGTTCCGGGAGTGCTCGATGGCGAGCACGTGCTCGTCGTTCGCGGTCAGCTCCGCGAGGACGGCATCGGCACCGTCCGGGCTCCCATCGTTGACGAAGATGATCTCGTAGTCGACCCCTAGCGAAGCGAAGACGGCGGTGAGCCGTTCGTGCATGGGTCGAATCGCCGGCTCGTCCTTGTAGCAGGTGATGACCGCCGACAGCATGCGCTGGTGCGATGACTCAGCCACCGAGGAGCCTTTCCAGGCGCGATACCAACCCCGGCCCTCGCAGTCCACTCTCCATCTGGTGCCAGCGCTGGCTGCCGAAACGGCCGGAAGGGTATCCAGTTGCAGCAATGCTGGTCAAGGACCTGGGGACGACTCCCGAGGTCAGCAACAGGTGACTGAGGGCTTCACCCAACCCGCAGGAGCCGTAGTGCTCCTCGACGGTGACGACACGGCCCTTGTGTCGGATACTGGCACAGAGCTCGGCGGGAATGGCCTGGAGCGGGAAGGTCCCCACGCTCCAGATCTCGAGCTCGTCGAGCAGCTGGGGGTTCTGTATCTCGTACAAGCCCTGGACGACGGGGCCCATCGAGATGACGACCAGGCTATTTCCCGACTTCAGCTTGCGCCACGGCGCGAAGGGCGAAGGCTCGCCGGGTAGCTCGGCCGAAGCATTCAACCGCAGATAGTTGGGGAGCGGATCCTCGGCCATCAGCTGGACGACCCGCGACACGTCCGCTGCCACCAGGGGAAGGTAGATGCGCAGGTTGGGCAGCGCTCGCATGGCCCCCACGTCCTCCAGGGCATGATGGGTGGCCCCCATGATGCCATAGCCATAGCCGCCGCCATTGCCGACGAGCTTTACGCCGAGTCGGTGCAGGCACAAGTTGTCGCGGATCTGGGCGTAGGGGCGGAGCACCGTGAACGCTGACATGCTGTACACCCAGGGGAGCTGCCCTTCGGTGGCCAAGCCCGCTGCCAGAGAGACGGCGTTCTGCTCGGCGACCCCGGCGTTGATGAAGCGTTTGCCGAACGCCCGAGCGATCTCTTCCATGGCCATGTAGCCGAGGTCGACGGTGATGAAGACGAGATTGGGCCGCGTCCCAAACAGGGCCAGTATGGCCTGTGCGAATTCAGTCCGCATGGCGATAGCCATCCAGCAGAATCTGGTGTTCGCGGGTCATCTCATCCAAGGCCTGTTCGTATTGGGCATCGGTCATCGGCTGGTAGTGACAGTCGACCGTGTCGTGGAAAAAGCTCATGCCATTGCCCTTCACGGTACGGGCAATGATGGCCACCGGTGCACCACCGGCGTCCAGAGCGGACGTGCACTCGTCCCGCGCGGCGAGCAGCGACCCGAAATCATGCCCGTCCACGCTCAGCGTGTGATAGCCAAAGGCGCGCAGCTTGGCATCGAGCGGCTCGAGTGCCATGACCTGTTCGGTACGGCCCGTCGCTTGGATGCCGTTCCGGTCGATGATCCATACGACGTTGGTCAACTGGTGGTGTGCGATGAAGAGAGCGGCTTCCCAGACGCTGCCCTCGTCGAGCTCACCGTCGGAGGTGAGGCAGAAGAACCGGCGATGGCTCTCTCGTTTGAACCGGGCACCCAGCGCCATCCCGGCACTCACCGAGAGCCCATAGCCGAGGCTCCCGGTGGCAAAGGGGACATCGTCGATCGCGCGCACCGGCGGATGGGCCGAAAGAAACGTCCCATCCTCGTAGAAGGAATCGATCTGGTCCGGGGTGAGGCGATTCGCTTCTGCCAGCAGGGCGTAGAGCGCAGCCGCAGCGTGTCCCTTGGAGAGGACGAAGCCGTCCCTTTCCTTTTGCCAGGCAAACCTCAAGAACACCAGGAGCTCCGCGCAGGAAAGGGAGCTGCCGATGTGTCCGGCGTGGGCCTTGTGGTACATGGCCAAGAAGCGCTTCTTCACCGAGAAGACGCGTTCTTGCAGCATCACGCACTCGGCTGCCCGTTTCTCGCGTCCCATTCTTACTGGCTCCCAAGACTACCCGAGGGGCAAACCCAGGCTACCCGCTGCGCCGTGAGACGGCAACCGGGGCACCGGGAACTCCCAAACCACGCTGGTTGGCGGGTGACCGAGGACCGAACCGCTGGTCCTGCCGTGAGCTTGGCAGGCGGTCCCGGCATCGGGACTGGGCCCGTCTACTGGCCGTAGCCGGTCTCGACGATGTTCGCGTGGATCGCCTCGTCCACCTCGTCGGAGGGGTAACCCGCCACGATGGCTCCTTCGTAGAAGGTCCCTTCGCTAGCGTTGTTGTTGCTGTAGCAGCAGTCACCACCCGCTCCCAGGACAACTGCCCCTTCCTTTCTCATCGGGCGCTTGGAGCCAGGGAGAGCGCCATTCCACATGGTGGTCAGGGTGGGTTGTGTGGCGTCGCCGCCCTTCAGTGCGAAGGTATCCGTCCCATTGTTCTTCTCGATCGCCGTGACGAACTGGTAGCGCATGCTCGGCGAATCGGGGTTGTCGCCTCCGTTGCCCCAAGCGATCATGCCATCTTCCATGTCGGCCATGACCCAGGGACCTTCGCCGGCCCCTGTGGCCCAGATGGTGCAAGAACCGAAGTAGATGGTGTCCATCATGGGGCCACCGTTATAGGTTCGATCGAGCTGGCCGCTACCGTAGTCGTAGCAACAGCCGTCGTTGTAGTGCGTACCACTCGTCACCATGTAGACACCCTGAGGCTCGGAGCCCAGGGGCATTCCATTTTGGGAGCCGTCGTTCCAATAGGCTTGCGAGGGGCGCGTGAACAGTGAGTAGACCTGGTGACCACCGACACGGATCGACTCGGCGGCAGCATTCGCGGCCGTCATGCCGGAATGGCCAGGGTGCGCGTTTTCGCCGGTGCCGAGGATCGTATCCGGGGTCTGTGCCTCGACGTAGTTCTCGTGCCCGCTTTGATCGTAGACACGGAAGATGGTGCAGGAGCTACCCTCGCAGAACGAGTCCTGCACGGAGGAGTCTGCAAACCCACCCGGGGTCAAGACCGGGATGTCCTGGGTCTGACCATCGGAGCGTTTGACCTGGTAAAGCGCACCATCGTACGAGGCGTAGAGCGCGCGCACCGTGCTGTGGGCCGCGACGCAGGTCAACCCGTTCGATTCATAGATGTCGCATGGCTTGGGAGCGACCAGGGGGCCACCCCCCTGCCCAACGTTCCCACCCTCACCGATCTCCCCGCCTCCACCGGCGTTTCCGCCTTCATTGGGGCTCCCGCCTTCATTGGGGCCGCCACCGTTGCCGGGACCGCCACCGTTGCCGGAGCCGCCGTTGCCGGAGCCGCCGTTGCCGGAGCCGCCACCGTTGCCGGAGCCGCCGTTGCCGGGACCGCCACCGTTGCCGGAGCC
>CAZYKT010000037.1:0-28944 GCA_964648165.1 uncultured Polyangiaceae bacterium | reverse complement strand
AGCCGCCACCGTTGCCGGAGCCGCCGTTGCCGGGACCGCCACCGTTGCCGGAGCCACCGTTGCCGGAGCCGCCGTTGCCGGAGCCGCCGTTGCCCGGTGCTCCACCAGCGCCGACGGTTCCCTCCCTCTGCAGGCCGATCGTGCCCGTGAGGGCCGACATCTGAGGCGTAAGAGAGAGTGTGTTGCCCGCCGTGCAGTAGGAATACGAGACTTTGGACACCGCAAGCGTGCTGCCGCTCACCGTGTAGGAGCCGGTCGTTTCGGTGTACGACACGACCGAGCCAAGCCCGCCCTGTTGCTCCACAGTGAGTGCACAGACGCACTGACCGGTCGTATCGGTGCAGGTAGCAGTGCTCCAGCCCACGGCTTTCAAGATGTTCCCGATCCTGTTGCAGGTCACTGCAACCGACGAAACCGATAGACACTCAGGAGCCAGCGTAATTGTGGCCATACCGGTTGTCGTCGTATTGTCGACGTAGGTGCCATTCGCGTTGGCGATCAGGGTGCCAGAGGTATGCAGGTAGCCGTCAACCGGCGCGGTAAGGCACCCCATGCCAGTCAAGCTCACGTCCATGTCCCCCTTCAACTGCAGACATGAAGTCGTGACGTTCCAGGTTCCCACCACGTTACCACCACAAGGGTTGACGTTGGTGCAGTTGGTGGCTCCTCCTGCGGCGGTCGCGCCGCCATTGCCGGTCGCGCCACCCGCACCGGTCGCCCCACCCAAGTTGCCTTGTTGGCCACCGGTTGCCTGCCCGTTTCCGTCGTCAGAGCTGTTGCCGCAGGCCGTGCCCAACGCTCCCGCCAACGCGAGCAGCAACGACGCACTAGCAGGTCCAAAATGTCCATGTCCCATGGGTGAGCCTCCAAAAACCAGCATCATTCTTCGTGGTAGCATCGTTTCCACATCGTTCAAGCCGATCTGGGGATCCACCCGTGACTGACGCATCGAACGTTCGTGGTGACGTGGAACGCAGAGCGCGTGCCAGATTTCTCCCAGGGGGAGCGGTTCTCTTCCCCCCCCCTGACACGGTGCGGATCCACGGTCCATTCCACACGACATATTGTCGAAGGCCATCGGCTTTTGTGCAACGACCCGTCACCAGAAAAATCCGCCGGGCAGGGGTGTTTCTCCTCCCCCTCATGGTTGGATTGAGCGCACCGTGGATAGCGGCGCAGCAGCTCGCCGGCGCGTGAGCCTATCGTGACGCCTCTGCCACCGCCCAGTCGATGAGCCGTCGCGCTATCGAGAGCCGGTGGGGGAGCGCTGGTAGAGCATCGATCGGGAACCATCGAGCATCCAAGATCTCGCCCTGTTGACAGCGGATCTCCCCACCTGCGTATTCAGCCAGAAAGGCGACCATCAAGGAATGAGGGAAGGGCCAGCAACCACTGCCGAAATAACGCAGGTTGCGGACGCGCAAGCCCACCTCCTCGTCGACCTCGCGCCGGACGCAGTCCTCCAGTGACTCGGAGGGCTCCACGAAGCCAGCCAGCGCGCTGTAAAATGGCGCCCGTCCGCGTGCGCCAGTGGCGAGCAGAAGCTCACGACCCGAGGGGCCCTCTCGTGTCAAAAGGACCATCATGGCTGGCGCGAGGCGTGGATAATACGATTCAGCGCAGGCAGGGCAGCGGCGAGCGCGCCCCTCGTCACTCGTTTCGGTGGGCGTGGCGCAGGCACCACAGTAGCGGTGGGTCCGTTCGAAATGCAGGACCTGCAGGGCACGGCCTGCAATGGCCACGAACTCGTCGGGCAGGCGATCGAACAGGCTGCGCAAGGGCAACAGCTCAAACCCCGATGGTACCGGAAGTTGGGCCTGTGCCACCCAGCAAGGAACATGGCCAAGAAGCCCGATGCACCGCGCACCGTCCACGGGAATTGGCGGGTCTTCAGCCTGGGGAATGGTCAGCGTGTTGGGTTGGCCCGGCGCAGTGGACACCAGGAGCGCCGGTCCGTCGAATACGAACCAACGACCGCCCCGCGCCGTCTCGGCGGGCGCGGACCACAGTGGCGTGAAGGTGGTGGGCAGGAGCACGGCGAAGGACCGAAGCAAACCGCACAGCCGCGGGGCCGGCAAGGGCACCAAGTCACTTGGCCGTCGGAGCCGAAGAAGGTGGCAGTCCCGGACCACCGACGGCGGTGAGCCCCGTCGGGTTCATCGTGAACGCGTTGCCAACCGTCTAACGCGGCCGCGAATCAGCGAAACCGAACCGTGGCCACGGCAGCTCTGCCGGCTGGCACGAGCACGGAGACGACCTTTCGACCGAGCTCCGGATGCACGAAGACGACGGTGTGGGTCCCTGCCGGAACCTCGACCTGCACGAGGGGAGTCAGCCCAATGGGGCGCCCATCCAACAGGACCTGCGAGGGGGGGATCGAGTTGACGTTCAGCGTGCCCAGGGCCGCGTTCGAGGGGGTGGCCACCGCAGGCAGGGGCTGCGCCTGCTGCCCCACGGGGACACTCGCCCCAACTCCACCCGCCGGGGTCTCGGTGGCCCATGGATCGACCAAGTCCGAAGCCAGATCGACAACGAACGTCTTCTCCGGATGGCCCGGTTCGAACTGTATCTTCGTTTCGAAACTGCGGTAGCCCTTGCGGTTCGCGCGGAGTGAGTACGACCGGTCCGTCTGGAGCTCCACCTGGAAGGGGAGCTGTGGGATGAGCCGGCTGGTGGTTCCCGACAGGAGCAGCACCTTGGCACCCTGCGCGTTCTGTCCCGCAACGAGCCGGGCCAGGCCCCGCTTGACCTTGGGACTTACCGGAGCCAGGACCTTCATCTGGCCCGGCAAGACCGTGACCGTCTCCTCGTAGGCCTCGAGTCGGTCGTTGCCGTCCACTCGGATCCGATGCCCACCGGGTGACAGGTCACGAACCTCTCGCGGTAACGGACCGACATCCTTGCCATCCACCAGCAGCCGGAGCCCGGTGGCCGGCGACGAGACGCTGATCCCGGTGGGGCCGAGGGCATTGAGCATGATCTCGGTGACCTGGATCTGTCCTGGCTCCAAGCGCAGGATCTGCGGAAGGCTATTGGGGAAACCGGCGGCCACCGCCGTCACGATGTGGACGCCAGGGGATAGGTCACGGATCGCACAGGGGGACGACGAACACCGTCTCTTGCCATCGACCGACACCTCGGCGGGGCTCAGGTTCTGATGGTCTGGCCTGCGCACCGTGACGACCAGCGACGCGGGGCTGCTGGAACGACAGGCGCAGCCTGCACCGAGGGCGGCAAGGGCCGCCCCAAGGACCAACATCATCAGCGAGATCGCGGTGGCACTGCGTCCCACCGGTTGACGCCGACCAACGTCTGGACCTACTCGGAGCCACGCCACGGTATGCGGGATTATGCGGGGGCCGAACCCGGAAGTCGACGACTATTCTGCCGGCTCTGGTCGCGCATCGCTCCGTTCCTGCGTCGCACCAACCAAAAAAAGCGCGGCGTGTTGGCCTGCTGGGGCAGGCGCGTTTTCTCGCGCGCAATGAGCAACCCCATGTGTGAGCGGTCCCCCGATGCACCGACATCGACTCTGGGCAATTCCCGTGGAGTTTGGCCCCATTGGCGCGGTCGTTTCGACTCGGAGCAATGCCTCATGCTATTCTCTTCTTCTCGGAGGTGGCTGCATGAGCTTCTGCAAAATCACGGGAATCACTCTGTGTGTCTGGACTGCCCTTGCCATGGCGGCGTGCAGTGACGACTCGAAGTCCGACTCGGGTTCGGCGGGGTCGAGTGGCGCAGGCGAATCCAGTGGCGGTGAGGTATCGGCGGCTGGAACCGCTGAAGAGGGTGGGGACGGCAGCGGCGGTGAGCAGTCCGGCGACGGCGGCTCCGAAGCCACCACGGGCGGTGAGGTTGGAGCTGGTGGTGTTGGCGAAGGTGGCAGCGAGCCCGTGGCGGGCAGCCCGCCGAGCCAGGGTGGCGCGCCGTCCGAGGGAGGCGAAACCAGCGAAGGTGGCAGTGAGGCCGTGGCGGGCAGCCCGCCGTCGGAGGGAGGCAGCGAAGCGGCGGGTGGTGACCAGGGAACCGCCGGCAGCCCTCCCGCACCCACCGACACGATCATCGATCATCGCTCCACGGACGCGGGACAGATCCCCGCGGATGCCATCGAGCAGGCGGCCAGTAACCTTCACATCGCCTACTGGCACACCTCCCATGGTAGCCAGATCATCTCCGGGATGCAGGCCATGGCAGCCTACGAACCCTACGATGGCCGCTATGCGTTCAGCGGCGATGGCTCGAATGGGCTTCACTTCAACGATGCCCTGGGGTCCTGCGCCGACTTGAGCAACTGTTCCGATGATCAGTCGATGTTGGATGACACGCGGCGCGTCCTCGATGAAAATCCCGAGATCAACGTCATCATGTGGGCTTGGTGCAGCATCAATGGGCACGACATCGACATGTACCTGGCCAACATGGAGACACTGATCGCCGAATACGGTCCGGGCGGCACCGAAGAGCGAGCGGCCACGACGCCCGTGCAGTTCGTCTTCATGACCGGGCACAGTGAGGGTGGGAGTGCCGTCCCGCGGGATGCGGCGGCGCAGATCCGGTCCCACTGTGAGCAGAACAACCGCTGGCTGGTCGACTACTTCGACATCGAGTCACACGACATCGCCGGCAACTCCTACGCCGAGCGGGCTATCGCCGATAACCTGGACTACGACGGCGGTAACTGGGCCGTCGAATACTTGACTGGCGAAAACCCGGATGCCGAGCTCGTCGCGCTCACGGATCTGGCCGACGGCTGCGCCCACTCCGATTCCCCCACCGAGGCCAAGCTCAACTGTGTCCTGAAGGGTCAAGCCGCCTGGTGGGTCTTCTCGCGGATCGCGGGCTGGAATCCGGAATAGCCACCAAACGCCGACCGGCGCTCGTGGGCAAGGCCACGGGCGCCGGAGTGGACGGGCTCTCTTTGGGAAATTCCCCGGGAGCTATTGCAGGGTGGGGGTCTCCCAGTCGATGGCGTTCTCCCAATCCAGCTGGAAGTTGGATTTGTTCGGTTCGACGGTGATGTTGGTGTCGGCGTCCTGGTCCTTGAGGAACTTGTTGACGAACGCGTCCGCCGTCTCGGATTGTCCGGTCGACGGTGCGCAGTGGGTGCTGCCGCCCCGGAAGTCGAAGCCGGCGCGATCCTCGATGCCCATGGCGATCCAAACCTGCCGGGCCGCCATCATCGACTTGTACCCGGACTCGTCGGCCATCCAGTCATAGTCCGAGTTCCCGAAGGCTACGACGGCGCGCGGCGCGACCATGGCCACCAGCTCGTGATGATCATGGGGTAGGGTGTGCTCGTCCAGGCCTCGCATGCTCTCCAAAAACCAGGAGTAATTCGTGTTGTCGATCTTCTCCACGTCGACGCGGGTGCGGTCCGTGAAATCCTGGGAGGTCCTCCAGGAGGTGATGCCGCCGCCCCCCGATTCCTGGGCGACGGTGAGGGCAACCCGTTCATCGAACGCACCGGCGAATAGCGCCATCTTGCCGGCGTAGGAGCAGCCATGGACGGCGATCTTGGTGACGTCGATGCCCAGCTCGTCCTTGACCTGCTCCAGACCATCGATGAGGCGGCTGATGCCCCAGGACCAGGCCATGTAGTTGCCCGTCTTGCCCCACAGATCAGGGTACACCCGGTAGAAGGGATCGGACTGAGACTTGTTGCCGTTCATGTTGTAGTTGACGACCTGGTCGTGCATGAACGGAACCTGAACGCAGCCGCTGACCATCCTCGATTGGCCGTTCATGCCGATCACCACGCAGCTGGACCCGCTGCCGCTGATATCGGAGACCAGGTCCAGGGTGCCAGAGCTGGTCGTTACCGTGACGGTCAATTGGTCGTTGGCAACCGAGGCCTCTACGGTGGGTGGTGGGGGCTTGGTGCCGATCTCGTACTTTTCGATGTCCTTCTTGATCTCAGCCCTCCGGCAACGCCATTCGGCCTGGGTGGTGATGCGGGTCCCATCGTGCATGACGAAGGGATCGGGCAAGAGTTCGTTGTTGATCAGTTCACCCGCCGTCACGTCACAGTCGGCTCCGCTGTCCTCCACGAAATCACCGCCGCCGCCGGTACCCACGCCGCCCGTGCCGGGGCCAGTACCGCCGTCGACCTGACCGCCCGTCCCAGGGCCGGTTCCTCCGTCACCCGGATCGTCGCCACCCGCGCCCGAGCTACCCGCGCCCGAGCCACCCGCGCCCGAGCCACCCGCGCCGGGTGTGACGGGCGTGCAGGTCCAGGTCCCGTCGGCACCGCACACGCAGTTGCGGGGATTTTCGCTGGTCGTCCTAGAGCAAGTGGTATCCGTGCTCGGATCGCAGTCACTGCCGGTGTTGGTGCCCTGTGGGCACTCGACAGGGGGTGCAGCACCCCCTGCTCCGGGAGTCCCGCCGTCGTTGGGTGGCGCTCCGCCGGAAGGTGGTGCTCCGCCAGAAGGTGGCGCTCCGCCGAACGTGGGCGCTCCGCCGGAAACTGGCGCTCCGCCGAACGTGGGCGCTCCGCCGAACGTGGGTGCTCCGCCGAACGTGGGTGCTCCGCCGAACGTGGGCGCTCCGCCGTTGCCCGTGCCACCGGCACCGGGCGTGTTGCCACCATTGGCAGCAGGACCCCCACCGGTTGTTGGAGTGCCACCATTGGTCCCGGGGGTGTTCCCAGCGAGTCCGCCGCTTCCGCCAAGGGTTGAGAAGTCTCCCCCGGTGGAGGCGTCATCTCCGACCTTTTCCGAATCGCCGCAAGCGGCGACGGCCAATGAGACGCCGCCGAGAAGGGACAGAGACAGCACACGCGATCGGTTCTTCTTGTTCATTGGAAACGTTGCCGTTGTGAGGATATCGAGACGGTGGTTGAGCTCACGCCAGGACCCCTTTGCGCAACAGATGGTTCCCGGAGACCCGGGTTCCCAGGTTCGCCAAGGTGGTGCCGGAGCCCCGGTTCGATGGTGTGTACGGGACCAATGAACCAGGAGGCATTATGTTACCACTGCAGAGCCGAAGCTGGCGCCCCCGACGATCCGCAAAGAGCGATCTGCTCTGATTGGCAGATTGCCACTCGGACGAAATCCGCGGATTATGCCAGCGATCCTGCATTTGGTTTGCGCGGCGCAGCGACAGAACGATGCCTCGGAACTGGATCATGGGCCCCATTCGGGGTGTGGATTTCCACGCCCCACGCAGGGGGCGCCAAGGTCACCCCGGGGGGACGGACGGCTCGGCATCGAGCCCGACGAACTCGCGGCGACTCTCGGTTGGGCGCGGATCGCGAACAGCGGTACTCCTTGGGGAGCTGTGGTGCAGCTCGTTGCCTTCCGTCGAAACGCACATCGTGACTCGCCACGTCTTGGGGACCCACGGTGCGCGGCAACGCTGCGTCGCATTGTGACGTGACCCAATCCGATGCGAGCGCGCGAAGCCGAGCGCTGCGAGCGTGGTGCGGCGGGAGCCAACCGCGTCCGCCAAGACTCCCCATCCGTCGCGCTAGGGCAAGCTCGGCAAGCTGGCCCAGCCTCGAATCCGGACCGGATGTTGGCCCGGTGGTGTCGGGACTGCCCGAGGATCCGCGGTGATTTCTGCGGATCCATGCCCCGGAGAGACAATCCTCCCCAGTGTCCGCACGGTTACAGCGCCGTGGGGAGATTCTGTTCCCTCGGCGGATTCCGGGAAGGTCAGCTACCCTGAACAGCATCGGTATCGACAAACGGCCCGGGATCCCGGCCGTACTGTCACCACTTCGCAGGGAATCGCCATGAATCTGAGTCGAAACATGATCTGGGGTGGCATCGCAATCCTGCTGGCCTGTCTGGCGACGGGCCCGGCTTTTGCTCAGGAGCAGATGAGCAACTACGCCTCACATACGACTGCGGGCAGGAGCACGGTCATCACCGGGAGTTCCGGGGAGAGCCTGCGCATCACCCCCTATGGGGACTACATCGTCCGGATCCAGGCCATCCGGGAGGGTGAGACGTTCTACGCCGATGATCGATACCACCTGGTCGAAACTCACGAGTGGGACGGCGTGTTGAGCGTCGTGGCAGACGACACATCCCTGAACCTGTCGACGGCGGCTGCAGATGGCATATCGATAACCATCGCTAAGCAGCCGCTCCGCCTCTCCTTCTCCTTCAAGGATCAAGGAGCCACGCTGCTCGGTGAAGGGGACGGCATCACCTGGGGCGGCAACACGGTGACCGAGTCTTTTACCCCAACCGACGACGAACACTTTGCCGGTCTTGGGCATGAAGCCTACGGGCGGCTCGACAAGCTGGATCGGCAGGGCACCAGCCTCAAGGTCAGCCGCGGGAACGAAGGGGCCTTGGTGGTGCCCTTCTTTCTGTCGTCCCGGGGCTATGGTGTGTTTCTGAACACCACGTTCACCCATACCATCAGTCTGGGTCGGAACGGCGCCTACTCCCTGAACATCGACGGTGAGGGGAATGGCGGCCAGATGGACTATTTCTTCATCGCGGGTCCCACGCCCGCACAGATCCTCGATCGCTACACGCAGCTGACCGGGCGCCCCCGTTTGCCCACCCGATCCATCTTTGGATTGCATCTCTCCGACAAGGCCGATCCCAACAACAACGGCGAACAATGGTGGAAACAGCGCATCACGGCGCATCGCGACGCCGGATATGGCTTCGATCACCAGGTCAACGACAACGCCTGGCGGGCGTCGAACGAGGCGACCTCCGGGCAGAAGAACTCCTGGTTTGCGTGGCGGGAGGACCGCTTTCCGGACCCGGCCGAATACAAGCAATGGTGCGACGAAAACGGCGTCACCGTGACGCTCGACCTGAACCGGCCCGGGATCCCGCTCAACCCGAGCTGGAACAACGATTACAGCATCCCGGGCACCACCGACTGCCCCGATTTCACCAACCCGGCTGCCCGTCAATGGATCTGGGATCTGTTCTTCGACAACGCCTTCGATCCGGCCATTGCCTACCCAGGGGATGCGATTTGGCTGGACGAGTTCGATTATCCGGATCACGCCCACTCGACCACGCTGTCGAGCGGCAAGCGTTGGGCGGAAGAGTCCATCAACTATCATTACAATCTCCTGGAAGCTTGTGTGAAGGACGGCTGGGATCCGGTGATCGGTGAGGCCAAGCGACCCTATTTCTGGAGTCGCGGGATCACCGCGGGAGCGCAGCGCTGGGGCACGTACTGGACGGGCGACCTTGACAGCAACTGGGGCGACATGACGTTCCAGGTCAGGGCGATGCAGGCCGCAGGACTGTCCGGTTTCCCCTATTTCAATCATGATGCCGGCGGGCATTTCAACGTGACCGTCAACGAAGACAATCTCTTCAGACAATGGGACATGGCATTTGGCAGCTTCACGCCCATCTGGAAGCCGCATGGACCGGGGCACCAGCGCTGGCCGCTCCAACGTAATGCCACCTGCCAGGCCACCGCCAAGACCTACAGCACGACTCGCTACCAGATGATCCCGTACATCTACTCGTACGCCCACATCGCCCATGCGACGGGCACCCCCATGGTGCGGCCCATGTTCTGGGACGATCAAGAGAATGCGACCGCGTGGCAGAAGGACATGCAGTACCTGTGGGGAAGGGAGATGTTGGTTGCCCCCAACTGCACGGACGGCAACAATGCGGTCTCCGTATGGCTACCCAGCGGTGGTTGGTACGGTTTCTGGGACGACCAGAGGTTCGAAGGAGACGCCACCCAGGACGTTCAGGCAGCCACCGGCGATATCCCGGTATTCGTCAGAGAGGGTGCCATCATTCCCATGGCGCCCTTCGCGACCTCGACCTTCGCCATCCCCAAGGACATCCTGCTGTTGCACGTCTACACGGGAGCCGACGGGTCCTTCGCGCTCTACGAGGATGACGGGGTAACCGAGAGGTTCAGGACCCAGAACGAGCTCCGGGTGACTCGCCTCGGTTACGCAGAGGCCGATCTCGGTCTGGACGTGGGTGCGGCCACCGGAACCTATACCGACGCGCCCTCGGGTCGCACCTATCAGCTCATCTATCACGGCCTTTCGGCTGACGTGCCGCTCTACTTCAACGAGACGAGTATCCCCTCGTACTCCAGCGAAGCCAGCATTCCGGACAACGAGGACGGAACCGTTTGGGATTCCCAGGGCGAGCTGCTGAACGTCTACCTATCCACCAAACCGGTGGATACGGCCTTCAGGGTGGCCAATGTCCCGAGCCTGCCTGGAACGGGAGGCGAGGGTACGGGAGGTGCTGGCAGTGGCGGTGAAACCAACGCCGGGGCGCCGCCAGTCGAAACGGGTGGGACGGCGGGCATGTCGAGTGGAGGGACCGGCCCCACTGGCGGCACGCCACCGGAGCTCAATGGTGGGGCGAACAGCGGTGGGGCCTCCTTGGGTGGGGCATCCACCGACGTTGGCGGAGCGCCGTCTCTCGGTGGCCAAGGGGGCGCATCGACGCTGACCGGAGGAGGCTCCTCGGTGTTGAACGGCGGCACGTCGTCGGGTTTGGGAGGCGCCAGTGCGTCCTCGGGTGGGGGATCCGCTGGGTTGGGCGGAGCATCCACGGGGGGTAGCTCGACCTCGCAGGGCGGCAGTAGCTCGCCAGCATTGGGCGGGAACGCTGGCGGTGGCCTCGCCACCAGCGGCAGCTCCAATCAGGCCGTCGGCGCGGTGTCGGGCGAAACCTCGACCGAAGGCGGGGAAGACCTGGACAAATCCGACGACGACAGCGGTTGTGGTTGCCGTGTGACGACCAGCCACGCCGGTTCGGCCGTACCCCTGGGACTGCTCGGCTTGGCGTTGTTGCGAATGAGGCGTCGGCGCGCCGGATAGCTCTCTTTGTGCAAGACAGCGTACTTTTTCGTCGTGATCGACGAAAGGGTCGCCCGTTCGCCACAAACCCTGGCGAAAGCGGGACGCTATTCGTTATCCTGCCGCGGTCAGCCAACGGAAAGGTCTCGGTACGATGCGCCAACTAACTCGGGTAACCCTGGCAGGCTTCGGATTTTGCTGTTTGGTTGGTTGCCGCGCGACCACGCCACCCGAACAGCGGCCCAGCGCGGCGCCGCCGACGGGCAGCGCTGCTCCGCCCGCAGCCTCTGCGACACCGGAGCTCCAGGGGGAGGCCCGCGTCGAGTCGCTGTTGGCCCAGATGACCCGCGAGGAGAAACTCGCCCTGGTGGGTGGGACGGGCTTCGACACGGTGGGGGTGGCCCGTCTGGGGATCCCTCCCCTGCGGATGACGGATGGGCCCGTGGGTGTGCGCAAGGGCCCGGCGACACGTTTTCCTGCTGGGGTGGCCCTGGCTGCGACCTTCAACCCGATGCTCGTCGAGAGGGTGGGTGCGGCCATTGGCGCGGAGGTGCGTGCGCGCGGACTGAACGTGCTTCTGGCCCCCTGCGTCAACATCCACCGAACGCCCCTGGGGGGTCGAAACTTCGAGAGCTACGGTGAGGATCCGTTCCTTGCCGCGCGCACCACGGTGGCCTACGTCAAGGGGGTACAGTCCGCGGGGGTGGCGGCAACCGTCAAGCACTTCGCCGTCAACAACCAGGAAACCGAGCGCATGACGGTTGACGTGCGCATCGACGAACGGGCGCTCTTCGAGATCTATCTGCCCGCGTTCGAGGCGGCAGTGAAGCAGGCCAACGTGCAGGCGGTCATGTGCGCCTACAACCGAGTGAAGGGCGCCTACGCTTGCGAGAATCCCTACCTGCTCCGGGAGATCCTGGGCCAACGCTGGGGCTTTTTGGGTCTGGTCATGTCGGACTGGACGGCATTGCACAGCACCGTGCCCAGCATCAAGGCGGGTACTCACCTCGAGATGCCGACGGGGAAGTACTACGACAAACAGTTGCTGGCCCAGGCCCTGGAGAAGAAGGAAATCGACCCGAGTGACATCGACGAGATGGTGCGACGCCAACTCCGGGTCATCGTCAACATGGGCTGGTTGACCTCGACGCCGCTGCCGGACGTCGCACAGACCGATCTTACGAACCGCGCAACCAATCGGGAGGCGGCGCGGAATTCCTTCGTGCTGCTCAAGAACGACCAAGGGATTCTGCCCCTCGATCCCAAGCGGCTCAAGCGCGTGGTGGTGGTGGGACCCGGCGCGACCCACATCGAGGCGGGGGGTGGGAGCGCCCACGTCGATGCGACTCGCGAGGTCACGCTACTCGACGCCCTGCGGGCGCGCCTGGGCAGCGGAGTGACCATCGAGTTCTTCTCGGGCACCGACGAGACGACGGGCCTTTCGACGATCCCCGCCTCTGCCCTGGGCGGCCCTGATGACGCGACGCCGGGCCTCGGCCTAGTGGGCGACTACTACGACAACGAGACTCGCAGCGGCAAACCGCGGTTCACCCGTCGAGATCCCACGGTCGACTTTCACTTCGAACTCGATGGGCCGCGGGACGACATGCCCAAGGACAGCTTCTCCGTCGAGTGGAAGGGAACCCTCACCGCGCCGGAGTCGGGGACGTATCTGTTGGCAGTCGAATCCGACGACGGCTCCCGCCTCTACCTCGACGATCAGCTGATCGTCGACAACTGGGGTGGCCATCCGCCGGTGCTCAAGTCCGCCGAGGTCAAGCTCAAGGCGGGCCAGCCCCGCCGACTTCGCCTCGAGTACTATGAAGCAATCATCGGGGCCTCGGTCGGCTTGAAGTGGAAGCGCCTCGATCCGAACCAGTTGGCCCGTGCCACCCGCGCGGCCAAGGCGGCGGACCTGGCCCTGCTGGCCGTGGGAAACAGCGAAGGAGACGAGAGCGAGGGTTATGATCGAAAGACCCTGGGTCTCTTGCGGCACCAGGCGGACTTGGTGAATTCAATCGCCAAAGTGAACCCGAACACGGTCGTCATCCTGAGCGGCGGAGCCCCGGTTGACGTCGAACCGTTCCTGTCGAAGGTCAAGGGCGTCTTGATGTCATGGTTCCCGGGGCAGGAGGCGGGCGACGCCCTGGTCGACGTCCTTTTCGGCGACGTGTCCCCCAGCGGACGACTGCCCTTCACCTGGCCGCTGCATCTTCAGGATGCCAGTGACTATGGGAGATTCCCGGGGTACCGTGGCTTGGTCGACTACGGCGAGGGCCTCTTCGTCGGCTACCGTCACTTCGACCAGGCCAAGCTCTCTCCGAGATTCCCCTTTGGCTACGGCCTAAGCTACACGACCTTCGAGTACAGCGACCTGAAGGCGGGGCCCGCCAGTGCCCAGCGCGACGTTGTGGTACAAGTGACTGTCAAGAACAGCGGACAGCGCAAGGCAGCCGAGACGGTCCAGCTCTACGTGCACCCGATGGGGTCGCGGCTGGTGCGGCCGGAGCAGGAGCTCAAGGCCTTCCAGAAGGTCGAACTCGGTCCGGGTGAGCAGAGGCAGGTCCAACTGCTCCTCGACGCGCGAAGCTTCGCCTTCTACGACCCCGAGCGTCATGACTGGATAACGGAGTCGGGCCAGTTCGAGCTCCGTGTTGGCAGTTCGTCCCGCGACGTGCGGGGACGGCTGACCGTGAAACTGCCGTAGGGGCCGTGAGGGGGCGGGGGCTGGTCGGCCTGTCGGTGTAAGTCGTCCCCGGGGCAGTCCTGGAGCGCCAATCCGCCTGAGCCGACCCGGGCCATCTGGGGTACCTACTTACTGTCCGTGCTTGCTAACCCCAATCCCTCGACCCGGTCGGGTTCTGGCCCGTCGGATGCGGCCCTGGTGCTTGCTGCCAGGGCCGACGAAGCTTGGGCGAAGGAAGCACTTTTTCGACGTCACGCCAGTATGGTCAACCGCCTCGCATATCGATTGGTTGGGCGGGACAGCGACCTGGACGATCTGGTGCAGGACAGTTTCGCCCAGGCTTGGCGGTCCCTGGGGCGACTGCAGGCCCCGCAGGCCTTCAGCACCTGGCTCGGCTCGATTGTGGTTCGCACTGCCAACAAACTGCTTCGTCGTCGTCGGCTTCAGCGCCGCCTGGGGCTCTGGCCGTCCGCCGAGGAAGGGGTGGAGTTCAT
The DNA here is from genome assembly GCA_964648165.1 of uncultured Polyangiaceae bacterium. GTDB lineage: Bacteria > Myxococcota_A > Polyangia > Polyangiales > Polyangiaceae > FEN-1139. The sequence goes on along the minus strand of CAZYKT010000037.1, from coordinate 14,996 downwards.
GGCCCAATCCACATCCAACCCCGAGATCCAATCCGAGTTGCGATTCGTCTACGGTGTTCTGGATCAGCTCCCCGCGGCGGTTCGGATTGCCTTTGCGCTCCGACGGATCGAAGGCCTGACCACGGAGGAGGTCGCGGACATGATGAAGGTCTCCCCAGCCACCGTCAAACGCCACGTGGCGTTCGCGGAACAAGAGATTCGTACCAGAGCGGAGGGGAATTGATCATGAGTTCCTTTTCCAGCTTAGGGCAGCACATGGTTCCGTCCTTGTCCGAGGAGCGCCTGGAGGCGCAGTGTCGCGGAGCTCTGGCTCGCGAGGGTCGACTACGACGCCGACAGCACCAAATGTTGGCGGCCGCAGCCGTGGCTGCCGTGTTCGTTGTTGGCCTGGGGCTGCGCGGCCTCTGGTCAATGCAGGCAGGGGGCACTCCCACGGTAGCGATGGACCTGGCCGCACCCACCAACACCCAGAGTGTCACGTTCGCCGACGGGAGCCGGGCTTTCCTTGGTCCCGATGCGCGGATGAGAGTTGCTCAGCTGACCGAGAAGGCGATGGCCTTCGAGGTGGACAGGGGCAAAGTCACCTTCGACGTGGTGCCGCGCAAGGAGCGCCATTTCACGGTCACCGCCAAGGGCTACACCGTGCGGGTAACGGGCACCCGGTTCCTGGTGGAGCTGCTCGAGGAGAAGCAGGGTTCGCGGCTCAAGGTGGAGGTTCAGCGCGGACAGGTGGAGGTGGCAAGAACCGACAACGCCCAGCTGGTCGTGGCGCTCAAGCAGGGAGGTGCCTTCACCGAGCCCGCCTCGCCACCTCCCGTCGGGATTGCGGACGCGGGGGTCGAGTCAGCGGAGACGGGCGAAGAATTGGCCGAGGCCGATGCGGGCTCGCCACTGGCCGCTCCGGCGGATTGGCGTGAGGTGCGGCGGAGTCAGGGCGCCAAGGCAGGCTACGCGACGCTGGGCAATGCTGGATTCGGGCGTGCGATTGCCAGTGCCGGTGCGGCCGAGCTGTTCGAGCTGTTCGAGCTGGCTCGCCTGGCGGGTCAGCCCAGTCAGGCTGCTCGGGCTCTGGACCGATTGCGCCGAGGCTATCGCTCCGACTCCCGCGCAGGTCTGGCGGCTTTCGAGCTGGGAAGACTCCGCCTCGATCGCTTGGGAGATCCAGCCGGAGCAGCCGAGGCGCTGCAGGATGCCCTGGTCCTTTCGCCCTCCGCTTCTTTCCGTGAGGACGCCGAAGCGCGACGAATCGAGGCTTTCGACCGACTGGGCTGGCGTGACCGTTGTGAGGCGGCGCGAGCCAGCCATCTGGCTCGCTACCCAGAAGGACCGCACCGTGCCAGAGTAAACCGGTCGTGCGGACATCGGTAGCGCCTGCTCGGTTCCTTCCCATCTTGGGGGTTGTCTTGGGTTGGTGCGTCGCAATCACGCCGGCTGTTGCCTGTCCGGGGGATCCACGGCCCTGGGTGCGCGTTACCGCTCCGGACCAAGGGGCGTCTTGGGCCCTGCATCGAGTCATCGCCCACATGCGGGCCGACCTGGAGCCCAGCGGCTTCGCCATCTGCCAAAGTGACGCGATCGAGCTGCGCAGGCCCGCGGCAACCATGCACCTGGCCACGACGGCCTCGACGGTCAAAGTCAGTCTCGAGCTGACCGACAGGCTGACGCACAAGGAGCTGAAAAGGGAGGTGGATCTGTCCGGGATGCCCGGCGATGCTCAGCCCTTGGCGGTGGCGCTGGGGGCCAACGAGCTGTTGCGCGCCAGCTGGGCAGAGCTGGAGCTCCGCGCGGTTCCAGTCGATGAACACAGCGATCACGAGGAAATGGAGCGCGCAAAAACCGCCACGCGCGATCAGCGCTCGACCCAACCCGCGGTCGGGTCCCTGGCTGCTGGCCCCGCGGCGGAGCTCTTTGCCGGAGATCTGAAGCAGGCGGGGGTCGATGCGCGCCTCTCCTTCTGGCTCGGAGCCCCCAACCGCTTGTATCTGCGCGGAGGGGCTCGCACCGCCCTGCGCCGTTCGACGGCAGATGGCGCGATTCAGGCCGATGCCTGGCTTCTGAGCCTGGGTTACTCTCGGACGCTCCTCGGGGAGGGTGGCTCCACTCGACTGAGTGTCCTGGCCGATCTGGCCGCGCTCCGTTGCAGCTTCCAGGGAACTGCGCGCGGCGACGCCACTGCGACGCACCGACATGGAACGGCCTGGTTGGGCAGCGTCGGTGTCAACGGCTCGATTGGGTTGTGGAGATCCTTGTGGCTGGAGCTCCTCGTCGCGGGGGGCCTAAGCCTGAATGGTGTCGAGGCCACCGACGGCCGCGAGAGCGTAATGGGTGCGACGGGTCCCTTTGCCGCAACCGGAGTGCTGCTGGATGTTCCATACTAGCTCCTCTTCAATGAAGGACTCAGGTGCTTCAAAACCACGAACCTTTCGTGGGGCGCGAGCCCTCCGCCTTGCGCTCGGGACCTGTTCCCTTCTCGCTTGTGAGCCGGACCAGTTGGAGGTGCTGACCCCTGGAGCTTCGTCGGCTGGTGCTGCGGCCACCAACACTCCTCCCCCCCCACCGGAGCGGCCTTCTGCCTGTGCGTTCTACCCGGAGCCAGCCTGCGCGCGCCAGTTGGGACAGGACTGTGGGAACGAGCACGAGTGCTGTTCGGGTGCCTGCGTCGCAGGGCTCAAGGCAAAGAAGAGTTGCGCCGCAGCGATCAGCTGCAAGTCCTACTGCGAAACCTGTCAGCTTGCCGACGAGTGCTGCTCCGGGAGCTGCGAGCCCGATGACCGCGGGGCCCTGAGATGCGTGAGCTCCACGTGCCTTCGCGAGGGCGAGATCTGCAACAAGCCGGAAGACTGCTGTACCGACGAGGGTGCGGTCAAATGCGAGGAGGATCCCAAGGGTCTGAAGACCAAGCGCTGTCGACTGGAGGCATCCGGGCTCGCCTGCGTGGCCAACGGCTTCAAGTGCAACGCGGCCGAGGAGTGTTGCAGCGGGGACTGTGTGGCCAGCGGCGCGAAGGACTCGACCTGCAAGGCCACCTGCTACGCAGCGGGGGAGCCCTGTGACGAATCATTGCCCTGCTGTGCTAGCGATGCCCAGTGCGTGGGGAAGCCGACCCCCAGCTGTCAGACCATCATGCATTGATCACGATGGCACCAGCTGGGAGTCGGCGTCTTGGGGGGGAGGATGCGACTATTCGGGTAAGCAGTACTGCGCCTCGCTCTGAACATCTACGGTGAACTCGTACCCGGGAGGGCAAGCGGCCATCTCAGGCCAACCAGCGTAGGGGATGGGCGTGCAGCTCGCCACGTCTTCCTGCGTGACGTGGAGCTGGTAGTTCACGTCGCAGGGCTCATTGTTCGTACCGTATTGACCGCCCTCTCCACCGCCACCATTGGGCAGGCAGGTCTGTCCGGGTGGGCAAGCCAGCCAGGTGGGCGGGCATTCGGTGGGTTCAACGTACAGCGTGTTGTTTCCCGGGATTTTCGAGGGGGAAGCGTGCACGAACGTGATGTACGCCTGGCCGAAACCAGCGTCGCCGAAGGCATCGAGGCTGATCCATACCTCGTAGACCACGGCGTAGTTCCAGTCGGGAGTGGCCGGATTCGGCGTGTAGTTCTCGTCGGTGAGCGGCGAGTCGACCGTGCAATCCCCATCGCTGGAGGAGTCGCTGGCGCCATCCGAGGAGGCGGGAGCGCAGGCCGAGCTCTGGCAATAGCCACAACCGTTGATATTTCGGTCAAGCGAGCTGGCGACGCCGATGACGTGGCTGGCGTCACCCGTCATCATCTTGCCGTCACCGCCGGTGACTCCCAGGTTGGTGAAGCCGCAGCCCGAGCCGCTGGCGCCTCCCACACCGGGGGCACCACCCGTGGCCTCGGCACCCGGGCCTCCCTTGGGAGGCTTAGGCCCGTCGCCGTCCTCACCGGAGATGTAATCCTCGCCCAGCTCCATGACCGTGGCCCCCGTTCCGTCGGTGAGCAATAGCTCGATGTGGTCGCTGCCCGTCAAATCGTTGGAGAAGGTGTGCCCCTTGCCCTCTTTGCCGTCAGCGCTCCCATACCATCCAGCGCTAGCATTCGCGCCGTACGTGTTGTCGGCGAACGCGGGATCGAACGTGACCCGGATGTGAACGTAGCTTTGCCCATTCACGGTTTCGACCACCTGCTCGATCAGGGCCGCTGGATCATCCGGGGTTGGATCGTCGATCTGGCCGTCGGTACCGAAGCAGAACTGAGCGGGAGGACGGATGACCGAGACCTCGCTCCCCGAGACGCAGGTGGGAGTGCACTCCTTGGCGGTGTCCGGATCGCAACCGGTGCCCAGCGGTGTCCAGTTGGTTCCGAGACCCTGGAACGGCCTTCCGGTCGAGCCGAACCCGGAGCCCGCACCGCCCTCTCCAGTCGGGGCCGTGCATGCGCCGGATTGGCACACGCCGCTCGCGCAGTCCGACCCGGTCTCACAGGCCTCGCCAGCTCCCTTGCCGTCATTGCCCGAGTCGGATGAGCCACAGGCTGCCAAACCGCCCCAGAGGCACATGGGAATGATCCAACCGATGGTTCGGCTTCGATGGGTTCTTCGCGTCATCCTGGTTCCTCGCTTTCTTGCCCGGTCGAACGGCACCCCACGGTGCGTCGGTGGTTCAGTACCGGCAGACGCCGATTTGGCTCACCCGGCTTGGCAAGATCGAAGGATCGGCATTTCGGTGAGCTGCTTTCTTGGCTCGGGGTACCAACCTGGATGAACGCCTGAGGAGGCACCCTTGATGCGAAAATGGCTCGTCACACTCACCGTTGGCCTGATCGGCACGGGTATGGCCTGTGGCTCGGACGACGACGCCCAGGACGGTGATCGAGCCTGCGTCCCGGGCCAGTCGATTGCCTGTGTTGGGTCATCGGCCTGTGACGGCGCGCAGCGCTGCAACGACGAGGGCAGCGGCTACGAAGCCTGTGTCTGCGGAGCCATTCCCGACGTTCAGTCCGGGGGAGAAGACCAGGACGATCCGGAAGGTGACGCCGGTCGCGACAGCGGTTCGCCGTCGGGTGGCAGAGCCAATGGTGGATCGACGTCGGACCCAAACGGGGGAACGGGCTCCGGCAAATCGGGGGCCGGTTCCGGCGGTGGCTCACCATCCTCGTGCTCTCCAGAGGAGGACATGAGCAACCACGACTACCCATCCTATCGGAGCGCGCGCCATCTGGGTGGCAGCTGCACCGAAGAGGACGTCAGCTCTTACTACACGGACTGCTACTCGGGCGGAGACTGCGCGGTATTCGAGCCCGGCGGCGAGAAGGCCGACTGTGGGGCGTGCATGGCCGTCAGCCAACTCGACGACGACGAGTACGGCCCGTTGATCCGTCTGGGGTCCGGGACCAACGCTCTGGACGAGACCAACATGGCCGGGTGCATCGAGCTGGTTGGAGAGCCTGATTGCGCCCCGAACATCATGGTGGCGGCCTTGTGCGAATACGATGCTTGCGCCGAGAACTGTCCCTTGGCGGAGACGGCCACCGGCTATCAGGATGCCATTGACTGCATGAGGAAGGCGCGGACCGGGGTTTGCGAAGCGGCCCAGACCGACGCGAGGTGCATCAGCCAGTCGTCCTACGTCACCGCGTGTTCCGGCTCCGGATTCGACAGCCAGTTCCTGGCGGTTGGACGGGTCTTCTGCGTGGAGAATTACTGAGCCAGAAAGAGCGCTTGCGGTACCAAGCCAAGGTAGTCCCCTATTTTGCCATTCGTAGCGTGGCCGGTTGGAGGTGTGTCGTGACAAGCTGGAAGATCGGCGGGTTGTGCTGTAAATGGGCTGCTCTGTTGTTGCTGGTGATGGGCTGCAGCAGTGACGACCAAGAGGGTGGCAAAAACGAGGGCACGGCCGGTGTTCCGAGCATCGATTGGGGTGACGGCGGGAACGATGGTTCGGGCAACGATCTGGGCCTTCAGGATCTCGCCTGCACTGGCATGGAAGTGGGTGAAGGATGCGCCGCTCGAGCCTACGAGGACGAATCAGTCCCTCTGGACATCTACGTCATGTTCGACCAGAGCGGTTCCATGTGCAGTTGCGTCGATCCGCCGATCCTCGACGGTCCCTGTCCGGATCCCAGCTGCAAGAAGACCCGTATCGAGGCGATCCGTGAGGCGATGGACGCCTTCATGGACGATTCCCAGAGCCGGGGGATCGGGCTCGGCATTGCCTACTTCGGTCAGCAGACCATCGGCCAAGCGGACTGCAGTCCCGCTACCTATTCGGTTCCTTCCGTCGACATCGACACTCTACCCGACAACGCCTCGCGGGTTTCGGCTTCCCTGCACTTCGTCGAGCCCACCGGCGAGACGCCCACCGGCGCAGCCATCCGCGGGGCTTGCACCCACGCACAGCGACACAAGGCGGATCACCCCAAGCATCAGGTCGTGATTCTCCTTTTGACCGATGGGGAGCCCAAGGCGCCCGTCACCTGTGGCGACCAAGGAGGCTCCTGTTGTCCAACCCTGGATGATGCGGTGGCCGCCACGTCCGACTGCGCCTCGGGCGACAGGCCCATCAAGACCTACGTCTTGGGCGTGGGCCCCTTCCTGTCCAACCTGGCCGAAATAGCCGAGGCGGGTCTGACCGACCACGCCTATCTGGTCGAAGAAGGTGACGTCACCGAACAGGTTCTGGGGGCGCTCAATGACATTCGTGGGGCCGCCCAGGTTCCCTGCGAGCTGAATATTCCCGCGCCACCCTCGGGACAGGTCTTGAACTACGACGAGGTGAACATCATCGCCGGCGATGAGTCCTGCGAGGGGCGCACCATTCCCGCCGTCGGCAGCCAGGCGGCTTGCGGCGACGGCACGGGTTGGTACTACGACGACGCGAACCAACCCTCGCAGGTCCTGCTCTGTCCCCGAACCTGTGACGAGGTGGGCGTGCCCGGCACCAGTCTGATGTTCTCCATGGGCTGCGGGACGATCGTGATCCCTGAGTGACCATCGGGGCGGAGCAACAACGCATCATGCATTACATCGTCAATGAACGGTGGTGGAGCACTGCGGCTATTGTGTCACTGGTCGTCTTCGACACCGTTTCGGCGCAAGGCAAGACCGTCATCAAGAATCCCGGGGATCACCCGGAAACCGCCTTCGAGCTGGAGCCCCACCTGATTCTGGCCTGGGACGACCCCGCCTGGGCCAACGAGGGCCTGGGCCTGGGGGTTCGGGCTGGCATCCCCTTGATGCATCAGGGACCCATCAAGACCATCAACAACAACATGGCCATTGGCTTCGGCCTCGACTACGTGAACTACGACTGCGAAACCCGCTGGTGGTGGCGCGGTCCGCGGGAGCGGGTGTGGCGCGATGGATGGGATCACGATTGCTCGGCTCACGCCCTGGTCTTGCCCGTGGTCCTGCAGTGGAACTTCTACATCACCGACGTCATCACCGTCTTCGGGGAGCCCGGTCTGGCCATCCGCCACGCCTGGCTGAGCGCGGAGTGGGACTGCAACGAACCGGCGCTGTGCGAGTTCGACGACCGGGACCTCGATCTGCTCCCGGTCTTCGAGGGCGGGGCCAAATTCATGTTCAGTGAGAGGATCGGATTCACGGCGCGCATCGGTTATCCCCATCTCACCGCGGGCGTGTCATTCATGTTCTAAAAGAGCTGCAGTGCTCATTGCGTCGGCCAAGCCATGTCCCACTCATCGATCAAATGGTTTCTTGCAGTGACGAGCTGCGCCACGACCCTGGCCGTTCTCTGGGGCTGTGACGACGACGACGATGGCAGGGGCGCCTACTGGTCGACGCTCGGCGATGCCTGCGCCTCGGACCGTGACTGCGACACTGGCTACTGCTGCCGAACGCCCGAATGCGGCGGAGGTACCTGCACCTTCGCTTGTCGAGACGATCTGGATTGTCCCAGAGGGACCCTGTGTGAAAACAAGGCATGCTTTTTCACCTGTGTGACCGATCGCGACTGTGCGGTGCGCCAGACCTGCAAACACGCGCGCACGGTGTGCCAGTACTAGGTTGCTCCCGCCTGATCACGATTCCGGAGCGGCGAGTTGCGCGGGTCATCTGGCCGGCACGCGGACCGCGACGAGGGGGTTCGGAGTGCCTTGGCGGGTTTGGCGCCTCCGCGAGCAAACCGGTCCACCGGTTCCCTTAGAGGATCCCGGCGAGCGCGCACGATCCAGGCAAAAGGGCCGTTTCTGTCGACTTTGTCGCCCATCGAACCAGTGAGTGGGCGCCCTTTTCGTGATCCGAGCTATGGTTGCCGCTGTGGGCACGTGGCTGCAGCGTAGATGTGGCAACCGGCACTCCGGGAGGTGGGCCGATGCCTGTCGGTGATCCACGGTCCGACCGGGGCCCGTTCACCCGCGTTGAACCCAAACCCGACCCCAGTCGCCGCTCACTCTGCCGTCCGTGCGCAGCTTGAGAAAAGAGTAGGAAAAGATGCAACCGATATCGTTCGTTCTGCTTTCCCTTCTCGTGACCGCCTGCAGCAGCACCACCGTGAGTGGCGGCGATGCTGGGGGAGAAGCGGGAATTAATTCCGCAGGAACGAGTGGGAACAGCGATGGCCAAGCTGGCCATGACGACGGCAGGGGTGGACGCCAGCCAAACGGCGGGGGGGGACCCACGGCAGGACACTCCGGGAGCGACGCGGACGGTGGGAGCTCGGGCCTTGGAGGCACCGCGGGTTCGCCTCCACTGACCGGTGGACAACCCCCTTCGCGGGGTGGAGCTCCTGGTGGCGGCGGAGTCCCGACGGCAGGCAGAGGTGGCAGAGCAGAAGGAGGCGTGCCGGTCCTTGGCGGAGACGCTGGGACCGTCGAGTCGGGGGGAGCCGACATCACCGAAGGGGGCAGTGCCGGAGCGGAGGGTGGAAGTTCCGGCGCGCCACCCGAGGCCGGAGCCCAGAGTCAAACGGGAGGTGCACCGTCCGAGGGCGGCGTCTCGTCGGGAGGTACGCCCCCAACGAACGGTGGGGGCCCCGAATACGGCGGAGCTCCGGTGTATGGAGGGGCCCCGACCTACGGCGGCACCGGGACGGGAGGCGATCCGGGTGTGGGCGGCTACCCCGTCTGTTGGGATGGCGTCATCGAGGGCAACAGCCTCGCGGTCGACACCCGAGTAACGAGCGATCGCTACACCCCGAGCTGTGCCATTGGTTCAGCCCAGGACGCGGTCTATCAGTGGACGGCGCCTTTCACCGACTATTTCACGTTCGACAGTGCCGGTTCCAGTTTTGACACGGTGGTTGCCGTCTACTCGGGGGATTGCCCTGGCTCCGAGATTGCTTGCAGCAATGACTTCAATGCGACGCCCCAGGGCCGGGCCGTTGCCAGTGTCCAACAGGGCCAACCCTACCTGGTCGTGTTGAGTGGAAATTCGGGCGAGAACGGCAGTGGCAGTCTATCCATTGCCGAGGTGACTTGTCCGGCTGCCACGCTATCGGCGGCCACCGGCACGTACACGACCGTCGGTGGTTCCCAGAACCACGCCCCACCCTGCTACAACACCAGCATCACCGACCAACCGGAAAAGGCATTTCGCTTCACCGCACCTTCGGCCGGTCTGTACCGGTTCGCGGCAACGTCGGTCGCCTTCGCTCCCGTCCTCTCCCTTTACGACGGCCCGGTCTGCGGAGGGACTTTGTTGGGCTGCAACTACAACGTCGGTTCCGAGGGCGCATATCCGGCCGAGGTAACGCGCTATCTCACGGCAGGGCAGTCGGTCACGCTGATCGTGGAGGGTGAGAACGCTGCCGGGAGCTTCGATCTCAGCTACGAGAAGCTCGTCGACAATATGGTGGATGGTTGTGCCAACCTGCCCCAGCTCGGTTCCGGTGCGAGCGGGATCATCAGCACCAGCACCCACACGCACGAGATTGGAGGATCCTGCAACTGGGCTGGGAGTGCAGGTGGCGGCTACAACGAGGCTCGATTCCAGTTCACCGTCAACCAGACTGACCCGGCGAACCGCTGCGGTGTCAGCGTCACATTTGGCACCCTGGGCGGCACGGTCATCGTTCTGCCGGGGAACCAGTGCGCCGGTCCAGAGCTTGTTTGTCGACTCTATGAACCGTCGGGGGACGATGTTCTCGTGAGCTTCGGGCAGGCCGACAATGGAGTCTACACGCTCATCGTCGACGCCACGGCCTTCATGAGTATGGATCAGGAATTCACCGTCACGAGCACGTGTGACTAGGGCAGGTGGCTCGCGGCATGCGGGACATCACCGACGCACACGTCGTCATTGGCGCCCGGCGCAACGGCGAAGCGATCGTGACCAGTGACCCCGCCGATCTGCGGCGTCTCGATCCCAAAGCGCGTCTGGGTGTGATTCGAGGGGCGGGCCGAGCCGGCATTGGCTCCGGCTAATTGACGCACAGATATCCGGGTTTGCCGTCGGTCGCATCCAGGTAGCAGTAGCAGCCCCCTTCCGCCCAGGGACTGCAGGTGCCTGTGGTGGCGGCGGCGCAGTCTGCATCTTCTTGAGCGTCCGACACGCAGTAGGCCAGGCAGTCACTGAGCGTGGTGCAAGGACAACCCTCGTCTGGCGCCCGGCACTCGCAGTTGTTCCCCCCCGTAAGCCACATGCCACCGAACCGTTCACAGGTGCCTTGGTCGGTGGCTTGGGAACAGCTCGTAAAGGTGCTTCTGAGAGCGGCGGGGTTCCCACAGTTTCCCGAACCGCCAGCGTTGTCCGCACCGCTCGAGCCCCCCTGGCCGATCCCACCAGCCCCACCCCTGGCCGTCACGCCTCCCGTTTCGGCGCCGCTTCCGCCAAAGGCCGGCTGCTGGCCAGCCTCCGATGAACCCGCTCGGCCACCTGCCGATTCGGGTTCCGCGCCTCCTCCACCCGCCTGACCGTTGGCTACGACGTTGTGATCGGTGCCGCAGGCCACCAACAAGAAGTACGAAGCCCCAACCACCAAGTCTCTCTTTCGTGTCGCAGCGGCCATGCACGTACTGTGTCGAACGCCGCCAGAACAGGTCAACCCGGGTTCACGGTCTCGCCGTGCGGCCAGCATTCCGGTTCCCGAGTGGGAACGACGTGCGCGAGGCTTCCGTGGTTGCGCCGCGCCGGCCAACAAGTCAGCATTACCGACCTGATGCACTCTTGGGTTGCGCGAGCATGGAGCTTGGGTGAGACGAAGAGCCAAACCAACGTTGTCGGTTTGGTCTTTCTCGCCGCAGTCACGGGCCTTGGCGGATGCGGGCGCACGCCGCTCTTCGAGGAATCGGAACAGGACTCCATCTTCTCCGATGCCGGAGACGCCAACGGTGGGGCTCTGGGCGGCTCGTCGGAGCTTGGGGGGCACGCCGGACAGAGCGGTGGGGAGGAAGAGCAACCAGGCGGAACCAGCCAAGGTGGGCGCGATGGCACCGGGGGTAGCATCGGTGCTGGAGGTCGTCGCCCATTGGGCGGTGCACCCGGAGTGGGTGGTGCACCCATTCTTGGTGGTTCTCCGAGCAGCGGGGGAGACGTGTCGTACGGCGGTGCGCCGCCCGCGGGTGGAATCTCGGGCGGTGGCGTCGCGGGTGGGGAGGGTGGCGCAGCGAATGGTGGAGAGCCAACCTTCGGTGGAAACCCAGCGGAAGGGGGCGTTTCCGGTGCGATACAAGGTGGAACGTCCGGCACGTCCGGTGACGTGAACGCAGGAGCGGGGGCCGATGCAGGTGCGGCGCAGGGCGGTGAGGCGGGCAGCGGGGGACAAGGTGGCGTCTGCAGCCCTAACCCCTGCCAGCATGGAGGGATCTGCGTCGAGCTTGGCGAGCGCTCTGCCTGTGATTGCACTGCCGGATTCTTTGGGTCCAATTGTGAGCTCACCGCGACGGCCCTTGCCGTCGGCAACGTGAACACCTGCGCCCTGCTCTCCGACCGCACGGTGGTGTGCTGGGGTGACAATAGCTTTGGCGAGTCGCTCCCCCCCGAAGGGGAGTATCTGGTCATTTCAGCCCACCTGGCGCATGTCTGCGCCATCCGCAGGGATGGCACGCTCACTTGCTGGGGCAGCAACGAATACGGCGAGTCGTCCCCTCCGGACGGCGAATTCTCCGTGGTTACGACGGGCAACCACCACAGCTGTGGCCTTTTGACAGATGGAGCCATCGTCTGCTGGGGCGATGACACCTACGGTCAGGCTTCCCCCCCCCAGGGAACGTTCGCTGAGCTCGCGGCGGGTGGCAATCACGGCTGTGGTCTTTTGATGGATGGGACCGTCGTCTGTTGGGGTGACAACACCTACGGCCAGGCCTTGCCGCCGGAGGGAACCTTCACTGGCATTGCCGTAGGCGACAATAGCAGCTGCGCTCTTCGCCTCGATGGCACGATTCTCTGCTGGGGTGACGACTCGTACGGTGGAACCTCGCCGCCGGACGGCCCCTTCGCGCGCATCGTCATGGGCGGGCTGGATGGTTGCGGCATTCGCAACGATGGCACGCTAGCGTGCTGGGGATACCAGCCAGTCTCGTTCAGCGAAGCGACCTATTCAGCGGTGTCCCTGGCGTACAACAATGGCTGCGGCATCCACACCGACGGTGCGCTCACGTGTTGGGGTGGCGCGATCTTCGATCAGTCCACGCCTTCGGAAGACACGTTCACCCAGATCGTCGCGGACTGGCGCCACCTTTGCGGCATTCGAACGGACAGGACCCTCGCCTGTTGGGGATATGACAACTACAACCAATCGTCACCTCCCGAGGGAACCTTCAGCACGCTAGCCGCCACCGTCGACGAGACCTGTGCCGTTCGCACCGATGGAACTCTCGCCTGCTGGGGATGGGACTACGACCAGGTCTCCCCTCCAGAAGGGACCTTCCTGGATGCTGCCTTGGCCGTCGGTGACGGTTGCGGTCTTCGGACGGACGGTACCGTAACCTGCTGGCTCACCAACGAATGGGGCGACGCCGAGTTCCCGGAGCTGACCTTCGTCGACATCGCGGGAGACGCCTCTCACTACTGTGGCATCCGTCCCGACGGCACCCTGGCCTGTTGGGGCTCCAACGAACACGGCGAGAGTATGCCTCCCGAAGGGACGTTCACGGCGGTTGCAGTGGCGCATTTCTACGGCTGTGGGCTGCGCACCGACGGCACCCTGGCCTGTTGGGGCGATGACAGCAATGGAGCCGCCTCTCCTCCCCAAGGGACGTTCACCGCCATCAGCACGGGCGACCACCATGCCTGCGGGCTCCAGCCCGACCAAACAGTAGTTTGCTGGGGCTCCAACGAGTACGGCGAAAGCTCACCCGTCGAAGGGACGTTCACCGCGGTAGCCGCCGGTTATGAATACACCTGCGGGATCCGTGAGCTCGATGCCCATTTGAGCTGCTGGGGGAGCGTGGTGCGGTAGGGTGGCGGGTGGACGATGGATGCCTGTCGATCCAATCTCCGGAAGAAGGTCGCCTAAGAACGTAGAAGCACCTCTGCGGCACGGCTTTCGCCCGCCGGTACAATTCGTCATCCATGGATATCTGGGCGCGAATCATGCTGCCATGATGGTGCAAGTTGATGACAGCGGCAAGGCCGAGTAGGGACGAGGGAATCGCGGTTGGGTGTTCTCGGATCCGAGGTGGGCAATTGCCAACTCGCTGCCCGTTCCCCCCGCTCTTCCCTCGCTCACGCTCCAGCGCCAACCGTAGCTCCTTCGCCTCGTCCATCTTGTCTCCTTGGCGCCGGCCTCTGCTGCCACTGTCGGCTGCGCCATTCCTTGTTTGGTTCGTCGCAGCCGACCGCCCCTGGCGGACCCTCATGGACACCTGGGCCGGCGGGCCAAGGTTCGCGGATCTGCGCAAATCATCGCCCCCCGACGAGGACGGCACTATGCTCACTCGCTATGGATTTCCGGACCAGGCGCGAGCACTACAACCGGTGCGATCCGGACGAGGCCTTGGATCCCGACGACCCACGAAACCTCGACGTGGATGGTCTTCCCGAGCGGATCCGAGGGGACAATTGGACCGATCGCCTGGCAACCTCGATCCAGTTGTCGAAGCTCCCGGTCTTGCGGCTGTTCACCGGTCTTCCCGGCTCCGGTAAGTCGACCGAGCTGCGACGCTTGGCCTGTCGGCTTCGCGATCCTCACACCTCGAATCTGCTGGTCGTTTACATCGACGGTCAAGAGGTGCTCGATCTGCGAGCGACGCTCGATGTGCCCGACGTACTGGCGGCAGTCGTCGACGGATGTGAGCGTACCATCTTGGCCATGGAAGGGAGGGATGTCGACAAGGCCCTCCGCGAAGGGTATCTCAAGCGCCTCTGGAGCTGGCTCACCACCACCGAGGTGGGGGCGCCACAGTTCGAGGTGTCGCTTACGGACTCGACCAAGCTGTTGCTCGAGATGCGGGCCAATCCCACCTTCCGCCAACAGGTGCGTCAAATCGTGGCCCGCAATCTGACTGCCTTCCTGGCCAACGTGGATCGGGAGGTCAGGCAGCTCGACGATCGGGCGCGCGCGCACGGGCACCAGGGCATGGTGGTCCTGTTCGATTCCCTGGAGAAGCTGCAGGGGGCGACCACCAACGAACAGGAGGTTCTCATGAGCGCCCAGGCCCTATTCTCCGGCGGCGCTCCGCACCTCACCCTACCGGTCCACGTCCTGTACACCGTGCCTGTGGCGCTCATTTCACGGCAGCTCGTTCATGTCGACTTCATGCCCACGATCAAGCTCTACGATCGCCACGGGGTCCGATTCACACCGGGCCTGGATGCGGCCAAGAGTCTCGTGTATCGGCGTGCCAGCCCCGCGGTCCTCGAGCAATCGCTGGGCCCGGAATGCGGCAAGCGTCTCGAGGAGCTGATCGACTGGTCTGGTGGCTATCCCCGAGAGCTCGTGCGCCTCCTGCGGGAGGTCTTCCTCTCCAACCAGATGCCCCTGGACGAAGCGAGTTTTCGGCGAATTCTGGCCGCGGTGAAAGACGGATACTCTCGCATCGTTCGGGGTGACGATTGCGAATGGCTGGCGCAAGTGGGCCTGGACCACGTGATCACGACCAAAGACGAAGCCCAGCAGCATTCCGCGG
>CAZYKT010000036.1:0-59085 GCA_964648165.1 uncultured Polyangiaceae bacterium | reverse complement strand
TCTGACGCCACTATCGCTACCCCTTTCCCCGGGGTGCGCGAAATCGAGGATAAGCCGGCTGGGCGGCATCGGGACGGGCCCGTCGGGGCACCCCAGCCAACGTCTGGACCGTCGCCGCTGTACGCATGCTAGGCTGCCCGCGCCGTGAGTGGTCGAGAACTCCAGACCGAGCTCCTGAATCGTATCAACCAACAGCTGGGGGGGTACGGTCGAACGCTGGGGCTCGTGGTGACCGAAGCGACACCCACTCGTGTCGAGGTCCAGCTCCCCATCGACGAGGCGCGCCACGGCCAGCCCCACGGTGTGGTCCACGGTGGGGTGTACGCCGGCCTGGTGGAAACGGTTGGATCGATTGGGGCATGGCTGGCCAGCGGGCGAGGGGAATCGGGGATTGTGGGCATCGAGAACCATTGCTCGTTGCTGCGAGTTGCCCGGGCCGGGACATTGGTTGCCACGGGTTTCCCGCTGCACGTGGGCCGGCGCACCCAGTCCTGGCAGGTCGAGATCCGTGACCAGTTGCAGCGTCTGGTCGCCCAGGGAACGCTCCGTGTCCTGTGTCTGGAGCCGGGAGTCGCCGAGACCCTGGGGACTGCGGAAGGGCGATCCTTATCGGGATGACCACCCAACCGCGGCTTTACCCATCGCGGAGCAGACCCGCCTGGCCTGGTCGGTTGTTGGCGATGGGTCTTTGCGTCCATTGGGCGTGCTCGGAGCGCAAGGAGCCACCCTCATCGGCTGACCATTCCCAGTCCAAACGGGTCGTGGCAGCCGAACTGGCAGGGACCGCGGCGGGGCCTAGCGTTCCCGAAACCTCCCCGTCCGGGGTGGTCCAGGGCACCGTGGACGACACCCTGCCATTTTTGCCCACTGGTGAGCGCTTGGGCAGCACGGCTTGGCGAACCTGGGTGTACACGGACACCGGACCCAGGCGCACTCGTTACGGCTACTTGCGAGTCGGCAGCCAGGTCGACGCTCGAGGACCGAGGATAACCAACGCTGGATGTGAACAGGGTTGGTACCGCGTCAATCCACGGGGTTTCGTTTGCCTGGGGTTGGGCGCGACCCTGGATCTCAACGCCCCCATCCTTCGCCAGGCTTCGGTGCGCCCCATTCGTGGTCAAGGCCTGCCGTATCTTTATGCCATGGCAGGGGAGTCCTCCCCCCACTTCTACTTTCAGATCCCGAGTCGGGCGCAGGCGGCTCAGCTGGAGGGAGCCGATCCCGCTGCGCGCTTTCTCAACTGGAAGCTCCTCAAAGTCGACAGCGTGCCGGCGATGGCGCAGCTGTTGGGTCCGGTGGGCCCAGCGCCAGACTTCCTATTGGGGGCCGGGCGGCTCAACAAGCCGTATGGGGTGGAGCGACGTCTGGAGGAGGGGGTCAATGCTGGGCGTTCGGCCCCCGACAGTGGTTTCGCCCTGTCGCGGGTGATGGCTGCCGAGGGGCGATGGTACGCCATGACCACCGAGCACGATCTGATCGCCATGGATCGACTGCGAGTGGTGCTGCCCAGCAGCCTGCAAGGCGTCGAGATCCCCGTCGGTGCCAGCCTGCCCGTGGGCATCGTGGATCGGGAGCAATTGGCCCGCTTCACCGCCGATGCTCAGGGCAACATGGGCCCGAGCGGTGCGTACGGCAAGCGGCAGGGCTTGGTGCTAACCGGGCAGCGCAAGGGGCCGATGTGGGAGACTGGTGACGGCCAGTGGGTGGCGGGAGAGGGGCTGCGCTTCATCCCGCCGCGCAAGGATTATCCCAGTTTTGCCACGGGTGACCGCAAATGGATCGACATCTCGATCCAACGGCAGACCCTGGTGGCCTATGTGGGCAAACAACCCGTGTATGCCACGCTGGTCAGTACGGGGAGGGGGGGAATGGGTGATCCCGAGACCCAATCCGCGACCATCCGCGGGACATTCATGATCTACGCCAAGCACGTGTCGGCCACCATGGACGGCTCGGAGGACGTCTCCGACTCCTACAGTCTGTTGGACGTACCGTTCGTGCAGTATTTCCACAAGGGCTTTGCCCTGCATGGCACCTACTGGCACGACGAGTTCGGCCGGGTCAGAAGCCATGGCTGCGTCAATCTGGCCCCTCGCGATGCCGCCTGGCTGTTCGAGTGGACGGATCCAGTCGTTCCTGAGGGCTGGCACGGCGTGATCAACAAGGAACGCGGCACCGTCGTTTACATCCATGGCTGACGGCTCCGGTTGTCGGGCGTGGTTTGGTCGCGGTTCGCATGCGCGGACCACGGCTGACCGCGCCGTGGGGGTGCCGGCCTCTTTGGCGCTCTGCACGTGAGCGGTGGCTGCGGGGGCTTGGATACCGCGCCCTCAGGCGCTCTGCAGGTACTCGGTGGCTGCTTGGGCGATGGTCGTAAATACACGCTCGAACGTGGCGTCGTCCCGTTCCAGCAGGGTCACGCGGAATCCCAACAGAGCGCACATGAAGCCGGTCAGGGGTACGGTACACACGTGAGTCTTGCCCAGAAGCTCGTATACGAATTTGCGATCGAGGGGGATGCCAGCCGGACACCGCTGGCGAACGTGCTCCTCGATCCGAGGATCTTCGATGCGCAGGCCCATGTTTGGGTTGAGCTCCTCGTCGAAAACGGCACTCAGGTAAAATGCCCCTCTGGGTTCGTTGACGATGAGCCCCGGGACCGCTCCCAGCAGTTGAGTGGCCCGCCGTGCGCGTCGAGCGAAGAAGGCCCGCCGCTCCACCAGCCAGGGCTCATATCGCGGATCGGAGAAGACCCGGGGAATGATCATCTGGGGCAGCGTGGTGGAACACACCTCCAACATCTTGGCGTCCAGGAGCGAGCGCACATAGCGCCGGAACATGGGGACCCGGTCGGCGTTGTACACTTCCATCCAGCCGCAGCGAGAGCCGGGCCACGGCAGTTCCTTGGAAATCCCCTTGAGCGCGATGGCTGGAACGTCCTCGATGAGGTCGCACAGCGGGAGGTAGGATTGTCCGTTGTAGACCAGGTTGTGATAGATCTCGTCCGCCACGATGAAGAGCCGGTACCTGCGGGCGATGTCCACCATCCGGGTCACGACATCGGGAGAGAACACGGCCCCCGTGGGATTGTCCGGGTTGATGATCATCATCCCGGCGATGCTCTCATTGTATCGTACCTTGTTCTCCAGCTCCTCCAGATCCGGTGTCCAGTGGTCCTTGGGGTTCAATCGGTACACGATGGCGCTGGTACCAGCGTGGGCGGCCTCCGCCGAGGAGTGGGTGGGGTAGGAGGGTGAGGGGCCGATGACGCGCGCCTGAGGAGCGAGATAGGTATAGACCTTGTTGATGGCATCACCGAGCCCATTGAAGAACAGGATGTCGTCGGCCTGAATCTTGGCTCGACCCCGGGCATTGACCCGACCGGCAAGGAACTCACGAGTGGCCGCGAGGCCTCGGGTTGGACAGTACGCGAAGCTGAGGTCCTCTTGGACGGTCTGGGCGATGATCTCCTTCATCCAGTCGGGGAGCTTTTCCCCCTTCTGCACGGGATCCCCGATGTTCTCCCAGCAGATGGGACGCCCACTGAGACGACTCACCTGGTGGGCCAGATCGACGATGCCGCGGATCTCGTAGTTAAGTTCGGATGCCCCGGGATGGACGATGTTACGGCGCATGACCAACAGCCCATAGCACGATTTCTGCCCCGCCGTGGCCCTCAGGGCCCGAGACCGACCCGGGATCCCCGGCAGTTGGGCCAAAGCCCCGGCTCATTGTGGGATCAAGAAGCCCTGATACAGTGTTTGCGAGTCTCCGGTGAAGGCCGACACGCGAGCTTGACGGAAATGGAACGCCACGCACTGTCCGATGGGTGAACCCTCGAAGCGCTCCGACACGTTGACGTACGCAACGGTTCCGTCGGACGCAAACGTCACGACGGCTCGTCCCGGACCGGTTGGAGCGTCGCCTCGGCTGCGACACGACCGCGCCGCGACGGACGCGGCACTGAGCGCTGCCAGTGCCTCTGCCCGGTCGAAACCGGTGCCCTGACGCTCCGCGTTGGCGCTGGGCACGGAAGCGTCCGTCGGTGGGGGGCTGATCGCGCCAGCATCGACGACGGCATCACGCGCCGGCTCTTCCTCTAGAGTGATTTCCTCCGGAGCCGGTTGGGGGCCACGACGCTCCGGTCGCAGGGGCTCCGAGCCCGCCCTCGCGACCGCTTGCTCTGAGGCCGACTCGGTGACCTCCGGGAGATTCTCGGCGGCAGAGCGAGTCTCGGCCGCCGGAGCCAGGTGTTCACTGAGGGTGGGCTTCGCTGTCGCTCCCGGAGAAGCTGACGCCGTTGCCGGTGACGGTGAGGGAGCCAGGGGTGACCGACGCGGAGCCAGCATGTAGGTGACCGAGGCCGCCAGCACCAAGGGCAACCCAAGCAGAGCGATCAACCGCGCCGGGCTTGGGTTGAGCGGTCGTGGCCCCGAAGCCGCCGCCTCCGATTCAATGGCGGCGGCAGCCGCGACGCCTCGCGATGTCGCGGGCGTCGAAGCGAGGTCCGGCCCCACGGAGTTCTTGTCCGAGAGCCAGAGCGACGTGTCGGCATTGAATTCCGGGGTGGCCTGTTCGCCAGCACCAGGGCCTCCCACGGCACGCCCCACCGCAGTGACGATATCGCGGCGCTTGGAGAGGCGCTCTCCCATGACTCGATCGAGCAGTTGGGAAACGGCAGAAGGAGGGACGGCCGCCCGCTCCAGGGAGAGGTGCTCGTTGAGCGCCCGTTCCAGGGCCGACGCGTCCGGATAGCGGCGATCCGGCTCCGCCTCCAGAGCCTTGAGCAGGATGGTTTCGAGTCGAGGCGGGTACTTGGTGTGGTGTTGCGTGGGTCGCGGAATGCCGGCGCCACGGAACAGGGCCAGCGAACGAGCCGCTTGGCGCGGATCCCAGAGCGGTTCTCCAGTGGTTGCCTCGAACAGAACCGCGCCCAGTGCGAAGATGTCCGCTCGACGGTCCAGGTTTTGTCCACGCGCCTGTTCCGGCGAACAAGGGGTCAAGAACCCCTGCCCAGGATCCTGGGTGACCGGGAGGCCTGCAATGGATGGCGCAATTCCAAAATCCACGATTTTGGCTCGGCCATCGATCCCCAACAGGATGTTGTTGGCGGTGACGTTTCCGTGAACGATGCCGCGCAAACCTCCACTGCGATCGCGCAGCTCGTGGGCGACGTGGAGCCCCGCGGCGGTATCCGACGCAATCCGAACCAAGAGCTCCATCGGAATGCCACCGCGTGTCTGCCCATAGCGCTGCAGGTTTGCCAGGGAGTCCCCTTCCACCCAGTCCATGACCACGAACAGGATCCCGCGGTCTTCGGCCAGCTCGTGCACTCGCACCAGATTGGGATGCTGCACGGCGCTGAGCAGCCGGATCTGGGTGGCCAGAGTGGTCCGGAACTCGGGACGGGACGCCAGCTCAGGCAGCAGCGCCTTGACCGCCACCAGCTGTTGCCCCATTCCCGAGGAGCCCCGGACTCGCGCAACCCACACCACTCCCGCTCGGCCGCGGCCGATGCGCACCAGCAACTCGTATCGACCGAGGGTTAGGCCTGAGCGGAGTTCTGTCATGTGGATTCCGGTATCACCCGGACCCAAACCCTAGCGCAGATCGTCGCACATCTCGCTGCGGTCATTCAGAATGACGCGCGTCGTGCATTCCCCGTCGGAACAGAGCTGGGACTGGCACTCGTCGTGCTCCTCGCACTCCTCACCGGTATCCTTGCGAGGCGTGCAGACGTTGATGCCTTCTTCGTCCTCGGACTCGGCGCACTTGAGGGTGGGCTTGCACTCCCGATCCGACTCGCATTCCTTGCCCTCGCCCAGGCGGGCGACGCAGTTTTCGCCATTGCAGAAGAACGTGGAGGCGCACTCCAGCTCGCTGTCCTCGCAGCTGAGCCCACCGCTGAGCCTGCAGGTACCGACTTTTAGGCCCTCCGGGATCTCGCAGACTGGGCCATCGGTGTCGGAACAGTCGGCTTCCTTCTCGCAGCTGGGCTCACCGCCGCCCAGGACACGGCTGCAGGGCGGACCCATGCGCAGCACGGTTTGTGCCTCCTCGGCCGTGATGCGCGCATCAGCGTAGGCCTTCTCCACGCCGGCCAGACATTCTTCCACGCCGCGCTTCTTGTACTTGGAAGAGGACACCATCGAGCGGCAGAATTTGACTTGGGACTCTCGGCACGCATCGACGTCCGGATCTTCCGAACAGCTCTCGACGACGTCTTTGTTACAGGCGGCCTCCGCCCACTCTTTGCAGAAGCCGGCCGCGGTCGACAAGGGATCCTTTTCCCCTCCGTCGTCACCACAAGCCACGAAGCCACAGCACACCAAGACAACAGCAATGCATCGTTTCATGAGCGCTCACTCCCAAAAGGCTCGTACTTGCCACGGCAAGAGCTAACCATGTCGAATTTAGCGGACACAAGGATAGAATCCCACGGAAAAGGGGGAGGGGATTCGACCCGTCGAGCCGAGCCGGGTCGGTTCTTGACATCTTTGACGCATTCGAGCTCTGGGGATTCGAGACAATCGGCATGTCGGACTGTGGGCCGAGACGCTGGGACGCCTGGGAGGCGGGCAATGCAACGCGTCGGGAACCAGGGCCCGGTGGGCGTGAGTTCTCGCCCGGTCACACCGGGCTCGTCAGGTGTCGTGATTGCGGTTTGCCGGCACAGGCAGGATCCAGTCAGCCATCAGTCCTCGTGCGCACTCGGCGCCACGTGACGGATCAGCCCAGCGTCCGACCCCCCAAGCGGTTCAACCAGCATCAGTTCACGCAGGATGTCAGTCGAATCAGGATCGCTGGGACATCTCACCGCAGGGGCTCGACGGGAGGCAGCGCGGTTCAACCAGCTGAGCCTCTGCATTTGGCAGCGACAAAGCACTCGGTCTGGTTTGACTCGCCTCCAGTCTATCGTAGCGTGGGGGCGCCTGTCCGACCGGTTCATTCCGGGGCGGTTGCATTTGGCAAACCCCCAGCGACACCGATCGCGAGGAATGGTACTCGGAGCCTGCCGAAGGGCGTGGTACATGCGGCGCTCTTTCGATTTAGCGCCACGACCGGCACCAGCCAACTGCTCCCCATGAATCCGCGACTAATCTCTCCGCCAACTTGCCTGACGGCTGGAACGTTCGCGATCTTCGTGCTGGACAATCCTTGGCTGCGGCCCGCCGAACCGAGGGCTTGGACATGAATCGGGTCTTCATGTTTCCGGGGCAGAGCTCTCGGTATCCCGAGATGCTGGACGCCATCCTGGCTACCCATCCCCCCGCCGTGGATGTCGTCGAGCGTGCGTCGGAGATCCTGGGGCGAGACCTCCTTTCTCACTACCGAGGTGGTCAGGCTCGCTTCGACCGAAATCAAGACGTCCAGGTCGGAGTCTTCCTGACCTCCCACCTGCACCTGTTGGCGTTGGCTGCCCATGGCATCGAGGCGGAGCTCAGCCTGGGCCTGAGCCTGGGTGAGTACAATCATTTGGTTCACATCGGGGCCATCGAGTTCGCCGATGCCCTGCGGCTGGTCGACGCGCGAGGCAGAGTCTACGACGAAGGTCCCCGCGGCATGATGGCGGCTCTCTTCCCCATCGAACTCGAGGAGCTCGAGGAGCTTCTGACGCGGGCCGGGTCTTCGGATGACGTCCAGATCGCCAACTTCAACTCCCCGACTCAGTACGTGGTGGCAGGCGAGCGGGAGGCGGTCCGAGCCGTCATGGCGCTGGCTGAAGAGGAGCTGGCCATCGAACCGGTCGTCATCGAGGACCAGATCCCCATGCACAGTCTGGTCTTCCGTCCCGTGGCGGACAGCCTGCGACCGCACCTTCTGGCGGCGGCCTGGAGCCGACCGAAGCGGCCCTACGTTTCCAACGTCCTTGGTTCCTTCGTGGAGAGCCCAGCTCCGGGCCAGATCGTCGAGCTCTTGGCTCGGCACGTCTACAGCCCGGTCCGGTGGAGACAGGCCCTGGATGCCATTGTCGAGCGCCACCCGGACGCGGTGTTCGTGGAGGTGGGGCCCCGACAGGTGCTCTTCAACATGCTCAACAAACGCTGGCACAACAACCCCAAGTTCAAGACGGACGGGGCGGTCGATCCAGCCGATAACTACCGATGTATCCGGACCGCCAGCGGCCCTGTGTGCGCTCGGGAGCTCAGCTGATGTCGTGGGATCTTCCCGGCACGCTCCGCTCCCTGCGCAAGCAGCCGATGATTCGCGCGGCCGGCTCCGCCCGTGACGTTGGGTACGGTCCGGGTGAGATTGAACGGATCATCCCCCACCGGGAACCGATGCGGTTGGTGGATCGCATCGATTGGATCGATCTCGACAACCGACGTCTGGCCGGCACGCTCCGACTCCGCCCCGAGGATCCGGTCTTCTTGGGCCATTTCCCGGGGGACCCGGTGTACCCGGGGGTCCTGCAGGTGGAGGCGATGGGGCAGCTGGGGCTCTGCTTGGCGCATTTCTACCTAAGGGGCACGACCGACTTGGACCCGGCGGCTCGCCCCGTCCCGGTTCGTGCTCTGCGCGTCCACCACGCCCAATACCTGACGGCGTTGGTTCCGGGCGATGTACTGCAGCTCTATGCGGAGATCATCGAAGAAGATGGAATGACTGCGACCTGTGCGGGTCAAGTGGTCAAGGCATCGAGGGTCGCATCGTTGGCAATTCAGGAGGTCTACTTTGTCGAGTGAACGCATCGTGGTGTCAGGGATGAGCGTCAACACGCCCCTGGGAGACACCCTTCCTCAGTTCCTAGACGGCCTACTAGCAGGCCGCTCCGCTATCCAACGCTGGCGATTCTTCGACAACCAGAAGGTCTACAGCAAGGTGGGGGCTGACCTGTCCGGGTACGACGTGGCTGCCAAGATGGCCCAGGTGCAGGGGGCTCTGGAACCAGACATGGCGCGGCGTCTGCGCCGCCTGGTGTCCCGCTCTCCCTTCTCCACCAGGCTCAGTCTGCTGCTGGCCGCGCAGGCCTACCTCGATGCCGGCCTGACCGCGGGAGCCGTCGAGCCATCGCGCATCAGCGTCATCGTCGCGGGGCACAACATCAACAGCAACTACAACTTCGTCAATCGGACCCAGTTCGAGGAGGAGCCGGATTTCATCGACGGCATGCTGGCGTTGCACAATCTGGACACCGATCACGCTGCGATCTGCTCCGAGCTCGTGCAAGCTCACGGTCCCATCTACACGGTGGGTGCCGCCTGTGCCAGCGGCAACGTGGCTCTGCGCTGCGCGATCGACGAGATCCGAGGCCACGACCAGGACATCGTGCTGATCGTGGGCTCGGCGCTGGACATGGCCCCCATGGATCTCCATGCCATGGCCCTGCTGGGCGCCATCAGCTACCAGCATTTCCACGACGCGCCCTACGCAGCCAGCCGTCCCTACGATACGCACCGGGAAGGGTTCGTTCCCGCCCACGGTGGAGCGGTCCTGGTCGTGGAGTCGGAGCGCTCCGCGCGTCGCCGGGGTGCCCGAATCCACGCCGAGGTCCTGGGGAGTGAAGCCAACGCCGATGCCAATCATCTGCCCCAGCCTTCCGAGGATGGGCAGGTTCAGGTCATGACGCGCCTCTTGGGTCGGTTGGGCATCGCTCCGGAGCAGGTCGACTACATCAGCGCCCATGCCACCAGTACTCCGCTCGGTGATCTGACCGAGCTTCGCTCCATCAAGCGAGTGATGGGAAAGCATGCCCAGAAGGTCAGCATCAACGCGACCAAGAGCATGCTGGGGCACACCTGTTGGGCTGCCGCCACCGTCGAAACGGTGGCGGCCATCCTTCAGATGAACTGTGGCAAGCTCCATCCGTCCATCAACATCGACGAGCTCGACCCGGAGGTCGACGTCGACGTCTGCCGGGGCCGAGCGGTGGAGAAGGACGTTCGCATCTTCATGAAGAACGCCTTCGGATTTGGGGGCATCAACGCAGTGAGTCTCTTTCGACGCTGGGAGGCAGGGAGCTGAATGGCATTTATCGTCACCGGCGGATCGCGAGGGATTGGGAAGGCCATCGTGCTCGAGGCGGCTCGGGCCGGTAAGGACGTGGCGTTCACCTATGCGACCCGTCCTGAGTTGGCCCAAGAGGTCCTGGGGACAGTGGCAAAGGAGTGTCCCAACTCCCGGGTCAAGGCCTACCCCTTGGACGTTCGAGACTCCGCCCGGGTGGACGAATCGGTGGAGCAGATGGTCGATGACTTCGGATCGGTGGAGGTCTTGATCAACAACGCCGGCATCAATCGGCCTGGGCTCGCCATGTCCATGTCCGACGAGGATTGGAAGGACGTCATTGACACCAATCTGACCGGTTCTTTCTTCATGGTTCGAGCCGTGCTGCCCCAGTTTTTGGCCAATCGGAAGGGAAGCTTCATCCACGTTTCTTCCATCGCCACCTACGGGATCAGCGGTCAGATCAGCTACTGTGCCGCCAAGGCCGGACTCTTGGGGTTGTCCCGGGGCTTGGCCAAGGAGTACGGACCCAAGGGTGTGCGCAGCAACGTACTGATGTTGGGGCTCTTCGACACCGACATGGTGCGCGAGGGGTTGAGCCAAGCCAACCGGGATTTCTGGCTGAAGTACTGCCCCTGTCAGCGGTTCGGGGACGTCCACGAAATCGCGCAAATGTGTCTGTACCTGGCCTCGAGTGCGGCTGACTTCATCAATGGGCAGGAGTTGACCCTCACGGGCGGACTCGAGCACGCCACATGAAACAACGCGCGAAGACGGTTTCGGTCGCCGAGCTTTTTTGGCTGAGAAGGGACCAGGAGAGGGAGATTCGTCAATGACGACACCGGTGGGTATCGAGAAGCTCTGGGTTTACCCGGGCAGCTGCTCCCTGCCGATTCGGGCGCTGTGCGAGGCGCGTGGCATGGACGCGGAACGCACCTTGGCTGACCTGATGATCGAGGAACGCTCCGTCAACCCGCCCTGGGAGGACGCCGTGACCCTGGGGGTCAACGCCGCGAATCCCCTGCTAACTCCGACCGACCGCGATTCGATTGGTCTGTTGTTGGTTGGCACCGAGAGCAGCGTCGATCAGGAGAAACCGGTCAGCTCGTGGGTGCACCATTTCCTCGGCCTGCCCAGCGATTGCCTGAATCTGGAGGTCAAGCACGCCTGCTATGCCGCCACCGGCGCGTTGGAGCTGGCCAAGGCTTGGTTGGTGTCGCCCCAGGCTCGGGGACGAAAGGCGTTGGTGGTCAGCACTGACCAGACCACCATGACGCTGGGGGAAACCTGGGAGCCGGTGTGCGGGGCGGGGGGAGCCGCCGTTCTGCTTTCCACCCAGCCCCAGGTCATCGAGTACGAGACGGGGTGTTGTGGCGTGTTCGCACACGAGGTATCGGACGTGATTCGCCCCAACATGCGGCTGGAGACCGGTAACAGCGAGACCAGCCTGCTTGCGTACCTGACGGCGGTTGAGGGAGCCTACCTACGCTACCAACAGAACGTGGGGCATTGTGTTGATTTTGACAGCTACTTCGATCGGGTCCTGTATCACACCCCCTTTGGCGGGATGACGTATCGCGCCCATCGTGCGCTGTTGAAACAAAACACCCAGGTGCCAAACCAGAAGACCCGGGAGCACTTCGCGAAGAAGACCCAGCCGGCTCTGGTTCACAACCGGCGTATGGGGGCCACCTACGGAGCGAGCACCTTCATCGGCCTCATTGGGCTGCTGGACAGCGACCCGGGGCTGACTGCCGGACAACGGCTCGGGATCTTCGCATATGGTTCCGGCTCCTGCTCACAGTTCTACAGTGCTCGGGTTCTGCCCAACGCCAAGGCCTTGGCTGCCAACGTTCGACTCGGCCCCCAGCTGGATGCGCGCCGTCCCTTGACGGTTGCCGAGTACGAGACGGTGGAGCGGGAGCGGGATGCGCACGTGGGGGTCGAACATTTCGTCCCCACCTGGGACATCCTGGGCGACTGGTTCGACCGCTTCTATCGTGGCCGGAACCTGCTCGTCCTTCGGGGGGTGGACGAGTACTACCGGGAGTACGCTTGGAGCTAGATGGGATGACTCACCGGTTGGTCACCGTGCCGCAAGCCCTGGACCCCCAGTCGGTGGGGGCCCTGCTTCGGTCCATCGAGGAGACGCTGGCGGACGCTTCGACTCGGGTGCTCGTACTGGTTGGCTCCAAGGATACGTTCTGTCGGGGGATGGCCGTGGAACAGCTCGCTGACTCGAGCGATGCCCGGGGAGCGACTACTGCCGGTGCCATCGATGACTACGTGCGTTGCCTGATGGCTTTGCGCTTCGCAGGTCGGCCCACATTGGCCGTTGTCGAGGGACAGGCCCTTGGTGGAGGAGTGGGGTTGCTCTGCGCCTGTGACGTCGTGCTGGCCGGGGAACAGGCGAGCTTCGGTCTGCCCGAGGTCCTGTTCGGCCTGGCGCCAGCCATGGTGCTGCCTCTGTTGATGGAGCGGGTGGGCCGACGGACGGCGCGAGTCTGGGCATTGACTGGGACGGTGAGGAATGCCGAGCAGGCGCGGGCGGCTGGATTGGTCGACGAGGTGGTCGCCAGCGCCGAGCTTTCGACGGTCACCCAACGCTGGGCGAGGCGCTTGGAGCGGGGCAATCCCAGGCAGGTGGCGACCATCAAGCAGCTGTTGTCCCGCATGCCGGCCCTGGAGCTGAAGGACGCGATACGCCTGGGGCAGGAGACGACGCTTGCCACCGTCGGCGATCCGGAATTTCTGACTTTGATGGCTCGGTACCAGCAGGACGGCATCCTGCCTTGGGAGCAGTCATGAGCCCCAAGCATCTCAGCCATCCCCAGCGTCGAGTGGGCCTGGTCGAGCGCGGTGAGGGGACTCGTGTCGTGCAGATGCGGGATTCCGAGTCCCGCAACGCCTTCACCGAGCCCTTCGTGGCCGAGCTCGAGGAGGTACTGGCCCACTTGCAGGGTGATCCCGAGGTCCGGGTCATCGTGTTGACCGGTCTGCCCGATGTCTTCGCTTCTGGAGCCCCTCGCGAGCTCTTGGCGCGCCTGGCGCGTGGGGAAGCGGCGCCCAGTGATATCCGGTTGTCCCAGGCGGTCCTGGATCTGCCGGTGCCGGTGGTAGCGGCCATGCAGGGCCACGCCACCGGCGGAGGGTTTGCCTTGGGTCTGTGTGCGGACATCATCCTGATGTCACGGGAACGCCGCTACGGGGCCAGCTTCATGAATCTGGGATTCACGCCCGGCATGGGCATGACCCGTCTGATGGAACACATCACTTCCCCCGCGCGGGCGCAGGAACTGCTCTACACCGGGGAGTACCGGCGGGGTGCGGACTGGGCCACTGCGGGCGGCGTCAACTACGTCCTGCCCCAGGCCGAGGTGCTGGACAAAGCGTTCGAAGTGGCCTCGCGGATTGCCGAGAAGCCTCGCTGTTCGCTGGAGTTGCTGAAGCGAACCCTGTCTCTGCCCCGCCGTAAGACCTTCGAAGAAACCTACACTCTGGAGTCGATGATGCACGCCATCACGTTCTTGCAGCCAGGGATCCGTGACCGTATCGAGGGTGAATATGTTGAATGATCTACGAGGCAAGGTCGTCCTCATCACCGGCGGCACACGGGGTATCGGCCTTTGTACGGGGCTTGCCTTCGGTCAGCAGGGTGCCCAAGTGGTCTTGACCCACAAATGGGGCAGCGCCGACGAAGAGGAGATCAATCGAAAGTTCCAGGAGTGCGCGGCTCCGGCCCCGCTGATTCTCGAAGCGGACGCGGGTTCGGCCGAGGATACGCGGAACCTCCTCGGGGAGGTCAAGCAACGCTATGGCCGGCTCGAGGTGCTGATCGCCAACGTGGCCTTTGCGCAGGTGGTCAAATCCCTCGACGACTACCAGAAGCGTTCCTTGCTACGAAGCATCGAATACAGCGCTTGGCCCTTGGTCGACTACCTTCAAGAGACCCAGAAGGTCCTCGGCCACTATCCGCGTTACGTCATCGGGCTCTCCTCGCAGGGCCCGGACAAATATACCGCCAACTACGATTTCGTGGCCTCGGCCAAGGCCGTCCTGGAGACCCTGTGTCGCTACCTGGCGTTTCGCCTGGCAGACCAGGACGTTCGCGTCAACGTAGTCCGTGCCGCCCTGGTTCGCACCGAGTCCCTGCGGGCGACCATGGGCGAAGACTGTATCCCCTTCATCGAGCATTTCGATCCTTCCCTGTTCGTGACGGCAGAGGAAGTGGCGCAGACCATTCTGGCTCTGTGCAGCGGTTTGATGGATGCCGTCACCGGCCAGGTCCTGGCCGTTGATCATGGAGCACCATTTTACGACAACGTAATGCGCCTGTATGGTGAGCGTGATCGAATCGAGTTCCCCAAGGAGAAGACAACATGACCCGTGATGATATTTGGAACGTGATCAAGAAGCACCTGGCCGACGCAGTGGACGATCTGGATGTCGATTCCATCGACACCAGCAAGTCCATGAAGGACTACGGGGCCAACAGCCTGGACCTGGTGGAGGTCGTTTCACGTTCTATGCGTGAACTGAAGGTCAAGGTGCCCCGCGCCGAGCTGAACCAGCTCACCAACATCGATGGCCTGATCGATCTGTTCAACAAGACGGTCCAAGAGCGAGACGCGGGCGGGAATCCCTCCTGAGCTCGCCGTGGGTCGAGCCAATGACCGAGTGTGAGTAACCCCTCGAACGGGAGCGCTGCATGATCCGTGACTACCGTGACAAGTCCGTGCTGGTGACGGGCGGCACCAAGGGTCTGGGCCTGGCCATAGCCCTGGCCTTCGGGCAACGGGGAGCGAAGTGCACCTTGACCTACCGCTGGGGTTCGGTCCCCGAGGAGCAGGTCCGAGCCGCCTTCGAAAAGGCGGGTGCTCCAGCCCCGCTCCTGTTCCAGGCCGATGCGGGGGAGCCCGACGACACGGCGGCGTTGATACAACACCTCAAGGACGCCCAACGGTTTCCCGAGGTGTTCATCAGCAACGTTGCTGGGTCGGTCGTAGTGCCCAGTTTCGAGGCGATGACGGAACGCGCCCTGACCAAGAGCATCCACTATTCGGCGTGGCCGACCTTCGAGTACTTGCAGCGCACCAAGCAGGTGTTCGGGCGTTACCCGCGCTACGTGGTGGCCACATCCTCGCCGGGCCCCGATTCTTACAACCCGGGCTATGAGTTCGTGGCTGCATCGAAAGCAGTGCTGGAGACGCTGGTCAAATACGCCAGCTACAGGCTGCGGGACGAGGACGTGCGCATCAACGTGGTCAGGGCGGCGGCGCTACCCACCCAGTCCACCCGCGACATGTTCGGAGACGAGCTGTTCGAGTTCTTGCAGCGCCTGGCACCCCCCGGCACGGAGTGGCTGACCGAGACTCAGGTAGCGGATGTCGTTCTGGCTCTGTGCAGCGGCATGATGGATGCCATCAAGGGCCAGGTCATCACTTGTGATCGGGGGCTTCTGTTCTCCGACAACCTGATGCGGCTCTACGCCCAGCGGGAGGCCTTGGGCCTGGAATTGCCGGCCAAGTAGGCTCGTATCCGGCCCGAGTGCTAGCCGCGCTTGGTCATCCGATCCAAGGACTGCTCGAACAGGAAGGTGGCCTGCTGTTTCAAGAACGGCAGGCCCGCATTCTTGATGCCGCGCAGGCTATGGGTCAAGAACCAGTACGTTCGCTGGGTTCGAGTCGAACCGGTGCGAGCGGTGGCCGGCAACACCCCCAGCTGCTTGGCGATTTCGGCCAGGGCCTCCAGCGTGTACCCCATGTCTTGTTCAGTATGGGCGGCGGTCACGTTGCAGCGCAGGCGTTCCTTGCCCTCCGGAACGCCCGGGGCCACGAAGGGCATCATCAGGATGTTCGCACCATGGAACAGGTAGGCACCAAATTTCATGGTGAGCTCCTCCTGATTCAGGAAGATGGGTGTGATGTGGGTCGTACTCTGACCCAGATCGAAGCCGAGCGACAGCAGACCCTCTCGGAACCGGGTGCCGTTGTCCTGCAATCGATGAATCAGTGACAAGTCGTTCTCGATGATATCGAGAGCCGCGAGGGCTGCCTCGACCTGGGCCAGCGGCAAGGATGCCGAGAACACGAAGGAACGGGCACTCAGTTTGATGTAGTCGACCAGCGGAGCGTCGGCGCACACGAAGCCGCCGACCGTGCCGAAGGACTTGGAGAAGGTGCCGATCAAGAGGTCGATCTCACGCAACAACCCGTGCTGTTCTGCCACACCTCGTCCGGTTGGACCCAGTGCGCCCAGACCGTGAGCGTCGTCCAGCATGATGGCCGCACCGTGTTTCTTGCAGACCTCTAGGACGCTGGCCAAGGGTGCCAGATCGCCGTCGACGCTGTACAGCCCTTCGACTACGACCAAACGCTTGGGATGGGCAGCACCCGCCAGGGTCTTCTCCAGGTGCTTGACGTCATTGTGTTTGAAGAAGCGGATCTCGAGATCCGGGTGTTGCCCCTGGGCCAGCAGCACTCCGTCCACGATGGAGGCATGGCTGAGCTTGTCGAGAACGACGGTCGTGTCGTCATCCAGAAATGTCTGCAAGGTCCCGACGATCGACTGGTAGCCAGTGGTGAACACCACACAACCGGGGAAGCCCAGCCATCGTGCCAGGCGCTTTTCCAGCTCTTGATGGCGTACACTGGTGGCCTGGGGGCGGGCGCTACCCAGGCCCGTCCCGTACTGGCGGGTTCCCCGAACGGCACTCTCGATCAACTGGGGGCGCTGGGACAGGCCCAGGTAGTCATTGGAGGTGTAGTTGATGCAGCTCTTGTCACCGACCCGCACCCGGGGACCGATGTTCTGCATGGGGCGGAAGTAGGGGAACGCGTTTTGGGCCTTGGCGCGTTCGACGCGCGAAAGGATCTCGGTGGTCTTGTCGTGGAGCCAGGACATATCGAACCAGCAATAGCGATGAACCGGTGTCGGTCTACCACGTTGGGATGATGGACACGACCGGGGACTGTGCCAATTCGGCGGCAGGAGCCCGATCTGGTCTTACCAGTCATCGGGGTGGCCCCGGCGCGCTTGCTGTACCTGGGATCCTGGGGTATTCGGTGCCCAGGGCCCGTGCCTGACCTCGTTTTCGTCTCGGGCCATGCCAAAAATGGCCCGAGCCAGCGTGGGTAACAGCGACGAAATCGGGGTCACCCTCTGGCTCCAAGCGCTCGACGCGGTCGATGCGGACCAGGTCGCCCAACAACGAACCCTGCTGTCGGCAGCGGAGCAAGAGCAGTGTGCATCGATGGTGAATGCTCGCAGGCTTCGGGAGTTCGTCCTGGGTCGCTCCCTGGCTCGGCGGGCGGTGGCGGCGCTGGCCCACTGCTCGGAGCAACAGGTCCGATTCGACGTGACCGAGCACGGATATCTGACGGTGAGTTCTCCGATGGCCTTGCCGCCGGTGCACTTCAACATCTCCCACAGCTCCGACGTCGTGGCCTGTGCGGCCTGTCAGGGGTGGGCCGTGGGTCTGGACATCGAACGGATCAGGCCCCGGGTGGACCCTCTTGAGATCTCTCAACGATTCTTCGCCGAAAGTGAGGCCCGGGAGCTGTGCGCTCTTCCCGAAGCGCACCGCCTGGAACGGTTCCTCTCCTTTTGGACGCTCAAGGAAGCCCTGGCCAAGGCGCATGGGTTGGGCCTCTCCATGCCGTTTGACCGCAGCCGGTTCACCCTGGAAACGCCCGGTGGCCTGGGCGTGGAGGCGTCCGGTGAGCCCTTCCGACCCGGTACCTGGCTCGGATTGACGTCGCCCACCACCGAGCATCGGTTGGCGCTGGCCGTCTTGTGTGACCCCCGGCACCGTGTGCAGGTACGAGTCGCCGAACCGTCGACGGGTCCGTTTACCGTGCATGACTGGCAGTGGCGTTGCGGCAGGTTGAACGCCACACCCCAGCACGTTTGAGTATCCCCGCGTAACGGGGCAGGGTACCCAACCGCCGAATCGCCCCCGCTCGGTTCTGCGCCGCCCCAACCAAACAGCCAATTGGGCCTCGGGGGTGCGCAACGAACCAGCAGGGGCGAATCGAGATCGACAAGCGTCTGAGTTGAGTCCTCGGTGCCTATTTGGCGAGGTAGACCTTGTGGGTGGCCTTGCCGCGATAGGTCCCGTCGCTGGCCGAGAAGACCACGCTCTTGCCCGTCTCCTTGCGCGAGATCTGGGTGTTGAGGATCTGCTTCTCGGGCCTGGCCTGTGCGGACTCGGCATCGGTGACCAGCTCGTTGACGCTCTTGACCGAAGGAGGCGTGGTGGGTTTGCCGGTGCGCTTGGCAATTGCCTCCGCTGCGGCCGAGCGCAGGATCCTATCCTTCACCTTCTGGAATAGCTTGGGGGTTGCGTAGACGTCGACCGATTGAACCGCACCGTTGATGGCCACGGCGTAGCCAACCGACTTTTCTTGGGCGGGCAGCTTGGCGGAGAGGCGCTTTACGGTGTCACTCACCAAGGTCTCCAGCTTGCCCTGCTCCAGGCTGAGCTGAAGGCTCGATTCCGAGACGCTCGACTTGACCGAACCGCCCAGATTCCGGCCGAGGTCGGACTGGGCCTTGGCCACCGAGGCCCAGACCTCACCCTGGTTTGCCGAGACCTGCACGGCCATCTTCTGTTCCTTGGTCACCAGGCGGTTGCGTGACGAGCCGAAGTGGGCAGCAGACTCCCCGCCCCGTTTCTGCCAGCGGCCATGTTCGACACAGAAAGCATCGAGTGGCACGCTCTGGGCTCCGGGCAGGAGCATGGTGTCGTGCTTCAATACGCGGTCCTGCCGCCCCCCTTTAACGATGTCTCCCGACTGCAAGAACACCTTCTTCTTGCCTTGGTTGGTGGCGGAAAGCTGATTGACGTTGCCTGTCTCCTTCACCGTGACGACCTTCTTGGCCAGCGCTTCATCCAGCGTCAACACATCCTCGTCGGGCGTTGACGTTGGATCGGCAGCGACGAAAAGGGACAGGTTACCCTCGGTGTAGGGTCCCTGCCATTCGAGGGTGGAGACGGAATTCGGGTTGGCGGCGGTGTCGACCGCCGGTTGGGCCCACACCAGACCGGTGAGCAATAGGATACCAAGAGCAACCAGAGCCAAAAGCGAACGGGTCATGGGTCACCTCTGGACGACCCCTTCCGCAAAGCCTGGGCCAGGTCACTAGACCCCAGAAATCTCGGGAACTGGTGGGCTCGTCGTGGCTGGCCGCCAAGCGATGGTTGGCAAGTTGTAACGAAGCTTTACAAGGGTCCGGCCCGATTCATCCATTGATCACTTGGCTGGAGGTGGGCGGGACTTTTTCGCGGGGGAATCTGCCGAGGTGTTGTCCTGCTGCACGGGAAGTTCGTCGAGCGCGGGCAGTTCAAAGTTCGATTGGGTCTTACCGGATGGCTTGAAGTCCGAAGACGGCTCCTGATTCTCCTGGGCGCGCAGCGGTTGTTTGTTCTCTTTCTTGGTCGCGACTCCGGGCGAATCGGATTGTATGAGGGATTGGCTTGGCTCGAGAAACGCCGGCTGCTCTTTTGAGTCTTCCGTGTTGGCGCGATGGGACACCTGGCGTTTCGAGCTCGTCCTCGGGCGCAGACTCGACGAGGCCGGGTTGCTGGACGCGATGCTGCTCGCCACAGGGATGTCCTTTCCCAGCGTCGTCTGGGGCGGTGAGGGGGGTGGCGCGACATCGGCTCGGTCCGCGGGACTGCTGGGTCGCGGTGTGACACTCGGGCTGGTCGGACTCGGGACGGTGGCTCCAGGGGCGGCGCCGGACTGCGACGGGGGGCGTGCATACAGCGCCGCCACAGCATAGAGGGCGACGAGTCCCACACCGGCACTGACCCACACCGCTCGTGGCGACCATCGCCGGGACGTCAAGGCATGTTCCAGACGTTGCCGCGCCTCTCGTGCCGAACCGAGCCGCTCTTGAGGATTTGGCTTGAGCAGATGACGAACCAATGGGTCGATGGGTGAGGGGACATCGGGGTGCAGATCGCGAATTGGGGCGAAGGCTCCCTCGGGTCGTTCTCCGGTGAATGCTTCGTAAAGCATCACACCA
Source organism: uncultured Polyangiaceae bacterium (assembly GCA_964648165.1). Taxonomy (GTDB): domain Bacteria; phylum Myxococcota_A; class Polyangia; order Polyangiales; family Polyangiaceae; genus FEN-1139. Next base: position 39,105 of record CAZYKT010000036.1, on the reverse strand, counting down.
ATCGAGTACAGATCGCTCCGCGCATCGACGGTCTTGCCGGCCTTCTGCTCTGGCGACATGTAGGGGAAGGTACCGAGGATGGTGTCGGTGCGCGTCAGTTGGGTGGTATGGTTAGCCGTGCCCTGTTCCCAATGGGCGATGCCGAAATCAACGAGTTTGGCCCCCTGGGTACCCAAGAGCACGTTGGTCGGCTTGAGATCCCGATGCACCACGCCTTTGGCATGGGCATAGTCGAGTGCAGCCAACAGCCGACCGAAGATGGCGCCGATCTCCGCCAGCGCCAGGCGTCGTTCCTTGAGGCGCTCAGCCAGGGTCGGGCCGCCAACGAGCTCCATGGCGAACCAGGGAATGTCACGGAATTCACCGTGGCCTTTGACCTTGACGATCGCCGGGTGGTCGAGCTCTTCCTGCAACCGGATCTCACGAGCGAAGCGCGAACGCAGCTCGGGCTCGGCGGCCAGGCTGGGGGAAAGGAACTTGACCGCCACCTTCTCCCCTTGGATGTCGGTGGCCAGATAGACGGTCCCCATCCCGCCGGCTCCCATCACTTCCCCGATCGAATAGCCACCGATGTCGCTGCCTGTCCAGCAGACTTCGGGAACGAAGCGAGGTCGGCCCGCGATCGTGGAGAGACGGGAAACATCCACCTCGGATTGGCAGGCATCGCAGCGAACCGAGCCGACACCCGCGTCTGGTACCGTCAACACCGCGCGGCAAGCAGGACACAGGAACACGGCCGGGGAAGCAACCACGTCAGTCGGAGTCTAGCCCGACCGAATCCCTTGGGTCACCAATCACGGCTCTTTGGCCCACAGATCGATACAAAGCTCGGCGATCTTCTTGTCCAGCGTGGGTCGACTGATCCCCAACTGACGCGCTGCCTGGCTCTTGATCCCCCGGGCACGGCGCAGTGCTGCTTCGATCTCGGTCTTCTCCACGCGCCGAATCACCTGGGCCAGTGTCTCGTCTGCCGGGGCTGAAATAGGAGCCGGCATCGGGAGCAAGGGGTGACCCAGGACGGCGGCTACGTCGTCGGCGTCGATGGGTGCCGTGTCGGTTGGTTCACGGAGCACCAGAATCCTCTCCAGGACGTTCTGGAGCTCGCGCACGTTGCCCGGGTAGCTGTACCCCATCAGTGTCTTCAGGGCTCCGTCCGTGACCGGCAGGCTGCCCAGGCCAAGCCGAGCCGCGATGCGGGTCAACAGAGCGGGGACCAGACGCGGTACGTCGTCGAGCCGTTCTCGCAGGGCCGGAAGACGGATCTCCACGACGTTGAGACGGAAGAAGAGATCCTCGCGAAAGCGCCCACTGCGGACCTCATCGACCAGGGAACGATGGGTCGCGGCAATGATTCGAACATCGACGCCGCGTGGCAGCGTCGAGCCCACACGAACCACCGCCCGCTCCTGCAGTACCCGAAGCAACCGAACCTGCAGTGCTTGCGATAGGTCGCCCACCTCATCGAGGAACAACGTCCCGCGATCGGCGGTCTCGAAAGCGCCGAGTCGGGTGCAGCTGGCACCCGTGAAGGCCCCCTTTTCGTGGCCAAAGAGCTCGCTCTCGGCCACCCCTTCGGCAATGGCCCCACAGTTGACGGCGACCCAGGGTCCCTCGGAACGACGACTGTGCTGGTGAATCAGGCGGGCGAGCTCCTCCTTGCCCGTGCCCGTCTCCCCCAGCAAAAGGACCGTCGAATCGACTCGCGCTGCCGCTTCGGCCTTGGCTCGTGCTTCACGGAAGGCAAGGCTGTCACCCACCGGTCCCGTGGCGACAATGGGCAACGCCAAGCGGTGCGACCGGAGTCCCACCGCGGCAAGTTCCGCGACGGCCTCCAACCAGCCCACGTCATCGTGATCAAACGGCTGCCCCGCCGCCCGATCCACCACCAAGAACCCATCTTGCCGGGCCGAGCTCCAGGGCACTACGACCAGGGAGCGCAGAGTCCGCGTGACGACGCTCTGCTCGCGACGGTGGGCTCGAACCTCGAGCACCGCCTCGGTTGATACGGCCCTTTTCTTGCGTTGGGCCTCGGACAGGAGCGCCACACAGATCGACGAGAGCGAGCTGGGGCCTCGGCTGCAGAGTGGGACCAGGTCCAGATCTCCGTCCTGGTCCGTCGGGCGCGAGAGGCTAAGCAGCAGGCTGGCCCGCTCCGGCTGAATCACCGACAGGACTTGGTCGATGACTGCCTGGACGACCGCTTCCTCGTCAGGTGCTGCGGCAATCCGTCTGGCGAGTCGCCCCAGCGTCGCGATTCGCTCCTCTGCTGTTCGAGAGACGGGCGCTGCGCGAGCGTGCACGGTGACAGCATCGCGCGTTGCCATGAGGGTCCCCACGCCATACCGGGCGTTTGCGATCCGGATGCCCTCGCCGGCGATCAGGAGCAAGCTGTCACCCACCGCAATCTCGTCACCTTCGTTCAACAGAGTCGCTTCGGTGATCCGCTCGCCGTTCCTGAAGGTGCCGTTCTGGCTGCCCAAGTCGGTGAGCCTCAGGCCAGCCGATGACACCTCGATTCGGCAATGCTCCCGCGACACCCGACTGTCCACCAGTTGCAGATCAGCGGTGGTGGCTCGGCCAACGACCAAGGTCGAGATCAGGGGCAGCCTCAAGCCCTGCTTATTGCCGAACAGAACCAAGAGCTGTGCCATGCACCGCCATGATACCACACCGACCCGTCCGGCGGCGCGAACGGCACAAGACGGTAGGTTACGGCGTTGCGATGAGCAACGGTCCGCGCTATGGCCGAGGTGATATGGGCATCTGGTCCGGTTACACCCAGTCTCTCAAATCGCTCGATGTCGAGGAACCGATCGATCTGTACGTGCATCGGCCGCTTGCCTATCTGTTCGCACGCGCCGCTTACCCCACACCGATTTCTCCGAATTTCATCACCCTTCTGTCCATCCTGGCCGGGGTTGCCTCGGGGGCGCTGCTGCTAGTCGACGTTCCCCACCATATGCTGTACAGCGGACTGCTTCTGTTCATGTCGGCGGTGCTCGACTGCGCCGACGGTCAGCTGGCGCGAATGCGCAAGACGTCCAGTGCCTTCGGACGGATGCTGGATGGGGTGGCCGATCTGATCACCCTGGTGGCGGTTGGGCCGGCCTCGGCCTATCTCTGTTGGAAAAAGTACTCGTCACCCGACTGGCTGGGTTGGACCATGGTGCTGCTCATGATCGTCATGATCGTGACGACCTCGTATCACACGACCATGTACGACCATTACAAGAACGTGTTTTTACGTCTCACCACGCCGCATCAGGATGGCGAGGAGTACGAAGTCGCCCTGGCCCGATATCGCGAGCAACGCGGAACGGGCATGGGCCTTGTCCCTCGGTTCTGCTATCCCATTTACCTATTCTACTTGAAGAGCCAGGGCGATTACGTCAAGGGATTCGATCCTCACACCAGCGCTCGATTGAGCCGCTTTCCCCCCTTCGATCCGGAGCGAGCGGCCCTGTACCGGGCCGAGGCGGGCCCATTGATGCGAGTATGGCGGAGCGGTTTCGGCGTCGGGTCCTTGGTGTTCGGTCTGGCGCTGTTCAATGCCCTGGGCCTGCCCGAGTACCTGCTGATGCTGCGGCTGCTGGTGCTGAACGGGATCTTCTACGGCTATCTGCGTCCGGCCCAGCGCCGGGTTTCGCGACGTGCCTTCCAGCGGATGGGTCTGGTCTTGCCGGACCAGGCAACGTCCACCACATAGATCCGCTGCCCTGTCCCCTAGCGGCTCACTGCCGATTCCAGGAAGGTCAGACAGCCCCGGTCGGCATCGAGTGTCACCAGCGCACCCATCCCTAGCGTCGCGTTCTGGGAACCATGACCGACGGGCATGCCCGAGACCACCGGTACGTCGAGTCGTGTCAAGCGCTCGGCGAGTACCTCATCCACGGTTACACCATCCGGATCCGGTTCGCAGAGCGTGAACGAACCCAGGACGATGCCCCGAACGCCCTCGAAGAACCCAGCCTGCATGAGCGTGGTCAGCATGCGATCGATGCGGTAAGGGCGTTCCTTGACGTCCTCCAAGAACAGGATCGAGCCTGCAGCCGAGAGGCCATAGGGAGTTCCGCACAGTGCGCAGAGCACCGCCAGGTTGCCGCCCAACAGAGGGCCAGTTGCCTTCCCCGAGTGGAGAGATCGAAGGTCGGTGAAGGCAGGGGGGATCTCACCTTCGGCGGAGCGCACCCAGGCCTCGAAGGTCGAGGGCGGATCTTGACCCAGGCGCGCCGCCATGGGTCCGTGCAGACAGCAAAGACCAGCTCGTGCCCAGGTCACCAACAGGGCGGTGATGTCACTGAATCCAATCAGCAGCTTGCGCGCGGAAGCCACCTGTTCGATGGGGATTCTTTCCAGCAAACGGGTGGCGCCGTATCCACCCCGCACCGGCACAATGGCGGATATGGACGGATCCTCGAGGGCCGCGAGCAACTCCCCCAGGCGCCGCTCGTCATCACCGGCCAGGTACCCCTTGGTTTCGGTTATCGAGGGGCCATAATCAACCCCGTAGCGAGTTCGGAGGCGCTCGACCCCCGCCTCGAGGCGCGCCACATCGAACGGACCCGACGGTGCTATCACCGCGATCCGAGCTCCCGGTCGCAGTGCGGGAATCCTGACGAAGCTTGGGGGGCAATTGCTCATGTCCAGCACTGTACCCCAGTTCCTCGACAAGTCCCGGCGCCCGGCTATAACCGGGAACATGGTGTCTGGCTTGGCGCCGTCTGGTCGGGTCTCTCCAGAGGTGCCACAGCTCTCGGGCAGAGCCCATTTCTTCATGCAGCGATGCTTGATAGACGGTGGGTCCGGTGAGCGGGAAGCCGAGCTGCCGGCCGTGAATCTCACGTTTTCGTACCTGGGGACGGAGCTCCGACCCGGGGACGAATGCCAGCGAGTGTTCGCTCAGGGTCCCTGTGGATTGGTCCCCATCCCAAGGGATCGAGAGCGAGAGCGCAGGGTTCAGTGCATCCTGGAGGTTCACGGGGCGTTGGAGTCGGACTGGGTCGAGGATGTCACGATCCCTCTCGGTTCGGAGGCGGATTACCTTTTGCCGTGGGACACCAACATCCATGCCCGTTGCTCGTTTACGGCATCGGTCGTCCCCAAGTTGCGCGCCCTGGGCTACGAGGTCAGTTTCGACCCAGACTATCCCTACCAGGTGGTCGGAGACGACCTGCCCTGGGTCTCTCGCGTCGAACCGACCGACGAAAAGGATTGGTTCGCTTTGCGACTCGGCTTCGAGATCGACGGGAAGTTGGTGGACGTGCTGCCCGCCCTTTTGGATCTGATCCGTGAGGCAGAAAAGGGGGTGTCGCTCCAGGAGCTGTTCCGCCTTCCCGCGCGGCATCGGGCGGTCACGGTGGGGCTGCACCGTTACGTCACCCTGCCTCCCCAGCGTTTCCAATCCATCCTGGAACTATTGCTGGAGCTGTATCGAGGTGACGTCTGTTCCCCGGAGAGACTGGTCATCCATGGTTGTCAGGGGCACAGTCTGGCGAAGATCCCCGGCATGGAGCCCCTTGGCGGGGCGGGAGCGCTGCCGCACCGCCCGCGCCCCGAACCAGCGTCGCTCGCCATGGCGACCGGCGCGGGCCTGTCGCTGCGTCCCTACCAAGAGGACGGTGTTCGCTGGTTGCAGGGCCTGCGCAGGGCGGGTACCGGGGGCCTGTTGGCCGACGACATGGGTCTGGGCAAGACCCTGCAGGTGCTGACTCACCTGGCGCTGGACCACCGTGCCGGGCATGCCAAGGCCCCGGCCTTGGTCGTGGTCCCGACCAGTCTGGTTGGCAACTGGCAAGCCGAGATCCAGCGGTTCTTCTCGGAGCTGTCACCAATCGTGTACCACGGACCGAATCGCTCCAAGACTCGAGCCCGGTTTGCCGGCGCACCCTTGGTCTTGACCACCTACTCGGTGCTGGTGCGCGATGCCGATGTTCTGTCGGCGCAAGAGTACAGTTGCGTGGTGCTGGACGAGATCCAGGCCATCAAGAATCCAGCCAGCCTGGCGGCGCAGCTCCTTGGTCAGTTCCCGTCCTGCCATCGAATCGGACTCAGCGGGACTCCGGTGGAGAACCACCTGGAAGAGTTGTGGTCCCTTTTCCACTTCCTGGTTCCGGAGCTCCTGGGGAGCCGAGCCGCCTTTCGAGCCTGCTTTCGCCAACCCATTGAGCAGCGCGGTGACCCGGTTCGCCTCGCAGCGCTCAGGGCCAGGATTTCACCGTTCTTGCTGCGCCGCACCAAGGAGCAGGTTGCCCGGGACCTGCCCCCCAAGACCTGGCTGTCGCGCCCGGTGGAGCTCAGCGGCGAGCAACGGGATCTCTACGAGAGCATTCGCCTCTCTGGTCATGCCGAGGTCCGCCGTGCCATCCGTCACAAGGGCGTGGCGGCCAGTGCGGTGACCATCCTCGACGCGTTGCTCAAGCTGCGTCAGGTCTGTTGCGATCCGCGCCTTCTGAACATACCCGCCCGGGAGCGTGTGAAAACCAGCGCCAAGGGGGAGGCGTTCTTCGAACTGCTGGAGACCCAGTTGTCCGAGGGACGACGGGTCCTGGTGTTCAGTCAGTTCGTCAGGATGCTGACCCTGCTCTCGGAAGGCCTGCTGCTGCGCGGAATCCGCCACACCACCTTGACCGGCGCTACCGTGGATCGACAGCGCAGGGTGGAAGCCTTTCAGCGCGGCGAGGTGGACGTCTTCTTGGTCAGCCTCAAGGCTGGTGGAACGGGATTGAACCTGACTCGGGCCGACACGGTCATCCACTACGATCCGTGGTGGAATGCCGCGGCACAGGAGCAGGCGACGGATCGGGCTCATCGCATCGGGCAGGTCTGTCCCGTCTTCGTGTTCAACCTGGTCATCGCTGGCAGTGTCGAAGAGAATATGCTGGCCTTGCAGCGGCGCAAGCACGAGCTTTCTGACGCGCTACTCGGTCACAACCCGAGTGTCCTGCACCTCGACGCGGACGAGATCGAGGATCTGTTCGCTCCACTCGCGGATTGACCGACGTGGCTTCGTTTCGGTCTAGACCAGTCTCTTCACCGCGGGGCACACGGCGCTCGGCCTATCCCAGACTTGCCAATCGGATGGCAAGGGCCCGGGCAACAGGGGTTGCTCGGTTCGCTCGTAGAGTTCGAACTCGTGACGAATCCTCAGGGCCAAGGGGCCCCGAGCCCCCTGTTCGAACCATCGCCGGGTCGATGCGGCATTCTGGAGCAGGATGTGATGCTGCGGATCGACGCGAGCAGCCGTAATGAGTTCCTCCTTGAGGCCGAGCAGATCCCCCCGCCGGTGGGCGATGCAGGCGCGCAGGTTGTGGATGAGGCCGGGTAGGGGGTATGAAAGGCGTTCCGCGAGCTGCAGTTGGCGTTCGGCCTCATCGAGCTGTCCCTCCTCGACCAGCGCCTCGGCCAGAGCGACGTGGGCGGCATGGTGTGCTCCACCCAGGGCGGCGAGCGCACTGGCCGCATCGTCTACGCTGGGAACGAAATGGGTTCGGACCCCGCGATGGGCGCGAAACCACTCGTCCATCAGCCGGGTGTCGTCTGCCGAAGCATCAAAGGGAGCCTTCAGTTCCAGGAACTGCTCCCGGAAGTAGATCTCCGGATCCAGCCGCTCCTTGGCAACGGTCTCTCTGAAGTCCCGGGTCCCCGGATAGATGCTAAGGCAGGAGAAGATGGACTGGTTGGGGTTCGCCTGCTCCAAGAAATCCAGGCTCTCCCGAAAGGTGGCTCGGGTCTCTCCGCGGTTGCCCAGCATCATGTAGTAACGGGTGCTCACGCCGTAGCGGCGGCACAGCTCGGTGGTATGACGGATCTGTTGGAGGGTGGTCCGCTTGTTGATGGACTTCAGGATGCGCGGCGAACCGGATTCGACACCCAGGCTGAGCCGCTCGCAGCCAGCCAGGCGCATGGCAAGAACGAGCTCCTCGTCCAGAACGTCGGCTCGTGTGTCACCGCTCCACAGGAACGAGAGGCCGCGCTCGCGGATCCCCTGGCACAGGGCCAAGACACGGCGCCGATCGGTGGTGAAGGTATCGTCCTTGAACAGCAACAGTCGGACCCGGACCTTGTCCAGAGCCTGCTCCAGATCGTCGAGGATTCGTGGAACCCCATGGCTGCGGAAGCCACGGCCCCAGCTGGTTTCTGCTCCGCAGAAGCTGCATGACCAAGGACAGCCCCGCGAGGTCATCAGGATGTGCGTCGCAAACAGTGCGTGGGGGGAGGCAAGCTGGTCCAGATCCTCGAGGCGGGAGCGCTCGGGACCACGGGTGATCCCCGATGTCGAGCGGAGCGACGCGCCGGCCAGGCCATCCAGGGACTGCCCCTTGGTCAACCGATCCAACAGTTCCAAGAAGGTGAGCTCCCCTTCGCCGCGCACCACCGAGTCAATGCAAGGTACCCATTTCAGCATGGCCTCCGCCAGCGCGGTGGCATGGGGCCCGCCCACGGTCACATGGATCCGCGGATCGACTCGCTTGAGCTCATCCGCGACCAGTGCGACCCCTCGGCGATTTGCCGTCCAGCAGGAAAGCCCCACCACGTCCGAGTCGAGCCGAGACAGGATCCCGCGGACTGAATTCCAGGGGTAGCTCGAGAGGTTCAATACTCGGACGGAATGTCCTGCTCGGATGGCCTGGGCCGCCAAGGACAAAAGGCCGAAAGGGATCTGGAAGAAGTCTGCATCCAGATCCCCTTCTCCATGGTCAGCCGGGGGTCCATCGTCGGGATCGGAAGGGTCCCCCGGCTCGGCGATCTTCCAGGGTGGAGGGTAGATGAGCGTGACGCGCAAGGCCCACCCAGCATAGCGACCCCGGCCGGGCTCTGTCACGGGTCGCCGCCAAGCCAAGGGCCGAGGGCGCCCGGTGCGACGACCCTCGGCCCGCGTGACGGTGATTACAGGGCGCGAACCTCGATCTTGCGGGTGCGGTGGGATTCGGCCTTGGGCAGATGGACGCGCAACGTGCCATTCTGAAGCTCTGCCCCGATCTTCCCGGCGTCCACCGCCGACCCGACCCGGAACTGGCGTACATAGCGAACCGGGGTGCCGTCCAGGGCCTTGGCGTTGGCGACCAGACGCAGCTCGGGGAGATCGAGCTGGATGTTCAGATCCTCGGCGGCCACCCCCGGGAGATCGGCGACCACCATGATCTCCTGGTCGTTTTCGTGGACGTCCACGCTGGGCGTCAACTCACGAGCGGGGGGCGAATCCGAAGGTACGGACGAGTTCGAGGGAACCATTTGGCGTGCCATGACGAAAATTCCTCCTCTGGTCAGGTGTGGGTCATCCGGCCTTCACCGGGATGGCTCGGGGGCGGGCCTCAGCAGCCTTGGGTAGCTTGACGGTCAGAATGCCGTTTTTGAGGCTGGCCTCGACCCGCTCGGCGTCCACGGGGGTCGGCAGGCGGAAGGCGCGAGTGAAGTGGTAGGCGGAGCGTTCCTGGCGATGGGTGGAGAAGCCTTCCGGAGCCTCCACCTTCCGTTCACCGCGCAGGGATACCGTGTCACCGGTGACGGAGAGCTCCATATCCTTCTCGGTCAGGCCGGGGACCTCGGCGGTGACGACCAGCTCCGAGCCATTGTCGTCGACTCGGAAGGTCGGGTAGGTGTCCCCTGGGCCCCACGCACCACCGAAGGCGCGCTCGTAGCCCGAGAACAGCCGGTCCATTTCCCGACGTAGCAGGTCGAAGGTACCGAGGGACGACGGTCTCTCGGACGGAGCAAATGGGTCGAAATTGAGCCAGGAGCTGGGTTCGTACTTGATGAGCATGACTTCCTCCTTGCGGACAAAGAACGACTGAGTATCTCCGTTGGAACCTTTGCCCTCTTGCCCAGACGAGCTCGCCGTCAGGAATCGACGGGATCCGCTCCGGCACTTGCCGGAGGATTCACCGCGCGAACATCCTTCGGAGCCCTCGGGGCCTCCAGGGTGCGGTCCGTTACGGAACCTTCAAGCAGCAAGATGCGCACGATATCCGGGCGCGCAAGGGGGTCCCGGCCCGGTTCGGGTTGGCCGTCGGTCAGGGCGGAAGATCCGAGATCTTAGCCCCTTCGACGAGCGACCCTGATTCGGCAGCGGTGGACCGGTTGCGAGCGGGCCAAAGTGTCCGGATCAACTCGCGATTGAGGGGCGGCCGATCCACTGTTACAGCCCAAGCATACGCCGAGTGCGCCTAGACCGTGCGAGTGGAGGGGTCGGCGCCCGTCTCAACCTCGTCCAGAATCCCCTCTTCGACTCGGGCGTAGTCGACGGACACGTCGAGTCGGGACAGGACGGAGAAGAACCCAAACTGCAGCCGATTCATCATGGCCAATCCCGATGGGATGGGGACCATCGAACCACGCTGCCTTATTAGCGTGGAGCCAGCGCTGCGCACCATCCCCAATAGCTCGGCGCAGAACGCGCGAGTGAGCTTGAAGGGCGAGTCGAACACGGGCGCGAAGCAGCGCCGCATATAGGCCTGTATGAGCTCCTCGTAGGGCCCCCCCTGAAGCGACAACATCTGGCGCACCGCGGAGGAGAACGCCGCCTCATCACGACGAACTGCGGCCCAGTGTGCAGCACGGGCCGTCTTGAGCCGATGGACCGGGAAGGCCTGCACGCAGCCAAAGTCCAAGAACACGATGCTGCCGTCGGGGCGGAACAGGTAGTTGCCCGGGTGCGGATCGGCGTTGAACACGCCACCCACCAGGATGCTCCGATACACGAACCGCCAGAGCAGGGCCGCGTAGTCGTGGCGCAGGGATTCGGGAACCGTCGCGGCCTGTTCCAGCGTCACCCCGTTCAGAAGCTCGGTGGTCAAGACTCGCCGCGTGGAATAGGGTAGAAAAACCTCGGGGATGACCACCGCCGGATCAATGCGGTGCAGCGCGCGGAACCGCCGTTGGTTCGTCGCCTCCAGCCGATAATCCAGCTCCTCCCGGAACCGATCGGCGATTTCCCGATAAACCCTCGCCGTGTCCATTCCCTTGGGTGCCAGGCTGGAGGCCAGGCGGGACAGGAGTCCAGCGTTCAACAGATCCATCTGTACGGCCCGGTCGATCCCGGGATGCTGGACTTTGACTGCTGCCTCGCGCCCGTCGCGAAGGCGTGCTCGATGCACCTGGCCGATGGAGGCGCTGGCGAAGGGCTGGGTCTCGAACTCGGCGAAGACCTCCTCGGGGGTCGCACCCAGATCATCGTGGACGATCTTCGACACCTCGGTGTAGGGCGAGCTCGGGGCCGCCGCGCGAAGCTTCGAGAGCGCGCGTTGATACGCGGGGGACATGCCGTCGGGCAGCACGCCCTCCACCGAGCCCATGATCTGACCCGCCTTGGCGGCCAGTCCGCGCAGCGTGCCCAAGACCTCCGCCGCGTGCTCGGCCATCCTGTCCATTCGCTGATGGGTCAAGAGTGACCAACCCGTGCCCACGCCCAACCCGGCAAGTCGGCTGGTTCGCTCCCAACGGCGATCGGGAGGGGGCTTGGGTTCGGACATCGACACTGCAGCGTACACCCGTTGGGCCAACCCAGGAGGGCCGGCGGCAGGCCAGTGGGCCAACGGGCCAACATGGGCGTTCGTGTTTTGCGCGAGTGCAACGGGCCCGGCGAAACTAAAGGGAAACTTACCGGAAACCGACGCCGGGTTACCCGTTTTGCTATCGACCCCGACGGTTAGGTTCCAATGCCCTGATTGGCCTTGAATTGTCCAACGGAGAAAAGAGAGCTGTCATGCCCACGTCACGCAAGCGCATTGCCGTATCGCTCGAGCGCGAGACCCCTCCCATCGAGGACTATCGAAGCGAACCCGGACAGAAGATCTACGGCCAGCTGGTGTTCAACGAAAAGGCACAGCGCCAGTATCTCTCCAAAGACGTTTATAAGAAGCTCCGTGCCACCGCCGCACGCGGTGAGCCGCTCGACCCATCCATTGCCGATCAGGTTGCGCAGGGACTGAAGGAATGGGCCCTCTCCCGAGGGGCCAGCCACTACACCCACTGGTTCGTGCCCATGACCGGCCTGACCGCGGAGAAACACGACACCTTCCTGGAGCCCAACGCGGAGGGTGGGGCGGTGGCGGAGTTCGACGGCAAGACCTTGATCAAGGGTGAACCGGATGCTTCCTCCTTCCCCTCCGGAGGAACGCGAAGTACCTTCGAGGCCCGCGGCTACACGGTGTGGGATCCGTCATCTCCGGCCTTCATCCAGGAGGAAGCCAACGGCGCCACCCTGACCATCCCCACGGCGTTCGTCAGCTACACCTCGGAAGCGCTGGACCAGAAGACGCCGCTGTTGCGCTCCGTGGAGGCCCTTTCCAAGCAGGCGGTTCGCCTCCTTCGACTTTTTGGCAATCAGACTACGCAGCGCGTCTTCACCACGCTCGGACCGGAGCAGGAGTATTTCCTGGTCGATCGCAAGTACTACGAGCTGCGCCCTGATCTCATTGCCTGCGGACGGACCCTATTTGGAGCTCCCCCCTACCGTGGTCAGGAACTGGAGGATCACTACTTCGGCGCCATTCGAGAACGCAACCTGGCGTTCATGATGGATCTGGACCGAGCCCTGTGGAAGCTTGGGATACCGGCCAAGACCCGGCACAACGAGGTGGCTCCGGCTCAGTTCGAACTCGCCCCCATCTTCGAGCGAACCTCGCTCTCCGCCGATCACAACATGATGACGATGGAGCTGATGCGTCGCATCGCGCTGCGCCATGACCTGGTGTGTCTGCTCCACGAGAAGCCCTTCGCCGGAATCAACGGAAGCGGGAAGCACAACAACTGGTCCATGACCACGGACGATGGGGAGAACCTGCTCGAGCCCGGCAAGACCCCCCACGAGAACGCTCAGTTCCTGGCTTTCCTGGTGGCCATCATCGCCGCAGTGGACGACCACGCCGAGCTGCTCCGGATCGCGGTGTCGGGCCCCGGCAATGATCATCGGCTGGGTGCCAACGAGGCGCCCCCGGCCATCCTGTCCATCTACCTGGGTGAGCAGTTGGAGGACATCGTGCGGCAGCTGGAGAAGGGTGCGCCGGTCACCAGCACCGGCGCAGGAGTCATGCAGGTGGGGGTTTCCACTCTGCCGGGCTTCGCCAAGGACACCACCGACCGGAACCGAACCTCACCGTTTGCCTTCACCGGCAACAAGTTCGAGTTCCGTGCCGTCGGGTCCTCTGCCCCCTGCTACTGGCCGAACACCGTGCTGAACACCATCGTGGCCGATGCCATCAGCAAGCTGGTGGACGAGATCGAAGCGGCGGCCGGTCCCGACCTCAATAGCAAGCTCACCGGGGTTCTCAATGCCTGGGTCCGTGCCCACAAGCGGGTGTTGTTCTCGGGCAACAACTACGCAGCCGAGTGGCACAAGGAGGCCGAAGCCAGGGGGCTGCCCAACCTGAAGGACACCGTCGAGTGCCTCAAGGCGGCCCATTCCAAGAAGTACGCGGAGCTGTTCGAGCGACACAAGGTGCTCTCCAAGCTCGAATACGACAGCCGGACCGAAATCAGCTGGGAGCGTTATGTCAAGGTTCTGAACATCGAAGGCACGGCGACCCTGGATGTCGGTCGCAGTCAGATCCTGCCGGCCGCACTGGCCTACCAGACCCGGGTGGCCCAGTCGGTTGCGGCGGTGCGCTCGACCGGCCTCGAGGTGCCGGCGGCCCAGCTCGCCCTCTTGGGTCAGATCTCCGAAGCGGTTGCCAACCTCAAGAGTGCCCTGGACACCCTGGAGTCGGCAATGGACGCCGCCAATAGCAGCGATCTGACCGTTCTGGGTGAGAGTTTCCGAGATCGGGTCATCCCGACGATGGTCGCGGTTCGACAGATTGCCGACAAGTTGGAGGGCATGGTCGAGGACGATCTCTGGCCGCTGCCCAAGTATCGCGAGATGTTGTTCCAGTACTGAGGGGTGCAGCCCCGAGCCCGACGGGCTCCTGACGTCCCAAAGGGCGCCGGGAGCCCGTTCGCTTTTCGAGAAACCGGATCACGCTCCGAGCCGTATTCGGACAAGGAGCTGCGCCTTGACCCTCAGACCGCTGTTGGGCTTGCCGATCCTGCTGGGTTGCACCACGCATCGGAGCATGAGCGAGAATCACGCCGCTGACGTCGGTGCGCCATCCGCCGTTGTTGCGGGCCCCAGACCTGAACAGAAACCGAACCAGCACCAGCTGTTGGAGCGTCTCACCCCATTGCAGTTCGAGGTCACCCAGCGGGGAGGTACCGAGCCACCCTTCCAGAACGCCTATTTCGATCACCACGAACCCGGGATCTACGTCGACGTGGTAGGTGGTGAGGCCCTGTTCCGCTCGGAGGACAAGTTCGACTCGGGTACTGGTTGGCCCAGTTTTTCCCGTCCCATCCAGCCCTCGGCGGTGGTGGTTCGCCGTGACGCGAGCCACGGCATGATCCGTCAGGAGGTGCGCTCCCAGAAGGCCGACTCCCATCTGGGGCACGTCTTCGAGGATGGGCCTCCGCCAACCGGCCTTCGCTACTGCATCAATTCGGCGGCGCTGCGTTTCGTGCCTCGTCAGAAGATGGCCGAGCAAGGCTATGCCTCGTTACTGGTTGGGGGCGGCGCAACCACGGCCCTGCTCGAGAAGTCGCCAGCGACTGTGTGTAAACCGGACGCTACCCCGCAGCTCGGCTGCGCGGCGAGCCTGGAGGTGGCCATTCTGGCTGGGGGCTGTTTTTGGGGAATGGAGGAGATCCTCCGCGGGATCCCAGGGGTTCTGGACACCGAGGTTGGTTACACCGGTGGCACGACTCCCAACCCCCGATACGAAGCGGTCCACGCGGGCCGCACCGGTCACGCCGAGGCGGTGAGGGTGACCTTCGATCCCGCTCTTTTATCCTATCACGATCTTTTGACCAACTGGTTCTTCCGCATGCACGATCCGACCACGCCCAATCGCCAGGGCAACGACGTGGGTTCCTCATACCGCTCGGCCATCTTCGTGACCTCGGAGGCGCAGCAAAACGTCGCACGAGCCGCCCTGCGAGAGGCGTCGCAGAGCGACCGCTGGTCAGCCCCCGTCGTCACCGAGATCAAAAAAGCTGGTCCGTTTACGCCTGCCGAGGAGTATCACCAGGATTATCTGAAGAAGAACCCCCAAGGATACACCTGCCACTTCCTTCGCCCCTGAGGGACTCTCACGGTTCCCGGCGTAGGCGTGCCGCCCGCTGGTCTGGGACCCGCGTCGCTGCGGCCCCGGCCCCACATTGCTGGGTGTCTTGCCGCGACGCATCAAAGCTCGGGGATTCGACATCCGGCCGCGTCTCCGGGGCGCAGTGGTCTCCCCCCAAGTTCTGCACTATACCGGGACGCGAATCAGGAGTTCCCATGCTGTTGGACAGACTGTTCGCGACCGGAAGCGCCTTCTTGGGCGTTCGATATCCCATCATCTGCGGGGCCATGACCTGGATCAGCGATTACCGGCTGGTCAGCGCCGTGGCCGGTACGGGTGCCTTCGGATTGCTGGCGGGCGGCAACGCTCCGGTGCCCGTACTGCGCGAGCAGATCGAGAAGACGCAACGGTCCACGCCCCATCCGTTCGGTGTGAACCTGGTCACGGTGGCTCCGAACTACCAGGATCACCTGGCCTTGGCCGCGGAGATGCGCGTGCCCACCATCGTCTTTGCGGGCTCCATTCCCAAGGGTAGCGAGATCCAGCGCGCCAAGGATTCGGGCGCCAAGGTGGTCTGCTTTGCTGCCACTGACATGCTCGCACACAAGATGATTGATCAGGGAGCGGATGCGCTCATTCTGGAGGGTTCCGAGGCCGGAGGTCACATTGGCCCCGTGTCGCTGACCGTCCTTCTGCAGCAGATCCTGTTCAAGGTTCACGACGTTCCCGTGTTCGTGGCGGGGGGGGTGGCCCATGGACAGATGATCGCTCACCTGATGCTGATGGGTGCGGCGGGCGTGCAGATGGGCACCCGGTTCGTGATGACCGAGGAGTGCACGGCGCACCCGGCTTTCAAGGAGGCATTCCGTCGAGCCAAGGCCCGCGACGCGGTGGCCACTCCACAGTTCGACAGCCGGCTCCAGGTCATCCCCGTTCGTGCGCTCCACAACGAAGGCACCATCGAGTTCAAGAAGCTGCAGCTGGAGCTCCTGGAGAAGCTCGATGACGAGACGATCTCCAAGGCGGAAGCTCAGGAATCCGTGGAACGATTCTGGATGGGGGCACTTCAGCGTGCGGTGATCGACGGCGACGTCAAGAAAGGCTCGCTCATGGCGGGGCAATCGGTGGGGCTGGTCGACGAGATCAAGCCGATGTCCGCGCTGATAGAGGAGCTGTTACAGGACGCCGAATCCGAGCTTCGCAGGGTGATGAGCACCCTCGGATGTTCGGGGAATCAAGCTCGTTGTTAGAACCGAGCCTCGCGGCTGGGCCCGCTGCCGGCCAAACAACCTAGGCCACGACGGGGAAGGCCCCGGGGACTTGGCCGCTCAACCCTGTGGCCCAAATCCCTCTGCTTTGAGCCCCCACGATTCCTTTGGTACCCTATCCCCTTCACGGTGGCGAGGCTGCCATGCGGCTTGCCCGGAGGCGCTCATGTTCCAATTTCCCCGCAGTTCTGTTTCACTGGCCATCCTTTGTACGACGACGGCCCTCGGTGGTCTTTCGGGTTGTCGATCGGAGACGGTGACCGGGTTGGATGGTGGCATGGCTGGCTACGGGGGGGAGGCGGGTGCCTCGGCGCTCGTGCCCGACGGGCAAGGGGTGGGCCAGGATTGCTCCGACGACAACCCCTGCCGCGAGGGGCTCAGCTGCGAGTCGAACCTGTGTGAACCTTCGGGCGAGACACCACTCGGGCAGCCCTGTGTGGTCGGCGCCGAGTGTGACGAAGCCCAGTGCGTTCTGGGTGTCTGCACCAAGCCGGGGGAAGCCGAGGCCGACCAGGCCTGCTCGCTCGACAGCGACTGTGTGGCGGGCCTTCGTTGTGGGTTCGTGGGGTTGTCGGGGCGCTGCCAACCGGCAGGATCGGGGGATTTCCGAGCGGACTGCGAGGGCACCGCCGACTGCTTCCAGGGCCTGGTCTGTACCGACCAGACCTGCACGCTGCCCACCCTGACCGCTCCCTTCGGGGGTACGACCTTTGCCGGAGTGGAGTGTCCGGACACCAGCGGGGAAACCTCGCGCGCCTACTTCGAGGTTCCGGGCGCCGAGGGGGCCGCCGAGGGTGATTTCTTCCGTCTGCCCTTCCCCAATGACGCATTGCTCAAGAGCAACGGACACCTCGATCTCGAGGGTTACCCCACTCCCGGCGTCGGGATGTTGGGGTTTGATCCGGTGGGGATCTACGTCGATGCCTTGGAGCGCGACGCCAAGGGCTTTGGTCCCTATCCCACCGTGATCTTCCGCTTTTCCAAGAATATCGATTCCGACTCCCTGCGAGAGGATAACCGGGTCAACTTCGTCGACATCACACCGGACGCCCCGGAATACGGCAACAGCGTCGGTTGGAGTTGGAGCTACACGGCCAACACCATCACCTACGTCTGTGGTCCGCGCTTGCACATTCAACGGCCAGAGGGATCCCCCCTGATGCCGGGCCATGTCTATGCAGTCTATTTGCTGGCGGGGCTAGAGGACTCGGATGGTGACGAGGTCCAGAGCTCCGACAACATGCAGAGCGTCCTGTCCGACCGGACCCCCAATGACTCGGTTCTGAGCAGGGTCCACGAGAACTATGCGCCCCTGCGCGCCTACCTGGCCGAGCAGGGCCTTGTGGCCTCGGACATCCTGGTAGCCACCCAGATCACGGTGGAAGACGTGCGTCAACCCATGCAGGAGCTGGCCGATACGATCGAATCGATGCCCGCTCCCACCGCGCGAGACTTCGTGCTGTGTGATGGGCAGGCCGAATCACCGTGTCCTCAAGCTGATGAGGAGGAGGGCCGTGCCTGCGGGGAGCCGAGCGATGACTACGACGAGTATCACGCGCTGGTCTCGCTGCCGGTGTTCCAGGAAGGGACGGCCCCGTATCTAGAGAGCGGCGGGGGCATCGTTGCCGATCCCGCCAGCGCCGCCACTGAAGAGGTTTGCCTGTCGCTGACCGTCCCCAAGGGGGAGATGCCGGAAGCTGGGTGGCCCTTGGCCGTGTATGCCCATGGTACTGGCGGTTCCTTCCGAAGCCACGTGCGGCCAGAGGTGGCGGGCCTTCTGGCCCAAGCTAGCCTGCCCGACGGAACCAGCATGCCCATGGCAGTGGTCGGGATCGATCAGGTGGTGCACGGCACTCGCCGCGGTGCGTCGACGGAGGATCCGGACGTCCTCTTCTTCAACTTCGCCAATCCGGACGCGGCGCGTGGAAATCCCCTGCAGGGAGCGGCCGATCAATTGAGCCTTGTGCGTTGGGCGAGCGAACTCGACGTCACCGTCGACGAGCGGGAGATCCGCGTCAATCCCGAAGCCGTGGTCTTCTATGGGCACTCCCAGGGCTCGACCCAAGGCGGGTTGATGCTCGCTTACGCAGATGGTTATCGCGGCGCAGTACTGTCGGGGCACGGAGCCTCGTTACGGGAGTCGTTGCTCTCCAAGACCAGCCCCGTGGACATCCCCTCCGTGCTCCCCTTCGTCTTCAACGATCCGGAGCTGGGTACTGACGGAGCCATCTTCCACCCCGTGCTCGCGCTGTTGCAGCAGTGGATCGATCCCGCCGATCCCTTGAACTTCGCGCGAGCCCTGGCCTCCGACCCCATCGAGCCCCACCCCGCTCATCACATCTTCCAGACCTACGGCAAGGGGGACACCTACAGTCCCGCAGCGACCCTGCGCGCCGCCATCGTCGCTGGCGGTTTGGACTTGGTGGATAACCCGAGCGTGACACTGGAAGAGGTGGGGGGGCGGGATCCGGTCGATCCCCCGCTGTCGGGCAACCTCAACACGATGACGGCGGGTTTTCGTGAGTACGATCCGGCCGAGGACCGTGACGGACATTTCGTGGCGGTCGACGACGCCCGGGCGCGGGCCGACGTCGCACGCTTCCTCGCCATGGCAGCCCACGGCGACGTCCCTGAAATCGGCCACTGACGGACGGGGGCCGGAACCCGTCGACCCTGAACGAGGCAACCGGACAACCGGCAGGGTCCCATTCTCGACGCCCTCCCCCAATATCTGCAGAAAATCCGGGGTTTCGTGGGCCCTTTTGTGAACTGGGTCACAGGTCGCAGGGGCGCAGGTTCGATGGTATAGCCCGGCGTGCTTAGCCAGGCGAAGATTCTCCGATCGGTACGGGACGTCTTCTGGTTCGTGCCAGTAGAGCGACAAGGGTCGTTCGGGTCTTCACGCGACGTTGGGAGCCAAGGTGAGATTCGATGACCACAAGGAATTCGCTCGTCATACGTATCGAAGGGAGTGCCGGCGACGGGATTCTGCTCATGGGAGATGTCGTGGCGCGCATCGCGGCGCGCTCCGGTTATCACGTCTGTACGCTGAGCTCGTTCTCAGCCGAGGTGCGCGGTGGGCAATCCTCCTATCAGCTGCAGATCGGCTGCGAGGAGTTGCTGTCCCCGGGGAACGCGCCGGACATCCTGGTGGCGCTGAACGCTCAGGCGGTGGTGAATCGTGGGCACCAGCTGACCAGCCAGGGGCTCAGCATTCAGCCTCCTGATGCCGCTGCCCCTGGGGGCGGTGGGGGCTCGGTCGTGGTCGATTTCGAGGCCCTGGCCATGCAGGCCAGTGGAGCGACCCGCGGCAAGAACCTGGTGGCGGTGGGGATCTTGGTGCAGTTGCTCGGGCTTGACGCCGATGTGGCGGACCGGGTCGTCCAGAATGCGTTCTCGGGCAAACGCAGTTCTGCCATCGAGCCCTCGCTCAAGTCGCTCCGGGCGGGTCTTGAGCAGGAGCTCTCCTCTCAGCCAGCGTCGTCGAAGGCTTCCCGGCTCCTGCCTCCCCGGGGGGGGGCTCGAGCCTTGATGTCGGGGAACGAGGCCCTGGCACTGGGCGCCATTGCCGGCAACGTCCGGTTCTTCGCGGGCTATCCCATCACGCCCGCCAGTGAGGTGCTGGAGGTTCTGGCTCGGCATCTCCCCAAGGTCGGCGGGCGCTCTATCCAGGCGGAGGACGAGATCGCCTCGCTGGGGATGTGCATTGGCGCCACCTTCGGTGGTGTGCGTGCTGCCACAGCGACCAGCGGTCCCGGACTCTCTTTGATGGTTGAGCTGTTGGGTCTTGCCTCCATGGCTGAGCTGCCCCTGTTGATCATCGACGTTCAGCGGGCGGGTCCTTCCACGGGCATGCCCACCCGAGACGGTCAAGGGGATCTGAACCTGGCCGTCTACGGGGCTCACGGGGACGCCCCGCGCATCGTCGTGGCGCCGCAGTCGGTGAGCGACTCCTTCTTCGACACGGTGCGTGCCATCAATCTGGCTCACGAGTTTCACGTTCCGGCCCTGGTCCTGTCCAGCCAGGCGCTCAGCCACCGGATGCAGACCGTCGATTTGCCCAAGGCCAAGGACGTGGATAATTACGTCGAACCCCTGTACGAACCAACCACGGATGGCTCGCCCTATCGGCGCTTTGGCGCCGCGGAACCGGGAATGCCCGGCATCCGCTCCATTCCCGGGACGCCGGGGGCCATGCACCAGGTGGGGGGGTTGGAGCACGACGAGTTTGGTCAGCCCAATTTCGAACCGGAACAGCGGGCGGCGATGGTCCGTCGGCGCGCCGAGCGCATGGAGGCCATCGCGCGGGCGGTCTCGGAACGGATGGGCGAGGACGAGATGCATCTGGGTCGACATCCGGTTGGCATCCTGAGTTGGGCGGCGACGGCTGGCGTGGTTCGTGAGGCTTGCCAGTCTCTCAGCCAACAGGGCTGGGACCTCGGGTTCTTGCTGCCGCGCGTGGTCTGGCCGTTGCCCGCGGCGCGAGTGCGGGAGTTCTTGGCGTCCGGCATCGAACGGCTGTTCGTCTGCGAGGCCAACGGCTCGGGGCAGATGGCATCTCTGCTGCGTGCCTGTTTCGGTGAAGCGTTGCGCCAGCACGGCATCGAGGTTGTGAGCATTACCAAGGACGATGGCGAGCCCTTCGAGGCCCCCGAGATCCTTGAGCAGCTTCAGAAACACCTGGTGGACGGCCACCGGGTTCGAAAGGTCATATAGAGGTCCCGTGTCCGAGTCATCTCTTGCCGAACCGATGGCGGGCTCCGAGTCCAGCGCATCGACCACCGTCCGACACTCCTATACCTCCGCGCGCAAGCCCACTTGGTGTCCGGGATGTGGCGACTTCGGTGTACTGGGGGCCCTGGACCGAGCCTTGGGTCAGTTGGGGCGTCCCGAGCACCAGATCGCCATCGTCTCCGGAATCGGCTGCTCCAGTCGCTTCCCGTTCTTCATGAACACCTACGGATTCCACTCCGCCCATGGACGCGGACTGACCGTGGCAACGGGCCTGAAGGTAGCGCGCCCCGACCTCACCGTGGTCGCCACGGGTGGGGATGGCGATGCCCTGGCCATCGGCGGGAATCACTTCCTGCATGCGATGCGGCGCAATCTCGATCTCACGTACATCCTGATGGACAATCAGATCTACGGAATGACCAAGGGCCAGACGGGACCCACCAGTCGCAAGGGCCTGTGCAGCAAGTCGACTCCCTACGGCAACCCCGACAACCCCATCGATGCGACCTGGCTCGCCTTGTCGACGGGGGCGGGTTTCGTCGCTCAGGCCGGCAGCTGGAACATGAAGCAGCTGACCCAGCTCATCCTGCTCGGGATCCGTTACCCCGGTATGGCCTTCATCAACGTCCTTAGTCCTTGCGTGACCTTCCACAAGGAGGCCACCCGAGACTACTTCAAACACAATGCCCTGCCCGTGCCCGAGGACCATGATCCAACGAGCTACGACGCCGCCCTAGGGCTTCTGTTGAAGCATCGGGGTCGCTTCCCGACCGGTGTCATCTATCAGGCCAGCACGGCCGAGCCTGATCGGCCTTCTGGACCCGCACCCAAAGGTCAGCGCGAGCTCGACTTGGTGGAATCCGTCCTCGCCCAGTATCGCTGACCGGATTCTGGTTGGCTGGCCAGCGTAGGTACGTTGAGTTTGCGCCCCACCGCGGACGCTGTTCATTCGCGCAGCGGCGACCGGGCACGAGGAGCGAACAACCGACTCAGAGCGATGTGTGGAGCAAACCCACACGTGCTGAAACGGCATCGATCCGGCTCCGTCCAGTGCGCCGGATCATTTGGCTCACAAGCAGGGCCGTGGCGGAGATATGCTCCGTGTTTGCAGCGCATGGCGAGGGAGGCTGCGAGAATTCGTGTTCCTGGCGTTAATGGGGAGCACATTAGGACGTTTGGGCTGAACGGGACCTGCAAGGGGACCGGGGATGCGCAGGTGATTGCATCGAATCCAGGCCGTTCATTCGGGATGTATACGCTGGTGGCCAGACTGGCCACCGGAGGCACGGGAGAGGTCTGGCTGGCCACCGCTCCCGATCCGAGGGCTCATCCCGGGCGCATCGTGGTCAAGACCATTTTGCCCCATCTGGCGGCCGATCGGCATTTCGCCGAGGAATTCGCGGCCCAGGCCCGGACGGCGGCCGTCCTTCATCACCCCAATATCGTTCCCGTTCTCGAGGTGATCGAAAACGACGAGGGGTGCGGGGTTGCCATGGAATTCGTGGGGGGCAGGACCCTGCGCGAGCTTCTGGTCACTCTGGAGCGGAACAGTCAGACCATGCCGAGTTGGCTCGCTGTGCGCCTGGGGATCCATGTCTCTCGAGCACTGAGCTACGCTCACGGTTTGTGTGACGAATCGGGTCGACCGACCCCCGTCTTGCATGGAGATCTGGCGCCGGAAAACATCATGCTGGGCGAGGATGGGGAGCTGAAGGTGCTCGATTTCGGCGTGGGATGGGTGGAGCCAAGCCTGGCGGCGACCCCAGCCCCTTTGCGGGGACGATACGCCTACATGGCTCCCGAGCGGCTGCGGGCGCGGCCTGGTGATGGCCAGCGTGATCCGCGAAGCGACATCTACAGTCTGGGGATCGTGTTGTTCGAGATGTTGACGGGCCGACGTCCCCAGGGGGAAGCGGACGATCTGTCACTGGTGCGTTCGGCGCTTGAGGCAGAGGCTCCCTTGCCGCGTCCCAGCGACATCTGTCCCTGGATCGTTCCCGAGCTGGACGTTATCGTCTTGCGCGCCCTGGCGCGGGACCCCGGTGAGCGCTTTGCCACCGCCGCTGACCTGGAGCAGGCGCTGTGCGAGGTCGCGGATACCGCCGTCCCCTTGACCCCGGACGCCAGCCTGGCGGCGTGGTTGCGCCTGGTCTCGGTGATCAGCCTGGAGGAGATTGCCGCGACCCGGTCGGGCTTCGTCCCCATCTCCGCGCTGGAATCCGCGGCGCCCCCTGACACCCGTTCGTCGCGTCCACCCGCCACGGTGCGGGCGGGTCCCCAAACTAACGGGAAAATCCCGGTGAGTAAGCGCAGCGACAGGCCGTCCGCCACGATGCGGGCGAGTCCCCAATCTGACGGGAAAATCCCGGTGAGCAAGCGCAGCGACAGGCCGTCTCGAGCCACCACGGAACGGCCCTCGGCATCGCTCCGCAAGGCTCGTGCGGCCGACGTATTCAATCACGACTGGGACAAAGCTCTGGATCAGGCGCGCCAGAACACCGAGCGCAATCAAACGGCCTCCGGGAATTACCCAGTTTCCCGGACCCGCCCGGGTCGGGAGAAGCGGATGGCCCCCGAGCAGCAGCTCAGTCCCAACGAGCGTGCGAATTTGGAATACGAGCGGGGTATGGATCTGCTAAAAAGGGGAGATGAGGCGGGAGCCATGGCTGCTCTGGAGAATGCCCTTCAGCTCGATCCGAATCATCGTCTGTGCCGAGTCAATCTCAATCTGTTGAAGCGGCGCTGTGAAGCCGCCAAGTGACGGGAGTTCATCTCATGGTTGAAGCGACAGACAGGCCTGCGGAATCAGTCCAGGGTCTCTTGGTGTTTCTCGCGTCCCTGTCCCACGGTCTGGAGAACGTGCTGGGACGGAGCGCCAGCACCATCACCTACCGAGCCGGACGCACCATCGCCCTTCGGGACAAGACCGAGGTGAAGGAAACGGACGTGCTCAAGGCTCTGGAACGGGTGCGAGAACGCCTCCAAGCCGTGGGGATCCACTGGCCTTTCGAGGTGTACAAGCCGGCCGCCCAGAGTGACCTCATCCTGGAACGCGACGGAAAGAAGGTTCTGCGCCTGGTGTTTCACCATTGCATGGTCCGATGTGCCCTGTTTCGCTACAGCCATGAGCAGAAGCAGTCGCTGTGCCTGATGAACCACGGGGTCTTCTGCGGTCATCTGCAGAGCGTTCTGGGTAAGCGTGCCGACCTCGAGATCGTGCATGCCGGTGAAAGCGCGTGTCTCAAGGAACTCGTGATTCACGACTAGGGGTCAACATGTCCAAAGTCACAGTCTCATTCGAGTGGCTATCCAGCTGTTCAGGGTGCGAGCTGAGCGTGGTCGATCTGCACGAGCGGTTGCTCGATGTCCTCAAGGAGATCGAGATTGTCCGCCTCCCCATCCTGCTCGATACCAAGGACTACCCCGCGGCCAGGCTCGGCATCATCAGTGGTGCATTGCGCACCGAGCATGACGTGGAATGCGCCCACCACATGCGCAAGAGCTGCGAGCTGATCCTGGCGTTCGGGGTGTGCGCCGTATACGGCGGGCCCCAAGGCTCGTGTCTGGCTCACGCGCACCGGGAGCTGGAGGACTCGGTGTTCCGCAAGAACCCCACCACGGGCACGGAGTTCGTACCGGACCAAGGCTTACCAACCCTGCTGCCCGATGGGGTGCGCCCCTTGGACACGGCCATCGATGTCGATCTCTACCTTCCCGGGTGTCCACCCAGCTCCTACTACGTGGCTCTCGCGCTCAAGAAGGTGCTGGCTGACCAGAACGATGACCTGGGGCTCTACAACGTCTGTTATCGCTGTAACCGGAGCATGAAGCGGAGCGAGTGCACCAGCCTGCGCCGCTATCACGAGGGCCCAGTGGATCCCTCGACCTGTTTCCTTTCCCAGGGGATCACCTGCCTGGGGAGTGCCACCCTGGACCGCTGCTTGTCGCCCTGTCCCAAGCGCGGCGTGCCCTGTGTGGGTTGTGGGGGACCGTCGGAGAATATCATCCGGGAGCCACAGTGCGACGTGCGCACCGAGGTGGCCAATCGGATGAGCCGGATGACGGCCATCCCCCGCGATCAGATCGTCGCGGATATCGAACGGCAGGCCAAGACGCACTACGCGTACGCCATGGCCTCCCCAGTATTCCGTCAGAAGCCCACCTTCCTTCTGCGTCGCTGGATCTCAGCCAAGGATGCCTGAACCATGGGAAAGCGAATAGAAGTCAATCCGGTCACACGCATCGAAGGCCATGCCAAGGTCTCCATTGAATTGGGTGACGACGGCAAGGTGGCGGCTGCTTACCTGCACGTCCTGGAGTTCCGGGGCTTCGAGCGTTTCATTCAGGGCATGCGGGTCGAGACCATGCCCACCGTTACCACTCGCATCTGTGGGACCTGCCCCCATGCCCACCACCTGGCGGCGGCCAAGGCGGTGGATCGGGTGTTTGGGTTGCAGATCCCCCCCGCGGCCCGTCTGCTCCGCGAGCTACTCAACGCGGGCAGCATGATTCATTCTCACGCCATCCATTTCTTCGCGCTGGCCGGGCCCGATCTCTTCTTGGGTCTCAACGCGCCAGTAGCGAAGCGCAATCTGGTGGGCCTGTTGGACGCGGCGCCGGACCTGGCCAAGGCCGCCCTGCGACTGCGCACCCTGGGCCAACGGATCGCCGAAGAGGTGGGAGGGCGGGGGACCCATCCCGTCACCTGCGTCCCGGGAGGGGTAGCCTCCGGGCTCGATGCAGAGAAGCGGCAGCAACTCCAGGGGCTGGCTAACGAGGCGGTCGAGCTGGCAAAGCTGGCGGTGACCGAGGGCAAGAAGGCCCTGTACAAGGACGAGGCCCTGATCAGAACCCATGAATTGAGGGTTCGGGACGTGGCCACCGTCAACGACGGGGCTCTGGACTGCTACGAGGGGTTGTTGCGGGTTCGGTCGCCCGACGGCCAGACCGAGCAGGAGTTCGATGTCAGCAAGTACCGCGACGTCTTGGTGGAGCAAGCGCTCCCCTATTCCTACGCCAAGCAGGTATTGTTGAAGCTCGCTGGCAAGGACGGTGAGCCGTACCGGGTCGGGGCACTGGCGCGCCTGAACAGCGTCGATCGCATCGACATGCCTCTGGCGGCAGCCGAATGGGAAGAGATGAAACAGAAATGGGGCCATCCGTGTCACCTGACCGTGGCCCAGCATCACGCTCGCCTGGTCGAGTTACTCTTCCACGCGGAGAAGGCGGTTTCTCTCCTGTCGCAGGATGCCATATCGTCCGGTGAGCTGGTGGCGACCAATCCCAAGCCTCCCCAGCGGGGTGTGGCGCACGTGGAGGCCCCACGCGGGCTGCTGATCCACGACTTCGAGGTAGACCAGAACGCCAACGTGACGGGTGCCAACCTGTTGGTGGCCACTCAGCACAACATCACTGGGATCAACGCTACGGTTCGGGATGCCGCCGAACAGTTCCTCAGCGCTCCCGAGGAAGAGCTCATGCAACGAGTGGAATTCGGGATCCGCTGCTGGGACCCCTGCCTTTCCTGCTCGACTCACGCTGTGGGGCAAATGCCCCTCGCCATCAGTGTCACCCACCAGGGGCGCGTCCTGCGCCGGATCAGTCGGTGAAATATGCCCACCTTGACCATTGAACGACAAGGCTGTCGATCCTGTTCGTTGTGCCGGGACATCTGCCCCACCGAGGTATTCGATCTGGACGAGCAACAGGTCGCCGTCGCGGCTCGCCCAGGGGATTGCATCGGGTGCACCTCCTGCGAGTATGTCTGTCCTTCTCGCTGCCTTCGGGTTGCCGACGTGGCCCGTCAGCGCCCCTTCTACCGGATCGAACAGAACGTCAATCTGGTGAGCCGTTTCTTGCGGGCCGAGCCCCTGGACGTTGCGCTCAGCGAAGCGGACTGGGCCGAGGCCCAGTCCGACGTTGCCACTCGCCTGCGCGGCATCGCCGAATCGATTGTGGAGACCATGGGGCGTGGCCAGAAGGCGGTGGGGCGCAAGGCGGGCAGTCTGGCAGCCGAGCATTTGCCCCAGATGTACGAGGAGCGCAGCGTCGAGCAGGTTCTGGCTGCCATGCAGCGGCAGTTTCGCGGTGCCTTCCCCTTCGAGTCCTCGATGGGCGACGGGGGTTCGACCGTGACCATACGTTTCGGCCAGTGTGCCCTCACGGTGGCCCGGAAGGACCCGGGGTCCACCCGTAGCGACGACGTGCTGTGCACCCTCTTCCACGAATACTGGGCGGGGCTGTTGAGTACCTTCGTCGGACGGGCCTACTCAGTGGACGAGAGTAGCGCCGCCTGTCCGTGTAATATCGTCCTTCGAGCCCGTGACTGAACCCTAGAGCCAAATCAGAGAAGGAACCAACATGGCATCTCGAACCGACAAGATCCAAGAAATCCTGAGGGGCTTGCGTTCAGCCTCGCCTGACATCATCGGCTCCGCTGTCGTGAGCATCGATGGTTTCGTGATTGCCTCCGTGTTGCCCTCGGAGATCGACGAGGAGCTGGTCTCGGGGATGGCCGCTGCGATGCTCGGCGTCGGTGAGCGAATCTCCAGTGAGCTGATGGGGGCGGCCATGGAGCAGACCTATGTGCGCAGCGACAAGGGCTACATCGTCCTGAACGCCGTGGGACAGGACTCAGTGCTGATCGTGCTCACCACCAAGGAGGCCAAGCTCGGGTTGGTGTTCATCGAGCTGAAGCGATCCTGCGCAGAACTCTTGAAGACTCTGTAAGAGAGCCTTGGAGCGCACATCCTGCGGGGTCGTGCTGGCATACAGGTCGAGTCGGTTGCTATCAGGGCAAGGCTCGGCCAGGGGAGGCGCAATGAACGACCGCCACGGCAGACCGCCGAGCGACGAATCGAGCAGGCCGGATCCATCCGAAGAGACCGCCGAAGGCCACGAAGCGCTGCTGGTGCAGCTCACGGCCCGGGAACGGGAGCTCGTGGATCTTGGTACTCGGCTGGGCAAGAGTGAATCGGCACGCCATCGCGCCGAACAGGAATGCGAGGAACTTCGTCGTCGTCTGGAGCTCATTGCCCAGGGGGTGCCCATGGCGCGGCCGCCGCGGTTGGTGCCCACCGAAGGGCCTGGCTACCGGCGCAGCCTGGCGCGGCTGGACGCGCCCGACCCCTTGGCTTCGGACGAGGAGCCCCTCAAAAATCGCCTGCTTCGGGCGGAACGGGACGCCGACGCGTTGCGGCGGACCCTATTGGCCAAACAGGAGGAGTGGCACCGCGACGCGCAACAGACCCAGGTGACGCTCCAGGGGCTGAGCCTGGAAATCCAGAACAACCATCAGGCAGCCAGAGAGCTGTCCTTGCAGCTTGTGCAGACTCGAGCCGAGCTGTTGGCTGCCCGGGCCCGCACCCCAGCGGAGCCGGGTTCGTCGGGGACCTCGGGGGTGTCGCTCTTCCAGGTGGATAGCCTGGTCAGCCAGGTGGCGGAGCTCCGGGAAGAAGAGCGGCTGCTCAAGCAGAAGCTGGCGGAGCTGACCGAGCTGGCCGGGGCGGCCCAGGCGTTGGAACAGGCGCATCGGGAGCTCCGCGATCTCCGGCTGCAGAACGGCCTATTGAAGGAACAACAGGCCGACGCCACCGAGCGGGATCTGGAGAGCGACCAGATGCGCCGGCGCATTTGGGAATTGGAGCGCGAGCAGAAGGAGCGACAAACCCTGGTGCTGGAGCTGGCCGAGCTTCGCGCCAAGCTCTACTCGGCCCCCCGCTGGACCAGCAACGACCAGAGGCCGGAATCGTCGACGGCGCCATCCCGGGGGCAGGGGGATCGCAACGTCTCCCAGGAGCTGGAACGCTTGCTGAGAGACGCAGACGCGCAGGCCGCCGTGATCTCCGACGAGATGGGATTCCCTGTCGTGGCCGCGGGTGATGATGCGGTGGTGGAGCGCCTTTCGGCGCTCGGTGGCGAGGTACATCGCCTCTGTGAGCAGGCCCAGAATCTCCTGTCGCTCTCCGAGGTCACCCGCGTGATCCTCGGGGATCGCCACGGATTGGTCGCCTATTTCCGGTTCTTCCTAGGGGCCGAGGGGCCCCTATCGGTGGGCACGCTGGGCAAGAACATTCCGCCCCCCAGCGCCGTAGAGGACGCGGTGGCCGTCGCTCAGCGCCTATTTTCCGGGGCGCGCACCCTTTCCGGGGTTTCTGGATTCATGGATGTTACGAAGGTTCTTGCCGATGATTCGATGGCGCGTCCTGTGCGTGGGCAATGACTGGGCCTCTGATGATGGGGTGGGCCGACGAGTGGCGCAAGTATTGGCAAGGCTCGCACTCCCCGAGGTACAGATCGTAGAACGGACCTGTTTGACCCTGGATGCCCTGGAGGATCTCACCGGCATCCAGCAGCTGGTCGTGGTGGACGCTGCCGCGACCGGCGACGAGCCCGGCGCCATCGTGCGATGGGAGCCATCCGAACTTCCCCCATCTGACCAGCTGCCCTCCGGTCATGTCCCCTCCCTTCACAGTCTGCTGGTCCTGGCTCGGCGTGTCTATCCCCAGGACTTCCCAGAGAGGATCGTGGTGCTCGGACTTTGCGCCGAGAGCCTCGTCCCTTTCAACCCGGAGCTATCTCCGACCGTACGCCGTGCCCTGCCGGAGCTCCTGGACAGGGTCCTGATGGAACTCGACTGCTCGCCCGAGGAAAGGGCTCGTGCCCGGGCCGTGCTCCGGGGGCTACCGGCCGACTTCTAGGGAAACCTCCGTCATCGGCATTTGCCTTCCCTTTCCTGCAGACTTCGCCGGGCGCAATGGTCGGTTCGGCGTGGCCACAGCGGGTGGCGCTGACTACCGAGGCTGTGCGCGCGAGGCACATCCTGGAGCAACATGGGACGTCCACGGAGCCGCTGCCCGTAGCGCGCACCCGATCACCCGACTGGGAGTGACCAAAACGTCAACCCTGCACTCGAATGACCGGCCAGCAGAACACGCCCTCCGGGCAGGAACTGTGCACCTTTTGATCGGTTGCCAAGCTCCGACATTTCCAGCGCCAGTGAACGAGACCACTTCACGGACTGGGAATTGCGTCAGCTGGTCGTGTCCAGCCGATGGGAGAGGCATAGGATTGGCCACGGCACAGCCGTGCATGGTTGAGAAAAGGTTACATGACAAATAGCGCAGAATTGCCGGTCAGCGGTCCACGGCACCATCTAGCCATCGGGTTGCTCTCGATGGCGGTCTTGCTTTACCAGGTACTCGTCACGCGTATCCTCAGTGTGACCCTTTCGTACCATTTCGCTTTTCTGACCATATCTCTTTCGATGCTCGGACTCTGCGCGCCAGGGGTCATCTTCTCGCTCTTTGCCCCGAGTCAACGCACCCTGTCAAGGAGCCTTTGGGCGGCGAGTCTGCTCGTGCCTGGCTCGGTCTTGTGCATCGTCCATTGGGGGGCACCTCTCCGTGGTTACCCCAGCCTTTGGGTGCTTTTCCTTTTGGCGCCGCTCCTCGCCCTGGGTAGTGGA
This sequence comes from uncultured Polyangiaceae bacterium, assembly GCA_964648165.1. Lineage (GTDB taxonomy): Bacteria > Myxococcota_A > Polyangia > Polyangiales > Polyangiaceae > FEN-1139. The sequence goes on along the minus strand of CAZYKT010000036.1, from coordinate 8,545 downwards.
GTTTGCATTCTGTTGTTGATGGCCCGCGGTAAAGGCATATCCCGCATGTACGCGGCCGACCTTTTGGGCGCGGCGCTCGGCGCGCTCTTGTCCGTACCTCTGTTGACCGGATTAGCCACCCCAACGGTTGTCGCATCTCTCGGAATCCTGCCACTGTTGGCTCTTTCAGTGCTCGAGACCCGACGGCTCTGGGTAGGTCTAGCGGCGGGGCTCTTGGTTTCAAGCGTGGTTTGGGGCGCGCCTTTTAGGCTCCGATACACTCGGTACTACGTGGAACAGGAGGCGCCTCTTTACGAGAAATGGACGCCTACCGCGCGCATCACGGTGCTTTCACGGATCCCGAACGGAGTGTTTCCCGGATGGGGATTGGGCTCCAAATGGTCGGGGCCGGACTGGGAGTACCTTTGGATCGACCAAGACGGAAGTGCCGGCACCCCGATCTTCCGGTTCGACCCGAATCAACCTCCATCGGAAAAGCTACTCTATGACGTAACCGCGGCGCCCTACGAGCTCGGGTTGGGACCGCGCGCCTGTATCGTGGGTGGTGGTGGGGGCAAGGACATCCTCACCGCGCGCTTGGCGGGAGCGCGCGAGATCGAGGTAGTAGAGCTCAATCCCTTCACGGTGAGGGCAGTGTCCGAGGAGTTTCGTGGGTTCTCGGGGGATCCGTATCATCTGCCCGGGGTATCGGCTTTCGTGGGCGAGGGGCGTAGCCATTTCTCGCGGTCCAGGTCGCGTTGCGACGTCCTTCAGATCTCGCAGATCGATACCTTCGCGGCCTCCGCAGCAGGCGCCTACGCACTCTCTGAGAACAGCCTGTACACGGTCGAGGCGCTACGCGAGTTTTGGTCCCGGCTCAGCGAGAATGGGGTGCTCTCAATCAGTCGCTGGGTAAGGGGTCCAGCTTGGCCGGAGGCGGCACGCCTCTCGCTCTTGGCACAAGAGGCGTTGAGCCAAGAGGGCATAGGGGATCCGCGACAGCACATGCTGGCGCTCATCGCACAAGGTACCGGGAATCTGATGCTGTTCCGAAAACCGGTTTCCTCGGAGCTTTTGGTGAAGGCCGACCAAATCGCCAAACGCCGGGGCTTCTCCCGGGTTTTTCCACCGCTTTTGCCCCCCGCTCTCTCGTCACCTCTGGCGTTGGTGCTCCTCGAAGGTCCGGGACGTTTCGAAGCCGAGGGATACGACTTGTCGCCCCCAACCGATGACCGTCCCTTCTTCTTTCAAACCCTATCACTGGTCCATGGTACCCCAAAGATCGCGAAGCAAGGCACCGGGGAGCGCGAACAAAGCGTGTTCCTTTTGCGCGGGCTCACCCTCGTACTTTCGACCTTGACCTTGCTCTTGGTGGTCTTGCCGCTGGTCGCGAAGGGACGATTACCACGCCAGGCAGGCTGGGTGAAGCGCACTGGGTTCTTCGCCACGCTCGGCATCGCGTTCCTGTTGGTGGAGATCCCTCTCATTCAACGTTTGACTATCTATCTCGGCCATCCGAGTTACTCGACCACCGTGGTCTTGGGCTCGCTCCTGCTCGGCGCGGGTATCGGAGCGGGCATTTCTGGGCGGATCCCAGAACGCCATGTTCGTGCCTCGGCCCTCTTGGTACCGCTTTTGGTGGCAATCCTCTGCTTCGGCTTTTTGTGGTTAGTGGTACCGGCTACTCAGGCTTCAGGCTTTTGGGTTCGGGTGGCGCTCACCTTTGCAACCGTGTTCACCCTGGGTCTTCCCATGGGACTACTGTTGCCGCTCGGGATGCGCTTTTCCGACGGAGCGGACCGGAGCTTTTACTGGGCGATCAACGGCGCAACCAGCGTCCTTTCCGGCACCTTGGCCCTCGTGCTTTCGCTTCTCTTCGGCTTCAGCGCGGTACTCGGGATAGCGGTGTGGTTGTACGCCACGGCGGCGTTTCTTTTGCCGTCGGAGGGGAGCACCGCCTAGCGGCGCGGACAACCCAGGCTTTCAATCCGAGTTGGCTTTCCACATTTCGGTTTGGCTCAATTGGGCTCAGCAAACCAACCAAGGAGCACCGGTGTCACTCTTGCGCCATCAGCGTCTTGCGGCCGATTGTCGCCCGGGCGAGCCGAACTCACGAGACAACGGACAAGCATGGCCTCGAGTACCTGAGAGACAAAGCTCGAAGGCTCCAATCCTACCTGGAGCAGCGACACGCTGTGCCGACCGGCGGCCCGGAGAACGCTGGCTGGCAATAGGCTTCGCCAGATGGCGCCTCGGTGTGGGTGGCTGTGTCTGTTGGTTCGACTAGGGTTCGGACCATGGACTGGCAAGTCGCGTACGATGCGTATCCCATCAACGTCCGCAAGATCTGGCTGAACAACTGCGGGGTCACGCCGACCGGGCGCCCCATTGCCGCCCGCATGCAGCAGCACTTTGCCCAGATGTGTGACATCGGTCCTGGTGGCGGAGAGTTGGGGCCGCAGGTGTTGCTGGCCAGTATCAAGCAGAAGCTGGGCCGCTTGATCTCCGCACAACCTCACGAAATCGCGCTCATCCACAACACTGCCGAAGGCATGACCATGGTCTCGCTCGGGTTGCGGCTGGCCGAGGGTGACCAGATCCTCCTGCTCGAGAACGAGTATCCAAGCAACGTCTATCCTTGGGAGGTGTGGGGGGAACGGGGGGTCGAGCTCTCATCCATTCCCATGTCCGACACTCCGGAGGAATTCCTGGAGGCCTTCCAGGCTTGCCTGACGCCACGCACGAAGGTGGTTGCCCTGTCCGTGGTCCACTGGTGTACGGGAATGCCCCTACCAATCTCCGAGATCGCTCGGATATGCCATGAGCGGGATATCCTCCTGATTGTGGACGGATCGCAAGGGGTGGGGATGGTGCAGATCGATTTTGCTTCGATTGCTCCTGCTGTCCTTTGCTTTTCGGCGTGGAAGTGGTTGCTGGGGCCCCTGGGGCTGGCAGGTCTGGTGATCGATCCCCAGACTCTCGCGAAGCTCCGGATGCCCTTCAAGGGAACGGAGTCCGTGGCCGAGCCAACCTCGTATCTGCCCTACCAGACCGAAATGCGGACCACCATCGATCGGTACGCCTATTCCACCGCTAACTACAACGATTGGGTCTATCTCGATGCTAGCCTCGATTTTCTCTGCGGACTGGGACTCTCCTCGATTTCCGGGCGAATCTTGGAGCTGACCTCGGTGCTTTGGCAGGGTCTTGCACGGTTGGGATTTCGATCGGCATACCGTCATGGTGTAAAGCCACAGAGTGGCATTCTTTCCGTGAGCAGGCCCGGCGTCGAGAGTGGAGATCTCGCGAATCGCCTCAGCCAGCGGGGGATTGTCGCGCGAGTACGGCTGGACCGCCTCCGACTGGCTCCTCACGTGTATCTTTCGCCAGATCAGATGGAGAGGACCGTGCGAGAAATCAGGGAGGTGGCGGGGGCTTGTTGAGCCCGTGCTCGAACCGTACGGGTTCGCCGTCGCACTCCCCGATTTCGGACCAACCCACATCGCTTCCTCCCGCGAAGGATCGAGGCGGGCAACCCTGACCCTCGCCCAACCGGACAGCTTGGTGCTGGCTGGCCTGGTGTCGGGCCCCCTCACGAATCCGATTGAACAGCTGGGCCGCGACGGGGCACTCCTTCCGCGACCGTGGTTTTTTTTTGGGCTATTTGCCTTCGGGGTCTCGCGATGGCCAGAAACGCGGGAGCCGAGGCAATCCAAAGCCTTTACCTCGAGCTCCGTCCAGGCGCTTCGGATCTCAGGTCTGGCTTCGAACCTCGTAGCCGTTTTCGTTCCAGCCAATCGAGATCCGCATTGGGTTGGTGACGGCCCAGGACGGCTGCTCCGGCGACAGCAACAGCTGTATGGCATCCGCAGCCTCGACCTTTACCAATACCTTTCCCGTGATGACGTCGACGACTTGGTCGATGTCGACAGCAAAAGAGACTTCGCCAACGAACCCGGGCTCTTGGTGCTCGAGATCGGGAAGCGGCGGCTCGAACCGAACCAGTAGGCCACCGTCCTCGTCCGTAACCCCAACGCTCCGAAGTGAAAGCCCCGTCTCAACGGTCTCGTAGGCAAAGCCAAAGGGGCCGGCAGCCACTTTGAGCATGTTGCCTTGACGCTCCTCGATGGTGAAGTGCTGCTCTTCAGCCCCACGCTCATCCTGGTACTCGTAGCGCCAGCCCTCTGCAACCTCGAGGCTCCGAGGCTTGGATAGGAGCCGGTAGCTTGCTTCGCCGGACACCAAATAGCCATGCCCCAATCTGGGAGAAACCGCCCCATTGTAGGCAGTGAAGTAGGCACTGCTCTTCTCTTGCCAAACCGTACTCGGCCAGGTCTGGCCCCCTTGGACCAGGGTGGTCGAAGGGTCGATGAGGACCGTATCATGCAGGTACATCACCAGGATCCCCCCAGCCAGGTCGTGCCCGGACTGACTGATCAACTGTGCGTAGTCGCCGTTCGGTGCACCGGTGCTGAGCACGTCCCAACGCACCGCACCGTCCTCGGTGGACAGCTCGACATGGAAGGCCAAGCGCCCATCCTCTTGCTCTTCCCAGGTCACCTCGATGGGTGTGGTGTGGACGATTCGCGTCTCGGGACTGGAAGTGGCAGAGAGGCTCTCGGCATGCTCCGCACGGTTCGTATAGTGGAACTGCCGCTTGGGTGCCGCTCGTTCGGTAAAGAAGACCCAGGCGAGAGGGTCATCGCTGTGCGCGTCGTCGAGCATGAGCTCCACCATCTCGAATCGGGGATGGTCATCCAGGCCCTGAAAGACATGATAGTCCCATTTGACGTAGGAGCTCAGCAGCGGAACCACCAACCCGGGCATGGGGGATTGCTCGGGCTGCTGCGCGTTCGAACCGCTCTGCCCGTCGCCGCAACCAAGCGCCAGCAGGCCGCCCACACGCACCACCCAGCCGAGACCCCTTTTCACCCAATCCATCCCGAAACGCATGGGGGCGTTCCTAGCCCCGTCCAGGGCCTGTTGCCAGTGTGAGTTGTCGGTCGTTCTTCACTCGTCCGCAATCACGAACCGCATCCCCTCCTGCATGGGGCCGATACCGACGTTGGGTTACTGGACCGAACGGGTAGACATGGCCCTTCCATCGAAACCCATTGGTCCACAACGCGTAGCCCTTGCCAGCCTCCATGCCGATCGGAACCCAGTTGCCCTTGTCACCAGATCCGACATTTCTAGCATCAGCGAACGAGACCACTTCGTGGATTGGGAACAGGACGATCCGGGCGGCCCCACGCTCCTGAGATGGCGCTCTGGGTGGAAGGTCGTGGTCGCGATATGACTCGTGGCCGGTGTGGATGGGTCCCTGGGGCCCACTCATGCCGTCATGGATAGCCCCGAGGCTCGGAGCTGCAAGGCGGGTCAAGCCGTGGTCGCGCAGAGCACGACCCAAGTCAGGCGAAGATCGTCTCGAGCGCACCCCGGAGCATTATCCATTGAAGGTCTCCTTCCTCGGTGACCGGGCCCCAGATGATTCGCCGTAAACCGTAGGCACGCAGGACGTGCTGCAGTGGCTGAAGGACCCGAGCAACGGTGACCGGGAGCATCGGGTGGCATGAAGGACTACCGGGGCAGGGCCGAAGCTCCAGTGTGCTGGCCAGGGGCAAAGCATGCAAGAATCGATGATTGACGCCTTTCGGGGTGGATAGAATCCGCGTTCTTGCATAGACCATGCTCATGGTCTCGCCATCCGCGGCAATACGTCGAATCCTCCACATCATGGCCCTGGGCTCTGCGGGCCTGTTGCTCGACTGCGGCGGGCGTTCGGGGTTGTCGAACGGTGAAGCAGCCGAAGCGGGCACGTCGAATGAGGACACCGAGGCGGAGGGTGAGGGCGGTGGCGATCAACTCGCGGGCGCAAGCTGGGGCGGTGCTCTGGGCGGAGCTTCAGTGGACGCAGGCTCCGAGAATGGTGGGAGCGGTCAAGGGGGGAGCGGTTTCGGTGGAAGCTTTGGAGGCGAGGGGGTCGGTGGCAGGATCGTCGAGGCGGGCGGCGGATGGTTTGGTCGGGGTGGCGCAACAACGGGTGGGGCGCTGATCGGGGGGGCGTCCTCGGGCGGTACCTCCTCGGGTGGTCTGGGTCCGGGGGGAGCGAGTCAGGGCGGCTCGAATGGTGGATCCGGCCAAGGCGGCGGCACGGGCGGCAGCAACGGCGGCACGGGCGGCAGCACCCTCGGTGGCGCACCGGCCGGCGGAGGAGGGGGCGCAAGCGGTGGGAGCGCAGGTGCCGTGACTGCGGGAACAGGACCAACGGGAGGAGATCTCTCCGGAGGAAGCGGTGGCCAGGGCATGGGTGGGGCTCCACCCGAGTGCGAACCCAACCCCTGTCAGAATGGCAGCGAGTGCTTCGAGCATCGAGGTCATGCCGCCTGCGACTGCCGGCCAGGGTACTCAGGAGAACACTGCGAGATCGGGCCCCAAGCCATCGATGCAGGCTCGTACCATTTCTGTGCTCTTCGCGACGACCAAACCCTGGCCTGCTGGGGCCTCAACTTCCAACATCAGTGCGAGGCCCCGGAGGGAACCTTCCTGGCGTTCTCGGTGGGCAACGGCCACGGTTGCGCCATCCGCACCGACAACACCCTTGCCTGTTGGGGTCACGACTGGCAGGGCGACGCGTCGCCGCCGGAAGGCGAGTTCGTCGCGGTCTCGGCGGGCAGCGGGCACAGCTGCGCGCTTGCCAGTGACAAGAGCGTGACGTGTTGGGGAGACGACGAATTCGGCCAGGCCTCGCCGCCGGAAGGCGAGTTCGTCGCAATTTCGGCAGGGAAACACTACACTTGCGGACTGCACGCCGACGGTACCGCGGCGTGTTGGGGCAGGAACGATGACGGCGAGGCTCTGCCCCCCGACGATGTCTTCACCGCTATCGCCGCCGGATCGACGGTGTCTGTCGGCTCGCCGACGACGTGTGGACTAGATGCCGATGGTTCGGTCGTCTGTTGGGGAAACAGCAGCTCCGCCGACGCCTCGCCACCGTCCGGAACCTATCTGGCCATCGCCAGTGGCATCGACCAATTCTGCGGCATCCTCGCCGACCATACCGCCACCTGCTGGGGCTCCAGACCTGCTGACACAGCCAACCTCCCCCAAGTGACATTTTCGGTCATCGCCGCAGCCATCAACGCCATGTGCGGGATAACAGAGGATGGTGTCATCGCCTGCACCGGTGACGACACCCATGGTCAGAGCCTTCCACCGGGGGGATCCTATCTCTCCGTTGCCACGGGTGGCTCGCACAGCTGTGCCATCCGTCGCGACAGGACCTTGACCTGCTGGGGCAATGACGGCTGGGGGCAGACCAGGCCGCCAGAGGGAAGCTTCTCGACCGTGACGGTGGGCAACGACCACAGCTGCGGACTCCGGGATGATGGAACCATCGCCTGTTGGGGACTTGACGGCGGGCAGCTGGCGGCGCCCGAGGGAACCTTCACGGCCCTCTCCGCGGGGCTCCTCGATAGCTGTGCCGTCGACACCCAGCAGCACATTGCCTGTTGGGGCCACTTGGCTTCGACGCTCCCGCCTCCACCTGAAGGTCAATTCGCCGAAGTTGCAGTAGGCTTGGACCACGGCTGCGCGATTCGCGCCGATCGCACCCTGGCCTGTTGGGGTGAGAACGATGACGACAAGGCCTCACCCCCAGAAGGGGCTTTCTCGTCCATTGCCGTGGGGGACACTCATAGTTGCGCCGTGCGGGAGGATGGCAGCTTGGTCTGTTGGGGCAACGACGACTACGGCCAGGCTTCGCCGCCGGAAGGGACCTTCACTGAGGTGGTCACCGGGTCCAGCTATCCAACAGGCGAAGAGGTCAGCGAGGGCTCCCACAGCTGTGGCCTTCGCACGGATGGAACCATCGCCTGCTGGGGCAGCAACACCTTGGGCCAGGCTTCGCCACCGGAAGGAACCTATCTTGCGATCACCGCCGGGGCTCGTGGCACCTGCGCCATTGGTCTCGAGGATCTCCGGCTGACTTGCTGGGGCATCCAGGCGCGCAGCAATCGATGAGGCGGCATACAAGGCTGGTTCGAGACTCCCGTGTGCGCGCAGCGTCCAGTCTGGCAGTTCAGTGAGGTGACAGAGGCGGGGGTGCCTTCCGGATCCCAAAGACCTCCTCCGGGGGCACGAGACTGCGCAGCTGCTCGAGCTCGGTGTCCCCCAGCAGGTTCAGCCCAACCCTCGGCCCGGAGTACCGAGTCCGTGGCAAGCTCAGGCCTGAAACCAGCGATACCGCAGACTCTTCGATTGGCTGTGGCATGCTCTTTCCAATGTTCCATTTCGAGCCCAGGCCCATCAAGTGGGTTCTGCTGGTTTTCGGGGTCGAGGTCTTCATCGCGCTCTACGCGAGGGACGCGCTCATTCGGCCCTATGGCGGCGATGTGTTGGCCGTGATCCTGGTCTACGCAGCACTGCGAGTCGTGCTTCGAATCGAGGCATGGGTTCTTGCGCTCGTGTCGTTCGCCGTGGGTGCGTTGGTGGAGGTGGCACAGCTCGTGCACTTATCCTCGATTTCGCGCACCCCGGGGAAAGGGGTAGCGATAGTGGCGTCAGA
>CAZYKT010000035.1:0-61340 GCA_964648165.1 uncultured Polyangiaceae bacterium | reverse complement strand
CGTCCTCGTCGTCCTCGTCGTCCTCGTCGTCCTCGTCGTCCTCGTCGTCCTCGTCGCCCTCGTCGTCCTCGTCGTCCTCGTCGTCCTCGTCGCCCTCGTCGTCCTCGGGCCCGGCGAGCGATGAAGGTTCGGCCTCCGAGGCAGGCATTCCCGGCGCGGGGTCCCCCAACGCCGCGACGGACTCGGGCTCCGAGCCCGACTCGGAGGTCGTCGGGCCGGAGGGAATGGACGGTGCATCACCGACTGCGGGCTCCTCGACGAGACCCAAAGCACTCAGATCTACGGGAGCGGCCTCGCCGATCTCTGTCTCGAAATCCCGTCGTGACTCGTCGCTCAGCTCGGTGAACTCCTTGAGCGTGGGAAGCTCCTGGAGCGATCCGAGGCCAAACAGTTCCAGGAAGGCCTGGGTCGTCCCGTAGAGGATGGGGCGCCCGGGTTCGTCCTTCTTCCCGAGGATCCGCACCAGATCCCTCTCCAGCAACCCCTTGAGGACGGGTCCGCAGTCAACCCCACGGATGTCGTCGATCTCGGGGCGGGTGATGGGTTGGCGGTACGCAACGATGGCCAGCGTCTCCAGTTGCGCGCGCGACAATCGTACCGGCTTCTGTTCCAAGAAGGCCCGCACGTACTCAGCCACCTTCGCGCTGGTGCGCAGGACATAACCCTCCGCGACTTCCTCGACCGTGATGCCGCGATCCTTGAGCTCGAGAGCCAGCTCGTCGAGCAGCTCCTTGACTCGTTTCTTGTCGATATTGGAGGCCTTGGACAGCTCGCGCAGACCCTGGGGCTTTTCACTGACGAACAGGATCGCCTCCAGCACGTTTTTGAGATAACGGGCGGTATCGACGGGATCGAGCGCATCCAGCTGATCACCCTCGATGGCCTCGATGATGTCGGGGCCCTCGGAGAGGGCTAGCTCGGGTTCCTGCTCCTGCGCAGCAGATGCCTGCTCCGACACCGCTTCAGGCCCCTCTTCTGGGAGCCCTGGATCCTCGGATGGGGCCGGCGCTTGCTGGTCCTGGTCCTGCTCAACGTCCTGGGCAGGCACCTCTGCCGTCGACGAACCGTCGACACCTTCATCCGCTGGAGCATCCGGCGCGGGGCTCGGCAACTCGTCGGTCAGGATCTCGTCCAGGATCTCCAGTGGCAGGTCATCTTGCGGCTCGACCGCAGCCACGGGAACAGCCTTCTTGGCGCGAGGTGTGGGCGTTGCCTTCTGCTTCGGTTTCGCCTTGACGCGGGGGATGGACTTGGCCGGACTACGAGTGGTCTTCTGGTTGCCACCGCGGGCCACCGGCGCCTTGTTCGGCTTTTTGGGGTTCTGTCTCGCCATCTCAGACTGGCTCCGTTGTCCTGTTCGGGGCGGCTTGCCCGTCCAATTCCCTCGCCTCCGACTCGTCCGACGCCGGGACGGCACCCGAGACCCCGGGCTCCGCTGGAACGGCCCCTTCCGCTGGCCCGTCCAATTCCGACTCGTCCGGCGCTACGACGGCATCCGAGACCCCGGGCTTCGCTGGAACGGCCCCTTCCGCTTGCCCGTCCAATTCCCTCGCCTCCGACTCGTCCGACGCTGGGACGGCCCCATCGACCGGTGACCCAGGGGCTGTCGGTTGTGAATCAGAGGGGCTCGGCGTCTCCACTGGCTCCTCACAGACCGCCAACTCCACCGTGATCGGTGCTAGCGGCGATTCCTGATAAAGGCGAGTCATGCGGAGACGAGTCAGCTCCAGCAGCGCCAGGAAGGTCACGATCAGCTCGGGTCGGGTTCTCTGTCCCGAGAAGAGCTCCTCGAAGGGCATCCGCCCACGGGGGCGCAACAAGTCCACCAGCTGGTTGATCCGCTCGTTGATGGACAGGCGATCCAGCTCGATCTCGTGATCGACGACCGTCTTGGCACGCGCCAACACCCGGCGAAAAGCCTCGAGCAGTTGGAAGGAGCTCCCGGAAGCCAAGGGGGCCAGCCCCGCCGCCTCGTCGGGCGCGGCGACGCGTCCGAACACGTCCCGCCCCAAGACGCGGCGACCCGACAACTCAGCCGCCGCGAGCTTGTACTTCTGGTACTCGAGCAAACGCCGGATGAGCTCTGCTCGAGGATCCAGCTCGTCGCCTTCCGCGTCCTCCTCGTCGGGGGGGGCGGAGGGGAGCAAAATCCGTGACTTGATGTGGGCCAGCGTCGCCGCCATCACCAGGTACTCGCTGGCAACGTCGATGTTCAGCTCCTGCATCAACTCCAGGTATTCGAGATAGCGCTCGGTGATAAAACCGATGGGGATGTCCAGGATGTCCAGCTCATGCTCCTGGATCAGATGCAGGAGCAGATCGAGAGGGCCCTCGAAGCCCGGGACCTGCACCCGAATCCCCGCGTCATCGTTGATGGGAGCGGTGGACGCAACCGTCTGGCCTCCCTCCGCGGCACCCGGCTCGGCTACTGGCCCGTCGGCCACTCGCGAGCGGCTCACTTGTGCCTTCCTTCCGAGCCTGCACCGCTCGCCGCATGACACCGGGCTTCCGCGGGTTTCGCGGGGCATGGATCACAGCAGCCTGAGAATGGCCGACGGACTCGGGGAACCACGGGGCGCGGAGCGTAGTACGGGGTGAGTCGCCTGCGTACCCCAATCTGGCGCCTTCGAGGTTGGTTGCGACGAACAGAACGGCCGTTGGGCCCGATCTCGCCGGCCAGCCATGCTAGCGTCCCTGGTCACGATGAGTGACGCGTTCCGGGTATGCCCAACCTGCCAGCGTCGGTTGTCCGGCAGAGGCCGCTTCTGTCCCATCGATGGAACCCCGCTCCCTGCGGCGTCACCTGAGCAGACCAACGATCCGTACGTTGGCCTGGTGCTAGCCAAGACGTTCGTCCTTTTGCGCCTGATCGGGGTCGGTGCAACCGGGCGTGTCTACCAGGCCCATCAACGTGACCTCAACCGTTCCGTCGCGGTCAAGATCATTCACCGACGCCAGATGGAGATCCGCGAGACCAGGGAGCGCTTCCATCGCGAGGCACGCGCTGTGGGACAACTGGTGCATCCCGCCATCGCGCAGCCGCTGCTTACCGGTGAGGTCGAGGCGTCCGCTCCGGGCGTGGGGGGTGAAGCCTATCTGGTGTCCGAACTCGTCGATGGGATTTCGCTTCGAGCCTGTCTGCTGGAACGAGGCAGGCTGCCATGGAAGGCTGCAATTCCAATCCTTTTGGTTGTTGCTGATGCCGTGGGCCAGGCCCACCAGATGGGCATCGTTCACCGGGATTTGAAGCCGGAGAACATCATGTTGGCGCCGGGTTTTCCCGACATGCGTCGGGTCGTGGTGCTGGACTTCGGCCTGGCGCGTTTTGCGAATCACGAAGCGGCGGAGCTGACCCGGGATGGCGATGTGGTGGGTACGGCTCGCTACATCTCGCCCGAGGGAGCCCGCGGGGAAACCGCAACACCTCGGAGCGACGTATACTCGATGGCCACCGTGCTCTACGAGTGTCTGGCGGGACATCCCCCCTTCTCGGGGCCATCCGCGGTATCCGTGTTGATGCAGCATGTCGAAGCCCCCGTGCCGGCCTTGGACTCTGGACTCCAGGTACCCGAGGCCCTAGCCACATTCGTACTGACACACCTCGACAAATCCCCCGAGCGGCGCGCCGAAGACGCCACCGCCTGGGGCAGTTCCCTGCTCAGGCTCCTGCGTGACCTCGAGCCCTCGCGGTCTGTGCTCCCCCTGGCCTCCTGTCTGCCTCGCCTACTGCTGGGTTCCATCGACGACAACCGAACTCGCCGCTATGGTTCACCCTCTGGAGAGCAAACACCGTGAATCGATGGGGTGCGTTGATTTTGGTGGCGGTCACCGTCGTTCCCCGAGCGGGGCTCGCGCAGAATCACGGTCCTGCCAACCAGGACTTCGACCGGGCCGTGGGGCTGGCGGAGGCCGGCATCGGCGTACTGGCGTTGCCCTTTGCCAAACTCTGCAGCAACCGCGCCGAGGACCGCTGCACGACCGGCGACATGGCGATGATGGCCGAGGTGTGGCAGCTGCTCCGAGCCAATCGACTCCTGGCGGCGGGAGCCGGGGTGACAGCGGGCCTGTTCCCCTCCGCGGACACCCCCGCCGCGGAACCCGACGACCTGGAAAGGGAGCATTCCCGACAGTATCTCCTGGTCGAGGGCACGGTTCGGTTCTTCCTCTGGTCGTCGCCAACCTGGGAGGGTTGGGCGGGCGCGACCAGCGGTTTGGTCGTGGTGCGAGACACCTTCCTTTCCCAAGCGCATCTCACCGACCAAGCCCTGCTGGGGCCGCGGGGTTCCACCGTCCGCACCGAGGGTCTGGTCTTGGGCGGGGCCCTGGGGGCCTCCTATCCGCTGGCAGCCAACTGGCGACTGGGCGGCAGCTTGCGCTGTGCGTTCTGGTCGTTGCCCCGTGAACCCGCCACCAATGCCCTGGGAGATGAGGCGTCGCTTAGCGGCAGGACGATCTCCACAGTGGTGGGGATGTCCCTCACCTACCGAGTGTCGTTGTAGCAGCAGCGCTCCGCACCGCGCCCCCTCGAACCACCCGGCCTGGGGCCGGCGTCCGTGACTGCGCCAGCGCTCTGCACCGCGCCGCTCGAACCACCCGGCTTGGGGCCGGCGTCCGTGACTGCGCCGCACCAAACCAAGGCAGGAGCACCGCTTGACATCAAGGGGCGGCCCCCGCGACCTGCACCAGCAGCACGAAGATGCGCTCCATCACCACCGCCAGCACCGCAAGAACCACAAGCCCCCGGAGCGGGGCGATGGTGCTCTGCAGTGGTGCCGGAGTCGCGGCCCGCGCCACCAGCACCGCGGCGATTTCGAACAACAACAGGACCACCACGATCGGAGCGGCGATAGCCACGGCCAATTCAATCCCCGACGCCAACGTTCTGGCCACCGCCTGAAGGGAATGCCCCTGGGCTCTGAAGGGCAACAGCAGGGCGCTCATGACGCGTGCCGGACCACCCGTCGTGAGAAAGGCAATGGCAGCAACGAGTCCGAACAGAACCCCAATCGGTGTGCCGTCGGGTCCGAGAACGGGCATGGAGACGGTGTCCCGCCCGCCTCGCAAGTCGTCGATGAGCCCTCCCGCCATGCTGGCTGCCCATAAAGCAGTGGCCGCCACCAACGCGATGGGCAGCCCACGCAAGAGTCCAACCACGACCGCCAACTCAAAAGGGAGCTTGGGACTGGTCTGCAGCCCGGGCAGTCCACAGGCGGCCAACCCGAGCCCCAGCGCAACCCGCGCCGCCCCAGGCAGGGCGCGCAACCCGAAAGCCGGAACCAGGAACACGGTCGGGGCAAGCAACGCCCAGCCCACCGCCCAGTCCCGCAGGCCGTGGCCGGTCCAGCTGGTCAGCATCGGGTCAATGGGAAATCCTGCAGCCTGCACTGAAATTCGCGATTCGGCTCCGAGTGACGTTGACGAAGGGCCGGCGGCCCGGTAACCGTGTGCCACCCGAAAGGAAAGAGGGAATGCAGATCGACGTTGGACAGATTGGATACACGACGGGCCCGCATTCCTTCAAGGTCGATTGGCACAAGACGGCACTTTATGCCTTGGGCATCGGCGCGCAGATCAACGAGATCGACTACCTATACGAGGCCCGAGGGCCCAAGGTCTATCCCACCTTCGGCGTGATTCCATCCTTTGCTCCCCTGTTCGAGGTCGTCGCCAAGGTAGGAGCCACCTTTGCCAACCTGGTGCATGGTGGCCAATCCATCCGGATCCATCGCCCCATTCCCCCCGAGGGCGAGCTGTCGACGACGGCGCGCCTGAGTGGTCTTTATGATCTGAAGCGAATGGTCGAGTTGGTCGCCACCACCGAGACGCGGTTGGGCGGGGAGCTTCTGTTCGAGACCACCTGGTCCCTTATCCTACTGGAAGGAGGCGGTTTCGGCGGCCCCCGTCGACCTCGCCCCGAAAAGTACGAGATCCCTCGGGATCGCCCGGCGGACTTCCAGATGCGACAGGCCACGTTGCCCGAACAGGCTGCCCTGTACCGCCTTTCCGGAGACCCCAATCCCTTGCATATCGACCGCGAGTTCGCCGAGAAGCTGGGGTTCGCCCAGGGGCCCATCCTGCATGGTCTTTGTACGTTCGGCTTCGTGGGGCGGGCGGTGATAACGGGGGCCTGCCAGGGCCAGGCAGATCGACTTTCGGGCTTGCACGCTCAGTTCAAAAAGCCGGTCTGGCCCGGAGAGGTCATCGTGACCGAGGGATGGAACCTGGACGCCCAGCACGTAGCTCTCTCGGTGCGAGTCGAGGGCCGTGACGAGCCGGTGCTCGGCAACGCTTGGGCGGAAATCACGGACTAGACCAATCAGGACAATCATCATGGCCGAACCAGTTAAGCGCGATCCAAGGAACCACCGACGTCCCACCACTTCCGCACGGCGCGTGCGGCCTCGTCGCGTCATTGCCGAAACGCCTGACTGGGCCGCTTGGCTCACTCTGGGGGTCATTCTGGCCGCAGGCGTGTACGGCCTGGCCCTCGCCTTGGGCTCCGAGGGCCCGGCTGCCAAACAGGGTACGTCGTTGTTGCCAACGTCGTCGTCTCTTCCCCACCGAGCATCATGAGACCACGGTTCAGGGGTTGGCTACTGGGACTGTGCCTGTGTGGACTGGCCGCAGGATGCGTGGTCACCCCCCTGGAGGGACCGGGCCACGCACCGCGTGCTGCCACTCGGGAACGGATTGAACCCACCAACGCCTTACCCGCTGACTCCCCCGAAGAGATCGCCGCCAGCCATCTGCTGATTCAGTACGCGGGCGCCCAGTCCGCAGGTCCTTCCGTTACCCGTTCCAAGGCAGAAGCCCGAGCCAGAGCTGACGAAGCGCTGGCAAAAGCCAAGGCCGGGGAGCCGTTCGCCAACCTGGTCGCCGAGTACTCGGACGAGCCGGGTGCCGCCGCTCGAGAAGGCCGCCTGGGTCGGTTCGCTCATCAAGCCATGGTCAAGCCGTTCGCTGACGCAGCCTTCAGCCTGAAGGTGGGGGAGATCTCCGACGTCGTGGAGTCCCCCTTCGGATACCACGTGATCCTGCGCACCGAATAGGACAGCTCCCTCAGCGACCCAGGAGGTGACGGGCGATGACCAGTCGCTGGATTTCGCTGGTACCCTCGCCGATTTCGCAGATCTTGACGTCGCGCAGGAAACGCTCGACCTCGTAGTCCGCCATGTATCCGTAGCCACCGTGAATCTGCACGGCGTCGTTGCAGACCCGAGTTGCCACTTCGCTGGCGAAGAGCTTGGCAGTGGCTGCCTCCACGGCAAAGGGTCGTTTCTGGTCGCAGAGCCAAGCCGCACGAAGGATCATGAGCTCCGCGGCATCCAGCTGAGTGTGGGCATCGGCCAGTTTCCACTGGATGGCCTGGTTGGCAGCAATGGGACGGCCGAAGGCGCGACGGTCAGCCGCGTATCGCAACGCTCGTGAAAGGGCCCCACGTCCCAGCCCCAAAGCCATGGCAGCGATCGAGATGCGGCCGCGGTCCAGGATCTTCATGGTGTCGTAGAAGGCCGCGCCCACCTCACCCACACGCTGAGTGTCGGGAATGCAGCATTCTTCGAAGGTCAGCTCAGCAGTGTCACTGGCCCGACACCCGTATTTCGACGGACCCGGACGGACCGAGAACCCCGGGGTCCCGTGCTCGACGACGAAGGCAGTCAGGGCCTGATAGGGATTCCCGTCGGGTCGCGTCTTGGCCATGACCACGCAGAACCCCCCGACCGTTCCTTGGGTGATGAAGGTCTTGGTGCCATTGAGAACCCATTTCGACCCTTCAGCACGCGCTGTCGTCCGCAGACCGGCCACGTCCGAGCCCGCCCCGGGCTCGGTCAGAGCCCAGGCCGCCAACCACTCGCCGCGGACCGCTCGGGGCAGGTACCTCTGGCGTTGCTCCTCGGTACCGAAACGAAGCACGTGGGCGACACCCAACCCGTTGTGGCTGGCCACGGTCAACGCCAACGAACCATCAACCCTGGCACACTGCTCCACACACAGCGCGTAGGCAAGGGTGTCCATCTCCGAGCCCCCGTAGGCTTCGGGGACATTGATGCCCAGAAGCCCCATGGCCGCCAACTGGGGAACCAGTTCGGTGGGGAACCTCTGCTCGCGGTCCCAGGTTCGTGCCAGCGGAGCTACTTCTCTTTCACAGAACTCGCGGACGCTGGCTCTAAGGATACGATGTGATTCGCAAAGGTCGAAGTCCACTGGGTTTCCTGGTAGAAATAATGGGCTATTTTTGCCCTGGCCTGGCGTATCGTTGGGCGATGTCGCGCAGAATGGAGCTCAGTTTCTCCGTCTTTTCCTGAACGGAAAGGGATTGGGGTGACGGAGCGTTGGGAGGATCCGATAGCGGTCCCGAATCGTCGTCGCCCACACCGATGACGATGTTCGCCGTTCGACCTACGACCCAGCCGATCTTGGCTCCGTCGCGGGAGGGGCGCGGCAGGTCGAAGGACAGCGTCGTGAAAGCAGGGCCCTTGCTTTCGCGTGCACCCTCGACTCGCCTGAGCGTCTTGAGCACGTCGCTGGCGGCCGGCTCGTTGGGACGCTCCATGACCAGAACGCGATACCGCTTGTTGTCGTTCAGGTAGTAGCCGAAGACTCCGGGGCCTGTCCCGTTGATCTGCAGCGCATTCTCGGTCTCCATCACCACTGCCAGTGGGATCCGAGAGGCCTCGGGCAACCAGCGCGCCACCGGTGGCAGGGCCATCTCGCCGGGAGTTCGTTCACCCAGGGCTTGCGCCAACGCCGGCAAGACGCGAAGACTGGAGGCACGAAGGGCCTCGGGAGCCTCGGTTTCGTTGGAATAGGCCAGCTCGGCCACATAGCGACCTCGCCACACGTACGCCACACCGGCGCCGATGGCACCCGCGGCCCCCGCGTTCAGGGGCTTGGCAGACAGCTGGGTCACGTCAGAATCAGCCACCGCCCGACGCCCGAAGAAGCCGAAGGCCCGCTCCGCGGAGTCGAATAGCGATAGGCGCACCGCAATGGAACCCGGCGTGCCGCCCCCGTCGACGTAGCGGACCGACACGACGCGCACCATCCCGTAATACCGATAGACCTCGCACTCACCGTCCACCAGCTCCGTGCAGACCTGCTCCAACGTGCGCTTGGCGTCCTTGCCATAGGCTCGGATCGGCGAATTCGGGTCGAGGCAGTAGCTACCCGCGGCTCGGACGAGAATCGCGGCTGACGGGGGGTCGGTCAGCTCACCGCCACCCCTGTCGCACAGCCCAGACGGGGCTAGGCTGGCAGCCGGAGGAGCCTCGCCTTTGGCGGCTTCCTGCGTCTTGCAAGCCACCGTCCCGAGCAGACTGCTCATCATGCAGACACCGAGGACCCTGGTGTTCATCGTCGTCCCTTCGTGACCAAGCGAGCGATGGGTTGGGGATGGCGGAATAGACCGCAACGGCGGCGCTGGCAAATGGAAGCCCCGTCCTTCTGACCAGTGGGCTCGACATCGCGCCTTCGCCCCATGACCAGCCAGCTCGGACACTTTCCCCCCCCGTCCCAACCCGACGGGCCGGCCCATCCTGCTTCCTTGAATTGATTTCCAATGGATCGCAAACCATGCAGTCCTGACTCAACGAACGGGGTGGAATCAGCGCCAGACTGGTCATCGATCATATCGGTCGAGTGGCATGTGCCTTGCTTTGTACCGGTTCGTGGACCAGCAGCTCCGTGTTCACCGACTCCACCGCGTGGCCTCGGGCCGAGCCCGCGGTTTTACCCTGATTGAGCTGTTGGTGGTGGTGGTCATCATCGCCGTTCTGGCCGCGCTGGGTCTGCCGAGCCTGGCCGAGGAGATGAAGGACCGACAGACGCAACGAACTGCCCAGGACATCGCCAACCTGTATCGGAACGCCCGCCTACGAGCCCTGGCCCGCGGGAGTGCGGTGCTGGTGAGTTATGAAACCACTTCCGGAACACGCGCCCATGCGTTCACCGTCCGGGAGGCAATTCGAGGGGGCGCTACCAATTGCGCCCGTCTGCCGGCGTCGAGCTGCCAGTTGGCGAACTGGCAAGCAGCCGCCGTCCCTCCAGCACTGGGCGGAAACCAGGTGGTGGATTCCCTCACCCTGGACGCAACCACCCAGACCTCGGGTCTCAAGGTGCAATTCGATGGGCCAGGAACGGGGACGGCCCAGGCCAGCGTCGCAATCTGTTACAGCCCGGCCGGGAGGGCCTTCGTCAGTGTCTCTGGTGACACCACCGCATTGACCACGATGACGGGCGTACCTCTGGTCCGGGTCTATCGGACGCTGCCCAATGGCACCGACCCCATCGGACTGGAACGGCGCGTCGTCCTTCTACCCAACGGGCAGGCGCGTCTCGAGGCGGCAGGAGCCAAAACGTCGCCATGACCAATCGCCCCACCACCTGGTCCCGTGCCTTCACCATCGTCGAACTGATGATGTCCTTGGCCCTCTTGGCCATCGGAGTGGCCGGCATCATTGCCATGCAGAAAGTCACCGTCAGCTCCAATCAGCATTCGAAGAGTCTGGCCATCGCAACCCGGGTCGCTCAGGCCTGGTCGGATCAGCTGGCCGCCGACGCGTCCTTGTGGACCCGAAGCCAGGGCCTCACCAACACGGCCTGGCTGAGTCAGGTCGCGACCACGACCAGCTGGATCCGCCCGGCCTACAACGCCAATCGGGGATTCGGAGCGGCCTTCGACGCCCTGGGCAATCCAATCGATGAGCAGGTGGATGGAGCCCTGTCCAGTGCTCGCTTCTGTGTTCACATTCGGCTGGTTCCCATTTACCCGGTCACCGGCACCCTGGGTCTCATCCGCACCTCGGTGCGGGTCGTGTGGCCTCGCTATCAGGGAACCGAAGGGGCGGCTTTTTGCGGTACCTCCCGCGACGTTGCATCACTGGGAGCTTCCATCGACGACTTCCATTTCGCATATCAGACAGCGGCCGTGAGGGTTCAGCCATGACCACAGGAACCCAACCATCCGACCCGACCCGACCCGGCCGCGGCCGGCGAGGTTTCACCCTGGTCGAGCTGATGGTGGCCGTCACGGGCGGACTGGTCGTGTCCGTCGTGGTCTTCGCCTTGGCCCGGGATGGTTCACGTTTCTACCAGCGAGAAACGCGGGTGGCCGATGCAACCCTGTCCACGGTGATTGGCTTCGAGCGACTGCGCAACGACATCGCGCGCGCCGGGTATCTGTCGACACCCAACCTGATCCGGGACCCCATGTTCTGCGGGGATCCCTCCAGTACTGGGAGTTGGCCGGTGCGGCTGAAGAATCTGTCCAGCATCCAGATCCTCGACGACGCCAGCGCCGCCGGCAACTCGGTGTTATCGGCAGCGAGCCGTTCTCCTCAGCAGATCATCCTCTCGGGTGCCTACAACAGTGTGGAGCGCTTTCCTGCCGCCGACGTGCAACTCGCGAGCACGGGCTCTGGTTACACCGTGACCCTGCAGACCAACATCGGCCCCTTGGCTCGCCTGGGTTACGGAACCATGGACGTGACAGCCCGCAGCACCCTGTTGACCCGACTCTTCCCCACTGGTCGAGCACTGCACATCGTCAACGAGTCGGGCCGCTTCCAGTTCGGCCGCATTGCGGGGGTGGATACCAGCAGCGCCGCGGTCATCCAGTTGGGCCAACAGCCGGCACTGAATCTTCCGAGCGGGGCCACCAGTCTGTGCAGCGTCAAGGGCGCCTCGACGCTGGTCAATGTCGTCAATATCCTCCGTTACCGGCTGGCCTCGGTCCTCAAAGATGCCGAGTCCAATCCCACTGGTGAGTTCGGTGACTACGCGCCGCTGTTCGCATCTCGCGCCGACAACCCCTACGAAGAATCGCGAATGGAGCTGGTCCGGGAGGAACTCGACGTCGATGGTGCGGTGGTGGCCGACTCCTCGGAGGTCGTCGCCGAGTACGCGGTGGACCTGGCGTTTGGTATCGAGGTGGCGCAGTTGGCCGGAACCACCGCCACCGACCTGCAACTGAGCGATTTCGGCGCGGCAAACGTGACCACCCTGGCCGGGCCCGTCCTCGGCACCAGTCAGACTCCCCAGTTGGTTCGCATGGTGCGGGCTCGACTCAGTATTCGCTCCCGGGAGCCGGATCGAGACGCTCCCATCGGCCCGGCCCCAACTGCCGGACTCCCCTTGTACCGTGTCCCCCTGGGAGAGGCCGGAGCGGGGCCGTTCGCCCGGGTGCGCACCCTGCAAGCCGACATCGCCATCCCTCGCCACGCCGGCATCACCTGGCCATGAAGCAACGAATCCTTCAACCTTCTCCCCCCTTGGGTCGCTCGCAACAGCGAGGTGCAGCCATCTTCGTTGTGGTCATGGTGCTGACCCTGCTGACCGCCATCGGGGTGTTCGCGGCCCGAACCACCAGCATGGTCGACATGGCCACCGGGTATGCCCGCCAGTCCGCCCAGACCGAGGGAGTCGGTGTCTATGCGGTACAGATGGGAGCCAATGAGTTGGCCGAGGGACGCGCCACCTCCATCGGTGAGTTGATGGAAGAGCGGACCGAAACCTGCCCCAGCAACCGTGGAATCGCCAACTTGCCCTGCCGAAAGGTTCTGGACAACGAATTGCGGGCCCGGGTCGTCTCGATGGCCCCCTCCACGGCTCTGCTCGACGAGCAGGTCGCGGCCGCACCGGGCAGCCTGGGACCCATGCTCGGTGCTTCCAGCCAGGCGCGCGCCATCGAGGGCAACATCATGCTCGAGTTCATCGAGGACTATCAGTCGGCCCCGCCTCCGGGCGAGGATGCCCGATACGGGGCTCACGAGTTCACGTTCAATGCCTGGGCCCAGATTCGGCCGGTAACCACTGCCGCCAACACGAACTGGTGCGCCGCCAACGGAGCATCGACGGGAGCCAGCATCCGAGCCATCCGCGCCAATGTCACCGTCCCAGGCATGATGTGAGCGGTTCGAAGAAGGAGAGACGCCATGTCCAAGAGCAGAATTCGAATTGGAGGTTGTCTCGCCGCAGGCGTCCTGGGACCACTGTTCGCCGCGGCCCCTGCGGCTGCCGCCGACCAGGCCGTGGACGTCAATCCGCCCTTACCCAACGTGATGCTGCTGGTGGATACCTCCGGTTCCATGGAGTACCGCTCCTCTACCTCGTCGGCGACGGCACAGTTCCCGAATTGCAACATCAGCGGCTCCAGTGAGAAGAGCCGCTGGATCGAGCTGGTCGAAGTGCTGACCGGCAGCGTCCCCAGCAGCGATTATCACTGTGAGAAAATCGAGCGAACCGGTTCGAGCTTCCACGACAAATACAGCCTGGGCGGCAACAATCCGACCGATTACCTCTACTCGACGCCCCATCATCGGATCGTCAGCAGCGCCTGTGCTCCCAGGCCCGGAACCCTGCCCAGCAACGCCTACGACTGGGACGGCGCGTTCTGTTACGAGCCTCCTGCTTCGTCCGTACCCTGCGTGGCCCCCGGCACTGGCTGCACCTTCAGCCAGAATCCTGATGGGTTGATGGACAGCTTCGCCTCGCACATCCGGTTCGGACTGATGACCTTCGACAGCCTCGCCGACGCTGGAACCGGCGTCCTCGGGACCGTCCCCAATCCATCCACCGGCGTGGCGGGGACCTGGAGTTACTTCTTGACGGCGAATGGGCCAGCCACCGGCAAGCCCGCCGGCTGCACCGAGCCCGTGGTGGACTACGAGGTCGGCGCTCGAAACGCAGCCGCGCCGGGCTGGGAAGGGCGCATGGTCGCCTTTGGGCCGCGTGACAATAGCGAGCTTTCGGTCACCAACGACAACATCCAGCGGGTCCTTTTGGCAACCCGCCCGTTTGGCGCCACTCCCATCACCGGGATGCTCAGCGATGCGCGCGACTTCTTCTGGTACGACGACAGCTTTGACCATCGCACCGGCCACGGCACGGAATATTTCAGCCCCAGCCGCGACCCGCAGGTGATCGGTGGTTGCCGCAAGAACGTGATCCTGCTGCTCTCGGATGGAGAGCCCAACATGGATCTACGGACCAGCAGTAACCTCTGCGCGGTCCCTGAGCTGAGTGACCCGCTGACAAAGGGCAAATGCCCCTATCCCGAGCAGCACTACGAGATCGCCGAAGACATGGCCAACGTCGATCCGGACGACACCACCCACCGTCAGGTCTTGACCTACGTCATTGGATTCTCCGTCTCGCAGGTGACGCTTTCCGACGGCACGACGACCGTCGATTGCAAGACGGACCTCGACGAGTTCCAGCTGAGTGACGAGAATGGGTTGTGTCACCGCTACCCGGAAGAATCGGCGCTGCAGGCCTGCTGTACCCTCAACCGCATCGCCTTCGAGGGCGGAACGAGCCAGGCCATATTTGCCGACAACATGGACGAGCTACGAAGCGCTGTCAGCAGCGTGCTGTCACGAGTGACGCCGGTCACCAGCCGCACCCTGCCCGTGTTTGCCTCGGCAACCGCCTCCACTTCCTTCCGGTTCTTCACCTCCTTCAAGCCACGGTCGACGTTCGCGGCCTCCACAGAGCACGTCTCGGGGGGTGGGGGCCTGTGGGAAGGCATCATCGAGCGTCAGCGCTGGGAATGCTCGGCACCGACGGAGTCGGACGAATGCGGGGACGCCGACAGCACCGCTCCCCTGATCGCCAAGCCGCAGGACATCAGCGAGAGCCAGGGTGACAAGTTCGCAGCCAACGTCAACGCGGTGGGCAGCACGGGGAGAACCTTCTACACGGTGGAAGGGGACAGCACCGGTGGGATCCACTCCGATCGCAGTATCCGGCAGAACCTCATCAGTACCTGGACGGACGGCGTGGGGACCCATTTTGGGAACCTGCGCTACGGCGACGTCAATAGCTTCGTCGGGGCGGTCGACGAGCGAGCGCTGTTCGACGCACCAACCACCAGTTGCACGACCGACGGTCTGGACAGGGCGGCCTGTGCGAGCCGGTATTTGACCTGGCTCATCGGCGGCGACAACCTGACCAGCCACCATCGTTGTCGGTACCCCGGCACCCCGGACTGCAACCTGATTGCCGACATCTATCACTCGACACCGGCCCTGGTGAATCGCCCAACGGAGAACCTGCGCGACGAAACCTACGAGGTGTTCGCCCAAGCCGCCGCGCACCGTCCCCTGGTCCTGTACGCCTCGACCAACGATGGGCTCTTGCACGCGTTCAAGGTGGCGTCCAACGACCCCACCGAGACCTCGGCAGCAGATCGGGTCACCACTCAGACCAACAACGAGCTCTGGTCCTTCATCCCGCCGGCCGTGCTCCCCGACATCTCGAATGAGTACCCCAACGTCCACACCCCGCTGTTGGACGGCGCCCCCGTGGTGCGGGACGTGGCGGGAGTCCAGAGCGGCAGTGTGGTCCGGTTCGAACGGACCCTGTCGGATTTCACGGGGGGCAATGTGGAGTGGCACACCGTACTGGTCCAGGGGTTTGGTTCCTCGCGAGGTGGCTACTTCGCTCTGGACATCACGGATCCGGAGGCTGGGCCCCAGTTCCTCTGGCAACTGACCAGGACGGAAAGCGGGGATGAGCTCTTCGGAAAGGGCGGGACACCCGCCATCACCACGCTTTACTTCAGCTTCGACAACGAGCCAGCCCACGAGATCGCGGTGGCCCTGCTCCCGGGTGGCGACGCGGCGACCCGGGACCCGTCGGACTGTCCGCGCGAGGTGCAGGTACCGGACGGTGTGGACTCCCGATTCACGGTGAGAGAACAGGTGCCCTGCTACTCCGACCAGGCCGTGCTCGCGCGTTCCCTGACCGTGGTCCGCCTGGACACGGGACAGATCGTCCGAAGCTTCCGCCGCTCTCCCAGCGAGGTGCCCAGCCTGGCCACCGGTTTGGTGGCACCCGCTGGCGACCGGATCGATTCACCGATCACGGGCCAGCCCGTCGCCTACCCGGGCTGGACGGGGGCCGTTGCCGATCGGGCCTACGTGGGGGACCGCGACGGAACCCTGTGGCGGGTCGATCTGTCGTCGACCGATCCCGACGACTGGACGATGAAGCTGTTCTTCGACGCCTATGCGGGCCGCGGCACCCACGACGGACAGCCGATCGTGTACGCCCCGGTGGTTTCGACCACCGAGCTCGGGAATATCACCGTCGCGTTCGCCACCGGCGAGCAAGAGACCCTGGCCGCCGACGAAGACATGCACACGTTCCTCTACTCCCTGACCGAGAACCCCACGGCTGACTTCACCGGGGTCGAGTCGACCGTGAACTGGTATCAGCACTACGCGGGCGGGGAGCGTGTTTCGGGACCCCTGAGCCTGCTCTCCGGTGCCTTGTATTTCTCGACGTATCAGCCGGAGGACGCCAGCAGCGTCAACGCCTGCGGAACGGGCAGCAGCCGCATCGGAGGCATGCACTATACGATTCGGGAAGAAACCTCCGCCGGTCCCCTCACCGACGGTTCCAATGCCCTGTCGCGTGGTGGAACACCCCAACTGCCCGAGGATGCCTGTGGTACGAGCAGCACCCGCACCCAGTATCTCGACCAAACCAGTAGCATGATCGAAAGCGGCGCCATGATCTTCGGCGTCAGTGTGGCCCAGGTCCCCAGTTGCGTGGTCCAAGATTCCATTCCGGACACCTTCCTGAGCGACAACGGGACCGAAGAGCGGGCTTCTCTGGACTTCGCCTCACCGGCTCGCTTCGAGCTGGTGGTTCAAACCGGGGCCGCGGGTGAAACAGTGGGAGGCGGCGCCACCCGAATCCAGACCATCCGGCTGCCGCCTCCGGACAATAGCCCGCGCATCAGCTCCTGGGCCCAGGTGATGGAATGAGCCTCGTTTCGCGGCAACGCGTGGGATTCGCCGCCGCCGTTTTGGTGAGCCTCGCCGCGGCCTGTCGCCATGAAGACAAGGGGTCGGCTCCGTCTTGTACCGCGACCGCCCCCCCGGCACGCCCTCCGTTGGACCGACTGGCCCCGGGTGAGCTGGGAGCCAGCTCCCGCTTGGTCTTCGGCTTCCCCGTTCCAGAGGGCATGGCCATCAAACGCACCTACCCGGACGCCTCCTACCTGACCGGCCATGTTCCGGCCAAGGATCTGGTCCACTACGTTCGCAAGCACACCAACAGCCAACTCGTGGAGCTTCAGAACGGCAGGACCGTCTTTTCGAACGTGAGGCTTCTCGGAGGCGACCCCAAGCGACGATACCGTATCGAGGTCAGCGACAGGGGCAAAAGGTCGCTTCTGACCCTGGTCGACACCACGCCCGCCCCCAGCGTCCCCGGGCTCACCCCCGAGGAGCGGTGGAAGCGGGTTGGACTCCGCCCCGATGGTACACCGTTGGATGTCCATACGATGAAGTAGGTGGGACCCCTTGTACGGTCGCGCTCATTGGGTGAACGCGGCGCCCAGCCCGTCTATTTGCGACGCGCCTCGTCGTTGAGGCGAATGGCTTCCAGCAGCAGCATCCCCGTGGGACGGCGCGGTCGGTCCTTGGATTCGACTTGGCCCGGAGTGAAGCTGGCCGTACCCCTCATCCAGGTCACGGCTTCGCGCAGCACGCGGATCGCCTCCAACTCGACTTTGCCCTTCCTGGTGCATGCTACGGCTCCATCCACCAGATCGATGCTGATCAAGGGTTTGCTCTCCGCCTTGATATCCAGGCGCCCGGTCCGCCGTTCCATCTCCAGCATGGTCAGAGTGGTGGCGATGGAGATCTGCGCAAGATCCCCCTGGAATGCCATCTCCTTTGCCGACGGCACGGCATCGGCGTGTATGGAATCCCGCTTGGCCTGGAGCCTCCGAGCCATACCCATCAAGGCCTCGACCTGGGCAATCAGCTCCTCGTACTTGAACGGAGCCGCAAGAAACACGTCCGCTCCCAGTGCCAGTCCCTCCAGCCGCGCCTCCGGATCTTCCTTCTGAGAAACCAGCAGGATCGGCGTACTTCCCAAACGGTTCTGCTCGCTGCGAATTCGTTTCGTCACCCAGTAGCCATCCACGTCGGGCAGTGCGACGTCAACCATCACCATGTCGGGAAGCGTTGCGACAGCGCGGTCAAAACCAGCACGGGCCGAACCCGCCACGTCCGTCAGATAGCCAGCATCGCTCAAGAACTTGGAGACCAACTTGGTCACCCATTCGTCAGCAGCGATCAGCAGGACACGTCCACGAACCACCGGGCCAGGGTAGCATGGTCGTCCGGGCGGCTCGCCAAAAAAGAAACGACGGACGCCTTCACCCACCCTGCCCCAGCAACGGGCACCGGCCCGGCCTGGAAAGCGGCCATCACTGAGGTGGCTGCCGTCGCGAAGTGACAAGGCACTCAGTCCGGGGATTGGTCAGGGCACCCGGGGAAGGATTGCGATTTGGCCCGTTTCGATGATAGGGGAGGCCATGTCCGATTCTAGCGAGCATACACCGCTACACGACATTCACATTGAGCTCGGTGCGCGCATGGTGCCCTACGCGGGCTGGGCGATGCCCCTGTCCTACCGGGGGATCACGCTCGAGCATCAGGCGGTTCGTGAACGGGCAGGACTGTTCGACGTCAGTCACATGGGGCGATTCGAGGTTCGTGGCCCGGGCGCGTTGAAAGCCGTTGACCATCTGGTCACGAACTCCATCGAAGCGGCTCTCGATGGCCGAGCCACCTACACTTGCTGTTGTCGACCGGATGGCGGCATCCTGGACGATCTCATCGTGTATCGACGCGGACCGGAGTCGGTGTGGGTGGTGTGCAACGCCTCCAACCGCGACAAGATCGTGGGCCATTTCCAGCGAGGGCTGGGGGGCGGACTGCCCCTGTCCGATCTACAGCCAGATACGTTCCTGCTGGCACTGCAGGGACCCCGAGCCTGGGATATCCTGGCGGCCGTGAAGGGTGACTGGGCACGCTCACTGCCCCGCATGGGTTTTGCCGACGGGCAGCTCGCCGGGATCCCTGTCACCGTGGCGAAGACCGGCTACACCGGTGAGGTGGGCGTCGAGATCCTCGGACCCAAGACCCGCGCGGTGGAGCTGTACCGAGCGCTGCAGTCGGAGGGCTCCCGGCTTGGACTCGAACCGATTGGATTGGGGGCTCGAGACACATTGCGGCTGGAGGCGCGTCTGTCTCTGTACGGGCACGAGATTGACGAGTCGATCCACCCCTTCGAGGCAGGTCTGGGCTGGACGGTCAAGCTCGAGGCCGGGACGTTCGTCGGCCAGGATGCTCTGCGCGAACACAAGCGGCGCGGATGGCCCCGAACCCTGGTTGGGCTGGAGATGATCGGAAGGGGAATCGCTCGCGCCGGCTACCCCGTCTTGGATGGAGCCAATCGTCCAGTCGGCCACATCACCTCGGGAGGCCCTTCGCCGACCCTGGGGAAGAATATCGCCCTGGCCTACGTCCCCATGGAACACTCTTCGGTCGACCATGAACTCGCCGTGGACTGCCGTGGGAAGCCGGTCACCGCCAAGGTGACCACAACCCCCTTTTACAAGCGGGCGGGCTCGGAGTAAGGCGATAGCCTCGTAAGGAGTAACCCAATGAGCGCACGGACGGAGGTCAAGACTGGTCGATTCTACACGCCGGATCACGAGTGGGCCCAGCCAACCAATGCGGCAGCCCGGGTCGGGATCACGGCTTTTGCAGTCGACCAGTTGGGAGACATCACCCTACTCGATATCACGGTCCGCCCTGGGGATCGGGTGGAGCCCCACCAGGCATTCGGAACCGTGGAGAGCGTCAAGACTTTAAGTGATTTGTTCGCGCCCGTCGCAGGAACGGTGGTGTCCGTTCACGAGGAGTTGCTGCAGCATCCCGAATGGCTCAACGAGGATCCCTGGGACAAGGCCTGGATGATCGAGCTTACGCCAGACAAGGATCTCTCGGCTTCCGCCCACCTGATGGATCCGCAGGCCTATCGGAAGCTGGTCGAGGAGTCAGATTCTTGATGCCGGAGCGAGCCATGGAGTCGCTCGGTGCCGCTGATGCCGACCCCGATGATCCGTTCCTCTACCGCCACCTGGGCTCCGATCTCGCCGGTCAGGAGGCGATGCTGAAAGACCTCGGGTTCGAGACCCTGGATGCGCTCTCACAGGCTGCGGTGCCCTCTGCGATCCAGATGCGCGGGGAGCTCTCCCTGCCCACCCCCGGGTCGGAACCCGAGGTCTTGGCCGAGCTTCGCTCACTGCTGGGCCAGAATCGAAGGACCAGGAGCTTCATTGGGCAGGGCTATGTGCCGGCACATCTGCCCTTGGTCCTGCAGCGCAACATCCTGGAGAACCCAGCCTTTTACACACCGTACACACCCTACCAGGCCGAGATCGCCCAAGGACGCCTGGAAGCGTTGTTGAACTTCCAGACCATGATAAGCAGCCTGACCGGGCTGGGCTTGGCCAACGCCTCCCTCTTGGATGAGGCGACCGCCGCCGCCGAAGCCATGCTGCTGTGCCGTGGCCTGAATCCCAAAGGCTCCTGCCGTTTTTTGGCGGCCGAAGACTGCCACCCTCAAACCCTGCAGGTGCTTCAGACTCGGGCCCGCCACCTGGGGATCGAGGTGGTGGTGGGTTCGCCCGAGAACTTTGGGGAAATGGATCCCCTCCCCTTCGCCGTCCTGATCCAGCAGCCCTCGACCCATGGTCTGGTTCGCGATCTTGGCTCGCTGATCCAGAGGATCCACCAGAGCGGAGCGATGGTGATCCTGGCTGTCGATCCCTTGGCCCTGACGCTGCTCGCCTCACCGGGGGAGCTGAACGCGGATGTTGCGATTGGAACCACCCAACGCCTGGGGCTGCCGCTCGGAATGGGGGGGCCTCACGCAGCGTTCCTGGCCACTCGGTTGGAGAATCGGCGCTTGGTGCCGGGTCGCATCGTGGGGGTTTCACACGACTCAGCAGGCAAGGTCGCCTACCGGTTGGCTCTGCAGACCCGCGAACAGCACATCCGACGGGAGCGCGCCACCAGCAACATCTGCACCGCCCAGGTGCTGCCGGCCGTGCTGGCTGCGTTCTACGCCATCCATCACGGTCCAGAGGGATTGCGTTCGTTGGCTCGACGCGTCACTCGCCTGACCCGTGCCCTGGCCCAGGGTCTTCGCGCGGTCGGATTCCACCCCACCCCCGAGCTTCCCTTCGACACCCTGCAGATCCCCTTGAGTCCCAGTGAGCGCCAGCGGGTCCTGGCTGCAGCTGCCGCCCAGGGGCTGGCGCTGCGTAGCGACCGCGATGACTCGCTGGGCCTCACCCTCGGCGAAACCACGACCTTGGAGGAGGTCGAGGAGCTCTTGGCCGTCTTCGCACCAGGCAGGTCCCTTCCCTCGCTCCCAATGCTTTGGGCCGAAACAACCTCGGATTTCCCGGCGGAGCTTTCGCGCAAGACTCAGTTCTTGGAGCAACCCGTTTTCGGTCGCTATCACTCGGAACACGAGCTCTTGCGCTACATCAAGCGGCTGGAAAGTCGAGATCTGTCGCTGACCACCTCCATGATCCCGCTCGGCTCCTGCACCATGAAGTTGAACGGAACGGCGGAGATGGTGCCCTTGACTTGGCCGGAGCTGTCCGAGGCTCACCCCTTCGTCGACCCAGACACGGTCACTGGCACTCGCGCTGTCTTGGACCAGCTCGCTGGGTGGCTGGCGGAAATCGTGGGTCTGGCGGCGGTTTCGCTGCAGCCCAACAGCGGGGCCCAGGGGGAATATACCGGTCTGTTGGTGATTCGGACCTACCACGAGCAGCGAGGCGAGTCGCAACGCGACATCTGCCTGATCCCCACCTCTGCTCACGGCACCAATCCAGCCAGCGCCACGCTGGCCGGCCTGCGTGTAGTCACGGTGGCCTGCGACACCCAGGGGAACGTCGATCTGGCGGATCTACGTCAGAAGGCCGAGGAGCATGGGCCTCGTTTGGCGGCCCTGATGGTGACCTATCCCTCCACCCACGGGGTGTTCGAGGAGAGCATCCGCGAGATCTGTCAAGTCGTCCACCAGGCGGGCGGTCAGGTGTATCTCGATGGGGCCAACCTCAATGCCCAAGTCGGGCTGTGCCGCCCTGGAGACTATGGCGCCGACGTCTGTCACATCAATCTCCACAAGACCTTCTGTATCCCGCATGGCGGAGGGGGCCCGGGGATGGGCCCCATCGCCGTTGCTTCCCATCTGGTGCCCTATCTGCCCGTCCATGGGCCGAAGGAGACGCAGTTGGGGCCGGTGTCCGCCGCCCCCCAGGGCAGTGCCAGCTTGGCGGTCATCCCATGGGTGTACGTTCGACTCATGGGCGCCCGTGGCCTGCGACGCGCCAGCCAGGTGGCGCTGCTCAACGCGAACTACATGGCCAAGCGCCTGCAGGACCAGTACCAGGTCCTCTACCGTGGGGTGCGAGGTTGCTGTGCCCACGAGTTCATTTTGGATTTCAGACCCTTCAAGAAGTCCGCCGGCATCGAGGTTGACGACGTCGCCAAGCGCCTGATGGACTACGGGTTCCATGCTCCGACCATGAGCTTCCCGGTCCCGGGAACCCTGATGATCGAGCCAACCGAGAGTGAGTCACGGGAGGAGCTCGATCGGTTCTGTGATGCCCTTTCGGCAATCCGCGAGGAGATCCGACTCGTCGAAACGGGGCAGATGTCACCGCTCGACAACCCGCTCAAGAACGCCCCTCACACGCTCGCCGCGGTGACCGCCTCCGAGTGGAGGCACCCCTACTCCCGTGAACAGGCCGCTTTCCCGCTCCCCTATCTCTTGGAGCACAAGTTCTGGCCGGCGGTGGGGAGGATCGATAACGCCGCAGGCGACCGAAATCTGGTGTGCACCTGTCAGGTCGAGTAGCTCAGGGCTGCCGGCCACGCTCTTTCGACTCGGGGCGATAGGCGGGGAAGGTGTTCTTCCACCAACTGTCGCCGCTTCTTCGGTACACGGTGAGGCGAGCCAGATCGATGGCGACGATGGCCGTCGCAGTCTGCAGATCTTCAGAGCCTCGCTCGTAGCCGAGCGCCAGTTCGAGCCCCCATGGGGCGCCCAGGGTCAACGTCCCGGTGAGTCCATAAGCGTTCGGGCCCCAGAAGCGAGCCACCCCTCCCAGATCGAAGGCCCAACCCCATTGCCCGTTGGCGAAACCGTGATCCGTGGTCCGGACCAGCAAGGAGAGATCCGTCCCGTCGCCGAACAGGGTGTCGGTGCGCAGAAGGCCACCAACGGTCAGTGCATGGGAGGGATCGGTTCCCATTCCAGTCTGCAGGCGCAACACGGGACCGAAATCCTCGGACAGACCCAGGTCCGGCCCCTGTGCCACACCACTGCCCACCGTCATGAACGAGGAAACGTCGGCGCGGGCCATACCAACCCACGTCATCCCAAGGGCCACGCTGACCCCCAACAGCAGGAGGCGCAAAGAGCGAGAGGGCACTCGTTTCACGGCCCCGGCTCTAGCACGTCTGGTTGACCCGTGGGGGACAGGGGCCCACTATCGCGGCGGCACGGCGGTTCTTTGCAGCTCGCGCTCCAACTGGCCGAGGCCTTCCGAGCCCTGGACGCGGAATACCTCTCGCATCTCGGGGTCCAAAAGGACAAAAGTGGGGATACTCCAGACATTGCCGAAGGCTCCCTGGGCCTTCAACGTCGCGGGATCGGCGAGGACCACCGGATAGCCGAGCTCCAGGGTGTCCCGGTACACCTGGGCAAAGACGGAATTTTGGGGGGGTTCGAGGACGACCGCCACCACGTTGATGCGGGGCACGCGGCTCCGCGCCAATGCGTCGAGGCGACGCGCCACCACCTGGCATATCGGATCATAGGTCGCAAGAAAGAGGATGACCGTCTCACGACCCCTCAGGCTCAGCGAGGAGATTGTCTTCCCCTCCGGGGTCCCGAAGACGAAGGAGCGGAGCGGGCCGCTGCGAGACGTGGGCGCCGAAGCAACCGGCTGGGACTGGCACCCCGCCAGCTGTAGGCACCCCAACAACGTCAGCAGGGCCACCCACCGCAGCGCCACGTCGTCACCGTTCCGGGAGCGCAGAGTCCCGGTTTCGATCCAACAGAACCCCATCCAAACCCACGGCGTCGAAGAGTCCGGCAATGGCACTCAAACCATCGGGCAAGGGCCGCCCGGAGCGACCGTGAGCAACCACCGCGTGGGCCAACTCGTCGATGAGCGGCTTCAAGGGGATCGACTCCAGCACGACCCCCGACAGGACATGTCCAACCCCGGGAGCCGCGTCCCGACGGGTGATCGGCTCGTGCCGAACCCAACTGAAACCCTCCCCCACCCGGAAACCGCAGGCCAGAACCTGCACGAAATCGAGGTAGAGGGGGGTGACCACCACGGCGATTCGCTCCCCAGACGCCGAGCGCCCCACCAGCCCACGCGCCCCGACCCTGGGCGTCGCGACGTCATCGGCAGGTCCAATCGCGCGCAGAATCCGCGCCCGCCGTTCCGGATCCGATTCGACCGCCAACAGCGGAGCAAAGACGGCGACGCGAGGCACGTCCAATCGATCCGTATCGTGCTCGACCGCTGCCAACCAACTCTCCCGAGCAAGACTGTCCAGTTGTTGATAGGCAAGCGCTGCCGCCAGGGCAGCCTCCGCATTGGTCGCCAGTGCACCGAGCCAGGCGCACCACGCGTTCATGACTCGCGCACTCGGTTGAGCTCCGGACTCGATGGGGCCCTGCGGAGCTCCCAACGGACCCTGCACCACATCCCTCTTCTGCGCGGCGAAGTCAGCCATGAGGCTCTGACGCTAGAGCATCCGCTCGGTTCGCGCAATGGCCGGCGGCTGGATCGAGTCGAGGTGGCATCCTCGTCACCCGTTCGAGCTCCTCGTAGAGGTCGACGACCAGCCGGTCGAGTTCGGCCTCTCGACCACCCATCGCAACCAAGACAAGCCGCCCGGTGCCGTCCCCAAAGACACCGCACAATCCGTCACTGGCCTCCGCGATGGCCTTGACGATGCGAGCCTGTGGACGACCAACAAAGAGCTCCCGAACGACGCAGCCTTCGTTCAGTCCGGGCCAAATATGCACGCGTCATTGGCTAGCACGGGCACGCGCCCAGCGGGAGTGGTATCGAGCCAAGGTCGCACTGTCGGGCACGTGCCATGCAACACGCCATCCTGCACCGTGAGTACTCTAGGGCCTGCGCCCTGCGCAATGATGAGGAACCTGTAGGAATCGACGATCCCGAGCTGGATCAGGGCCTGCTGCCCGAAGAAGATGAGGCGGCCCTCGGCGATATCGAGGAATTGGCTGACGAAACGTCTCCCGACGACTGGGGAACCACACTAACGGACCCGGAGGATGGAGGTGACCTGGCGCCCGGTCCAACCTCGCAGCCAGATTACTCGGCCTACCTAGTCATTCCGGATGGGGAATCGGATTCCGACGACACGGACGGCCCAGCAGACCGGCAGGTCCTGGCACTGCTCACCGAGTTGCCGGACGAATCGTCCGACAGCGATCCGGAGACGACCGACTTCGGTGATGTCGATCTGTCACTCGAGCGTTGGCCCGACTTGGGGATGGACGAATCCGGGGACGGCCCTGTGAGCCACACGCTGGATCTGGACCTCGACGTCGATGACGGCACCGTCGAGCCCTGCTCGGCACCCTGGCGCGAGCACGCCCCGAATGACCCGTGCACGGCCCGTACCGCGCTGGCACTGGCTGGAACGACCCTGTGTACGGCAGGCGACCACACCCAGCTCATCGACACCCGCAACCTGACCCTGCTGGGAGCGGCTCCCTACCCCAAGAAGACCCGGCAGATCATGGCTATCGACGCGGACGCGCGACGCCTGTTGGTCCTGACCAACGGCGGCCAGCTGTGGCTGTGGGATCGGGACGCCCCCAGCGAGGCCTTGTTGCCGGTCAAGGCGAGGCCCGGCGAGCGGCATATCACCCAGCTGTGGCAGAAATCACCGGGCAGCTCGGATCTGCTGGCCCGTGACCAAACGGGTCACGTATTTGCGTTGGGATGGAACGAGGGATGTCCGGAGCTGACCCCACGCGCGACAACCGAACCTCGCGTCGCCATGAGCGTAATCGGTGAGCCTTGGGTGTCGCTGCTGCGCCGCCCGGAGGGGCTGTTGCTGTCCGTATCCAGCAACGACCAACACCAAGACATGACGCTGCCCCCAGCCATCGAGCGGGCACTGATGGCTGCACCACCGGTGCTAGCCGGGTTCGGAAACGCCATCCTGCTCGGCGCGCGGGATCAGGGTTTGTGGCTGTCGCTGCACGATGGCCACGGCTTTGCGCGCGTGGCCGGTTGCCGCGGGGTGACCGCACTCGGCTTCGGGCACTGGGCAGGTCGAGCCAACGCCTTCATTGGCTTGTTCTCGGAGCTCGACGACCGCTCGGAGCTGGTCAGTATCGATCTGTCGAGCGGGCGAGCACAACGGATTGCCGAGCTTCGCGTGGTGAGTGATTCGGAAGGACCCGCCGACGATCCACCGGAACGAGCCCGTATCGACGCCTTGGTTTGGGATCTTGCTGAGCAACGCCTGTGGGTGGCAGGCTGCTTCGGCCTTACTTCTTTTCGTCCACCGCCGGGTCCGGTGACAAGCTAGGCTCGTCTTGCGCATTGGCCCCGCCCCCCGAGGCGCGTCGGTTCCGCACCACCACCGCCGCCGCGACGGCTCGATACAGGTCACGGACCCGATGGTCGTTGGGGGCAAGCCGCAATGCCACTGCCAGGTGCCGTTCCGACGCAGCAAGATCCACAAGGACGTCGCGTTCGAAACGGGCCGCATCCAACAACGCGTCCACCAGACCGTCGAAGGACTGGCCCAGTTCGGCTAGCTCCCGCAGACGCGCGTAGGCCACGGAGGCACCGACCAGATCCCCCAGTCGACACCGATACTGAGCCTCCAGGGCCCGGGCCGGGGCCGCGCTCGGATCTTCGGGACGGATCTGGCGCAGTCGGGCGATCGCCTGCGGCAGATCGCCGAGCTGGCGCGCGATCAGCCGCGACAGCTCCAAGAGAGGAGCGCCCGCCAGCCGCCCTTCTCGCTCCAACAGTTCCACTGCGCGGCGCAACAAGGGCAGCGCGCGACGCGACGCGCCGGACGCCGCCAGGGCGCGACCGAGTCCCAGAACGGCATCGGCATCGTCCGGAAGATAGCGCAGCGCCCGCTGGAATAGCCTGCCCGCATCCCGCTCCAGGCCTGCGTCGAGCAACAGCTGGGCGGCCCGACGAGCCACCTGATGCCGTTGTGCACTGCCCTTGGCCGCTGCTTCCAGATGCTCGGCGTCCGCCAAAGCCCCCGAAACGTCACCGCGACGCGCCCGCCAGCCCATCCGCTCCCAACGCGGTTCGGCCAGGGTGGGAGCCCGCGCTACGGCAGCATCCAGCGCCGAGAGCCGCTCCAGAATGTCGTCGGTAACCTGGGCTTGCCGCATCGACCAGAGCGCGGACAACGGCGGATAGGACTCCTCTTCCGCCGCCCGGCGCAGAGCCTCTGCAGCCGCCGTGAGATCTCCAGCCGCCCCGAGCAGCTCCGCTCCCACCGCACCGGCCGCGACGGCCGGCATCGTTTCCGTGACCAGCTCCAGAGCCGCAGCGTGACGCTGTTCTCCCAGGCGATCGATATCGGCGATCAAGAGAACCACTTCGGGATGGCGAGGTGCCTTCTCCAGTGCCAACAGGTACGAGGCCCGAGCTTGGTCCAGCTCCCCTTGTGCCAGAGCATCGTCCGCGGCATAAACCAGCTGGGCCAGCTCGAGCGCCCGAGCCACCTGCAGATTGGCCTCGAAGGGCAACAGGGTTGCATCGAGCTCCGCTCGAACACGCTGGTCGGCGAAACGCAGCGGACCGAACACGACGGAGCGAGCCGAAGGAGCTCGAGCCCCCACGGCGGGCAGGAGACGTCGCCCCAGCCATCCGCCAGCGTTATCGAGCTCGACGAACCGCCCACTGCGCTGAAACGGGGGCCGCAGCAAGGAGTCAACGGCGCGCAGTGCTTCACCCAGTGCTGGTGAGCGGAGCCCCCATCCCCTCGGCCGCGCCACGACCCATCTGGCCCGGGGACCCTCCGGCGCCCACAGGACGTCGAAGGCCAGAGCCCATCCCTCGCGCACCAGGCCGACACCGATCCCTCCCTCCAACCACCAGAGGTCCAAGGGCCGCACCAGAGGACCGAAAGCCGGACGCAGGCGCGGCTCTGCCCAACGCCGCAGATCTTCGAGCTCCGCGGACAGGACCAGCCGCTCCAATGAGCCCCGCCGGTGGCGGAACACGGGGACGCCACCCGAGAGATCCAATGGG
Source organism: uncultured Polyangiaceae bacterium (assembly GCA_964648165.1). Classification (GTDB taxonomy): domain Bacteria; phylum Myxococcota_A; class Polyangia; order Polyangiales; family Polyangiaceae; genus FEN-1139. The sequence goes on along the minus strand of CAZYKT010000035.1, from coordinate 33,160 downwards.
AATTTCAGCCCATCGAAGCTCAACGCCAGGTGTTCCACTCGCAGTGGCCCCAGCGTGACTCCTTCATACAGCTCCAGGCCCAGCCGGCCCCGGGTCACGGTCAGGCGCAGGGGCACCGCGGAATCGCTCCGCTCCTCGGCCGGCAGCCGAGGGGCAGGCTCCCCCGGAACGGGGGCCATGGATGGATCTGGGATCGAGTTCACCGAGCCCACATGGTAGCGGGCCACGGCCCCAGCGGGACAAAAAGCCGCACTACGGCTCGGCCGTTACCTACTGGTCACCCTTTGCCGCCCGAGCCTTCATGTTGGATATCAGCGCCGCGTAGCCGTTCTTCTTGATGAACCGCCGGAACTGGTTGTTGTAGGTGTCGACCATGCTCACGTCGTCCACCACCACGTCGGTGATGCGCCAGCACCCACTGACTTGGTGGAGCTCGTAGACGATCACCAGCGAATCCTTGTCCGTGTTGCCGCCAGGTTTGCCCTTCGGCGCTCCCTTGGTCTTCACCACCAGGGTCTTGACCTGGGTTCCTGCGGTCGAGCACTTGGTGGGCTTCGCGTCCTGGATGGTGACCTGGTAGGAGAGCACCTTGCCCAGGGATTTCCGGTAGGACTGCTTCACCAGTCGGGTCAACAGATCGCGGAATTCCACCTGCTCGTCGCCGGTCCGCGCGGCCCATTCGTTGCCCAGCGACTCCTCAGCGATGCTCTGGAAATCGAACAGCTCGCCCTGTCGGGCGTTCTTGGCGCACGTTGTCTTGTTGTCCGGGTCGACGCAGCCAAGATGCTCGACAACCTCCTCGTAACGGTCCTTGATGTACTGGTCGGCGGTACCGGTGCCCTCAGCACCGAAGGCCACCGAGGAGGCGAACAGCAGGGGAAGCACCCACCAACGGGCAGTGGCAGAAGGATTGGATTCCATTTCGTCTATCCTGTCTCCAAGCAAACCGAATGCCAGCCTCGGTATTCCCAACAGGCCCGGGAGCCTGGCCAATCTGGGCTGAATTCTTGGTTTTTTGCGTCGCAACCGACGTCAGGCAACCGGGCTGGCGGGTCGACGGGCTGTGACGCTGGTTACACCCCTGTGCCGCTGGTGCACAGGTCGGACTCTGGGTCGGCTTGGGGCGCACCAAGCAGCACCACGAAGCGAGCCCCCCGCTCCCGAGTCGAATCGACGAAGAGACCGAACCCGTGTTCGTCAGCGACCCGCTTGACGACAGCCAGGCCCACGCCGGTTCCGTGGGAGCGCGTGGTGAAGAAGGCGTCGAAGATCCGAGGGACCATCTCGGGCTGGATCCCCGGGCCCTGGTCCTCGACGCTCAGACGAAGCTGCCCCGTTCCGTCCTGGTCCAGGTGGACCTCGACCCGGTCCTCCGCGGAGCTGGCCTGGACGGCGTTTCTCACCAGATTCCACACCAGCTGTCGAAACAGCGCCGCATCAGCCAGGATGATTCGAGGCTCCGTGGGGCCGTGGTAACGGACCATCACATCCGAGACCCCGCGACCCGAGTTGGAGGAGAGGGTCACCACGTCCCTGACCAGCGCCACCACGTCGATGGGGACCGGCCGCGGTTGGCGGGGCTTGGCGAGATCCATCATGTCGGTTACCAGGTCGTTCAGGCGCGCCGTCTCTCGTTCGACGATACGACAGAGCTGCCGGTCCTCCTCGGAGAGCTGGGTATTCAGGGACAGAATCTGGATAGAGCCGGCGATGGCTCCCAACGGATTGCGGATCTCGTGGGCGAGCCCGGTCGCCAGTCGTCCCAGAGCCGCCAGGCGTTCGGCGCGTTCGGCGCGTTCCCGGGCCTCCACCAGCTCTCCCCCCGTCCACCGCAATCGCTCGGCCAGATACCCCGCCAGGAGCATCACCACCACGATCCCAAGGAGGTTGGCCCCCACCGGGTAGACCATTTCCTCGAAATCGAGCCGGTAGATCTCGGGGGTCTGATCGGCTGGGCCTTTCAAGAAACCGTTGTACAGCCCCACCGCCAGGCTGCCGTAGGCCACAACCGCCGCCACTGCTGCGACGACTGCGCCCCGGATCCCCGTGGCTACTGCGCCGGCCAGACAAGAAAGGCCATAGAACGGGGTCGCGGCGCTCTGGACGCCACCGGACAAGTATACCAGGGCCGTCCACACCAGTTGGTCGAAGACGAGCTGGGCGTGCGTGACCCACTCCACTCGCCAACCACGCCGCAACAACGCGGTCGAGGTACCCGTCACTGCGAAGGAGCCCCCCAGGGCCCACAGCGCGATGCGCGCCGACTCGGTTCCCAGCTCGAAACGCCCGCCGAGGAAGCTGTACGCAGTCAGGGAGAGCAGGAGCAGAAGGATGAGGAGCCGAACCGCGTTCAGCCACAAGAGGCGCCGCGGGAGCGAGGACCCCGAGAGTTTGAGCGGAATGCCCAGTGCCAGCTTCACCGGAGGCTTCTCAATCCGCCTTGATGTTCCCTGCCAGGGAGAAGATGGGCAGATACATGGCGATCAGCACGACCCCCACCATGCCGCCGACCCCGACCATCATGATGGGCTCGAGCGCACTGGTCAGTGCCGCCACCGCAATGTCCGTCTCTTCCTCGTAGAAGTCGGCAACCTTGTTGAGCATCTGGTCCAGCGCGCCCGTCTGTTCGCCAACCGAGATCATCTGGACCACCATGTCCGGGAAGACCTTGACCTCGGCCAGAGGCTCGCCCATGTTTTTGCCTTCGCTGATCTTCTGACGCACGTAAAGGATGGCGTCCTCGATCACCAGGTTGCCCGAGGTTCGGGCGCAGATGTCCAGAGCGTCCAGGATGGGAACGCCAGACTGCAACAGCGTCCCCAGGGTCCGGGTGAACCGAGCCACCGCGATCTTGCGCAGCACCGGACCCACCACCGGGATCTGCAAGAACATCCGGTGGAAGTAGCGCTTCCCGGCCGGCTGCCGATACACGTAGCCGACCGAGACGACCGCCACGATCAGTGCGACCACGATGAAGGGCAGGTAGCTGACGAAACCGTGGGAAAGGGCCACGATGATCTGGGTGATCTTGGGGAGAGATTCCTTGCCGCCCCCGAAATCCTTGAACATGTTCTCGAAGGCCGGGATAACGAAGGTGAGAAGCACCGTCATCACCGCGCCCGCGATCACGACAACCACCGAAGGGTACACCATCGCCCCTCGAACCTGGCGGATCAGCTTCTGGCGCTTCTCCAGGTAGATGCTGAGCCGGTTCATGATGGTATCCAGGATTCCACCCACCTCCCCGGCTTGCACCAGGTTCACGAACAACTCGTCAAAGACCTTGGGATGCCGCCGCAGCGAATCGCTGAAAGATGCGCCCTGCTCCACCGATTCCTTGACGTCCTTGAGCACCGCCGCAAACGCTGGATTGGACTGTTGACCACTGAGGATCTCGAGACACTGGACAAGCGGCAACCCGGCGTCGATCATGGTCGCGAAGAGGCGACTGAACGTGACCAGATCCTTGGTGGTAACGCCGGACCCGACCCGGACCCGAAGCATCGGGGCCTTGCGCTTCACCGAGGAAGGGGTCAGCTGTTGCTGGCGCAGCCGCTGCTCGACCTGCTCGGAGCTGTCGGCCGACATGACCCCCTTTCTGACTTCCCCCGTGCGGGTCCGGGCTTCCCAAGCAAAGTCGGGCATTCTGATCGGGTCCTTCTCTGGTACCAACGGCAAGCATAGCGATAGGATGGAGCTCAGGTCAAAAGGCCAGCCGATTTCGGGGGGAATTGCCGCATGAGGCAGCAAGCCCTGGACGACTTGGCAGAACGGGTGGTCAAGGCCGGCGCGGCGCCGGCCGCCACCTGCGCCGTCGCCCGGCGGGGGAACGGGGGATGGGAACTTCACACCGGGGCGGCCGGAACACTCTGGCCCGTGGCGACCCGCCCGATCCATCCCGACACCCCCTTCGATCTGGCCTCTCTCACCAAGCCCCTGGTGGCCGTCAGCTGTGCCCGAGCCTTCACCCAAGGCAGCGTCCGCCCCGAACAGGAACTAAAGGAGCTGCTCCCCGAGCTTTCGAGCTCGCCCAGCGCTTCGGCAAGGCTGATGGACCTCTTGGCCCACCGCGCGGGCCTGGTGCCGCATCTTGAGCTCTTCTCGCCACTACGCGAGAAAAGAGCGTTCGATAGGAGCGAAGCCATGCTGCGCGCCGCGCGCGGGCGCCTGCCAACCGTTCATGCCCCAACCGCCACGCCAACCTACAGCGATCTCGGGTATCTGCTGGTCGGTCTGGCCGTGGAACGAGGGCTGGGACGTCCGTTGGAGGAGCTGACGGCACAGCTCGTCTGTGAGCCCTTGGGGATCGACATCGGTTCGGCAGCCACCTGGCTCCGCCGAACCTCGGATTTCCCGAATATCGTCGCTCCGACCGAGTTTCAATCCTGGCGCGGGGGGGTTGTCCATGGGCAGGTTCATGATGAAAACGCCTGGGCCCTGGGGGGCCATGGCCTGTCGGGACATGCTGGTGCGTTCGGAACCTGCGGGAGCGTGGCGCGATTCGGGATGGCCATCGTCGACGCGCTGCTCGACCTCCCAAGCCCCGTCGAACCGGCCGCGGCACGCTGGGTCACGCGGCCTCGAGATGGTGGAACACTTCGAGCGGGGTTCGATGGGAAATCCGAGGGACACTCGATGGGCGGCAACCTGTTGAGCGCCGACGCCTTCGGACACCTCGGGTTCACGGGAACCAGTCTGTGGTGCGATCCTCGTTGTGCAACGGTTACGGTCCTTCTGACCAATCGAGTCTGCCCAACGCGAGAACACAACCTGCTTCGGACACTGCGCCCCATCCTGCACGACGGCATGATGGCCTGGGCAGGCGGGCAGACAGTTCCGGCCGTATAGCCAAGCACCAACAGGACCGGCCCCTGTCGGTCGGTTCCGTGGGGGGCTCGGCAGATCATCGGATCTGCTCGCGGCCCGCGTTGGCTTGTGCCGCTTAAGATGCGAGGATGTGGCGGTCTGCAATGTGGAAGCTGTCGATAGAGGACGACCAGGGCACGCCCACCGTGGTCCCCCTCGCCCGTTCCGAATACACGCTGGGACGTGCCGAGGACAATTCCGTCCGCTTGACCGAGCGAAACATATCCAGGAACCACGCGCGACTGGTCAAACAGGGTGCGTCCTGGTTCCTGGTCGATCAGAACAGCTACAACGGTTGCTTCGTCAATGGGGCCCGCATTGCCGAACCCCATCCCATCGGACCGTCGGATCTCGTTCAGATCGGTGACTACCGCCTGGAACTCATCACGGACCAAATCGTCCAGGATACCTCGGGTGCAAGCCGACCGGCCCTGGCGTCCAACACACTGCCCTCGATTCCAGCGGCGGACAGCTCCAGCACCGATCGACTGGTCATGGTCGTGGGACCAACCCCGGGGCGGGAGTACGTCCTTTCGCGGGACCCGCAGAGCATCGGACGGGGCGAGGACTGCGACATTTGCATCAATCACGGCTCGGTGAGCCGGCGCCACGCCCAGGTGACGCGGTTGGAAGCCGGGCGCTACGAGTTGGTCGACCAGGGCAGCTCCAACGGTCTGCGCATCAACGGCGTCGAGTTGAGGCGGGGCCTTCTGGACCTGCGCGATATCGTCGAGATCGGGGACGTGGTGCTGCGGTTCATCCCCAAGGGGGAACACTACCGCCCAACTGCCGAGGAAACCCGTCAGCTGACGGCCCTGCTGGGCTTGGATCTCGCCGGTGAGTCAGCCACCTTGCGGGAGCGGCTTGGCGCTCTGTGGCACACGACCTCACCGACCGTCCGCTGGGGTACGGTGCTCCTGGCCTCCATGGTGGTCGCCCTGTTCGTATCCGTCGCTTTGACTAACCAGCGCAAAGCCCCGGTGGCCATTCCCAGCACCCAGAGCTCGGTTGCCCGCTGGACCGCGGCGCTCTCCCAGGCCCACGTCTTCGTGGAAACGGGTGACCTGGAGAGCGCCCAGCGCAGCATCCTGATGGTACCCGCTTCGAGCAATCTGCGGCAGAGCGAGGCCTATCGCACCGCGGTCGGGCACTGGGCGGATGCGTCACTACACCGTGCCGAGCAATCCACGACACCCGAGGAGCAGCGGGCCCTCCTGCTGCGGGTCGCCACCTTCGAAGGGATTGATCCAGCCTTGCGGGAGCGCGCCGAGACCGAGCTGGCGCGGCTCTCGACCGTGGCTCTCGACGCGGGTCCGGTCGCGGAAGCTGGCGTGGCTCTCGACGCGGGTCCGGTCGCGGAAGCTGGCGTGGCTCTCGACGCAGGTTCAGAAGCGAATACGGCACCGACCCAGGCAGAGCCGGCGAGGGAACCCGCTGCCAAACCCAGGATTTCGGCCCCTTCGGCTTTGGTGGGCAAGGCAGTCCCCTCGGCCAACCCGTCTGTTTCCGACAGTCGGGCCGCGGAGTTGGCGACCCGTGGTGACGCGGCGTCGGCCTTGAAAGCCAAACAGGCTCTGCTAGCCAAGCAGGCGACGACACCGTTGAACGCCACCGAGCAGCGACTGTTGAGGGCTCTGTGCCGCCAACTCAAGGATCCCTCCTGTTCCAACTGAGGCAGGACTTTCGAACCACCGACAGCATGTCAACTGCGAAGGCGCAACCTACCAACCAAGGATACGGCGAAGCTGGGCTGCAGGGCGAACGGGCCATCCTGGCCCTGCGCTCCGGGGCCGTCGGAGCCGTGTTGGTCTTCTTCTTGGGGGCGGCGCTGCTTGAGTGGACACCAGGGCTTCAGCGCTTTCGGCTCTTTCTTCCAATCCAGAGCGAAACCTCAACTGCGAAACCGGTACCCCTGGCAGAGTTGACGGTCGGTGAGACGGCGCTCCAGGAAGAGAGCCATGTCACCACGGCGGGACCGACCCAGGACAGTCAGCACGCACCGCGTAGCGCCAGGGGACCCATTGCAGCCCACGACGAAACAGTCGACGCCCCAGCCATCGATTTGGACACCAAGGCCCCCCCGGTGCCCCTGCTCGATCCCAGTGGGCATGCCTTGGACGCCTTCTATGCGGCCCTGGCCCGCACCGCCCGTCGTGAACCGGGTGCCATCACCCGCATCGTGCATTTCGGGGACTCGATCGTGGCTAGCGACTACGTTTCGGGAACGCTGCGGCGCAAGCTCCAGGAGAGCTTCGGAGACAGCGGCCATGGCTTCACGCTGATCGCCAATGCCTGGCCCGCCTATTTCCACGAGGGGATCAGCCGCTACGCGACCCGCGGCTTCTCGGTGAGCCGGGTGGTGGGTCCGGTTGCCAGTGACGGCTGGCATGGCCTGGGCGGGGTGTCCTTCAAGGCACCGCCCCACACCCTGGCGCGAATTGGCACCGCCCCGTCGGGCAATCAAGGACGCAGCGTATCACGTTTCATCCTGGGGTACGTGCAACAGCCACAGGGCGGGACCCTCGAGGTGCGTATCGACGGCCAATCGCGAGGAACCCTGAGCACGGACGGACCGGTCAAGCGATTCCAGACCGCCGAATGGCAGGTCCCGGACGGTGAGCACCAACTGGAACTGCAAACCACCCGGGGCACTTCCCGGTTCTTCGGCGTGGTCCTGGAGCGTGACCAGCCGGGGGTGGTCCTGGACGCCATTGGCATCCAGGGAGCACGGATGCGCTTTCTGGACAAGCAGGACGAAGCGCATTTCGCCGAACAGCTGCGCTGGCGCAACCCCCAGCTACTCGTCTACCAGTTCGGCGCCAACGAGAGCGCCGACGGATACGCCGTCCCCATGCCCGAGTACCATGCCAGCATGAAGGCCGTCCTTCTCAAGCACCGTCGGGCCCTACCCCAAGCTAGCTGTCTGGTGGTGGGAGTCATGGACCGCGCCTCTCGTTCCGGCGACACCCTGAAGAGCTCTTCGATCATACCGCTGCTGCTCGCGGAGCAGGAGCAGGTCGCCAAAGAGGTGGGTTGTGCGTTCTTCGACACCTACCGCGCCATGGGCGGGCAGGGATCCATGCCGCGCTGGGTGAAACGGGGCTTGGGACAGGCCGACTTGACTCACCCCTCCGCAGTGGGTTCCGAGATCCTGGGCACCTGGCTGTATCGAGCCCTGCTTCAGGGACGGGGGCCAGGGGCAACGGTCCCAGCCGCCGCCGGCACGGCGCCCTGATCGGTTGGTGATCCGAGAAGGACGTCGGCCAGTGCGCGCCCCAACCGCTGGTAGCCCTGAACGCTCAGGTGGATCCGATCCACGAGCGCCAACGGTGGATCGGTGGACATCCAGTGGACAAATCCCCCCTCGGCGATCATCAGCCGATAGGGACTGAAGTACTCACACCCCAGCTGCTCGGCGGTCCGTTGCTCCGCCGCGTCCAGGGCAGCCACCCGTTGTGCGGCTTCGGGCCCCCCACGCCCCACGTCGGTCGGGCCAGCCACCAGACAATCCGAGTCGGGCACCGCGGCGCGCACGCGCCCGACCAGGGTCTCGAGGTGTTTGGTGTGTCGAGAGATGGCGTCTTGGTCGAAGACCTCGTTGGTCCCGTAGGCCACAATGGTCAAGGCGGGGTTTCGCTGCGCCACCAGGGGCCGCCAGGCTGGCTCGTTCCAGGCCAGGGGCGTCGACAGGCGAGCGCCATTGATACCCAGGGTGTCGATGACCAATCCTGGCTCCACGGACTCCGCCACCACGCCGTACAGTTCGGGCTTGCCGGACAAGACCCGGATCGTCAAGGGCGCGTCGAACAGCGCAACCAACTCGGCGCGAGCCAAACCCGAGGGCTCGGCCTCGCTCACCGGGGCGCGGAGCTCCAGCTGTTCCGAGCCAGCCTTCATGCGCAGCGCATCCCCGGGGTTGCGCAGCCGATAGGTCAACTGGTAGCGCACCTTGTCGACACCGGAGCCAGAGGTCAGTCGAACCGTCACCAGGCTGCCCACCGCGTCGGCGGTGGCACGAACCCCTGCGAGGCCGAAGACACCATCATCCTCCGCGCTGCGGCGCGCCGGCGGATGCGGTCCGATGTCGAAGGGCGGATCCGCGGTCACGCGCGCTCCGGCGTGCCGATAACGCGGCATGCCCACGGTCAAGAAACCCGGTCCACCCAGGCGCACCTGCCCCGCCAGCCTGTCCCGCACCGCATTGGGCCAGTAGTCCGCCGCGGTATGGGAATCCCCGAACCACAGGATCCGGACTGGCTCGGAACGTTGGCGAGCCCGCAGCTCGGCGAGCGCCCGTCGGAATCTGGCCAAGGGCGAGACGTCCAGGCTCATTGCCGGCGGCGCTGTCGCGGGCGGTTCCGAGCGACCCGAAGCCGATGGTGACGTCATCGACCGAGAGCTGCTCGAAGGGATCGAAACGGGGGCCACGACGGCGCTACTCGCCAGGGCTGGATGCTCGGGTCCCTGGTTGGTTTTGCCGGCGCAGGTGACGACGACCACCAGGGCCACCCCGGAAGCAGCCAACTCCCGCAAGGGAGCGTTCCGGAAAAGGTCGCGCCCCGCCGACGTGACCCGACGCCAGGCTCCAACTCCGCTCTGCGCCAAGGCCTTGGTCCTGGTGCCAAGGCCCGATCTCGCTCCGTGATTCTGGATCCAGGCGATGACCTGACGGGCCTTGGCCGTGACCGCACGCCGCTGCATCAGAACGGGAAATCGTCCTCGGGACCGCCCGCGTAGTCAGCGTCGTCGAACTCGCCGCTGGGGCTGGGGCTGGGACCCGACTGAGAACCTCCGCTCTCGCCGGCCTCACGAGGTGAACCACCGGAACGAGCAGCCCCGCACAGGACGATGTTGTTGGCCACGATATCGGTCTTGTAGCGCTTGTTGCCATCGCGGTCGTCATAGCTCGAGGTGCGAAGTCCGCCCTCGACGAACAACCGGGTCCCCTTGTTGAGGATCTTGGCCAGTCCCTCGGCGCGTTTGCCCCACACCACCACGTTGTGCCACTCGGTACGTTCCTGACGGGTACGGTTCCGATCCAGGTAGCTCTCGGTGGTCGCCAGTCGGAACTTCAGCACCGACTGCCCTCCCGAGGTGGAACGCAGTTCGGGATCTGCTCCCAGGTTACCGAGCAACATGACGCGATTGAGTCCTTCAGCCATGGTGGTCTGCCTTCCGGATTTGCAAGCTGCCTCGGTGTCTTTACCCGCGGCCCGGGGGCTGGGCAATCAGGCTTTCACCATGCCGGTGGGCCGCTCGCGCACCCTCGCCGTTACGGCGCCGGGGCCGACCCAGCCGGGCGGGCCCTAGCGGGCCGCACCGGTCGGCTTCGAATCCCCTGGCTCCTGGTCGAGCTCGACGAGCAGGCGTCGGATCTCGTCGCGCGTGCCGAGCAGCGTCTCCCGCAGAGCGCGCACCGTCCCGAGCAGCGGGTCAACAAGCTCCGGTGTGGGGGCCTCCACTGCCGGGGACGACGCGGTCGCCACTGGACCTGCGGGTTCTTTGAGCTTGCGCCGAGCCCCGGCGATCGTGAACCGCTGCGTGTAGAGCAGCTCCTTGACCCGCAACAGACGCTCCACGTCGCGCCGCGAGTACACTCGCTGCCCGGAGCGCGATTTCTGGGGACGAATGGAACGGAACTCGGACTCCCAGTATCGGAGCACATGGGCCTCGACGCCCACGATCTGAGCGACCTCGCCGATCCGGTAGTAGAGCTTGACGGGGGGCTCCCCGGCGTCCCGTGACACCAACGTCCGTTACTCCCGAGAGGCCGAGCCGTCACGCGATGGTGAACCGCGCTGCGAGCCCACTGCCCCGGCTGGAGCCCTGCCCTCCTCTTCCTCATGCACACCGTCGTTGAGGGCCTGCTTGAGCAGCTGGCTGGCCTTGAAGCTCAGGACGCGCCGGTCCGTGATGACGATGGGGTTGCCAGTCTGGGGGTTGCGTCCCTGCCGCTGGCGTTTGTCCCGCAGCACGAAATTTCCAAATCCGGAGATTTTGATCTTCTCCCCACGCCCGAGCGTTTCTTTCATCGTCTCGAAGACGAGATCGACCAGATCCGCGGCTTCCTTCTTGGAGAAGCCCCCGAGGCGGCTGTAAACCGCTTGCACGATATCGGCCTTGGTCATCGACACCCCTCTGTGGAGCCTCCAGCCGTACTCAAGTTACCTCGGGCCGCGCCAAGCGACCAGAATCATTCTACATCCCAGCCAGGTGCCGAGAAATCCACGATGGCGTGGCCTCGGATTCGAGCCACTGGCCAACTGGCCGTACCACGGCATCCATTCCACTGGACCGGAGATGAGTCCGGGCGTTGAGGTCCGGGCGGCTCACGCCATACCGGAGGGCCCGAACTCGACGGGCATGGGTGCAGGAACCAGCGAATCGCGGCGCGCCTGAAGCTGCTCGGACACCACGCGGAACGCGATGTATCCGTAGCCATAGGCGAACAGGGCGGCGAACGGCGCGGCGAACCAGTGCCCCGTCTGCAGCGCCACGCCGAAGCTCGTGAGGCTAAAAAGGCCAAGCACCGCCTCCCACAGGGGCCATTCCGTTCGCTGCCTGTAGCGCGAAGCGTTCTCGCCTCGCTTGGGGGTGCGCACGAACTCCCCGGACATCGACTTCATCCCCTCCAGGACCGCTCGGGTCAGGTGCGGGGACAGTCCCGCCCCCAGTGCGATGAGGGCCGGCATCCGGCGTACGGCCTGCCAGGCACTCCGCTGCTGCGCGCGCTCGGCCACGGCATAGAACGTGATGAGCGACCCAGTGGCCCCAATGCACAGCGGCAGATCGACCACCAACATGGTCCGCAGATCGGTCGCAGGCAGCAGCAGCAACGCCGGCAAGAGCAGGACACTGAGGGCCATCATCAACGGGTAGGCAAAGTGAGGCGTCATGTGGAAGAACGCCTCCAGCCGTTGGTGTAGCGTAACTGGGGAGCGGAAGACCCGCGGCAGCAGCTTGCGAGCCGTCTGAACCGTGCCCTTGGCCCATCGGTACTGCTGAGCGCGAAGGGCGGAGACGTCCTCCGGCAGCTCCGAAGGAGTAAACACGTCGGGACGGTACACGAACTTCCAGCCCGCGAGCTGAGCCCGGTAAGACAGATCCAGATCCTCGGTCAGGGTGTCGTGCTCCCAACCGCCAGCGCTGCGGATCGCCGTCTTGCGCCAGATCCCACCGGTCCCGGAGAAGTTGAAGAAACAACCCGCGCCGTAGCGGGCGCGGTTCTCCACCAGGTGATGACCGTCCAGCATCAGCGCCTGCACCGCAGTCAGGATGCTCCGGTCCCGGTTGAGGTGGGTCCAGCGGGTCTGCACCATGCCGACCTTGGGATCGGCGAAGTGCCCCACCACCGAACGCAAGAACCCGGGTTGCGGGATGAAATCGGCGTCGAACACGGCTACCAGCTCGCCTCGAGCAATGGCCAATCCATAGTCGAGAGCGCCGGCCTTGTACCCAAGACGGTTGGGACGGCGGACATACACGGCATCGACGCCGCGCTCCCGAAGCTCCGCCACCTTGCGACTGGCCAGTGTCCGGGTTTCATCGGTCGAATCATCCAGGACCTGAATCTCCAAAAGGTCCCGCGGGTAATCCATCGAGCCTACGGCGTCGAGCAGTCGGCCCACCACCGTGGCCTCATTGTACAGAGGGAGCTGGATCGTGACCTTGGGCAGTTCGGCACCCTCGGCTGGCAACAGCCCGTTGACGGCAGCAATCCGTCGGCGATGGCGCCAAATCAGCGCCACCAACACCGCCCGATGCATTCCATAGCCACACAGCGCCAGGAGCACTGCGAAATACAAGACAACGAACGTTGCAACCATCTGACTTGGGCAGCTCGGTACCACCGCAACCGCTGCCCAATCGTCATCAAGATGTAATTCTTTGCAGTGAAGTGTAGGAGAAACTCTTCCCCTGTAGTTTCGTGAAGTTACGTCTGAACCGCGACGTTCCTGCGCCGTCCTGACAAGGAATCGTCATCCAAACGTCAGCTGGGCCGACCGAGCGGCCTTCCCGATCAGAGACCGATCGAGTACTCCCCGCCCAGACCGAAGGTCAGCAGACTGTGCACGGCCCGCTGATCGCTGGGGATGGTCTCGTCTCCCTTCACGCCGTTACGGTCCCCGGCGCGCGGCAGGCTGAACCCACCAACCTCTAGCACTTCGTCGCAGTCCGTCTCCACATTGCGCTGCGTGAAGCTCCCCAGCGCCATTCCGATCTGCGCGCTCATCCGCAGTCGGCGAGTCAGCGAGAACAAGGCACCCCCTCCGATCTTGAACGCGGGGCCCGAGAAGCTCTCGTTCAGGTCGCAGCTACGGGCGTCCTGCGTCAACGTGCCGTTGATGGTGAAGGTCTGCACGGGCAGGAAGAGCAACTCCAAGAAACCACCAAACTGCTGCGCGCGGGCCGGTTGGTACTCGGTCCGCAGCCCGATCCCGGCGGAACCACTGTTGGGCTTGATTTCGTAGCGGGTGCTCGCTCCCTGGTCCACGGCGAACAGAGTCGTGGCCGATTGCTCGTAGTAGGCCCCCTTTTGGTACGCATAAACCTCCAGGGCCAGCAGCGGTGTCAGCACCAGGGGCCCTGCTGGGATCCCGAATCCGGCCTGCAGCTCCAAGCCGCCTCCAGTTTTGGTGCGATCCCCAAGGACCCGATGGTCGACAACGACGTCGTTGTTGGCTGGCGAGGTACGGGGGTTCTTGTCGATATCGCCCCCCGGGAAGGCACCGCCCAAACGCAACGCCAAAAGGATGCTCAAGCCGGGCTTTTCGTCGGCCTGCGTGGCTCCCTGGTCCTTCTCCGACCCCTGGCCGGCACCCGACGACCCTCCCTGGTCCGCACCCCCCACGGCTGCAGCGGCAGCTGCCTCCTCACCCACGGCCGGCTTCAGCTCGATCCGCTCGGTCCGCTGCTCCTCGACGGCAATGGACACCGTGGTCTCGGCATCCTGGTAGTGGGGTGCGCTGATCTTGATCTCGTGGTCGCCTGGATTGACCGGGCGATCCACGCCCAATACCGCTGCCGAGACGGCCTCGCCGTCGATGGTCAGCTGGAGATCCTTGACCTTGGCCGGCACCACATCGACGCGCAGCGTGGGTACCTTGGGCTCCACCTCGGGTAGTTCGCGACGACCATCCGCCACCGCGTCGACGAACGTCTGCGGCGAGCCGGGCAATAGCTCCACGCGGGTCAGCTTGCGGTAGGTCTCCGTCCCTTCCACCAATCGGTTCAGCTTGACCTGGGCCCGGGCGATATAGAGAAGATGGATGGGCGCGTCGTACAGCGTCTGCGCTCGCTCCAGCTTATCCAGGGCCTCGGCGATGTCCCCCTTCTGGAAAAGTGCGATACCCTCGGTTGCGAGCTTGCGCGCCGTGGCCTTGTCCGCCGCGGACTGCGCGAAGGCCTTGCCCGCGAACATGAGCGACAGAACCAGGACTGCGCCGACCAGGTAGAAGACAGTCGTTCCTCTCGGATTGCGGATCATTCGGTGGACCTTAAGGGGCATGGGCACACTCCGCCCAGGGATGAACTCCTACCCCATTTCCGCGATTGTCAATAGCCCAGGTCGATGGGCTTGCCCGTCTGCTGGCCTTGGGGACGCGGCCGAGGCTGCGGCGGCGGCTGGGGCGCGGGAGGCTCCGCGACGGGTCGGGGCCGGGGTCGGCCCCGGACCGTGGGCGGCGGTTCGGGCGGCTCGGGGCTCGCTGTCGACGCCGTGGTCGCCACGCTGACCAAGGGCGCCACCACAGGCGCGATGACGGGGCCTGCGGACACAACGGGCGGGGGATTCGCCGGACCGGAACCGGTCGGAACGGAGGCTGCTTCGGGCTGCGCGCTACTGGCCGGGCTCTGCTCGGTCTGGGGATCGCTCGACAGGACGCGGACCATCACCACACCCAGGACGAGAACCACCAGGCCACCCAGGGCACCCACCAGCGTCCAGGTCTTGCGCCGCCCCCCTCCGACTTGCAGGACGGGCGTGTGAGTCAGAGGAGCTCCGGTGACCCCTGCCTGGCTGATGCTTGGGTCGGAATAGGCAACCACGGGCATGGGCGTGGTCATGCCCCTGGCTCCGATGCCGGGTGTGGTCTGGGGCGGCGCAGTAGCGACTGTGGCCGCGCTCAACCCTTCGTAACCCGCCGAGCCCATCGCCGGGCGCGCTCCGCCACAGACCGACCTCAATGACTCGGCGAGCTCGGCCGCACTGGAGAACCGCTCGCCGGGCTCACGCTGCAAGGCCCGCTCGAACCAAGCATCGAACCCCACCGGCACGTCGGGCGCAAACTGGGAAGGAACCGGGATGGGTGAGGTGCAGATCTTGACCAGCAGATCGCCAATCGCCTCCCCCTCGAAGGGCAACCGCCCCACGATGCACCGGAAGGTAATGACACCCAGCGACCACAGATCGGAGCGGTAGTCGACGGATCGCAGCCCCCGCGCCTGCTCGGGGCTCATGTAGTAGGGGGTTCCCAGGACCGAACCGGTTCGCGTCGCCGAGGAAACGCCCATTTTGCTGCCATCAGTGAACTTGGCGATGCCGAAGTCCACGACCTTGGCAATGTCGGCGCTATCCTCTTCATCCCAAACCAGAAAGATGTTCTCCGGCTTGAGATCCCGGTGGACGATGCCCGCCTCGTGGGCCCGCGCCAGAGCCCGACAAACCTGCGTGATCAGCCGCGCAGTGTCCTCGGGGGGGATGCGCCCCAACCGATCCAGGCGTCCGTCCAGCGGTTCCCCTTGCAGGAACTCCATCACGATGAAGGGGCGACCATCGGGCATCACGCCGTGGTCGAAGACCTTGACCACGTGTTTGCTGTTCAGTCGCGCCGCAGCCCTCGCCTCGTTCTCGAATCGCGAGCGCGCCTCGGGGCTGTTGGCGTAGGCGGCATCGATGAACTTCACGGCGACGCGGGTGCCCAACGTGACGTGGGTCCCCTCCCACACCGAACCCATGCCACCCTGGCCAATCAAACGGGTGACTCGGTATTTGCCTTCGACCAACTCGGTGGGAAGGCTGGGCTCCTCTGAATTCAAGGACACGCGGGTTCCAGTGTAGCCCGGCACAATACTGGTTCGCCAGGACTGCCCCCGGCCATCGCGCCTCGGCCTTGTGGCCTGGCCGTCCCAGGCGGCAGCCACGGGTCAGCCCTTCCCCAGGGGAGGGAGTCCGGGGAAGAGTTTCCCTCCCCTCCCAGCGAGGGTTTGGTAGACCGCCTCTCAGGAGCGGTGACAGCGTGACGACTCCCTTGTTCGAGCCTGGCTCTCAGGACGTGCTCGTCCTGGTCGATCTGAGCGCTCATCTGTTTCGCGCCTACCACGCGCTCGGCCCGCTCAGCAGCCCCAGCGGCGAACCCACTCACGCCGTCTACGGCGTGGCAACCATGCTGGAAAGACTGCTCGCCGACCTGAAGCCTCGGCGCTTCGCCATCGCCGTCGATTCGGGAAGAAAGACGTTTCGCAATCAGATCTACCCAGCCTACAAGGCCAATCGTCCACCGCCACCCGAGGATCTGGTGGTGCAGCTGGAGCGGGCGGACCAGTTGGTTCGGGCCTTCACTCCCCACGTGTGGAAGTGCCCGGGTTACGAGGCGGACGACGTGATCGCGACCGCCGTGCGGCGCGCGCGCGAAGCGTCACTGCGCGTCCTGGTGGTCGGAGCCGACAAGGATCTGATGCAGCTGGTGTCAGAAGACGTCCGACTCTGGGACACCCTGAGGGATCGCGTGTTCGGGCCCCCCGAGGTGTTCGAAAAATTCGGGGTCCGCGTGGATCAACTGGGTGACTACCTGGCCCTGAGCGGGGATGCCTCCGACAACATCCCTGGTGTTCCCAGCGTGGGCCCCAAGACGGCCGCCCAGCTCCTTTCGGAGTTCGGGACTCTGGATGGTATCTACGCGTCACTGCCCCGCATCAACAGAAAGAAGCTGCGCGAGACCCTGGCCGAGCACGAAGCCGAAGCGCGGTTGAGTCGGCGCCTAGTCACCCTGGCCGATGACTGTGACCCGGGCATCGATCCGAGCCGCACGCTCTGGGAGGGACGCGACGTAGCCAGCCTGCGCGAGCTCTACGAGACCCTCGGATTCCGGCGCCTGGTGACGTCGCTCCAGGCATTGAGCGATCCTGCTTCGAGCCCGGACCGGGTGGCCTCGACCGCCGTGCCATCGACCACCGAGGAGCTGGGAACCCGAGCGGACCTTCTGCGATGGCTCGAAGCAACGAGTCCCGGAGCGCGAGTGGCCCTGGGCCTGGTGCGCCAGGACCCGGAGTCAATCGACGAGTCGGCCGCCGGAGTGACGCTGAGTGTGCAGCCGGGACGTTCGGTGCTGGTTCGTTTCGATTCCGCCAACCAGGCCGACCCGCTCAACGCCGTCGAAGCGCTCGGATGGATCGAGCGTTGGCTGCGTGATGCGGACGCGACCCTGGTCACGCACGGCGCCAAGCAATGCTGGTTGGGTCTGTTGGCGACCGCACCTGAAGTTGCGCCCAAGCTCGGCTTCGACACCGAGCTCGCCAGTTATCTCATCGACCCCACCGATCGCCACGACCTGAGTCGGGTCAGTGCCCGCTTCCTGGGTGGCTCGGGATCGGATACCGCCTTATCGCCGTCCCCGCAGGACGCGGGGACACGGGCCGCCCAGCAGACGGCCGGGCTACTGGAGCTGGCCGCGAGGCTGTCCGATCGTCTGGCAGCCGAGGGCCTGGAGCGACTCCTGGTGGACGTCGAGCTGCCGCTGGCCCGGGTCCTGGCTCGGCTGCAACGGCAGGGCGTCCTGGTCGACACCCGACATCTGGACGAACTCGATGTGCAGCTGGGTGGCGAGATGCAGCTCGTGGAGCGCCGGGCACATGAAGCGGCAGGTCAGGGTTTCAACGTGGGCTCGCCCCGCCAACTGGAGACGATCCTTTTCGACCAGCTGGGCCTCAAACCGCTGAAACGGACCAAGACCAGCCGCTCCACGGATGCCGCGACCCTGGAAGCACTGACCGAGCTGCACCCACTGCCCGGTCTGGTTCTGTCTCATCGCCAACTGGCCAAGCTGAAGGGGACCTACGTGGAAGCCCTTCCCCGACTGGTCCACCCGCGCACGGGACGCGTCCACACCACCTGGCAGCAAACCGTCACCGCGACCGGCAGGCTCAGCTCCAGCGATCCCAACCTGCAGAACATCCCGGTTCGGAGCGCGCTGGGTCGCTCTATCCGTCAAGCCTTCGTGGCTCCCGAGGGCATGTGCCTGTTGAGCGCCGACTACTCGCAGATAGAACTCCGCATCCTGGCTCACCTCTCCCAGGATGCCCGATTGGTGGAGGCCTTCAGCAAGGGTCAGGATGTGCACCTGCACACGGCCATGACCCTCTTCGACGTCGCCGAGAGCCAGGTAACCCCGGAGATGCGACGTCGCGCCAAGGCCGTCAACTTCGGGGTCATCTACGGCCAAACCGAGATCGGCCTGGCCAATGCCTTGGGTATTCCTCGGACGGAGGCCAGCGACTTCATCCTGGCCTACTATCGAAGATATGATGGGGTCAGAAGCTACATGAACGCGGTCCTAGAGGAGGCGCGACAGGGGCAGGCGGTCCGCAGCATGTTGGGACGGCGACGTCTCTTCACCGATCTGGGCAGCTCCAATCGAGGGTTGCGCCTGGCCGCCGAGCGCATGGCCATGAACATGCCCATCCAGTCCACCGCCGCGGATCTGCTAAAGCTCGCCATGATTCACCTCGAAGTGCCGCCGACACCGGGGAGCCGGATGGTCCTGACAGTCCACGACGAGCTGCTCTTCGAGGTTCCCCTACAGGAGCTGGAACTGGCTCGAACCCGGGTCAAGGAAACCATGGAATCGGTGTGGAGTCTGTCTGTCCCGTTGGTGGTGGATGTCCATCACGCCAAGAGCTGGGCCGAGGCTCACTAGTCGAGGAGAACTCGGTTGGTGTCCTTCCTGGAGAGACCCCGCTGGCCACGCCCGTCGGCGGCGGTGTTGATCGGTTTGGGGCTTGGGTTCTCCGAGAATGCGATGGCGCAAGAACCCAAAAGTGGCGATCCGTCTCCCACCGCAACGACTCTGCTGCTCTCCGCTCCCCCCGACTGCATCGAGTTCGCGGAGCTAGCCTCGCGGGTCCAGGCTCGGACACCCCGGGTGATCCTGCAAGAACCGAGGGGCGCGGAACCGAAGCTGTCAGTGCAGGTGCAAACCACGGCCACCGAGGTTCATCTCGAGCTGCGTGGACAGGAGGGTGAAGGTCCCACCATCCGGCGTTCCCTCGTCGTCAAGGACTGCCAGGAAGCTCGGGATGCTCTGGCTCTGGTCCTGGCACTGACACTCGATCCCCAGCTCGGCGCGACCACGCCTGGTCAAACCGAGACCCTGGAGCCCTTCGTGGCCCCGTTACCACCTCGTCCCGCTCGCCCGCCGACGACGGCACCCACGGTGCGGCCTGCGCCCTCCACCGAACCCTCATCCCATCGGGGGTCGTTGGGGGTGCAGCTGGGATGCCTGTTCGGGCCTGCTCCCGAACCCCTGCTCGGTGCGGGGATGGTCTTCGGCCTGAGAGGCGCGTGCCGGGGGCTCTTCTGTCCGATGCTGACCCTGGATGGCTCGGTGATGACCCGGCATGGCTACAATACCCAGGGGGGGACGGCCGATTTCGATCGCCTGGCGGGAACGGTTGGGGGCTGTGCGTTCGGCATCGGTCCCGGGTCGTGGCAGCTTCGTCACTGCGCCGGTGTCTCGGCAGGGGTCCTGTCGGCTGCGGGGCGCAATACCGAGGCTCCCAGCCGGTCCCTCCGTGCTCAGGCCTCTGTCGACACCTGGTTGGCGCTGGAGGCGGAGCTTTCCGGCCGGTTGAGCTTCGATCTGGTTCCCCGGATCGGCAGGGCGCTGTCTCGGGACAGTTATCAATTCGAGCCACGGATCTTTCACCGAACGCCGTCGGTCCTCTATGGCGTAAGCTCGGGGGTAAGCTATCGATTTTGGTGATCGGCCCCGACTCGACCGGCATTATGCAATCGGCCAATGACCTCAGCCGCTCTCCTTGTGGCAGAAATGCCGCCTTTGGCTGATTCTGAGGCCCCGCGCCTCCGCCTCGAACGGATGTTCAAGGATCACCACGGACTGGTCTGGAGGATGCTGCGCCGGATGGGCTTGAGCGCCGATCAGGCCTCCGACCTGACCCAACAGGCCTATCTAGTGGCAGTGGAACGGCTCCCCGACATCCGTGCTGGCAGCGAACGGGCCTTCCTGGTGGGGACGGCGCTGCGGCTGGCGCACTCGGCTCGTCGGCGGGCCCGGCGGATGCGTCTCGATGACGACATGGATGTCCATCCGGGCCGCGAGCTTCATCCGGAGCGCCTGGGCGAGGACCGCGCTGCCATCCGCCTGCTGGATCGAGTCCTGGCTGGCTTGCCCCCGCCGCTGGTGACCGTGTTCGTCTTGTTCGAGCTGGAGGGGCTTTCATCCCCGGAGATCGCCCAAACCTTGGACATCCCGGTGGGGACAGTGGCGTCTCGGCTGCGCCGCGCGCGTCTCGCGTTTCGAACCCGCGCCGCCCGTTTGGAGCGGTCGCTGTCTCAGGAGGTCCACCGTCGATGAACCCTCAACGTCTCGCTTACGAAGACGCCACCGAGTTCGAACGCCGGCTCCTGTCGGCGGCGGCCCGCGAGCAACCCTCCCCGAACCATGTCAGAAGGATGCGGCGAGCCATTGGTCTGGCCGGGGGATTCCTGTCCACCACCAGCGTGGGTACGGCGGTGTTGGCGTTGCCCAAGTTGGCCGCCCTGGCCGTGGTGGCCGCGGGTTTCACCGGTAATGCCTCGTCGGTCATCCGCAAAGAGCCCTCGGACACACCGGCGCTGCAGGGCTCGTTGCCGGTCGATGCCGCGGCCAGATCTCGGTCAGCCCGGACCACGCCGGTCCGGTCCGTGCCACAGCCAGCCGCTGTCGAGGGCTCCCAACCCATCGAGGGGAATCGAATCACTCCGACCTCACGCGCCAGAGCGCGCCCCAGCGATGCCTCGCCCGCAGTGGCTCCACGGACCTTCACCGACGTCCGCGCCGAGGTAAGGGCCCTGGATCGAGCCCGCGGCCTGCTGCAGCAGGGCAACTCCGCCGCCTGCCTGGCCGAGCTGGAGCGCTACAAAAAGGCATACCCGGAAGGGCTCCTGCGACAGGAAGCCACCGTCTTGAGGGTCGAGGCGCTGAATCGAGCCGGCGAGCGAGCTGCAGCCGAAAGCGCAGCCAACAGCTTGCTGCGCGAGCACCCGGACAGTCCCTATCGGGACCGGGTGAAAAAGGCAGTTCACCCGTCGTCAACTGGCGAGGACCGCCGTGAGAACCCCTGAGGGATTGCGCACGCTCGAGATGCTCGGGGTGGTGGTCGGCTTTTTGGGCTGCAATGAGGGCGCTCTCGTCACGCTCGGACACCAGGGGAGCCAGGCGGCTCCCAGCCTGGGTCGGTTTGGCGAACCGACCCGAGTCGCGGAATTGAGCACGGACGCCAAGGACGACAACCCAACGCTCACCGCGGATCAACTGGAGATCTTCTTTGCCTCCACCCGTGATGGGGCCGAGGACAGCGGTGATGTCTGGACCGCCGTGCGCACCGCCATCGATCAGCCGTTCGGGGATCCCCAACCCGTCACCGCGGTCAACACCGAGGATTTCGAGTCGAGCCCGGCCATTGGTGCCGATGGGCTCACCCTGTGGTTGGGGTCGGACCGCGACGGGGGCCAGGGCGAGGTCGACATCTGGCAGACGACCCGCAGCTCGCGCTCCGCGGCCTGGACGGAGCCCGTTGCCGTGGTGGAGCTCAACTCCGAACAGAGCGACATCCCCCGCCCGCTCGGTTTGAACGAGACCATCATGCCGCTCGGCTCACGCCGCAGCGACGAGGACAACCCGTATCGGACCTTCTTCGCGACGCGCTCCCCGACAACTCAACAGTTCGAAGAGCCGGCCCTCGTCGAGGAGCTAGCACACGACGACCGCACCACGGTGGATGCCTTCTTGACCGGCGACGGCCTCTTGATGCTGTTCAGCTCCTCCGGGGAGGATGAATCGGCGGATCTGTTCTGGACTCGGCGCGCCACCACCAGCGACGCTTTCCAGGAGCCGGTGCCCATCGACGAGCTGAACACCGATGACGACGAACGGGATCCCTGGCTGAGCCCAGACGGCACGACCCTCTGGTTCTCCTCCAACCGAGGGGACTCGCTGGATCTGTACATGGTGACGGTCGAGCCCGATTGAAGCGCGCTCGAACCGGTTCAGGGCCCTGGCTCAGGGGGGTCGGTTCGACGCAACGACGTCGGTTGACGAACGGCCAATAGCGGACCGAAGCGCCCCGCTTTTCGGTAACGCTGCAGGGCGGGAAGAAAGAACTGGGAGACGTTGCCGTCCAGATAGAGGGCATCTCGACACCCCAGGGCACTGTACAGCACGACCAGCTCGTGGAAGGTGACCGGTGTGTTGGAGATGACCAAGACCGCGGTTCGATCGGCCTGGGTCCCCACGGCATTGCGGATGGCTCGATACCGGGAGTCGGGGTCGAACCCACGGTGTTCCTGGCCATTGCACACCAGCAAGGGCCCCGATTGGGTCGCGGCACGAACCTCGGGCCAGGCGTTCTCGGAGGGCGCGACGACGGCGCGGTCCTCAAAGAGGGCAAAGCTCCCGTTGGGCTTGTTGTAGAAGTTGCCCTGGCCCTCCTGGTCGTTGACGGGCCGCTGCTCCCCCGCCTCGGTCACCAGCCAGCCCACCGGCGAATAATCGGGCTCGTACATCCCTGCGTTGACCGCGGCCAGCAGTTCCTGCCCCGCCAACCGATCATGGTCATAGAGGAGCTCCATGGAGCCCAGCTCGGCCGAGGCCTCGGGCACGAACTCCACGCTCAGCGCGTCCAGTTTCTCGACGATGAGAAGATCGTAACTCGACGGCCCCGCTCTGACCGAGAGGGCTCTGCCCACGCCCAGGAGTTCCACCTGGGCCGTGACCTCGATAGGTTGTCGCAGTCGCTGATAGCAGGCGTCATCTCGGCTGCCACCCTGCGGGCAGGCCACACCCCCGGTCACCAGACACGGCCGCGAGTCGCGACGATGGCGTGGGAACAGGCTGGCCAGGAAATCCCCGACGTTCTTGCGGGGAGCCGGCACCAGATCCATGACGCGCGACGCCTGCTTGGGGCAGCCCCTTCGGGTGACGGAGAGATGAACGACGGGGAAATCCAGACGACGGGGCGAACCCAACCCAATGCTCGATACTCCCCGTTCGGCGAGAGCGGCCAGAGCTTCACGGGCTTCGGCCATGGGCACCCGGTCACCGAGCTTCACCCGTCGAGGTGGACCGTCGGACAGCTTGCCGAGCTCCCCTGCCAGTTCCTCGAGGCTCGCGAACGACCTTCCGTCCATCGTCGCGCTGGGTGGACTGAGCGAGAGCCACACCGGGATGCTCGTAGGCTCACGCTCCCGCACCGGAGGCGGTTCTGGAGCGCACTGGGCGCACGCCAAGAACGACAAGGCGAGCCATCGCCGCCACCATCGACTGGCACAGGACATCCCGTTCAGGGCTGACACACTTTCATGGCAATCGGTGAGCACCGGTCAACCCCTTCGCCGGGGCCGGCCCAGGCTTCGGAGTCTACCCACCCGGGGACATCGAATGCACGGGCGAAGTGGCGAGCCCATTGGTTCATGGTAGAGCGAAGGAGACGGTCACCTTCGAGAACGGTGCCTCAGGTCACAACTTCTGGGCAGAGGCCAATGGCTGCTCCCTCGACAATCTCAAGTTCACGTAGAGCAGCCCTCCGGGAGTCGGCATGACCTGCCCGGTGGTGATCCTGGGGGCCGGCTTGACCGGCATGAGCGCGGCGCTGGCTCTGCAACACAAGGGCGTCAGCCACCGACTGCTCGAAAAGCAGGACCAGGCAGGGGGGCTAGCCACCACCCGCACCGAGCGGGACTACCACTTCGACCAGACTGGACACTTGCTGCATCTGCGCGACGACGACCGTCTGGACCAACTCTGCGCCCTGGTGGGGGAACGGCTTCAGCCCATCGCCCGCAACAGCGTGGTCTATTCCGAGGGTACCTACACCCGCTACCCGTACCAGGCGAATCTCCACGGCCTCCCCAAGGCGACTGCCTACGAGTGTCTGTTGGGTTTCGTGCGAGCCCTGGGGCAGACTCCCTCGAGTCCACCACGCAACTTCGAGGAGTACTGTCGGCGCCATTTCGGTGACGGCATCACCGATCATTTCATGGTGCCCTACAACTCACGCCTGTGGGGCGTTCCACCCGGCGAAATCACGGCCGACTGGTGCGAGCGTTTCGTACCTTTGCCGAAACTCGAGGATGTTCTGCGCGGTGCCCTGGGCCTGGAGCCTGCGGAGCTCGGCTACAATACGCGCCTGTATCATCCAAGCCAGGGGATCGGTGCCCTTGCCCAAGGGATGCAACGAGCCCTGACCAGCCTGGAGCTGAACCAAGCTCCTCGGGCCATCGATCCCTACCAGCACCGCGTCGTCTTGGATGGCGAGACGCTGAACTACGACGTTCTGGTCAGCAGCATCCCCCTCCCCCAGCTGCTCTGTCTGATGTCCGGGCTCCCGGATGCGGTGGTACAGGCCCGGCGAAGGTTGCGCAGCACTGCGCTCAACTACCTCGACGTGGCGCTCCGTAGGCCGCCCCTGGTCGGTGCCCATTGGATCTACGTGCCGGAGCCCGCCTTCCCCTTCTACCGCGTGGGCAGCTACTCGGCCCTGTCCCCGGCGATGGCCCCCCCCGGGACAGGCAGCCTGTACGTGGAGCTGGTGGACCGCCAAGAGCAGCCACCCGAGTCGATCTGGCCCAGTGTCCTCTCTGGCTTGTGCCGAATGGGCATCATCGACGGGGAGGCCGACGTGCTATTCAAAAGGCTCCGCCGCATCGAGTATGCCTACGTCATCTATGATCATG
This sequence comes from uncultured Polyangiaceae bacterium, assembly GCA_964648165.1. GTDB lineage: Bacteria > Myxococcota_A > Polyangia > Polyangiales > Polyangiaceae > FEN-1139. Next base: position 8,346 of record CAZYKT010000035.1, on the reverse strand, counting down.
CCTACGCCGAGAGCTTGGGGACCGTTCAGTCCTTTTTGCGTGAGCATCGGATCCTGTCCACGGGACGCTACGGGGGGTGGAACTACTCGGCCATGGAGGATGCGCTCCGCTTCGGAGCAGAGGCCGCCGAGCAGGCCGAGGACTGGCTGATTCGATGACCAACACCCCCCCTCGCCTTTCCGTCGTCATCCCCGTGCACAACGAGGAGCCCATCCTGCGCGCCGCCCTCACCGAGCTTCGCGAGCGATTGCAGGAGCTCGGCCAATCCTTCGAACTCATCCTGTGCGAGAATGGCTCCCGGGACCAGACCTTGGCGCTCGCCGAGGCGCTGGCCGCTCGATACTCGGAGCTGCGCGTCCTGCACGTGGATGAGCCCAACTATGGCAAAGCCCTGCGGCGTGGGATCGAGGCGGCGCGGGGAGAGGTGGTGGTCTGCGACGAGATCGATCTGTGTGACGTGGACTTTTATGCCCGCGCTCTGGCTGAACTGGAGCGCTCCGATGTCGACATGGTGGTCGGTTCCAAGCTCGCGCCGGGCTCCCGGGACGAACGCCCCCTGTTGCGCCACGCCGCTAGCCACGTCTACTCCTTGCTCTTGCGCTACCTTTTGGGATTTCGGGGGACGGACACCCATGGGCTCAAGGCCTTCCGACGGACCCGCCTGTTGCCAGTCGTCGAGCGCTGCGTGATCGAAAAGGATGTGTTCTCAAGCGAGCTGGTGATTCGAGCGCAGCGGATGGGGCGCCGCATCGAGGAGATCCCGGTGCGCGTGTTGGAGAAGCGCACCCCCAGCATCAACCTGGTCAAGCGGATCCCCCGGGTCGTCTCCAGCCTGGCCCGCTTGCGCGGCGCCCTGCGCGAGCCCCCCGGTGATTCCGGGTAGTCCCGTGGTCGAACCCCTGCCCATCGAGCCCCTGCTGCCCCAGATCCTGTCCACGCTCAGGGCGACGCCGCTTCTTTTGTTGGTGGCCCCACCGGGCAGTGGCAAGACGACCCGTGTCCCGGTCGCGCTGCTGCAGGATGGCCCGGCCCAAGGTGGGATCTGGGTGGCCGAGCCGCGACGCTTGGCGGTGCGTCTGGTGGCCCGGCACGTCGCGGAATTGGAGAAGATCCCGCTCGGGCAGGCGATTGGCTACGCGGTCCGCTTCGAAAGCGTAACCGGTCCCAACACCCGGCTCACCTACGCCACCACCGGCGTACTGCTGCGGCGCCTGCTCACCGATCCGCTTCTGTCCGACGTATCGACGGTCGTCTTGGACGAGTTCCACGAACGCCACCTGGAGTCGGATCTGCTCCTGGCCCTGCTCTATCAGTTGCAGAAGACCCGTCGCCCCGAGCTCCGCTTGGTGGTGATGAGCGCGACGCTGGACGCCGAGCGGCTGTCGAACCTGCTCGATGGATGCCCCATCCTCTACTGCGACAAGGCCCCGCATCACCTGGAGATCGAACACGCCCCGCAACCCGACGCAAGACCCCTGCCCCAACAGGTTGGCAGTGCATTTTGGCGCCTGCAAGAGCTGGGACACCGGGGCAGCGTTTTGGTGTTCTTGCCCGGCGCATTCGAGATCCGTCGCACCCAGCAACATCTTCTGCCCCTCGCCGAACGACACGGCTACGAGCTCTGCACGCTGCACGGTGAGCTGCCCCTCGCCGAACAGGCCCGCGCCGTCGCTACGGGCAACCGACCCAAGATCGTCCTTTCCACCAACGTTGCCGAGTCATCGCTCACCGTACCCGGCGTCACGGCGGTCATCGACTCGGGCTTGGCGCGAATGCTGGCCGAGTCGTCCCTGTCCACGGTCCCGCGCCTAACGATTCAGAAGGTCAGTCGCGCCTCGGCCCGCCAGCGAGCGGGACGCGCCGCACGCACCAGTGAGGGGCGCGTCCTTCGCCTGTACACCCGCGCTGACTTCGAGAGTCGTCCCGAATACTCGATCCCCGAGATCCTGCGGCTCGACTTGACCGAACCGTTGCTCTTCATTCTGAGCCTGGGAACCACGGAGCCGTCGGCGCTCCCCTTCCTCGATCCCCCTTTGCCATCCGCCTGGCAAGCGGCTCGCGATCTGCTGGGTCGGCTCGGCGCAATCAACAACAGTGGCGAGCTCACGCCGCTGGGTCGGCGCCTCACCAAGCTCCCCTTGCACCCGCGCCTGGGTCGATTGCTCGTGGCGCTACAGGACTCGGGCCTTGGCGACACCGGATGTCTGGCAGCGGCGCTGCTCTCGGAGCGCGACCTCTGGCGTGGTCAACGGGAACGCGACGGCACCGTCGCGGCGGGGCCCTCTGACCTTCTCTTCCGCATGGAGCTCTTCGAGCTGGCCCGCACGCTTCGTTTCTCCTCGGCGGCGCTGGAGCGAGAGGGCATCGACGTAGCGGCGACGCGAGCCGTCGGTGAGATGGTCAAACGCCTGGGTGGGGGTTCCGGCTTTCGCACGGCCGACGGGGAGGTGGAGCCCGAGTTGGCCCGGGCGCTGCTGTTGGCGTTCCCGGACCGGGTGGCGCGACGTCGCGCCGCGGGCGGCGCTGAACTCCTGCTCGACGGCGGCAAGATGGCCAGGCTCGCGTCGCAGAGTGTCGTCCACGAGGGCACCTGGCTGTTGGCTCTCGAACTCGAGGATCATCGCGAGCCCGGCCGCTCCGGCGGCACCTGGGTCAAGCTGGCCTGCCGGATCGAGCCCGAGTGGCTTCTGGACGCCTTCCCCGACCACCTGCAGGCCGAGGAGTCCCTGGAATTCGTCGAGCCGCCGGGACGCGTCGAGCAGAAGAGCCGACTGTGTTACGGGTCCTTGACCATCCTGGAGAGTCGGGTCCCGGCACCGCCCGGCCCAGCAACCGCCGATTTCCTGCTCGGGATCCTGAAACAGCGAGGTCTATTGGATGGCGAGGCGTTGAGCTCGCTCGCACGGCGCCTCGAGCTATTGCGGGACTCGGGGCTCTGCCCCCAGGCGCCGCTCTTGGATCAGGCGTTCCTGAGCCAGGCGTTGCGCGGTCTCGTGGAGACGCGAAACGAGTTTGATGGCCTCACCGACACCGCACTGGCCGGACACATCGTCTCCCAGCTGCCTGCGTCGGTCGTGCAACTGCTGCATCAGCACGTACCCGAGCGGATCACGCTGCCCAGCGGGCGCAGCGCCAAGCTCGAGTATCCCCCGGGCCAGCCCCCGTTTCTGGCCTCGCGCCTTCAGGACTTCTTCGGCTGTGCCGCGGCGCCCCGGCTCTGCCAGGGTCGGGTACAGCTCGTCATTCACCTGTTGGCTCCCAACCAGCGCGCCGTACAGGTCACCACCGATCTGGAGGGCTTCTGGGCCCGTCACTATCCCTCCATCCGCAAGGAACTGATGCGGCGCTATCCGCGCCACGCCTGGCCCGAGGATGGCGCCCACGCCCAGCCCGTGGCGCACCCGATCCGAAGGAAGCGCTGAACGGATTCAGTCCCACAGGATGGATACGAGGTTGGTCTCAGCAATTGCCTCGTCTGCAGTGATCAACGGGCACTGCGCTGCGCACGCCGTTGCCACCATCATCCGATCGAAGGGGTCGGACATGGCAGAAAGCAGAGCAAACTCGCGGCCTTCGCTCAATCCCAATGGCACGAAGATTAGACCTCGAGACTGCGCAACGGCAGCCATCACCTCGGCAACGTCAAGGATCCTGCGCCCGTGCTCCCGGAGCAGGGCGATCTCGACCAGGACCATCGTCGGCACCAGAACCTGCGCCTTGCCGCGCTCGGCAGCCCGGAGCACGGCCAGCGCTCCCCGGCCGACGCGCGCAGAACGGGTGAGATACCAGACGAGCGCGTGGGTATCGATGACCGCGCTCTTCATGGCGCGCTTCGCGTCGGGAGGCGTCGCCCGCGCCGTTTGACGGCCCACTCTATCACACCATCCAATCGGTAGTCCGCCAACTGGGTGGACACCTCCCGATGGGCGAACATCCCCTCCACTGAACTCTTGGGAACAGCTTCTCCAACCGGTGCCAGCTCACGCCGCAACAGCTGCACGACCTCGGCCGAGACACTTCGCCCGCGAGCATGAGCGACGCGCTTGAGCTCCCCAAGGAGGTTGCGGTCGATGCGCACGGTCATGACCGTCGTGTTGGCCATGTATTCAATTGTAATACAGTCCGCATACACTGCAAGAAACGACACTAGGGGGCCAGCCGCGCCAAAAAGCCCGTCACTTCGCCGGGCGTTTCGTAGATTTGCCCCTTCTGGCCGGCGACGTACAGGTTCCCCTCCGAGTCGACGGCCAGGGCCTCCGCGGTCGCGGTGAAGGCGAGCCCCGCATAGGACTCGATGGACAAGCCGTCCGAGACCTGCCCGCGAGACACAGCCCCCAGCCGATTCAGAAGCAAGACGATGCCCCGATTGTCGATGACCAGGTCCATGGGTGGCCCGAGCAGTTTGGCGCCAGCGGCCAGGGTCTCGAGCCCCGTGCAGCTGTTGCCCGCGATGTGCAGGGTCTCGGGAACGATGCCGATGGACATGTAGATGTCGTCCGCCGAAGCGAGGTAGGCGGTGCTGTCGGGGCCCAGGGCCATCCCACCCTTGTACGGGACGTTGTATCCCGGGTAGGAGTTGGACCAGGTGGAACAGTTGGAGCCGGGCCAGTCTCGCTCACCGGTATTCACATCGTATTGCCACAGGTAGGAGGCGCAGTCTGTTTGGTCGTCGTCGGCGCAGTAAAAGGCGAGTTGCACCAGCAGGTAGCCGAGGGGATGCACCACCATATGATGGGGGATCTCCGTCTGCGCCGTGCAGCCGTTGGCGTACTCGACGTGGCCGTCATTGGTCCACGCCACCTGATCGGTGCTGCCCTCCAGGCGACGCACCCACACGTCACCGCTGCCGTGTCCGGAGCCCGTCGCCGAACCCCCGACGTACAACTGATCCTCGATGTCAAAGCTCGCCGCCGTCCCCTGCCCCGCCTGATCGGTGACCGTGGACCACATCTCCGACAGATCCGTGGCGTCGTAGAGCCCGTACCAGATGAAGTCCACCGGCTCGCCACCTTCGGTCTCGGGGAGCGCCCTGGTGCCCACCAGGGCTAGCTGGTTCTGCGAGTTGACGGCCACGGCGGCCAACCGGTCGTCACCCAGGGGATTCTGGAACGTGAACGATTGGAGCACCTCACCCTGGGGTGACACCTTCCAGACCACGGCTTCCATGTCGCCCGCCTCGGACTGCAGAGTCCCCACCACCACCGCGTTGCCATCGCGGTCCATCGCCACATCCAGGGCCGTGTCGTAGTTCCCCGTGAACGTCTCGTGCTCAGCCACCCACAGGACCTTACCGGAGGTCACACAGTCGTTGTTGCAGCCATCCGAATCGACGGCGTTGCCGTCGTCGCAGTCTTCGCCTTCGTCGAGCTGGCCGTCACCACAGCTGGAGACAATCCGGCACTCCTGCCGGGGAGGATCGAGCGGAGGGTTCGGCGTCGTGCACACACAGTTGGCTTGTAGGACACAAATGTCGCTGCAACAGTCACCCGGAGCCAGGTTGCCGTCGTCGCAACTCTCCTCTCCATTGAGGATTCCGTCACCGCAGTATTCGTCTCTCGCGCAGGGTTGGCCGGGTTGAGCGCAGGACCATCCCTCCTCCCGTTGACAGGTTTCCGAACAACCGTCGTCCCCGTTCGCGTCCCCATCGTCGCAGGTCTCACCGAGGTCGATCGCGCCATTCCCGCAGTCGGGAACCGTCACGGTTGGTTCACAGGGCAAGCCAAACTCCGGGCAGACGTAGCCGGGTTCAACCTGACAGTTTCGAGAGCATCCGTCATACGGCCTGGAGTTCCCATCGTCACAACTCTCGTTCACGTCGACGGCGGAGTCGCCGCATGTCCCGGGCTCCGGTCCTTCGCCGCTGCTTCCCGCCTCACTCAGACCACCCTCGGGCCCACTACCACCCTCACCGCTGCCGCTGACTCCACTGCCACCCGACGCGGCCCCGCCCTGCCCGGCCACTCCCCCCTGCGCGGGCCTGCCCCCCTGACCCGGTGCCCCACCACGCCCTGTCTTCCCACCCGAATCAGAACGCTCACCGGCGGAACCTCCGTCTTCACTGGCTGGCACACCTGCTGCGGATTCTTTCTCTCCGGCCGCCCCGGCCCCGGCCTGGGTGCCGCTACCCTCGCGTTTGCCGGTGTCGCCCCCGCAACCGACGCCGACGAACGTCACGCCCAGGGCGATGAGGAATGCCAAGGGCGGCCGTATTGCGAGCTTCATTCGGTTTGTCCCTTTGCTAATTGCAGTACCCACCATCCACATCTCCGCTCGGATTGATGCACTCGCGCGGCGCGCAGCAGTCCAGATCGAACGTGCAAGACGCGCTCTCTTCCACACATTCGCCGCAAAAGCCATCGTTGCAGATATACTGGTCGCAGCAGTCGCTGTCCAGCTCGCACATTTCATAGGCCCCCCTACAGTCCGAGCCGATGGTGCAGATCCCGTTGTCGCACGCCGCTGCGTCGTCGCAGCAGTCGTAGAAGTCCATGCAGGTGCCGTAGCCGGACGGTATACACCCGCCGCAGGAGTTTTCGATGCACTCCCGACCGTCGCAACAGTCGCCATTCTCGATGCAGCCGTCGCCCAACCCTGCACAGTAGCTACACATCCCCTGTGAACAAACCGAGCCCTCGCAACAGGGCCGCTCGTCACAGAACATCCCAATATTGACGCAGGCGCCGCCCACACCAGGCGCTCCGCCGCTGCCCATACCACCCCTGCCCACCGTTCCACTGCTGCCCGTTCCGCCTCGACCCACCGCGCCACCGTTGCCCAGCCGACCGCCCACCCCGTTGTTGCGCCCACCTGCACCATTCAAGCCAGTTCCCTGTCCGCCCGCGCTGACTGGCTCACTGCCACCGGAGCCAACGGCTGCCCCTCCCGTGCCCGGATCACCGTGGTCATCCCCGCCCTCACCCTGACAGGCAAACGCCATCAGCGTCACACCCAGCCCGACCAGCTTGGCCCAACCAGAAGCGTGGTTCATTCAAGGACTCCTTTTGCAGCCGCTCAAGCAGGGAACGTGCCGAAGAGGGCACACTCCTTCAGTCTACCTGATTCTCGCGCGTTTCGCGGGACGCTTCATCTCGTGGGACGGAGGATGGGCTGTTCGAAGACTGTCCGGTGCGGGGATGTCGGACAGGATCTGGACAGCCACCAAACGTTCCATGTTGTTGGGGACGGCGTAGCGACGGCGAGGCGAGAGCATCGCTGTTCGTCGATCCAACCATTTGCTCGGCATCCGCGGCGCCGCCGATCTCGTGAGCCATCCCTTGCGGGGCGCTCTGTTCGAGACCTTCGTGGTCTCGGAATTCCACAAGACCTGGCTGCACAGCGGCATGATCCCCGACTTTTTCACTTGGAGGGACGCGTATGGCGGAGAAGTCGACCTGCTGGTGCCCGCCAAAGGTCGTATGCGTCCCGTCGAGATCAAGTCAGGCAAGACCGTGCAGAGCGATTGGCTGCGGGCGCTCGAATCCTGGACCAAGCTGGCCGGCGACCGAGCCGGTGAGCCGCTGCTCGTCTATGCTGGCGACGAGCATCAGCGCCGTTCCGGCGCCGAGGTCGTCGGGTGGCCACACCTGGCCAGGTTCTACGACGAGTTGGCCGAGGCGCTCGGAGGCAAATGACATCTGCGCTTCACCGCTTCGGACTGCCCAGTACGGGAAACACCGCCAGTACCCCGTCGAGCGCCGAAAGCACGGTGGGCAGCTGGGTCTGATCGAGCATGAGCTGGAAACAGAGAGTGTTGCCGGTGCCCGGTTGGTCACGCGCCTCGCACTCGGCCACGAAGTGTCCGCGCCCGTCACCCTCGAACTGCATCCGCAGCCACTGCTCTCTCGACTCGAAGACCGCGGTGCCCTTCAGCTCGGCGTGCAGCCGCGAAAGTTCGCCGCGCAGATGCGCGAGCTCGTCGGTGCGCAATAGCGCCTCGTACTCCCCGCGAAAGGCCCCCGCACGGACGCCCACCGTCGCGCAGATCCAGTTTCCATCCCAGGTGTCGCTGGCATCGGGAAACTCGCGGCGCGTCACGGCGATGGCAACATGCTCACTCGCCTCGGAGCCGATCACTATCACAGGAACGTTCATGGCCAGTTGTGCGCCTTCTGGATCCTGCTTTACGTGGCACATGCCAGTCAAGATACACCCGACCGCCCGTGGCGATAAGCGTCATGGGCGACCAAAGGCCATCGTGTCGCCCTTTGCCCGTCCAGACGAGTGCGACAACGTAGCCAGGCGTTGAAAATGCCCAGTCGCATGGCGCAAGGATTCAGACGGCTCCTGGTGTTGACGGTACTGCTCGTGGGCTGCGGCGCAAAGCAACCCGCGCCGACACGCGAATGC
>CAZYKT010000034.1:0-62898 GCA_964648165.1 uncultured Polyangiaceae bacterium | reverse complement strand
CTGGATGCCCTGCCTCGTTATCGGGGAGAAGGCACGGTCTTGCACTTCGCATGCCGGGTTGCGGTGCTCACGGCAATGAACGTCCGGCGACGCGTGACCACGCAGAAGCGCTCCGGGCGATCCGCCTCGTGTCCACTGGAGCAGGTGCCGTCCCATGCGCCTGGACCGGACCGCGAGGCAGCCAATCGGTCTCTGGTGCCCGTGGTTCGCGAGCTGTTGCTCACCCTGCCCGAGAACCAGGCCGAGGCCCTGGCTCTCCACGCCGTGCTCGGCTGCACTGTCACCGAGATCGCCGAAACCACCCAGGCCCCCGAGGAGACGGTGCGCAGCCGTCTTCGCCTGGCCAAGCTCGCCCTGCGCAAGCGAGTGCTTGCCAACGCCGTCTTGCGCGACGCCCTGGAGAACCTGTCATGAGCGGCTGCCCATTCACGCTGAGTGCGAGGGAACGACGCGGCGAGCTCGATGCCGCCGAGCGCCGTCGGTTGGAGATGGCTCTCTCGGCTTCGCTCGAGTTTCAGCTGCTCCACGAGGCGGGCCGTGGTTTCGACGCAGAGGATGCCTGGCTGCCGGGTGACGACGCAGCCGCCGAGCGAGTGACCCAGGCCGTTCTGGCGCGGACCCGCGGCTCGCGGCCCCGGCGGAGGGGTTGGGTCATGGCCCTGGTTGGGGCGCTGGTGTTGGTCGTCATCTCCGCAGGGACGGCGCGGGCCATGTACGGTACGTGGCGCTTCTGGAGCGGGGCCACGCCGGCCACGCCGGGCGTGACCGACATCCACAAGGGGAAGGCCCACAAGCCCTCCCGCGTTGGATCCAGCAAGGTCCAGACACCGGCCACCGTCGAGACACTCCAACGGCTCGAGGAGCCAGTGGCCCCCGAGAGCCCCGTGGCCAGGGCGGTGGCGGAATCACCCAGCCCGTCGCAGCTGTTCGCTGATGCGACGCGGGCCCGACAGAAGGGGCAGCTGGACCGTGCCATTGTGCTTTACGATACGCTGCAGGGTCGCTTCCCGGGCTCGGCCGAGGCACAGGCGTCGGATATCGCGCTCGGGATGCTGCACCTGGGCCGCGGCAATCCCGGTCCTGCCGCGGCGCATTTCCGGCGCTACCTGCGGCAGAGCCCCAACGCCGCCCTGGCCTCGGAGGCGCTCTTTGGTCAGGCTCGCTCCTACGAGGCCCTGGGCAGGGCAGCCGAAGCTCGGCAAAGCTTCGCCGAGTTGCTAAGACGCTACCCGGATTCTGCCTATGCCGACGTGGCTCGCTCGAAAATCAACAGCTCGCCCTAGATGCTGGTGGTTGTTGCCGTGCGCGCTGGCGCTGGTCTGGCTACTCCAGAGTGCACCCGCGCAGGCCCAGGATGGTCCGCATCGGATCCGCGTGATCCTGGTGGGACGCATTGCCGAGGATCCATCCTTCGGCGACCGGGTCAAAAGCTGGTTCGACGCGACGCGGTTCGACGTGGTGGTCGAGACCCAGAGCCACCTCGACGCGAATCACGTGCTCTTGCCCAATGGCAACGCGGAACTGCACGTGTTCTTCGTCGTGGCCAAGGGCGAGCTGGCACGCCTGTATTTTGCGCGGATTTCCCCGGATTCGGGGCATGTAACCTACCTGTTGCGGGACGTCGAGCTCTCGACGGGCCTGGACGAGTTGGGCAAGGAACGGATGGCCCAGGTGGCCACACTGAGTGCAGCAGCCCTCCTGGACGGTCAGGCTCAGAGCCCCCGCAACCAGATCGAGGCGACGCTGCGCGATTCTGCGGACGGTTCGACTCCACGCCAACCGGTGTCGAAACCCAAGCCGTCGACTGCGCCGCCCCCAACCCAGAAGAAGGCGGACAACCCCCGGTCAGGTCAATCGAGCCTACGGTGGGGGGGCGGTTTGGGCTACGGGCTGAGCCCGCGCGGTGACGAGGGGCTGTGGCATGGCCCGCGCGGCACGTTGGAGCTGAGATCGCAAGGCCTGGAGTTCGGCCTGTTGCTCCAGGGCTTTTTGCCGGTTCGACGCAATCTCGACGGGGTAACGTTGCGCACGTTGGGGCTGTCCGCAGGGCTCGGGGTTGGCTGGTACGGGGAGCTGCACCGGACCCTTGGAGTCAGCGCCATGCTGGGGCCAGGGTTCGATCTGGTGGCCTATGGCTCCGATTCCAGCCAGGCGGGGCAAACGGCAGGTCAGAGCGCGACGGAACTACGCCCCGCCTTGGGCGTGATGGGTTATTTGGAATCGAAGAGGTTCCCGTTGCGGCTCCTGCTGGGCGCGAGTCTTGCGCTGCTCCGAACCCACTACGACGCGGTGGGGCCAGACGCGGAGCGAGAGGTGCTGGGGCGCGCGCCAACCCTGGCTGTGCTCGGCGGCCTGGAGTTCTATCTCTGATGGCGCCATTTCCCCTGACCCGTTAATGGGCCCATGGTTACTGGGGGGGCATGACGAACTCAATGACCCGGCTGATCCTGGCGGTACCGTCGTTTTGGCTGTTGTTGGCCTGCGGCGACAACGCCAATGACATCGCACAGAACGAGCCGCAAGCAGGCTCGTTGGAGCCGGGTACTGGGGGGAGCGCTGGAAGCACGGACGATGGCTCGGGCGGGGGGAGCGAAGCGGGAGCAACCTCCCTGGGTGGCCGAGTGAACGTCGGTGGAAGCGGCCAGGGCGGCAGCGGGCAGGGCGGTGGTGTCGGCCGGGGTGGCAGTGGTCAGGGCGGCAACATCGCCCAAGGCGGCACGGGTCAAGGCGGTGGTGTCGCCCGCGGTGGCAGTGGTCAGGGCGGCAGTGGACAGGGTGGTGGCGTTAGCCGAGGCGGCAGTGGCCAGGGTGGTGCCATCGCCCAAGGGGGCAACGGTACCAGTGGCGACGGTCAGGGTGGCCATGTCACAAATGGCGGAAGCGGTGAGGGTGGCAGCGGGCAAGGCGGCGACGAGCAGGGAGGGACCGCAGAGCAAGGCGGCTCGTCCGGGGCGGCCCAGGGCGGTGCTGTCTCTGGCGCGGCGGGACAGGGCAGCGGCGGCGTCCCGAGCTACGGGGGGACGGGCAGCGGCGGAAGGTCCGCAGGGCCGCAGACGTCCTGCGGGGATTTCGTGTGCAATGGCGATCAAGCCTGTTGCGCGGAAGTTGGCGAGTGCCCAACCTGTGTACCGGCAATCGACGGGACCATTTGTGAACCTGTCTGCTACGGAGCGGGAGGCGCCGGATCTGTGGCCTGTCTGACGGACGGTACAGGAGAATATTGGGCGTTCCCCAATCTGGACCGCAGTTGCCAGACGGCCAGCGACTGCTTCCTGGCCGTCATGGCCATCGGTTATTGTGGAAACCTCGGGGTCGATTCCTTTGCCGAGGGCCAGCAAGCTGCCTTCGTTCCCTATGCGCAGGACTGTAAGAGAATGGCCACCCATTTCTGCGAAAACGTGCCACCTCCACGCACGGCGTCCGGCCTGGAGCTCGGATCGGTCACCGACGCTCGCGCCGAGTGTGTGCAGGGGAGTTGCATGGCCAATGCCCCCCGCCCAGCGAGCCGAGTCGTTTCGTCAACCGGGCCGCAATAGCAATAATGGGCAAGGGTGTTGCTCCGACATCGACGCAAATCGTCCCACACCTGGATGGAGCTCGGCGCCCAGGCCCGGGGGGTGAAATATGGTGAAATGTCTGGTTCATCCTAGGAGAAGACACGACACCGGCTTGAACTGGGTTGTCGGTGAGCCATTGTCGATGAAGGATCCATCAACGGAGTCTCTGGATGGTCGCTTCCCCCCCAATCGGCAATGCCCCCGAACGTACCGAAGGAAGGAAGACCATGAAGGGCGTTGGCTTCGCCAACGTCCGTCATTACGTGAGCCGGATACACGGCGAAGCCGCCCTGGAGGCGGTGCTGGGTATGCTGTCACCGACCGATCGCGACATCGCTGCCTTCGGATTGGCCGTGGGCTGGTACGAGGTCAAGTGCTTCGCCCGGTTCCTGCGAGCGGTTGACGCGGTGTGCGGCCGCGGCGATCTCAAGCTCCTGCCGGCGGTGGGCGCTTACGAGGCGGATCAAGATTTCAACCGGGTCTACCGGTTGTTCCTGAGAACCCTTTCGCCCAACACGTTCCTGGCCGCCCAGGCCAGACTCTGGAAGCATTTTCAAGATTCCGGAGCCTGGCGCTGGTACCCGGCAACCCGGGGGATTCGGGCCATCCTGTCCGGATGGGAGATCGACGCCGCCCTGTGTCCCGAGATGGGAGGCTACCTGGCGCGGGTCATCGAGTTCACCGGCGGAAAGGACGTATCCTTCGAACACCCGGAATGTCGGGCCAAGGGCTCAGTCGATTGCGTGTTCATGCTGCGCTGGCGCTAGCCACACCGCGACCGATCTCCAGGATCTGCTCCCGGGTTCGACCCAGGATGTCGAGTTTTTTGCCCAGTCGACCCAGGGTGTCCACGGCAATCTCCAGATCTTCTCGGGTGTGGCGAGCGTTGAGCGTGAACCTCAGGATGCTCTCGCCCTTGGCCATGGCGGGGTAGGCCACGTTGCCGCATTTGATGCCGGCATCCGACAGCTCGCCGCTCAACCGATACATGAAACCCTGATCGCCGACGAACACGGTCACGATCGGACTTACGGCCTCGGAGACCAGAAGACCCCGGTCCCGAAGGGCTGGCACGAACCAGTTGATGTTCTCCCACAGCCGTTGGCGATGCTCGGGCTCGGCCCGAACCAGGCGCAAGGCCTCGGTCAAACCGGCGCAGGTAGCGGCGGGCAGGGTGGTGGTGAACATGCCACTCGGCGCGAAGAACCGGAGATAATCGATGAGTTCCCGCGAACCGGTAACGTAGCCACCCACGGCACCCAGCGACTTGCTGAGCGTTCCCATCAGGACATCGACGCGTCCCGGGATCCCGAAATGCTCCTCGGTACCTCCGCCGGTCTGGCCCAAGACGCCCAGTCCATGCGCGTCGTCCACCATCAGACGCGCACCGTAACGACCGCACAGCTCGACCAGCTCCGGCAGGGGCGCCAGGCGACCGTGCATGCTGAACACGCCGTCGGTGGCCACCAGTTTGCCTTGGCTACCCAGGTGCTGCGCCTCCATCAGGCGAGCCTCCAGGGAGGCCATGTCGTTGTGCTCGAAAGTCCGCCCGAACCCGGCGCGAGCCGTGCGGCAACCCTCCTGGATGCTGGCGTGGGCGAAGCGGTCCCAGAGCAGGGCGTCTGTTTTGCGTACCAGCGCGGTCAGGATCCCGATGTTGGCCGCGAACCCGCTGGGGAAGACCAGCGTGGCTTGCCGTCCGTGAAAGTCGCTCAACGCCTCCTCCAGCTCGCACAGGTAGCGGTTGGTGCCGCACAGAAGCTGGGCACTGGCCGTTCCGTACCCCACCCTTTGCATCACCTCCATGGTCCGTTCGATGACCCGTGGATGGAGATGAAGCCCGAGATAGCTGTTGGAATCGAAGCAGATCATGCTCCGTTCGCCCTGCATCTCCGGGTCGAACACCGAGATGCGCCGATCCAAAGGGCCCGTCACGGTCAGTCGATACAGGCGCTGGTAGATGCGCCGGTTCATCATGTCATCCATCCAGCCCTGGAAGTGACTGCACTTGGCCAGGATGTCGGGGCCACCCTTGGCGTAGAATCGATCGATGGTGGTGGTCAGGGCGTTCACCGGCCCCCCCTGGTCCAACCGGGGAGCACGAAGCTCACGGCTGGACGGACAGGGGGGACGAATCGAATCAGAAAGCTCGGTGAGCAGGGGATCCCGCTGGGAATCGAAGCGAATCCCCACGAACCAACCCGAGCCGCGCCGCGTCTTGCGCTCCTCGACCCGGACGATCTCCCCAGAGCCACAGGGGAAGCTTTTCCCACCGTGGCCTAGCCAGGTTTGGGCGATCCGATCACCCGGGCTGAGGTTGGGGACCCCGTGACGAAACAGCGCCCCCAGGCCGCTCTTCGAGATATCGCTGAGCCTTCCTCGCCGCCCCTTTCCCAGCCGAACCGAGACCGCGGCTCCATCTCGAGGTACGTAACGTTCCGCCCGAGCCAGCATGTGCGAACTGGTTTCCATGTCGATCCTCCTTGAGGTCCGGCGTGAAGCGCCGAACAAGCTGCCATCAAGGACGACGGGACAGCGCGCCGCGATAAGGTCAAATCTCGAATATTTCTCAGCAGTTGTGAGGTGTCAGGAGTTTGACGTTCCGCCGACCGGTGCGAACGGTAAACAACGCGTGATCTCACGCAGTCCTTGGCGGTGGCTCTTGGCTCGGGGAGAGGAATGGGCGCTCGGGCGGCGACGCCGGACCAACCCCTCCGCCTAGATCTTGCGGTAAAGGAGCCATCGCAACTCGAGCGGGCACTGGGCCCGCTCCAGGGCGAACAGATGCTGCCCCAGCGCCCACTCCTCGAAGACCGGCGTGGGCGGCCAGGCCTCGGGGGGCAGATGGGCCCGTTCGAAATCGTAGGCTGATTCGTCACTGACCAACTGGAGCGGCAGTCCCTCGGTCGCTTGCTTCAGCTCTTGACGCGTGAAGAACATCGCGCAACACTGTTGTGCCCATTCTCGCGCCGCGGGCTCCACCGGGTAGCCGTCGACTGCGACGTGCAAGCCAACCAGAAGCTCGCCTGAATTGGCCAGCACCTCGGCGGATAGCTCGAAGAGCTGGCGTAGCTGTAACGAATCCCGAAAATCCCCCAGCGTGCCGGAGACCAGAACCAACCGGTAGTCATCTCGCAGCTCGCCGTGACAAGACAGGATGTCCTTCGGGATGATCTTCAACAGGGTCTGCTGGGCGGCTTGGGGCTTTAGCTCTTCCACGAACCTCGGCGTGAACTCCACCGCGTCCACGGGGAACCCACGGCGAACCAGGCAGAGGGCGTTTCGACCCAGGCCCGCGCCCACGTCCAACACCGGGGACTGGCTCGGCTCGCCCAGGTTGGGGAGCAGGGCGAGCAACTTGGCGTCGGGGTGTTCACCGAACAGAGGTGGCGGCGCCGTCTCGAGCCAGTCCGCGTAGGCCTCGGTGATCGGGATCGCTTCGGGCGTCAGTTGATAGTGAACCTCGGTACCCAACGGAGCCTCGTAGGTAACAACCACGTTGGAGCGGGGTGAGTCGGCATACGCCTGCTCGAGTGCCCCAGACAGGAGCCTTCTTCCCTCGGTAAGCTCCTGCTCGGTGAAGGATCGGCCCAGGCCGCGGAAGATCCCGAAGGCCATCGCCGCCAAGTCGTCCCGCAGAGCGGGCACGGCCGGTAAGGTCAGGGTGCCCGAGGCCAGGGCGCGGCGTCTGAGCCGACGGAGCAACGCCTCCCGCAGCTTCTCCGGCGACAGGCTCATCTCGGACCGGGCCCGAGCCTTGGCGGGCTGCTGCTTGGCAAAGGCCAGTGTCGTCGCCGGAGCCACTGGGGACGACACCAGAGACTCGACGGACGTTGCGCGCTTCTGGAACACCAACCACCGAAGCTGCACCGGGCTCTGTTCTCGCGTTACGTCGTAGACATCCATCCCCGAGCTCCAATTGCGGTACCAGGGAGTGGGCGGCCAGGCCCCCTTGGGGAGATGCTGCTCTTCGTAGTCGTGAGCCGAATCGTTGGCGACGAGCACTAGGGGGAGATCCTGCACACATTGTTGGATCTCGTGGGCCGTGAAGAGCGCCGAGTAGCACTGCTGAGCGAACTCGCGGGACGCCCGATCCGGGGTTGTGCCCTGAACCGTCATGTGAACGTTGAAGAGCAACAGACCCGACGGGGCCAGCACCTGACAGGCCAGCTCGGCAAGCCTTCGGAGCTGGGCGGTTCCTCGGAAGTCGGGTACCACCTCGGAGAGCAGGAACAGTCGGTAGTCCTGGCGTAGCTCCGTCCAATCCTCCAACACGTCGCGCTCGATGACGCGAATCGGCAGTTTTTCCCGCTCGGCGTGTTGCCGGAGCATCTCCGCGAACTTCGGGGTGATCTCCACGGCGTCAACGGGATGGCCGCGGCGCGCCAAGGCCAGCGCATTGCGCCCTGTTCCGGCCCCCAGATCCAGAACGGGGAAACTCGACGGCTCAGCACAATCGAGAACCAGGGAAAGGACTCGTGCGTCGGGGTGGGTGCCGAACAGCGGGGTTTCGTCCTGACCGAGCCAGCGCTGATAGGCGTCAGCCAGGCTCCGGATCTCGGGGACAATCCGCAGCTCCAGGGGGCACGCAGCGGGTGCCTGGTAGTCGATCGCGAGCTTCGAGCGGGGCGAGCCTTCGAACGCCTCGTTCAAGCTGGTCTCGATCCGGTAGCGAATGGCTCGGAGCTGCTCCGCATCGAAGGGGCGTCCGCAGGCTAGCGCGATGTCACGACACATCTGCAGGTACGTGTCGGGGATTGACGGAACGGCCGGGACCCGAACGGTCCCGGCCACCGCCGTGCGCTGCTGTACTCGGACCAGCATCGCCCTTCTCAAGACGTCCGGCCCGGGCAAGCGGGAGCTGGCCGTCTTCTTTGGTTTACTCATGCGCCAAACAGGCCACCCTCGGAGCTATCGAACCGGCACGAGGCCCGGCAGGGTGTAGACAACGGGCGTCCCAGGTTGAATGACGCTGACCTCCAGGGCACCGCTCTGCAGCTGGGCCTGGGTCTCCAGGACCTCGAAGAGTGCCTCGGCAATCATCGGGCTCTGGGCGACCTGCGCCAGGGCGCGCCCCACGATGAGCGGCCGGGTCGCGGCCGCCTTGGCGAACTCGACCGCGGCCTCCCGCTCCGCCGTGGAACGGATCACGTTGACCCGGTTGGCCCCATCCTGCTGGATGGCGCCCGTCACCTGGCGCAGGCGGTTGACGACCTTCTGCTCAATCTGGGAGATCATGCCAAGATCGCGGAAATGGACCTTGCGCACGTAGATGCTACCCACCTGGTAGCCCCATTCTTGCGACTTGGCCGACACCTCCTGGCGCACGGCTCGGCTCATGGCATGCCGGCTCTCCAACATGTCCGCCAGTCTCATGTTACTCAGACAACGCACGGTGGCATTGGAGATGTTGGCACGCAGCGATCCAGCCGGATCGGTGTTGCGGTAAAGGTAGGCCAGCGGATCGCTGACGTACATCTCACACCACACGCCAATGCCCATGGGAGCCCCCTCCTCGGAGTTCACGGGTTGGCTGCGCAGGTAGGTTTGATCGAAGCGGAGATCGACCTTGAATTTCTTGCCGAACAGCGGGATGAGCATGGCCAGGGGACCCATGGTCAACCAGGGGCAATGCAGGCCCGGTTCGACGATGACCAGCCGAACCTTGCCGAACAGCTCGAAGACCACGCACTGTCGCTCCCGCACCACCACGTAAAGCGCCACCCAGCGGCAGAGTCCCAGGAAGATGGGCATGGCCAGGAAGTACGCGAAGAAGCTGACCAGGATGGCCCAACCGAAATCCTCGAGGTTCAGCATCTCGGTCATGACGCACCTCCCTGCCCCGCCGAAATGACCAGCTGACGGGTCCGTCTCTGCAACGGGATTTTTGCGTTTCGAACGTAAGCCTCAACGACGCCGGGCCCGCCGGTTCCTGCCAGCTCCCGCAACTGCTCGGCCAGGGCCAACAGTGGCTCGACCTCCGCCTGGGCATTGAGGGTCTCGATCTCCACCGCCCGCTTGGACTGAACGATTCGCTGATCGGCCGCGGCCTGAGCCAGGCTGATCTCGCTGGATACGTGGTTGTGAGCGGTGTTGATGGCAGCCAGGGCCGAATCGACCTCGGGCGGTGGATCGATCCCGGTGATGAGCGCCGCGTCCAGGTGGATCCCGTAGCGAGCCGCCGCTGTTGCACACTCGTCATCCATGCGCTCGTTGAGATCCCGCAGGTTCTTGCGCAGGTCGTTGATGGAGATCCCCTGAACGCCCCCGGCGTCGACACTCACCGGCTCCGGAGGGCCACCCACCGCAGAAGGCCCCTTCGGTGCCTCGAAATTGGCGATTCGGTCCCGAAGGATCGACACGAAGTAGCCCATCACGTGGGCCACCGGGTTCTTGACCCCGAATAGATAGGCGTAAAGGTTCCGCTCGGTCACCGTGTAGCGGAGCTGCCCACTGAGACCCGTATTCAGCTGGTCTTTGGTGACCGCCTCCAGGATGCGTCCCCCCGCGTTGACCTGGGGGTCGTCGGGATCATAGGCAATCGAGACGGTCGAGGTGGCAATGGAGGCCCGATGCAAGGACTGCCAGGGAGCTTTCCAGTAGAAGCCCGGGCCAATCACCCGAACCTGTGGGTAGATGTAGCGCTCGCGCTCTTCTGGATTCAAGCCAGCGGATACCGGATCCTGCAGTGTGGTCATCCCTGCCACGCGCTGGGCGCGACCGAACGTACAGAGAACAGCGCGCTCGTTGGGACCGATCGTGTAAAAGCCGCCGATCCCGTAGCGCGCAAAAAACCACAGCACGAACCCCACCGCCATGCCGAGTAGTATTTCCATGGTGCGATAGAGTAGTCGAATGGAGGTGTTTTCACTAGCCCGACTTGGATCTGGTTGAAATCCTGCAAAAAATCCGGGATTCGTGGGCCCGGTGGGCGACATGGCGCGGGGCGAATCCGACAAAAATGCGCTACGCTGAAAGCACCCACTCGGTTGGTTGGCCCTTACCTCTCTGCACGAGTCCCACCGCGTCTTCACGTCATCCTTGGAATTCTGCCCATGGCAAAAAAGTCGCCGTCCTTGACCGGTATCCTTCTGGGTTCGATGCTGCTTGGTTGTTCCTCGGGAGCTGACCCGGCCTCCGAAAACTCGGCGGGGGCGGCGGGATGTCCAGCGGGAACGACGTGCATACCCGGGACGGGAGGCAACGCCTGGGACGGCACGGCAGGGGGCCCAGTCGCGGGCACGGCAGGGGTCGTTACTGCGGGCGGCAGACCCAATGATGGCGGCACGGGTGCGCTGGGCAATGGTGGAGCGTCGGTGGGCGGTATGGGAAACGGAGGGTTGGCTGGGAGCCCACCGGTATGGGGTGGCAGCGCGGGCAGTCCACCCAATAACGGGGGTAGCGCCGGCAGTCCCCCGAACCTGGGGGGCAGCCCGCCGCAGCTGGGCGGCGCAGCAGGGACAGCCCCTGGCCTGGGAGGGAGCGCAGGCAACCCGTTGGGTGGCAGCGCTGGCGACTTCAATCAGGGTGGCAACCCGGGCCACGGAGGCAACGACGTTGGAGGTGTTCCTGGAGTGGGCGGCGACCTGGTCGGTGGTTCCGGAGGGCTGGGTGTCGGCGGCGGTGCCGGCGGCACCGATCCGCTGGGCGGCACGGCGGGAACGAATCCGGTGGGCGGCGCAGCGGGTTCCACCAGCACGCAAGCCATCACCAGTGCGACAGCGCAGTCCATGCTGGCGGCGGAGTACCAATCCTGGTGGACGGACCTGTTCCGCGACTGTGGCGATGGCTCGGGTTGCGTCGTTGACGGCTCGCGGTGCGTCTCGGAGGGGATCGGCTACGGCATGGTGCTGGCCGTGAACATGGATGATCGGGACACCTTCGACAAACTCTGGAACTATTACAGGAACCACCTGGACGCCAACGGCCTGATGCACTGGCAAACGGATGCCTGCGGTTCGGTGACCGGACAGAACGCGGCTGCTGACGCGGAGATGGACGCTGCGATGGCCTTGATCCAGGCCGAGGCCCGTTGGGGCGGCTATGCCGCCGAAGCCACCCAACTCATCACCGACATCAAGGATCATGAGACCGAGGTTTGCGGCGACCAGATCATCCTACGACCTGGGGACGCCTGGGGTGGTTGCAGCGACGGCAACACCGTCAACCCGTCCTACTTCTCGCCCGGATACTATCGCGTCTTCGCCAGCTTCGTGCCGGATCAGGCCGCGCACTGGACCCAGATGGCCGCCGACACGTACCCCCTGTACGCGACCTACCAAGCTGCCAAGGAGGGCCTCATCTGCGGCTGGGCCAAGCTGGATGCGGGTTGTACCTCCGAGTTCGATTGGGACGGAGTCAGAGCCCCCTGGCGAGTGGCCACTGACTATGCCTGGTTCCAGGGCACGGATGCCCAGGGGGTGCTCTCCCAGATCAGCGCCTACGTGGATTCCCACGGGGGCATCGCGGGGGTCAGCTTCGATCCGAACAGCGCATTTCGGGGGAGCCTGGCCCTTTCGGGGATCGCC
This sequence comes from uncultured Polyangiaceae bacterium, assembly GCA_964648165.1. Lineage (GTDB taxonomy): Bacteria > Myxococcota_A > Polyangia > Polyangiales > Polyangiaceae > FEN-1139. Next base: position 50,813 of record CAZYKT010000034.1, on the reverse strand, counting down.
ACCACCCAGGAGAAGTTCGACACCTACGTGACGGACTGGTTGGCCTCTGCCACCCAAGACGATCCCTATTTCCAAGCCACGCTGCGGGTTCTGTTCCTGATGCTGGCCGCCGGGCAGTTCCCTTCGACGCTCTAGCCTTCTCCCCTAGCGAACCATGGGCAGACGAGGCGGGGGCGCCGCGTAGCGCTGCGGGAAGGGATCGGCCTGGTCGCGGCGACGATTCTCCTGCCAGCGGCTGTCGACATAGGCGCCGCGCTCGGCAAATACCGCCACGCCGATCACGCCCACGTTGCGGTCGCTGCCGGTGCGGGCCGCATAGGAGTCCTTGACCGAGCCGAAGCGGAAGGCGGCCACTGCGTCGGAGCTTCGCCGGAAACCGTCGATGTCGAGAGTCTCGTAGGCCGATAGGAGATAGCCGCGCTTGTTGTAGCTAGCCGGCCGACCATCGATGACATCCAGGCCGTCCACGGTGGCAACGATCTCGAAGCGCTGCGACGAGTGGTTGGTGATCTGGATGCTGTAGCGGGCACCGTTTTCACCCACCACGAAACTTCGAGAACCATCCGAGTAGCCCGAAAGCGGGCTTCCGTATTGGTCGACGACCTGCACGGAGACGAACCCGCGCGGCGTCTGAACGTAGTTCGACACCAGGTCGGATTCGTAGCGCAGGCCGGCGCGAGCCAGGATCCCGGTTTGGTCGTCGTACTGAATGCGGAGCACGCTGACTGGCTCGTAGCTGGCACGAACGAAATCGACGGTCGTTACGTAGCTGGTGCGGGTCTCTCCCCAACTGGTCGCCAGCCCCGGCCGTTCGGCGCGCTGGCGCATGGGGGCTGCCTTCGCCTCACCCTTTGGCAGGCCCGGCGTGGAAGGCCGTGCCGCTCCACCGGGCGACGCCGCGGGGGGCGAATAGCTGGGCGCGTCGTCGGCGCTGGAACCCGCACCGGAGCGAACCTCGGCCTCTGGCGCAGCTTGGTTTTCGGCCAGTCCCTCGGGAGCAGCAGCAAATCGTCCGTCGATGGTCGCGGATTCCGGCTCGCTCTGCTCCGGGTTTTCGGTTCCCGACTCGGGGGGCGTGGCGCTGGAATTGGGGGGAGCGTCCTTGCCCGACGCTCCGCCGCCCACGCAAGCCGTAGAAACCAAGCAGCTTATCAAAGCGACGATCGAGACGACTGGGGATATGCGGGTAATCATGGGTCTTGCCTCCGTGGCCTTCACCCATGAAACGGGGTGCCACGTTCAAACTTACAGCTCGGCGTCAGCCATCTCAGAAATCCTTGCGCGGCGGCCGGGGGCCAGGACGCCGTGCCTCACAGGGTAGGATGCTTGATCACATGGGCAGGAGCCGTTCCCGAGGACTGGGCCAGTCCAACCGGCCAAGCCACAGCGGGACCCCATCGGTGTCGGCCGGCGTCCCATTCGGCCCTGGTGGATGGGTCCCGTGATAGTAAGCTGACGCTGATGCCTTTCCGGTCCGGGTGTCCCTGGCTTGTTGTCTCGCTGGCGTTTGCGGCATCGAATCTTTGGGGCTGTGCTGGGGACGCTTTCACGACCGAGGTGCAAACCACGAGCGGTGGTGCCGGCACCACCTCCAGCGACGTGGGTGGCGTGAACAGCGGAGGTCAGCCCAAGGCCGACGCCGGACAGGTCGCTCCGGCGCAAGGGGGAGAGGTTGCCGGTTCCGGTGCGGTGGTCAGTGGGGAGGCAGGAGTGGTGACGGGTGGTGCGCCGAGCGGTGGTGCACCGATCGTCGGCGGCACCGCCAGCGGCGGCAAAGCACCAACCAACGGCGGCGGTGTCATCGAGGCGGGCGCTTCAGGAGCGGGCCTGGACGAGGCTGGACAGGGTGGAACCGATCACCCAACGGGCGGTTCCGGGACTCCAGAGGCTGGTAGTTCCGGCGCAACCGACACCGGTGGGGCAGAGAGCGGGGGCACGTCGGCGGGTGCATCCGGTCAGAGCGGCGCCGGGACATCGGGTGCCGCCGAGGGCGGAGCGGAGCCCACGGGGGGGGACGGCGGCAACGGCGGGAACGGCGCGGATGGCGCCAACGCTGGGGGAGGCGCGGGTGGCCAGAGCGCCGCCTGCAACACCGAAACCTTCGATCCCTGTGCGATCATCCCTGCCTTCGAGGGCACCCAGGTCGTCGATGGAGATGGGGAGGACTTCTGCGCCCTGCCAAGCTTCGAGTTCCGCTTGGTCGACGGCGAATACGTCAGTGACGAGGACGGTCGCATCGATCCGGACACCATCTCGCCCGAGCTGCCTAACCGAGCCACGGTCTGGGTGGCGTGGTCGACCGAAGGATTGCACGTCTACGCGCGAGTCTACGATCCCAACGTGTTCGCCAATCTGTATACGGTCTGGGAAGGAGACGCCGTCGAATTCTACGTGTCGGGGCGGGCTCCCACCGGTACGGTCACCGGCGGCTACCCCACCACCAATGCACCGTTCCAGGTCTTGTTAGGGGCACCGGACGATCGCGGTCGTTCCATCGCCGCCTACAAGAACGATGATCCCTTCACCGGGGAATTTGCCTCTGTCTTGACCGAGGACGGATTCGCCGTCGAAGCCCTCATTGGCTGGCCGTATTTGGTGAACATCACGTCCGGCTCCACCCTGGGCTTCGACATGGCTCTCGACGCGGCGCTCACCCGCCAGGCCCGTGACTATCAGGGGGTCATGGTCTACGATTGCGTGACGTCTACTTGCGACCAGGCCTACGAAACAGCCAGTGTTTGGTGCTCTCCTGTCGCCGAGTGATACGAATTGTGCGACCCGCCCGGGACGCGAATTTCCACGGTTGGGGGGGCGGTCCAGGCCCCAAAACAGTGCTAGACAGAAGCGGCCGGCATCGCGAGATGCCCCTGATTTCCGAGCAAGAAAGAACAGTTGTCGATGGTCAACCTGAAACGATTCTGGCCCGTGTGTGTAGGATTGGTGGCTCTGACCCTGGGTGCCGTGTCCTGTGGCGGTTCGAAAACGACGGGGGATCCAGGATTCCCCGCGGACGGCAAACTGGCCAACGGCAAACCCGGTGAGTTCAAGAAGGCAGGAGAGAACCCCTTTGCCGGCGCCAAGTGGTACATCAATCCCTACGCTAACGCGGTCGTTCGTGCCAAGGCAGCCCGTCGGGAGGGCAAGAACGAGGAGGCTGCTCTGCTGGAGAAGATGGCGGTGTACGGCGGGGCTGACTGGGTGGGAGACTGGACGGCCTACGTCGGTGACTGGATCCGCCGTTACACGACCAAGGTCGTCGAGCAGGGAGCGCTGCCGCTGTACATCGCGTACAATCTTCCCAATCGGGATTGCGGCCAATACTCGGCGGGCGGGGCGGACAATGGGGATGCCTACAAAAAGTGGATCACCGAGTTTGCTCGGGGCATCAACGATCGCAAGGCGGTGGTGATCCTGGAACCGGACGGGCTGGGGCTGCTCGACAAGTGCCTTTCGGAAGAGGACCAGAAGTTGCGGCTGGAGCTGTACCGCTTCGCGGTGAAGACCTTCAACACCCTGCCCCACACCTACGTCTACATCGACGGCGGCCACTCCGGATGGCTCCCGGCAGAGGAGTCAGCGGCTCGTCTGAAGGCGGCCGGGGTCGAAGAGGCGCAGGGGTTCGCTCTGAACGTGTCCAATTACCGGGCGACCGATGACATCCTTGCGTACGGCAAGAAGATCTCTGCCCTGCTGGGTGGCAAGCATTTCGTGGTCGACACCAGCCGCAACGGTAATGGGCCGCCCGAGGTGACCGATCCCAACAGCGAGCAGTCCTGGTGCAATCCTCCGGGACGCGCCCTGGGAAGCCCCCCCACCACCGAGACCGCCGATCCGCTCTGCGATGCGTACCTGTGGCTGAAGAAGCCGGGGGAGTCGGATGGCGAGTGCAACGGCGGCCCCAAGGCAGGCGAGTGGTGGCAGGAGAAGGCGTTGGAGCTGGCCCGGAACGCCAAGTATTAGGACGCCCCAGACCGGCGAAACCTCCTTGGAGGTCCCCAGGTCAATCCAGCGTGGATCGCTTTGACTTGGCGACCGGAGTCTGGCCATCATGCGAGCCCCAACGCCCAAGGCTCGATGCTCATGCCCTCTCCTGACCGCCACCAGTCAGCTGAAACCAACCTCGAGCGTTCCCCCGCCAGTACCCCTGAACCCGTGCGAACCCTTGGGGGGATTCATCCCCTCAAATGGGTCTTCGCCCTGGAGTACGTGTTGCAGGGGTTGGCAAATCCGTTCCAGGGCATCACCTATCAGTCCTTCTTCCGACACTTCAGAACCGACTTTGGTCTCACGGAAGGGGCCACCCAGAGCCTGTTCGCCAAGTCCTATTTGGCGTGGAGCTTCAAGCCGATCATCGGCTTTCTGATCGACGCCTATGGCCGGACTCGCACGCTGCTCTTGTTCCTGCTGAGCGCGGCGACCTTTGGCTACCTGGTAGCGCCTCTGATCGACAAGGGGCCGATGCTGTTCTTCTTCTCCATGTTTGCCTTGTCGATGGTGATGGCAGCCACCGACGTCACCGTGGATCGGGCGACGATCATCGACGGCGACTCCGAAGCAAGAACCTCCGGTCGTTCCAGGTCGACCACCGTGGGCCTCAACCAAGCGATCTGCTGGACCGCCATCTATGGAACCTCGATTGTCTCCGCCGTAGCCGGCGGGTATCTCGCCGACCACCTCCCCATCCATTGGCTGCTATTGACGCTGGCCCTGGTCCCCGTCGGCCTTCTGCTGGTGGTCAAGCGGCTGCCCCGGGACCGCGCGGTCCCCATCCCGATTCGCCGATCGCTGACCGAGTTCTGGGTTGGCCTCCATTCGGGACCGATCCTGGCGGTGATGACCTTCTACCTCATCTTCCATTTCCAGCCCGCCATGGGTGCGCTCTGGACCCACCACTTGCTGACCAACCTTCGATTCACTCAGACCGATCTGGGCATCGCCGACGGGGCCGGTTACGTGGGGAGTCTGCTGGGAGTATTGTGGTTTTCCTTCCGCGGGGTAAGGCTGCAGGACCGTTTCGGGCTCAGGACGCTGTTTCGCTGGTACATCCTGGGCAGCGTCTTGCTCGGCTTCACCCAGTACATGCTGGTGGAACCATGGTTCAGTGGCGCAGCCCGGGGCGTAAGAACCCTGCTGCCCTTCTCGAGTGAACACTCCGCCCGCCTGCTCTACCTCGCCTTGTACCAGCTCCTGTCTGCCATCCCGGCAGCACTGATTCGCATGAGTACCTTCAGCCTGGTGGGGGCGGTGATCCCGGTCGCCGCTGCCGGAAGCCTGTTCGCGGGTTTCATGTCCATGGCCAACCTGGGCTACTCCTTCTCCTACTCGACTGGAGCCTGGCTATACGAACATGGCCTGGATTTTGAAATTATCCGATCCCTGCAGGCCGCACTGTTCGGCATTCCGGGCCGCTCCGGGGATTCGCTTTCCATCCAGGTACTGATCCTCATCAACTCAGTGGCCGTGCTGGTCAGTTTCCTGTGCGTTCACCTGCTCCCCGATCGCAAGCAAACCCTCGCCGCTGCCGAGGATGAGGTCCCCATCGTCGGACCGGAACGCTGGACCGTCCTTGGCAGCACGTCTCGGCGGGTCGTCAACCTGCTCGCCTTGACAGCGGCCTTCGAGCTGCTCGCCTTCACGCATTTCGTCTGGGGTGTCGACTGGGTCTCGGCTTGCCTGTTGACGTTTCTTACCACCACCGTGTTCCGCAAGAGCCTGCTCGACCTGCTGCTGCGCAGGAGATTGGCCCAGGGGTGCCCCGCTGTTCGGCCCTGACCCAATCGACTTGACCGTCAAGCAAATTGGCCACAGAACCCATCCCATGTGCCAGGTCCTCGCCAGTCAGATCCTCGAGACCTGCGTCGACAGCTCGATCGTCGTTCGATTGAGGCTGGATCGGCCCATCGATGAAGCCTGCATGCGTCGGATGGGCACTGGCGGCAAGCTGGATTTCTTCCCGGACTTCCCGCGCCCCCTGTTCCGCATCCATCGCCGAGGATCCTGGGCGATCCAAGGAATCTTGGGCGACGACACACTCCGCGTCACGTACCTCCCCGGTGCACCGCCTTCTACTGAGGATGAACTCAACGATCTGATCCGCGGTGGCACACGGTAGCTATCCCACCTTCTGCTACCCGTGAAACAGTGTTGCTTCACTTTGCGCCTGGCATCCTTTTTGTCAGCGGCGTTCATCGAAACACCATCGTTACAATCCTGAAATTGCACGCCCGTTTGTGCAATGAAGGACGCAGGGGGGTTCGCGGAAAAGCCGCCGCTTTCTCGCTGGTATGCTTAGTGCTTCGTCCTTTGAGTCGATCGGGCCGCGAGAGGTGGCATTGCTCCGTCCCGATAACCAAACATGAACACGACGAAACCGGCCAGCGTCATCCCACCTTCCACCCTGAGTGTGTTGGAGGGTAGCATCGCCCTAACGTCGGCCCCCGATATCCTGCAGTTCTTGAACCTGGGCAGGCACACCGGTGAACTGCGCATCGTGGACACCGATCGCAACGAGACTTGCAAGGTCTTCTTTGCGGACGGCGAGATCGTCCACGTCGATCTCGATTCCCGTGGAGGACTGGCTGCCCTGGTTGAGCTGTTGGACTGGAGGCAAGGATACTTCAGATTCCGCCCCGGTGTCTCGACCATTATGCGTTCGCTCGACATGCCGTTTCAACACCTCTTGATGGAGACGTTTCGTCTCAAAGATGAAAGGAAGGACCAAAAACCAATGGCCGACGCTCAAAAAAGCTCATCTGACATTCTCCAGGAACTGCTCAAGGTCCCAGGCGTCAACGCGGTCGTGGTCGTGGGTCGCGATGGTTTCGTGATCGAGTCGGCTGGCCAGAGCGGTGCCGTGGATCTGGACTCCATCGGGGCCTCGTTGGCACATGCCATCAACGGGATCGAAGAGATGGGGAGTGACCTGAAGGTCGATCGCTTCACTGACCTGTTCATCGAGTACAAGCGCTCCGTGCTGCTGTGCAGCCCGGTTGGGGATGCGATCGTGGCGCTGGTTACACCGGACGCTTCCAAGCTCGGGATCATCCGACACAAGGCCCGCAAGTCCATCGAAGAGCTGTCTCAGCTGTTCTGAGCCTCGTCGGAAGGAGTGACCGAAGATGGAACTCGCGTTCAGTTTCGATGACAAGACCTATCGACATTTCCTGAACGGACACGCCACCGTTCTGCACTGCCATCACTACATGTCCCTGACCACCAAGCTTGCCATGGATTTTGCCAGCAACGATGGCCCACGGATCTTGCGCGAGAGTGCGGAGGACTCCGTTCGCCCCATGTTCGACAGCTACATCAAGCAGCATACGATCACCGATCCAGCGGCGCGGTTGCAGATCGGCTGTGAGTACTACTCGGCCATGGGTCTGGGTAAGATGACGGCCTCCGGGGAGGCCAAAGGGGGCGAGGTTCGCCTGCCCCATTCCCACGTCGACGAAGGGTGGGTCAAGAAGTTCGGGGTCAGCCCGGCGCCCGTCAATCACTTCACCGCCGGTTACGCCGCCGCCTTGTTCGCGGCGGCCTTCGACAAAACCCCGCGTAGCTACCGAGTCAAGGAGATGCAGAGCATCGCCATGGGTGATTCGGTCACCGTGTTCGAACTATCTCTACTGTAGGAGGTACTCCGTGACAGTACTGCGTGACGAAGTTGTCAAAGCTCTTGCCAAGATCGAGGTCGTGGGGGACGAGGACGGGCTCATCCCGGCGTATGGCGTATTGGTCAATCAGTTGCCGGTGAGCTTCTGGAACCTGTTCGCCGAACGAATCGTTGCTGCGGCTTCCGACGAGCAGAAGCCCAAGGTCGTCGACGCCTTGGTCAACTGCGCCTACGAGTGTGGCTACCACACGGGAAATGGAATTCTCGGCTCGACCGAGTTCGCCGCGGTGGTCACCCCGATGGTCACCGAGGGAGCCAAGGACGTGCTGCGCGGAGCGTACGCGGTGTTCACCGCGTGGGGCTGGGCTAAGTCAGGCATCGTCCAGCTCAAAGAGGGCGAACGGATGACTGTGCGGGCCCAGGACTATTACGAATCCGAGTCCGGCGGGACGGGTCTGCGCGCCTTCATGATCCGTGGGGTCTCGACGGCCTTCTTCGAACTCGCGTTCGCCGCCCCCTATCCCAATGGGATGAACACGTTCACCTGCACGCAGACCAAGGGCATCGAAGTGGGTGATGCCTTCGGTGAGTTCGTCGTGACGCGCCCGTGACATCCGCTTCGTCAAGACCATAATGGCCCTTTCCCGTTCCTACACCCCCCTGCAAGGTTCTCGGATGCCCGAGCTTCGAGCGTACGTGAACAATGCAGCAACCTCGTTCCCCAAACCACCAGCGGTGGTGGCCGCCGTCACGGACGCGCTCCTGTCACCGCCGGCAGATGGGGGACGGGGTGGTTCCGGGGTGGATGGCTCCCTGGCAGTCCGTCGGGCCGCGCAGCGACTGCTCGGCGTGGCCGAACCGGAGCAGGTCATCTTGCTGGCCTCTGGCACGGAGGCCCTCAATCTCGCCATCCTGGGCAATCTCAAGCCCGGGGATCGGGTGGTGGGCTCGACATGGAGCCACAACTCGGTTAGCCGCCCTTTGGCTCACGCCGCTCGAAACCTGGCGCTCAAGGTCGATCGCTTCGACCCCATGGACTCTTCGGGGCAGGGCATGCAGGCCCTGTCAACGTCTCTGTCCCACGGCGCGTCGCTGGTGGTCATGCCGGTGGGATGCAATGTGACCGGCGCAGTGACGGACTTTTTGGCAGTCGCCGAGGAAGTGGCGCGCCACGGCGCAACCCTGGTCCTCGATGCATCCCAGGCAGCGGGTTGCATTGCCCTCGAGCACCGGGGGCTCAAGGGGCGGGTCTTTTTGGCCCTTTCTGGGCACAAGGCCCTGTGCGGCCCGGCGGGTACCGGCCTGTTGGTGGTTCCGGATGCCGAAGGGACTCCGATCCGATTCGGCGGAACCGGCGTGCGCAGCAAGGACGAACTCCAACCCCCGGTGCTTCCCTGCCGGTACGAGGCCGGCACCCCGAATCTCCCCGGCGCAGCAGGTTTGGCAGCGGGCCTTGGTTACGTCCTCGCCGAAGGCGTGGAGAAGCTCTCGGCCCACCGTGCCCATTGCGTCGAGCTGGCCCGGCAGCGCTTGGAACACGTGCCTGGGGTTTCGCTGTTGCCTCGGGTCCAACCCAATGGGGCCCTGGGAATCGTCTCCTTCACCGTCACCGGCTGGGATGCGACGGACTTCTCTGGCGCCCTGTTCTCGGGATTTGGCATCGAGTCCCGAGGTGGGCTGCAGTGCGCTCCCAACGTCCACCGCAAATTCGGGACCTTCCCGGCAGGCGCTGTACGGCTCAGCTTCGGCCCCTTCACCACCGAGAGGGACGTCTGTTATGTGTGCGACTCCGTCGCCAGGTTGGCGGAGCCGCGGGATCGTGCGTTTGGTACCCTGGAGTAGTTCCAACAGGGGTGCTGGCCGTGCCACACCGATGCGCAGGCAGTCACCCCAGGGAGAACCTTGAGATATGACACACCGAATCGCCATCGTTAGCTCCAAGGGTGGCACTGGAAAGACGACCACTGCGTTGAACCTCGCGGTGGCGCTGGCCGAAACGGGGGCCAAGACCCTGCTGGTCGATCTCGACCCTCAGGGGTCCCTGGCCTTCGCACTGGCCCGTGGCGACACCGAATGGCCCGGCGTGGCCGAATCACTGCTGAGGCTGGGCGAAGTGGAGAGCCTGTTGGTCCAGACCCGACTGCCAGGCCTGGTGTTGCTGCCCCGTGGACGCCTCAATCCCAACGATACCATCAACTACGAAAACGCCATTCACGAAAGGAATGTGCTTTCCAACCTGTTGGAACGTGCCGAGTCAGGATGCGAGTACACCATCCTCGACACACCCTCGGGCACCGGGCGCATCGTGGATGCCGCACTGCTGTCGTCGGAATTCGTGTTGGTAGCCGCCATGGCAGAACCGCTCGCACACCGTGGCATCCTGCAAATGCTCCAGGTCATCGAGCGACACCGCCAGTCCGGTTTGGCCACACTGCATCTGCTCGGGTTACTCCCCACCTTCGTGCGACTGGATTTCTCCACGTCCTTGGATGTCCTGCTCGATCTGTGGCGGCAGTATGGGTCGGTCTTCGAGACCCACATCCCGCGCTCCGACACGGTGCTCGTGGCCAGCGAAAAAGGACTTCCGGTGAGCTTCATGGGCGGGCCCCTGAGCCCGGAAGCACGTCGTTTCTCGGCGTTGGCCCGTGAGGTTCAGGACAAGGTGGCCCAATTGACGGGCACACAATCCGATGTTGGGAGGCAAGCCCGTGCCTTGCTGTGACGGTGAGAGCCGCCGCGAGCTGGTCCGACGCCTGGCGGGAAGGATTCAGCCGCGTACTCCCACCATGGTGGCTCCCCGGGTTGGCTACGTCCATTTTCCCCCGCCATCCCCGCGCGACGTACTCCAGCCAGTCAGCGAGCCCCGACGAACGCTCCGACCACCCTCCTTCGACACCTGGGAGTTGCTGTTGACCTGGATGGTTGACATCGCTCGGGCCAAGGCGGGTTTCGCGGTCAACTCCGAGGGCTTCGTGATTGCCACCGCTGGTGAGGATCACGCGCAGAGCTGGGATGGTCTGGGCGCCGATCTATGCTTGGCCTTCGACGAGATGGGCAAGACCGCCCCGCAAGGGAGCACGCTCCGGTCGCTCTGCCTGCAGTTCGACAAGCACTGGTTGGTCGGCATCCGTTCCACGGGTCAGAATGCATTCACGGTGGGGCTGATGACGGCACATTTCGAGCCCCACCTCGTCGAGAGTGTCAGCGATGCGCTGGGCAGTAGTCTCGAGTTCCTGGCTTGATCTGGCCTTGGCGCGGGCCGTTGGTCTGGGACAACGGCCCCCGGTTGACACCCGACGCCTCCGGGGATCCCCGGACCGCTGTCTTTACGTCGATCAGTAGAACAGCTCGAACTTACCGCTCAGGTGGAGCATGGCCAGAAGATACAAGCAACCGTCGTAATACCGATACTGGCCAGTGGGAACCGCGACGTCCCACGCCGCCTGCAAAAACGGCCTACCCTCCTCGGCGGGCAGGCCAAACGCCAGCATGGCGTTGACGGCCGTCAATCCCGCACCATGGCCTTCGGCGGTCCGGGTTCCGCTCAGCGTGTAGCCGCTGCCGTAGCTGCTGAGTCCCTCCTTGACCCAGAAGGCCGCCATCCGCTTGGCATACGTCACCTGCCATGGGTCGGCACGGTTCAGGTTGTGGTCCATCATGACGTTCATGGGGACACGCCAGGAGTCGGCGTTGAAGTCCCCGTTGCCGCTGCGAGCCGAGCCATCCCAATTCGCCTGATAAGGGGCCAGGCCGGTGGTCGGGTGGGTCGTATCGCGGAAAAAGGTTCGACCATCGGTGGTGGCCTGGTTCCAGAACGAGCCGTGTGCCGTATCGAAGCACGCCCATTCCGAGTAGAATAGCGGCAGCACGTAGGAGGGATCCGAGAAGTCCTGATGGGGGCCAAAGGACACCAGGGCCGGATCGGAGTTGAATTCTCCGCCCGGGCGCGGCGCCAGCATCGCGTTCATGACGCGTCGTGCTTCGCCCCCATAGTCGAAGGTGCCGGCATCACCCCAGCGTCGCGAGGCCAGCATCAGAGCCATCGCGAAGTACTCCTCGCCATCCGGAGCGGCGTAGGGCGAGATGACCTGACCTGAGGTGTCCAACTGCCAGGCAAAAAGGCCGTTGGACTGGAGCATGCGGGACTGAGCGAACCTCCACAGCTTGTCGAACTCGGTCTTCATGTCCATCAACACGGCGATGGTCATTCCATAAGAGACACCCTCGCTGCGGACGTCGTCGTTGTTCACGTCCTTGATGTAGGCTTGGTCAGAGCCCATCTCGTAGTAGATGGGCTGCTCACCCGTCCCGTGGAAGAGCTGTCCGACGGCAGCCTCTATCTTTTCGTCCACGGCGTCTTTTGGCTTCTGCAGGATCTCGGCGAACAGATTGCGGTAGCTCCCGGGCCCGGTACAGGCCGCTCGGGCCCCAGCGGTTGTGGCCCCGCCCGGATCGCCGTCCCCTCCCGAACCCGACGCTCCGCCAATGGCCTGCCAACCACCGGCAGCAACGGAGCCACCCAGGGACCCACCCCCACCACCAGAATCCGCACCCCCATCACATCCGGTGGTTGCACTACCAAGGCTTGAGACGAGAAGGACTAGAACAAGGAGTGAAGAAACCTGCACCTCGGGATTCCTTTTGCCGAGTACGGCGACCCAACGAAGGATTTCGTTGGGTCCGTGAAGCAAGAAGCAGTCTTAGCGCAAATCGCAATCGCACCAGGTTCGTCGTCTCGGTACCAGGAATCGTTTCTTCTGACGCTGACTTGTCTCCTCCCCCCTGTCCTCTGGCCCAATTCCACTCTGATCGAACAGAGCCCTACCGCACGTCGAGCCGACCCGTCACGTCCTGCGCCGCCAGTCACCCGTCATTCACCGAAGAGCCGCGTTCGCTGACGTTCCAAGCCCCGCGCGTACTGCGCCGGATTGGCGGTGAAGTAATGCTGCCGCGCCAGAATCCGTGCCACCTGACGAGCATCGCCCTGATTGAGAGCCACCAGAAGCTCCGGATCCCTTTCGGCGCGACGCTTCATCGTACCGCACCAAGCAGCGATGCCCTGCTCCATATTCTGGTAGGCGGCGAAGCGCGACGCCGGATGGGGCGGCAGGTAGATGATGGCCATCTGACCGTCTTTGACGGCGGCCTGGTGAGCGGGATTGGGATCTGGTGTGATGAGAGGGGGCATGGTGCCGTTGTCGCCGGACTTCAGCACTCCTGGGGGAGCCGATTCCCAAACCCCGCGAAGGTACATGTGGGGCTGGTCGTTCTTCAGGGCCCGTGGCGCCTTGGTGTTGCCCAGGTTGTAGTTGTAGCAGTGTTTCCAGTTGGCGGTCTCGAGTGCCGACTGCGCCACCAAGAGTTGCGCGCCGCGTTCGGAGAGCTCTGGCCAAAGCTCCCGAACGGCTTGCTTGAGCGCGTGGGGCTCCACGACGGTCCTGCGAGCAGCAACCTCCCGGGGATGCTCCGTGTACCGACCGGAACTGCGCGCGGCGGCGGCACCGACCGGATTCGACACTTTGGGGCTCGGAGCCTTGACGACGGGCTCGGTCCCCGTTGTCGCAGAGCTGGGATTGGGAGCGCCCGGCGTTTGGGGAGCGGCGGAAGATCCACCCGAACTGCGTAGCGAGGTCATGAAACGTCTGAGCCAACCGGGCACCGTTTCCTGTCTCGTCTTTGACTTGGGCTCGGGCTTGGGCTCGGGTTTGGGCTCGGGTTCGGCCTGGTCCACGCCACAATGCTGAAACAGCTGGTCGAGACTGATGGGGAGCTTTGGCTCCGTCTCGGGGAGGGGCCTTGCGGTGACTGGAGCCTCGGGCTCCCAGTCCAAACCGGCGGCTCGCAGCGTCGACTCCGAGAAGGTCACAGGAGGCATGCCCTCGGTCGGGCAGTCGTGGAATGGGTTGCTCGGATTCAACACCCGAGAATTGGGATCGTCACGGCAAGGCAATCGGTCCGGGCATCGACAGGCCACTTCGGGCCTCGACCGGGGGTTCGACCCGCTCAACCTTCGACGTGACGGTCAGCCCGCGTGCTCATCATGCTTGGCACCCAAGGAGACCCTGCAATCCAGTTTGGTCATGGCTTGCTTGAGACTCAAACTGTGGTTCATCGGCATCTGACACTCGGTGGCTCGTCGCCAGCGAGAACACCCCATACACTTCGGCGCAATCCCATGGCAAAGGCACCACGGTCATGACCTTCCTGCCCGCTGTTCTTCGGCCGTTGCGGTGGCTCTGCACCTTGAGCGTCACCGCAGTCTTAATCGATTGTGGCGGACGTTCCACGCTGCTCGCCACCGACTCCGTGCAAGCAGGGGCGGCGGGCGATGAGCGCGGCGGGGGCGAATCGGGAGGAGTTGGCCCGCTCGCTGGCACCAGTTGGGGCGGTGCGGTGGGTGGTAGCTGGACTCGTGGCGGCTCCGGAAATGGCGGCAGCGGTCAGGGTGGTCGAGCGTCAGGGGGCACAGGGACTGGTGGTTCAACGCATCCTGCAGGTGGAGGATGGGGTGGTCTGGGCGGCGCAACCACGGGGGGAACATCAACCGGTGGGGCCTCGTTTGGCGGCGCGCCCCTGGGTGGCACATCCTTCGGCGGTGTGAATGAAGGGGGCTCGGGCCAGGGTGGCGCGAGCGCGGGAGACACGGGAACTGCAGGAGCAAGCGCCGGCAGCGCAGGCCACGGCGGTGAAGGCGGAGGTAACGTCGCGGGTGCGCTAGATGCCGGTTCGGGGGGTGCAGAGGCCGGAACGGCAGGTTCCGTCACTGCGGGCCAAGGACCAGCAGGAGCCTCAGGCCAGGGTGGCGCGAGCGGTTCGGCTGGGACGGGCGGAGTCTGGCCAATGTGTCCGGTCGATCGCTGTCAGAACGACAGCGAGTGCGTGCAGTACCGAGAGCACCCCATCTGCGACTGCATTCCCGGGACCTTCGGACAGAATTGCGAGATCGGTACCCAGATGATTGATGCGGGCATGCGTCACACCTGTGTCTTGCGCGAGGACGGCACACTCAACTGTTGGGGCATGAACTATCAGGGCCAGTGCGATACACCCGAGGGCACGTTCTTGGCGGTGTCGGCCGGCGGCAGTCACGGTTGCGCCATCCGCACCGATAGCACCCTGGCCTGCTGGGGCTTCAACGAGTATGGCCAGGCGTCACCCCCAGACGGGGTGTTCGTCGCGGTCTCGGCGGGTGGGGGGCATACCTGTGCAATCAACGGTGACGGGACCCTGGTGTGTTGGGGAAACGACGAACAGGGTCAGAGCTCACCGCCGGACGGAGAGTTCATCGCGATATCCGCGGGAGCCTATCACACCTGTGGGCTCCGCGCTGACCAGACCATCGCCTGCTGGGGCCAGGACACTGCCGGTGAGACGTCACCGCCCGACGGAGCCTTTGCCGCCGTCGCTGCTGGTTCGCTCAGCACCTGCGGGATGCGAAGCAATGGCTCGGTCGTCTGCTGGGGAGACGACAGCGTTGGCAAGACCTCACCACCCGCCGGCAGCTACTCGAGCATCGTGGCGGGCGACTCCCTGTTCTGCGGGATCCACACCGACGGCACCGTCGCCTGTTGGGGCTGGGACACGAACGAGCTCGAGATCCCCTCGGGGCGTTTCTCAGCCGTTGCTGTGGCTTGGGCCGCCATGTGTGGCATCCGGGAGGACGACTCGGTGGTCTGCTCGGGCTACAACGACGCGGGTCAAGCGACGCCACCGGGAGCTACCTACCTCTCCGTCGCTTCCCATTTCGGCCACAGCTGTGCGATCCGTCGCGACCAAACCCTGACCTGTTGGGGCTACAATGCCCACGGTCAGTGCTGGGCACCCGAAGGCACGTTCTCAACGGTGAGCGTGGGCTACGATCACAGCTGCGGGGTGCGCACCGACGGCACCATTGCCTGTTGGGGGATCCCCAATGAGCTGGTCGCGGCGCCGGTGGGAACGTTCACGGCCCTCTCCGCCGGCTACCACCATAGTTGCGCCGTCCGAACCGACGGCTCCCTCGCCTGCTGGGGCGAACCCAATCAGACGACGGATTTCACACCCCCCGAGGGCCAGTTCACGGCCGTGGCCGTGGGAAACGATCACAGCTGCGCCATTCGCGCCGATGGCACCGTCGCCTGCTGGGGTAGCAATGCCTCCGAGAAAAGCACGCCACCGGACGGGGCGTTCACGGCCATTGCCGTCGGGGACCAACACAGCTGTGCCGTTCGGCAGGATGGCACCCTGGCGTGTTGGGGCAACGATGACTTCGGTCAGTCCTCCCCACCCGAGGGAACCTTCACCGCCGTGGTGGCCGGTGTCATCCACCCCGCTACGGCGGTCACGGAGGGTTCCCACAGCTGCGCTGTTCGCACCGACGGTACCATTGCTTGCTGGGGCGACAATACCTTCGGTGAAGCCGAGCCACCCTCGGGGACCTACCGAGCCATTGCTGCGGGCCCCCGCGAAACCTGCGCCGTCGGGCTCGAGGATCTGCGACTTGTCTGCTGGGGCTACATGGTGCGCCAGAACAAGTGAGCTTTGCGGCGGCTTCAGCTCGGCCGCTTGGGCGATGGTCGGCGAACGAACCAGAGGACCGCCGCCATCAGAGCCATCAGACGCCCCGACGAACGGCCGTGCGATGGAACCGAACAGCTGCAACCTTCGTCTCCGCCGTCCGTGCCGTCCGTGGATGTCGTGCCGGCTTGGCCGCCGGCGTCCTCTGGGGCCCCCGCATTCGCCGGATCTCCTGGCTCGCCAGCGTCACCGGGTTCCCCGGCTCCGCCCTGATCGGTCCCACCCGTCGCGTTCCTGCCACCCGTCGCCGTGGCTCCACCGCTGCCCGGGTTGTCGGCTCCACCGCTACCCGGATTGTCGGCCCCACCGCTACCCGGGTTGTCAGCTCCACCGCTACTCGGATTGTCGGCTCCGCCGCTGCCTGGGTTGTCGGCTCCGCCACTGCCTGGGTTGTCGGCTCCGCTTGCGCCCGCATCGTTGGTGCCGCCAACACCAGGATCCACCTGTCCGCCAGCGCCGCCGGTCTGTTGTTGACCGGCCAAACCACCCGTGCCGTCCGTGCCGCCGGTGCCGCCCGTCTCGGGCGCGGGTCCGTCCACGCCGTACAGGTAGCCGTACAGGGCCGTCTTGCCGCGCATGGTCTGCTGCGGAGTAAACTCGGAGTAGGCCCAGACCCATGGGGTGTCGAAGTACCCCTCTGCCACCGGCCAGGTATCGCGGAAACTGCCCGGATGGGTGTTTTCGTACAAGTGCGACGGTGACCCCATAGTCATGCTCGTATCCCAGTCGTCGAAGTTGAGGTACGGCGTGTGACCGGGGTGGCTCCCGGGAAGGCCATCATCGACGCCCGAAGTGTACACGTAGCTGCAGCTCCGCTTCGACTCGAGCGACGTGTAGGCCGTCGTCATCTCGATCATGTTGAGCGAGTTCCTCCCCAATCCGAAGGAGGCCTCCAGGGTCAGTGCCTTGTGGAAGCGCGCCTTCTGGGCTGGATCGTCGGTGATGGCATGAGCCACCAGGGACCGTTGAACGTTCTGGGCGGTACGGAAGTATCCGGTCCGCTCGTCCGTCGCACGCCGGGATGGTCGCTGGTCCATGTAGCCGGCTTCTTCGCTCTCCGCCTGGCTGAGGATCGACTCCTTCATGTTGTCCCAGAGCGTCTGGAAATGGACGGTCTGTGGAGTGAAGAGGTATCCTGCCGTTGCCCAGACCTGGTTCCGTTCGCCATCGTCGAGTGTGCCGGTTCCGTCGCGGCACACGCTCTCCGCCTCGACAGCGGCTTCGTATGCCTCGTCACCGGTCACGTTGTACAGGTACGCGGCGGCCATCATCTTGAGGTCACGTCCCCGGATGCTGTTGTCCCCCACCCCATGGACTTCGTCCAGCTTGGGGTCGGGCAGACCGTCCACGTGCTGGTAGGCCTCGATCGCCGCATCCCGATACTGGTTCATCAAGTCGGTCTGGCCCGCGATGCGGAATGCATCGGCCAGCATGGCGGCGTTGGCGGCGTTGGCCCAGGCAGCGATCGCGGTTGGACCGGCCTGGAAGAACTCATCGTTGTCATTGGGGTTGGTCAGGCCATGCGAGTAACCCTGCTCGGTACGCAATCGGAGCCAGAAGTCGACCTCGTATCTTGCCTCATCCAGCACGTCGGGGATGCCGTTGCCGCTCTCCGCGATCTCGGCATCGTCGTCGGCGATGGCGCCTCTGGTCAGGATGTAGGGCAGCAACATGTCGTAGATGATGGAGATGTGCCCAAGGTGCCGATCCCAGTCCGCCGCATCGGAATGGCCACCCCAGGCGTCGGGGTTGGTCGGGTTGCCGTCCAGGCGGAACCGCGCCCAGTCCTCGGGCTTGTCCCAGACATCAGGGCTTGAGAAGCTGCCCCACTCGGCGTGCCAGGGTTGCATCTCGGTCAGATAGACGGTGGTGCTCTCAGGGTTGCTGCCAGGAATGTAAAGGGGCGTGCGCGGAACCGGCAGGAGCCCATCGGTCGCGTCCTGTCCGATGCGCATGTAGTAGAAGCCCCGCACCGACACCTTGAAGGGGTCGGCGTAGATCCCTTGGCCAATCACGAAGTCTTGGCTGACACCCACTTCGTCGACGGCGAGACGATACGTACCACTCTCGGTGAACGCCGAGAAGTCCGCATTCCATACCGGCGAACGCGTGAAATCGTAGCCGAACAGGTCTCCGTCACCCCCTTCGAAACGGGTCACCTGCCCAACCTCCACCGATGCACCGCTCGTCACGTCAACCAGATAGACGGTATTGCCCTCGAAGAAAGAGTAGTCCCGCGCTCCACCGTCACCCAACCAGTAGTACAGATCCGCCGCCTTGTGCGGTGCATCCGGTGAATACCCGACGATGTTGACATGGACCGCCTCGGAGCGCGTCGAGAAGATGTCGAAGGTGAGGTTCGCCGTGGTCTGGTCGAGGTTGGTGCTCGAGTCGATATCCAGCGTGTAAGCTGCCCCTTGTTGCAGCGAGCTCGGTAGCTCCAGATAGATCCAGTGTTCGTTCGTGTATTCGTAATTGTAGTCCCGGACCCCATCGTTCCAATCCATCTGGGCCTGACCGTTTACCTTGGTCTTGCGGGAGCAGCTCACCGGGCTCTGTCCGGAATCTCCGTAGTTCGCGTCGTCGCTGGACCGAAGCATCCAGCTGCCGGTCTGAGCGGCCGCGGCGGTGTCGAACTCCGGGGAGAAGCGGTTGACGACCTCCCCTGGCTGCTCGTGCAGAACCTCGCCGTCGAGGACGTGAATGGCCAGATAGTCCTTGTCCAGGACCTCCACGCTTTCCAGCTTGGCAGCCTCGGCGCGTCCGGCCATCCCAACCGTCAATGCCCAAAGCGCCCCCGCGACCAAACCGGGCAGAGGCCCTTTCCGTCGGTGGTTTGGCAGAATCCAGGTCGACCCCTTCTTCGCGCATGGGAAAGGAGAAATGGTCCTCATTTGGGTGCCTCCGCGTCAGTCGAATTACGACGAACCCACAGGCAGGGTAACATGATCGTCGTCCGCCAGGTGGACCGTTCGGCAACGTGTCATGAATGGTATGACCAACGACTCCAAGGTGTTCGAGCCATGCCCAAGGTTGGGATCGAGGAGCGCTGTGTGATTGCGCCGCGTCGGCCGAAGGCTCGAACAAAGAGTGCCGGCTTTGTCGTCCCACTCCTCGGGATCGGCGCGTCGCTGGCTTGCTACTGCATCGCTGCCAGCCTCTACCCCGGCGGCAACCAGGCCCATCCGCGAGCTGCTGCCTACAGCCATCTTCACAACTACTGGTGCGATCTGCTCGACGCGGTTAGCTATTCGGGCGAGCACAATCCTGGGCGCCCCTTGGGCGTGGCGGCCACGGTCATACTACCCACCAGTCTCGTCCCGTTTTTCTGGCAAGTGACCCGATTGTTCCCGGCGTCACGTCGCCTCACGATGGCGGTACGAGCAACGGGCATCCCTTCTCTGCTGCTGGCAACTCTGGTCTTCACGAGCTGGCACGACGGCGTCATTCAGACAGCATCGGCCCTGGGCCTGGTCGCGCTGGCTGCCATCGCAAAAGGCCTGTGGCGCGCGCGTCAGCGGCTCTGTTTGGGGCTAGAGACGTTGGCGGCGGGTCTGTGCCTGCTCAACTACGTCATGTGGGAATGGCGACTGGCCCTGGTCGCGATGCCCACCGTACAACGGTTTGCGTTCGTCAGCGTCTGGGTCTGGGTGCTGGTCACCGGAGCAAGGATTGGCGGCCAGGCGCCGCGTCGAGTCGCCCCTGCTCCAGAGCCGTCGTCAGCTGCAGAAGATCACCGAAGCGAACACAGTCACGATCCCGATTGAGGTCACCGCGGTCGATCAGTACCGAAGGGATCCTGGCGGCTCGCGCGCCCAGGATATCGACGTGATACATGTCCCCGACGTGGAGCGTGGTGTCCGGATTGGCCCCCCCACGCCAAAGACCCCGCTCGAAGAAGCGTGGATCCGGCTTCTCCACCCCTTCTTCGCCGGAGTCGACGATAACCTCGAACCAACGACCCAGACCCACCCGTTCGAGTTTGCGACGGACGGTTCCATTGGCGTTGGAGAGCACAATCAACCGCAGCCCCAAGGCCCTGAGGCGCGACAAGGCGGGCTGCACGTCAGCGAAAACGTCTTCCCAAAGGTTCTCTTCACCGTGGATACGCAACAGCTCGGCGACGGCAGCGTCGAAGGCTGATTCCGGAAAGCTCACCAAGGTCCGCTCCAAGACGCGCCGAAAGAAGACCAATAGCCGGTCCTGGTCCCTGGTTCGTTGGATGCTTTCGGCGTCATCCATCTCCCTCATGACCTCCAGTTCCTGCTCCCACAGTTGCTCCGGCTGGACGAAGAGGTCATGGGCGGCAAAGATCTGGGCAATCCTCGACCAGTTCGGATGCACCAGAACGCCCCCTGCATCAAGAGAAAGGGTGGCAAACACGGGCACAGGCTTAGCGCAGAACGGGCCCCCGGAAAACGGCCGTGTTTCCTGGCTGAGGGAGACCGTCTTCAGCGAAGCTCAACCGCGCCCAGGGTGCAGCTGGCGGCTCGCTCCAGGCCGCGCTGGTCCGTGGGGGCGCACTCTGCTCCGGCCCCGGCAGCGGGTCCGTCAGCCGCGGGAGCCCGGGTTGGGGTCGGGCCTCCATTGTCGGCGAGGGGTTGCAGTCGCGGGTCGGCCGTGATGATGCCGCTGGTGCAGTCGACGTCACCCGCCGGATTTTGCAGGTTGTGGTCGCCCTGCAGGGTGGTGTAGCAGGATTGCAGGATGGAGTTGGTTACCGTGGCGGTAGCGTTCTCGTCCACCAGGATCGCAATGGCAATGTTGTCGCCCAGGTTGTCCGCGACCGTGATATTCTGCCAGACACCCTGAGCGTCACCATTCAGCGTAATTCCAGACGCTCCCCAGCTCGAGTTGTGGTTGCCGGTGATGGTAACATTGGTCATGTTCAGGATCCCCGGGGCATCACCCAGAGCGTTATGGTCGAGGATCCATACGGCGCCACCCGCCATCTGGTGGTTCGATACCGTACTGTTGGTGAGGGTCACCGGAGTGCCCTGCAGATAGAAGGCGCCGCCCCCCTCGGTACTGGAGTTGGCGTCCAGGTTACAGCGATCGACCTCGGTTGTCTGCACCGTGCTGTAGGCGGTTCGGAACATGGCGCCGCCGAATAGCGTCGAGACGTTGTGGGTGATCGTGGTTCCGCAAATCCTGGCGGTGGAACTGCCGCTTCCATCCATGTAGATGGCACCGCCATTGCCACCGCAATCCTCACCCACCGCCTGGTTGTCCTCCAGGATGCTGTTGGCAATCTCGATTGATGACGCGAGCAAGCCGATGGCGCCACCGGTTGCCGCCGAGTTGCCGCGAAAGACCGAGCCACTCACGGTCGTCTTGCCCAGGCCCCTGCTGTAGATGGCTCCCCCCGCCACGTCCGGGCCCCGGGGGGCCGCCGAGTTGTTCTCGAATTCGCAGTCAGTGACGGTGAGATTGCCCCCAAACGTCATGATCGCCCCCCCGCCCGCGAAGGTGTCCTTGCCGCAGCCGGAGTCCGCCCCGTAGTCCGCTGAGTTCCCGTTGACGAAGCGCAGCCGCTGGACAGTCAGGGAGATGGTCGAATCGTCGTGGTCCGCCGTGTCAAACGTGAGGATCCGCACCGCCCCTTGACCGTCGAGGGTGACCTGACCCTCGCCGTCAATCACCGTATCGACCCGCGAGCAAGGTGTCTCGACCCAGCCACACTCGCCCAGACCAGGCACGAGCGTCTCGGTGAGATAAAAGGTGAAGTCCGGCCCGCAGTTGAATCGCACGATCCCCCCCGCCTGCACCGCTTCGTGCAGCCGGGCTTCGGTACAGCTCGAAGGATCGCCATTGCCAACGATTTGGGCGTCCGTGGTGTCAACCAGGGGTGCCGGGGCGTCACACGCCGCGACGGGTGGTTGTTCCTGGCAGCCTTCGCCAGCGCAGCCACCAGAACCCCCAATTGTGGCACCGCCCGATTCAGCACCGCCCGATTCAGCGCCGCCCGATTCAGCGCCACCCGATTCAGCACCGCCCGATTCAGCGCCACCCGATTCAGCACCGCCCAAGGAGGGGCCACCGGCCGCAGCCTGTCCCCCCTCGGCTCTGCCACCAACGTCCGCACCGCCTTCGGGACTCCCAGCGGTCGCCACACCGCCTTCGGGACTCCCAGCGGTCGCCGCCCCACCCTCGCCTCGTCCCCCCGTCCCGGCTCCGCCGTTTTCCGAGCCACCTGTCGAGAGCCCGCCCGAACCTCGTCCACCCGTTCCCGTGCCCCCTTCCGCTCTCCCGCCTTCACCGTCACCACCGGCGGCTCGCCCCCCGAACCCGGCATCGTCCCCGGCACTCCCAGCACCACCTGGTTCGGCGCCTGCTCCACCAGCCCGTTCGTCTTCACTGCGGTCGCTGCTCTGGTCGTCAGAGCAACCGAACGCCACCACAACCGAGAACACCGCGGCGCAAAGCCCCTTTGTGGATCGCATGGTGCAAGGCTACCACATCACCGCTGGTCAAGCGTGGCCAACCGTTCCTCGAGTTCGGCCCAGCGGGCATACAGCGAGTCGATCTCACCTTTGACCCGATCCAACTCGGCATATAGGACCGTCAGGCGGGCGCCATCGGTTACGACCTCGGGCAGACCGCACTCTGCCTGAAGCTCTCGCAGCCTCTCCTCGGCAGCCACGATGCGCGGTTCGAGCGAGTCGTACTCCCGTTGGTCCAGATAGCCGAGCTTCTTTTTCTGCGTCTGAGCCGGGGAGCGGTCGGACTGAGTCTCGGTTGGGGCGGGCCGCGTCGAACGGGAGACGACCTGGGTGGAGTGCCACGTTTCCCACTGGGCCAGATCCGACAGCGCCGTGATTTGGCCCGCTTGGTCGGGTCGGGTGTGGAAGGCCAAGATCTGGGTTGCCACCTGATCGAGGAAGTAGCGATCGTGGGTTACGAGGATGACCGCGCCCTCGAACTCCGACAGGGCCTCCTCCAAGACGGTCAACGTCGGGATGTCCAGATCGTTGGTGGGCTCGTCGAGTACCAAAACATGGGCGGGCTTCAACATCAGGCAGGCCAACACCAGCCGGCTCTGCTCCCCACCAGACAGGCTGAACACCGGCTGGGCCATCTGCTCGGACCGAAACAGGAACCGCTCCAGATAGCCATGACGATGGACCTGGGCATTATGGAACGTGACCGTGTCTCCGTCAGGACAGACCGTGTCGGCCAGGGTGCGACTCGGATCCAGAGACTCCCGATTCTGCTGGAAATGGGCGATACAAAGCCCATCGGCTAAGACGAGCTGCCCCTCGGTGGCCGCAAGCCGCCCGGTCAACACCCCCAGCAGAGTGGACTTGCCACAACCGTTGGGCCCCATCAGACCCAGCCGGGTGCGGGGGGTTACCAACAGATCGAGTCCCTCGAACAGGGTTCGTCCCGGGAAACGCATGGTGAGCCCCCGGGCTTCGATGAGCCGCTTGGGCCGCGGATCGCTGGCATCGCGCGAGGCAAACCCAATACCGATGTTCGAAACCCGATTGCGCTCCGCTAGGGAGGAGACGTCCTTGGCCAGGGTCTCGGCGCGAGCGATCCGAGCGGCCTGCTTGGTGGAACGCGCTGCTGCCCCGCGGCGCAACCATTCCGTTTCGCGCCGCAGGCGATTGCGCAGCGTCTGCTCCCGTTGCTCTTCGAGGTCAAGGAGCCGCTCCCGTTGCTCCAGGTAGCACGCGTAGTCTCCCGAAACCTCGAGTAAACCCTCGGGATAGCGACGATTGAGCTCCAGGATTCGCCGCGAAACGCGCTGCAGGAACAAGCGGTCGTGGGTCACGGTCAGCGTGGTCAAGCGCTCCCCCTGCAGGAAGCGCTCCAGCCACAAGATGCTCTCCACGTCCAGATGATTGGTGGGCTCGTCGAGCAGCAGCAGCTCCGGGCTGGACACCAGGGCCTTGGCCAGGGCCACTCGCTTCTTCTGACCACCCGAGAGATGCTCGATGGATTGGTCTGGTTCGAGCTCGAGCCGGTTCAGCCACTCGTCGACCCGTGCCTCCTTCTGCCAGCTGGGGTCGCTGCTCGAAACGAGGCCCGCGCCCACCGCGTCGCGGACAGTAGCCCCCGAGAGCTCCGGCACCTGGGGTATGTGCGCGATCCGCAACAGCCCTCGGCGTTCGACGACTCCCCGATCGGCCTGAACCGTGCCAGCCAGGATCTTGAGCAGCGTCGACTTGCCCGATCCGTTGGGGCCGATGAGACCGACCCGATCACCCTCGACCAGAGTGAACGTCAGGCCTTCGAAAAGGGGGCGCGCACCGTAAGCATGACCGAGACTGCGGACCGAAAGGACGACCGACACCGCCCGAGCTATACGGCCATCTGCCCCGCCAGGACCAGTGGAAACGCTCTTCGATGGGTCTTCGAGCCTAAGGCCTACGGGGCATGAGGAATTCCCACACCGCGTCAGCCGCGTCGAAGTCCTGGTTGCGCAGGCCCCAGCGCGCCACGACAAGGTCTTCTTCATCCTGGACGGGATTCGGCCAGAGGTGCCCGGCATGGTCCATCCGCAGGACCCTGACCCTGCCCTGTGTTCCGGGTGCCTCCATGTCAAGCTGGGTCACCCGGCTATCCCGGGTGGCCAAGACCACGGGACTGTTACCCGGATAACCCCTGCCTTCGATGACCCGGTCGGGGAGGAGCGCTTGCTTGGGAGAAGCGATGGCGGAGGCGGGAAGCCCCAACGCCGTGGCCCAGGCCGCAGGCTGAACCGCCAGGGTCTCGTGGTATCCGTTCTGCAATCCCGGATCACCGATGGTAAAGGCTATCAGGACCCGTTGGAGCGGCGTCCCGACAAGATTGGGGACCGGTTCCGGCACTTCCCCATCGTAGGCCATCAGAGCCGCAATACCGCTGAAACGCTGAGGTCTTCGCCGTGCAGCCTTCAGCACCATTCCCCCACCGTTGGAAAGGCCCGCCAGAACCACCGGGTTGTCGCCAGAGATGACCCCACGGTCCTTCAGATCCAAAAGGATCCGTTCCAGGTAGTCGACGTCGTCCACCTCGCCATCGTCGAAATGCTCCTGACGCCAGGAGCCGGTATTGGGGAAGCCAGCCGAGGGACTCGTGGTGCTTCCCGGTGCTGCGTTGGCGTAGACGATGATCGCCTGGTCGCGTGTGGCCAGGGCGTCGAAGCGATCATGCGCCATGAAATGGCGGGCCGACTCGGCGTTGGTTCCGCTTCCATTGAGCACCATCAGGATCGGAGCGGTCGTTCGTGGGCGAAGCGTCCGCGGCACGAAGCTGAGGTAACGTCGCGTCAGCGGACCGCAGCTCGTCGTTGGCTGTTGGAACAGGTGCAGCGTCAGCTGGTCATCGAGCGGTGCATCGGAGAACTGTGGCTCGATCCGGGCAGAGCGGGGAACGACGTCAAGGGGACAGGCGCGCTTGCAGCTCGCCTTCGAAGCTCCTGGCTCGACAGGAAGAAAAGCCAGATCGTCCAGCCACATCTCCACGTCCGCGCCAACCTCGGACTGAAACTGGATCGAGAAGAGAGTCGAGGGATCCAGGGTCTTCGTCCCACCACCCCAACCCTCGGGCACCATCCCACAGAATGGGAAGTCGTAGTCCTTGAAGCCTTCCTCCAGCTCCACCCAGCTCCCGGGGCGGTCGTAGCAGCGGATGCCATCCAGGGTGCAGCGCCCCCCTTCGGCGGCAGGGGTGGTAGCCGCGTCCGCTAGCATGAGCCGCACACGCCCGTGGCCACGAGCCCGGAGGCGAACACCCCCATAGGTGGATCCATCATACGGGCATCCGCTGCCTTCACGGCTGGCGGGATGCAGGGTCGCACCAATACCCGCCCCCCATTTGTTGAACCCCGAGACCAAGAAATGCAGGACCTGCCCCTTTTTCCCAGCATCCTCGGCCGAAATCTCCTCCCGAACCAGACGCCCCCCGCTTTGGTCATCGTAGTTGAACCACCACCCACCGCGCCCGTCGCTATCAAGGATTTGACCTGGAACAGACTCGAAGTCGTCGATGAGCGGCGTGTCGCCCTTCCCCTTCGCGGGTTCACAGGTTCCGGTTTCCGGTTCGTCCGGAGCGGTTGCCATCACAACGACGGGCCGCGACGCCGCCTGTGGCTTGCCGCACGCAATGACCACTGCACAGAAGGCCGCGGCTACCAGGCACCGGCCAAACCCGACGGTCTCGTCCATCCCGATCCAGCGTTCGTGACTCACTTGACCCTCTCTTGCTCCGGCTGGGCGTTAGGTTGGCGCCCCGGTCCGGCGCCTCGCCTCTCGGGAATGGACCCGGGAGATGCCAAAGGGGCAAACGCTCGGCACGCGGGGACAGGGTTCGTATCCCAGGATATCATGATTGGCTCTGGCTGTGCTGCGGAGTTCGGACCCCATGAACGGTTCCCCCAAGGACACATCGACCGAGTCCGCCGCGAGCGGCGGCACGCATTCGCACGACTTCGGCACTAGTCGCACGACGTCGGGCGAGCGGCGCACCCGCTGGGTCGTCGCCGTTACCCTGGTCATGATGATCGCCGAAATCGCTGCCGGCCTCCACTTTGGCTCGATGGCGCTCTTGGCAGACGGCTGGCACATGGGAACCCACGCCGCAGCACTTGGGGTCACCGTTTTTGCCTATGTGTACGCGCGACACCACGCCTCCGATCCGCGCTACACGTTCGGCACTGGCAAGGTGGGAGCGCTTGCCGGGTTTGCCAGCGCCATCGGCCTAGCGGTCGTTGCCCTGGTCGTCCTGGCCGAGAGCGTGGGACGACTGTTGTCGCCGGTCAGGATCCGATTCGCGGAGGCCATCGCCGTGGCGGTGATCGGATTGATCGTCAATCTGGTCAGCGCGATCCTCCTTGGACATGACCACGACCACGACGGGGGAGCCGAGACGGCTCATCATCATGACCATAACCTGCGGGGAGCCTATCTGCACGTCCTGGCCGACGCTCTGACCTCGGTCCTGGCCATCTTCGCGCTGCTGACGGGAATGAGCTTCGGCTGGAACTGGCTGGATCCGCTGGTTGGCCTGGTCGGCAGCCTGGTGATAGCCCGCTGGTCCTGGGGATTGCTCCGCGAAACCAGTGCTGTCCTACTCGATGGGGAGATCCCGCAGGAACGCCTGCAGCTCATCCAGCAGAGCCTGGAGGCCTGTGACGACAACCGCGTCGGGGATCTGCATGTCTGGCGTGTGGGCCCCCGGCACCTCGCGGCCGTCGTGACAGTGGTCACCCCCAATCCCCGTCCGCCGGCCCACTACCGCGCGCTCTTGGCCCAGCATTCCGATCTCGTCCATGTCACGGTCGAGGTGCAAGAGCGCGATGGCAACGCGACCGAGGCCAGTCGCGCGCCCTAGGTGGGCACGATCGACCCGAGCCTCGGACTCAGAAGGGCCAAGTCACGCCGCCACTAACACGGAAGGTCTGAGCAGCCGTGCGAACGATCGGCTCGCGCAACGAGGGCGGTGGATGGGTCCGCTCGAAGTTGAAGACCGCGTCGGGGCTGGCCTGATCCAGTGCCTGGAAGAAGCGCAGAACCAGCAAGGCACCGGTTTCGGAAAGCTGATTCGCAGTGCGTCGGCGGCCCGCCTGCAGCACGTTGTTGATGCCCGCCACATCGGCCGCCACCTCATTGGGCTGATTGAAAGCTGGAATGGCGTCCGTCACCAACAGGCCAATCTCCGCGGCGTTGAGGGGAAGGATGCTGGTGCAGGGCAGATGGTTCAGGTAGTGGTGCCCCAGTTCGTGGGCGATCACGAACGCCATGATCTCGTCGTCAAGCTGGTGTTGACGGGACACCTTGGACGCTTGGTTACGCAGCTCGACGGGGCACCATTCGGCGCGAGGCGCCACCAGAACACCCTGACTGCTCTGGTTCCGCGCGACCAGGGCGACGTACTCGTCAAAATGTCGCGAACCGAGCGCCTCATCGACGGCCTGCAGTTGAGCCAAGTAAGCCGCCAAGGCCAGCATACCGTCGGTGATGGCGATGGTCGCCTTGCCGGAGCGGGTGCAGGCCGCATACGCGTTGACCTCCCGGGGATTGGAGTCGAAGGTCAAGGGAAGCTGACTGACCCGACTGCCCTGAGAGCTGGGCAGCGCCGCCACCAGCTCCCGATTGACCTCCAACACGCGCGAGCGCTGATACTGGATGTCAGCGCGGTTGATGGGGTCATCGACGAGGACTGGTTGGGCTGCTGCCGGTGCCTGAGTCGGAGCCATCACCGGCACGGTCTGGGTGGGGACCTGCGACGCGGGTGGAACCGGGTTGTTGGCAACGGGTCCCTGGGGCGGAACATTGGTGGACTGACAACCCCAGCTGGCATTGCCCGGGGCACAAGCCTGGGCAGGTGCCGGAGCCGGCCTGGTGCCGACCGTGCAACCGAGGGACATCAACCATACTGCCAGCAAGACCGTCCTTGACACGGAACCTCCGATGCGGGAGCCGCGAACAGTCTACCCCAAAGCGAGGACGGATCAGCTGCAGAAAGATGGCCGAGCCGGCGGTCCTGGGTCGGACGAAACGGGGCGTTTGCCTGGTTGGCAGGCTTCCCGCAACGCGCAATGCTTGTCGGGTGGTTCCACCTCGCACGCCGTCCTCTGGCATCGCGTGGCTGCCGGTCCTCGCCGCGGCGCTCGGGTACTTCGTGGATGCCTACGATCTAGTCCTTTACAACATCGTGAGGGTTGCAAGCCTCAAGGGCTTGGGCGTCGCGCCTGACCGGCTCCTTCGGACGGGGATCGATCTTCTCAATGCCCAGCTCGTGGGGATGCTGCTCGGTGGCTTTGTTTGGGGGATCTGGGGGGATCGCCTGGGCCGCCGCAGCGTTCTGTTCGGCTCGATTCTGCTCTACTCGTTGGCCACTGCCGCCAACGGCTGGGTCGACTCGACCACGGCCTACGGGGTTTGCCGATTCGTGGCCGGACTGGGACTGGCGGGCGAACTGGGAGCGGGGGTTACGCTGGTGAGCGAGCTACTCTCCCCCAGCCTTCGCGGCTATGCGACGATGATCGTGGCCGCAGTGGGCGTAATGGGGGTTTGCGTGGCCTCTCTGCTGGGCGACGTCTTGCCCTGGCGTGCGGCCTATTTCGTGGGCGGGGGCTTGGGCCTTGGACTGCTAGGTCTACGCTTCGGCGTCAGGGAATCGGGCCTGTTCGAAACCGCACGGCTCCACTCCGTCCCCCGAGGCAGCCTGTGGATGCTCTTCGCCAACCGCGAACGCTGCCTGCGTTACACGCGGGTGGTCTTGGTCGCCCTACCCATCTGGTTCGCGATCGGGATCGTCGTCACCTTCGCCCCGGAGCTGGCAGCCACGCTGGGAATCCGTGGCACACCCAGCGGCGCCCGCGCCGTTCTGTTCTACTACCTGGGACTGACGGTGGGGGATCTGACGACGGGGACCCTCAGTCAGCGTCTTCGCACACGCAAACGGGTCATGGTGGCCTTCGTTCTGCTCCTGACGCTCCTTTTGATCCTGCTTGTGCTGCTTCGCCATTGTTCACTTGGTGCCTTCTACACGTACCTTCTGGCGCTGGGTTTCGCCTCGGGTTACTGGGCCGTGTTCATCACCCAGTCGGCAGAACTGTTCGGTACCAATCTCCGCGCCACCGTCGCCACCACCGCCCCCAATCTGGTCCGGGGTTTGACCGTTCCGTTGGCCTTGCTCTTTCGTTACTTCGCCCCAACGCTGGGCACCCTGTGGACGGTCGTGGGGCTGGGCTTGATAGTATCGAGCGTAGGTCTCCTGTGCCTGTGGCGACTGGAAGAGACCTACGCTCGCCCCCTCGATTATTTGGAGACCTGAACGGTGGCGCCCCGCAGGGCGCAACCGCTCACCCAGGCTGGAACATGATGGGGTAGACCACGGTCACGATACCCCCGTCGGGCTGGGGGAAGCTGAGACCGTAGTAAGCGCTCACCACGCAGCTGACCGTGGTGGCATCGGGCAGATCGGAGCCGCCGTTCTGCACGTTGGACACGGCGCCGTCCCGACCGATCACGAAGCGCACCTGGACTCGACCCTCCAGGTTCGGATTCCTGCTCAGCCCTTGTTCGTAACACATCCGGAAGCGACCGTAGTTCTGGCGCACGATGCGCTGGATCACCTCGGGGGGTAGGCGACCGGAGATGACACTCTGTCCGACGCGCATCTTGAAGACCTTGGTCTTGTGGCCCTTGCCCAGACGCCCGTTGCCGTAGCCGAATCCCTGACCGTCGCTCAGGCCCGCTCCGTGACCGAGCCCTCCCACCGCCCCCACGCCAATGCCTTCACCGCGGCCTCCTCCGCCCTCGCCGATCCCCGTCAGGCCGAAACCTCCGGCCCCGTAGGCTTCGCCGAGTTCGTCTCCCCACATGTTGCCTCGCGCGCTGAAGGGGTCATTACCGAGCGAGCTCTCCCGTCCCCAGGGAGCGGTGGGTGCGTTGGGGTCGCCGGCGATACCGGAGTTCAACAGGCCGATGGTGCCGAAGTTGCGAGCCTCACGCAAGGCCTGCTCCCGCGAGATGTGCGTATCGGTGTTGTTGGGGTCGCCAGCCACGGCATACCGCCGATTGGTCTGCCTGGAGGTGGGATTCCCCATCGTCCCCTCCTCGTGCTTGGCTCGAATGCCCTTGCCCCCTTCCTGTTCGTCGGCGGCTTCGTTGGCAACCTGTTCGGTCTCCCTGGCATTCTGTTCCGGCTCCTGGGTAGCGTTCAGATACTGCTGGATCAGGTACAACTGATCCTGACCGACGGTTTCGTCGTCGGTGAGCCCCAACGGCGGCACGAAGAAGGCCATGGCCGCCACGAACCCCCCTACCGCCGCCAGTGACATCCCGAAGTAGCTGAACACGGCGCTCTCGAACCCCGCGCCAACCCCTCTCTGTGCAGGCTTGCCGGCCTTGACCGTCGCCACCTGGAACACGAAATCCTCGATCTCGATGCGGGCCTTGCCGCCCAGCGGCAGAGCCAGCCGATGTCCACCGCCGAGCTCCGGGCAGGGCTGCGCTTTCTGTCGGGCTTGTTCCAGCGTCAGGCGCGCCTCACCGGGGAGCTCCAAGGTTCCCTGGGCCGCCTCGGGAATGATCAGTGCCGCGTCGGTCCCGTCACCCACGACCAGCGGTAGCCGCGTCGTGCCCAGCTTCTCGGACGGCAACAAGAAGTCGCAGCTTACGTTCTTGTCGGACTCCTCCCCGATGTAAAAGCTCTGCGACATGTTGAGATGGGACACATGAAGGACGTTGGTACCCCACAGGACCATCACCTCCACGGCGCGTGAGTTGGGGACCTCCACCTCCTCGGAACTTACGCCGGGGCGACTCTTTATCAACGAATACGTGGTGTCTCCAGCTAGTCCCGTATCCAAGGGATTGGCTCGCATCAGCCCGAACCGGTTGGCAGCGAAGATCCCGGTGTGGGTTGGCGCAGGCAGCGCCTGGGCCAGGTCAACGGCTGCGGACTGGATCCGTTCCAGAACCAGCCCCAACCGACCAATCTGGATGCGATCACCGCTGTGCAGCTTGCACTTGTCGACGCGGACGCCATTCACCGTCGTTCCGGTTTCGGTACCGAGATCGATGAGCGTGATGTCGTCCGGACCCCCTACCTCCACCACCGCGTGCATCCTCGACGCAGCCGGGTCGTCGAGCAGAACGTGGCTCTTCGGATCCTGTCCCAGCTTGATGATGTCGCGACGAAGGGTTTCGCGACGAACCAGTTCTTCACCTCTGTACATAGCGAACGTGATTGCTACCTGTGGCATGGTCGTCTCCCTGCGCTCGTCCAAGCGCCCTGATCGTTGGGTTCACCTGCACCGCGCCCGTGACAGACTCCCGACGTCTGCCTTGGTTCCTTCTCGGCCTCAGCGTGCCGGGCGGCGCGTTTCGAGCGCTCGCCTGGTCAGCCCCTGACTTGCCGCCTTCGTGTCTCGCGGGTCGTGTCAGGTTTGGGTCCGAGTCTTTGCGGGTTCAGGTGCTTTCTATGGGATAGGACAGCGCCTCGACCCGGTTGTTCCCGCCTCGTCGAAATCAGACCAACGGCCGCATCGGCACCGCTGCTGCGCGACCCAGTGCCACTTTTTGCACCCAAGCTCCCGCACGCTCGCGGGTCTCACCCGGATCCCCGAGTCCGCCGCGCCTTGGGCAGCAAGCTCCGGCACACGCGCGGGTCTCACTCCGGTTCACCGACTGCTATGACCGTGGATCAGAGCAGCCTCCTGCGGCACCGGCCGCTCGACGCGTCGGGGTGTGGATTCGCCGCACACTCCGACCGCTCGCAGGGGGTTGGCGGTCGGAAAGCAATCGAACCTACATGGGCGCACCCGTCGCCACGGCAGGCATGGTTCGGCCCGAACGGGCATGAATATCGCGCCTTTGGCGCGTCTGCCTTGAAGGGAAGCTCCCTACACCTGTCACTGCACCAAAAGGCAGTGTTATCCTTCCATCTTGCTCGATGTCTTTCGAGCCTCTTCTTGTTCGTGACCGCGACAACACTCCCTTTGGAGGAGCAGGCGATAGGAGCTGGTATGAAGGCGATTCATTGGGTCTCGTTTCTCACCCTGGTGCTCTCGGCGACTGGCCTTGGATGTAGCAACAGCGACGATGACGACGACAACAACAACTCGGGCCCGCAGAACACCGGCGGGGCCTGGCACGGCAACCCCGGCTACGAGACAGGGCTGTCTTTCATCGGCCATGCCGAGGCCGATCTGACGGCCATTCCCGAGGACGCCATCCAGCAGGCCAAGGACACCCTGCACATCGCGTATCAGCACACCTCGCATGGCAGCCAGTTGATAACCGGTTTGAATTCGCTGGCCAGCTACCCTGACTACGGGGATCGCTATGCCATGAGCGACTCCGGCGAGGGGGATGCGCTGGATCTGGATGACAACGGGATCCCTGCCGATGTGTCAGACTTGAGCCAGGGGGACTCCGAGGATGAAAACGGCGATACCCCCTGGGCGGTAGGCACCCGGGCGCTACTCGACGATTCGGCCAACGACCACATCAACGTGGTGATGTGGTCCTGGTGTTCCATCAACGGCCATGACGCCCAGCGCTACGTGGACAACATGGAAAAGCTCATCGAAGAGTACCCGGACGTGACCTTCGTGTTCATGACGGGTCACGCCGAGGGAACCGGGGAGGACATGACCGAGAACGGCGTTCACTACAACAACCAGCTCATCCGCGAGCACTGCCGGGAGAACGAGCGCTGGCTCTTCGACTTTGCCGACATCGAGGCCTTCGATCCGGACGGCGAATACTACCTGGACGCCAACATGAACGACGCTCTAAGCTACGGCGATGGGCACAACTGGGGGTCGGAGTGGATCGCCGCCAACCCTGAACACGATTATTCCAAGCTCACCATGGGCACGGATGGCTTCGATGGGACCCAGGGCTGTGCCCATTCCGACAGCCCCGCCGAGGCCAACATCAACTGCGTGCTGAAGGGCGTGGGCGCCTGGCACCTGTTCGCGCGAATCGCGGGTTGGAGCGGGCCGGAACGGTAGGGACGGCTTCAGCAAACACCAGGATCAGACCTCGGGCCCGCCCCGGCCCGAGGTCTCGCTCTACGGGCAGCCCTCGGGTTGATTGAGGCTGTTCCGGATCTGGGCAATGGTACTGCCCCAACCGTGGTTGGGGTTGTACTGGCTGATTGACATCACGCCGTCGGCGATCCGGGCATTGATGTTGGCCACCGAATCCCACGCCGGATCATGGCCCGCGGACACACCGGCCGCACCGTAGCCGGTGTCAGCCAGGATTGGTTTGCCCGTAACACCATGCACCCCCGCCCACGTCATGTCGTTGTTGGACCGGATCCGTTGACCCCCCGCGTCGGTTCCTCCGCCCGAGGTGTTGACGAACGTGAAAAGATCCATGTCGAAGGCCGCGTACCAGTCGCGTCCCTCATTGGGGATCCAGGGGGAGATGTCCAGCGAGAAGGCCGCGTTGGGTAGCTGTTCCTTGAGCGTGGAGACGAGCCGACCCATGATCTGCCCGGCCTCCGACGGGCTTAGGCTATTCGGATCGCCCCCCGCGTTGTACTGGTAGAAATCCGGTTCCATGATGAACACGATGGGACGGGTGGTTCCCCAGCACTGCTTGAAGCCCTGGGCATAGGCCCGGTAGTTGGGCAGGATACGGTCCTCCAGATGGGCCCGAATGTACGTGGCGCCGTAGTCGCACAGGCTGGGGGAACCGACGTTGCAGTCCTGGAGGTTCTCGTCGCGACGGGCAGTAAACGCAATGACGTAGGAGACCAACACCGGGACCAGGCCATCCAGCTCACCGCCAGGACCCGCCTCGTCACACACGTACTGCATGTCGAACTGATCACTCTGTCCCATCCAGCCGGAGGTGAAGAAATCGAGTTCGGGGATCAAGGACGGATCCTCACGCGCCTTGCTGTCGATGGTGCCAAAGTGGAAACGACAGGGATCGAAGATGCGCGACGCGGGGGTTCCTCCACTGCCATCGCCTCCAGCTCCCTGACCGCCACGTCCCCCGGCTTCGGCGCCGGCCGCGCCGCCGCTCGAGCTGCCCCCGGGACCCCATCCGCCGTCAGACTCACCGCCCGAGCCTTCGCCGCCCTGGGCCTCGCCTCCTTCGGGGGCCCCACCCGTTAGCCAGCTCCACCCACCGCGGCCGTCACCACCTGACCCTCCGCCTCCCTCGCCGGTCCCGCCCGTGGGTGCCCCGCCGGGACTGGCCCCACCCGATGGTCGTCCACCGGAACCCGTTCCACCCGAATAAACCCCGCCGAGACCGGAGCCACCAGTCGGCGAAGCACCGCCCTGAATGGTTTGGCCCCCCGCCCCGCCCGGACCCGAGCCGCCGCGTAACGAGGCGCCGCCTCGGGCGACAGTGCCTGCATTGCCGCTGGTGCCCCCCGTAATTGCGCCGCCCTGACCACCAGTACTCACATGTCCCCCAAGGCCCGAAGTCCCGCCACCACCCGATGCCAACCATCTCCCCCCCTGCGCGTCAGATGATTCCGGACCCTGGTCAGAATCCGAGCAGCTCGAGGCTAGAATTGCGAAAAGAATACAAGCCTTGTGGAAAAGGGGCGAAGGATTGGACTGGGTGTGCATCATAGGCGTGGTCTCGTCCACCAAGCGTAGTGCGGACACCCCCCCCAAATCTTGAGGCTCTTCGCGCGGTCACGCTCGAAGCGCGCCCGCGGCGCGCCTATAGCAGGGCGGTGCTGAAATACCGTTCGGCGCGGTCGGGTAGAACCGTCACCACATTGCCGCCACAGCGCTCGCGGATCCGGCGGGCTGCCCAAACGTTGGCACCCGAGGAGATCCCGACCAAGAGTCCGTAATCGCGGCCCAGCTGGCGAGTGGTCTCGATGGCGTCCTCGTCGGTCACCTCGATCACGTCGTCAATCAGCTTGACGTCCAGGACGGCGGGGATGAACCCATCGCCGATCCCTTGGATCTGGTGCAGCCCTGGTTCGTGTCCGAGCAAGGCCGAGACGTTCTTGGGCTCCACCGCGGCGATGCGCACGTCGGGTTTGTGCTCGCGCAGAAACTGGCCTACGCCTTGAACCGTGCCGCCACTGCCCACACCCGCCACGAAGGCGCTGACGTCACCGCTCGTCTGACGCCAGATCTCGTGGGCGGTTTCCTGGTAATGGACCCGCGGATTGTCCGGGTTACCGAACTGGTTGGGCATGAAGTAATGTGGATCCGAGGCCGCCATCTCCTCGGCGCGTCGCACCGCACCCGGGATCGATTCCTTGTCTGGCGTGAGGACCAACTCGGCCCCCAGGGCGCGGATCAACTGCTTGCGCTCCTGGCTCATGCCCTCCGGCATCACGATCACCACGCGATAGCCCTTGAGTCGCCCCACCAACGCCAGACCGATTCCGGTGTTGCCCGAGGTTGGTTCGACGATGATCGAATCCGGTCGCAAACGCCCGTCCCGTTCCGCACCCTCCAACATGGCCAGGGCCACGCGATCCTTGATGCTTCCCCCCGGATTCAGGAACTCTGCCTTGGCGTAAATGGGCTCGTCGCCCAGTTTGAGAAGCGGCGTGTTACCGATCAGATCGAGGATGTTGTTGGTCAGCATGGGTATTTTCGGGCTACAGGACCGCCTACCGAGGCCCTCTTATGCCACATCCCTTGCCGGGCGGTGCAAGCGGCCCTTTGGTTCTGCGGCCGACTTTGCGGAAGCGCTCCGCCCCCGGTCAGCGACCCACGCAGCGCCCCTTGTAAGCGTTGCAGCGCTTGGCGGTCTGGCATGCCGAGGACTTGCGGCAGTCGCTGTCCTTCTCGGCGATGCAATCCCCATCCTTCAACGTACACCGCCCGTACATGTCGCACAGGGCCTTGCAGTCCTGCTCGCTGTCCGCCACGCAGGCGTCGTCCTTGGCCGTGCAGTGTCCATCCGTCTCGCAGCGCGTGCTCTTCTTGCAGTCCTCGGTGGAGCGGGGCACGCACTTGTTGTCCCGGCCGTAGCAGCGACCGTCTTCCTTGCAGGCCTGGGCGCGACCCCGACAGTCGATGGTCTTGGGACTCTGGCAGGTGTTGTCTGGTGCACAGGCCAGGCCCTTGCCGCAGTCTTCGCTGCTCTTGCAGGCGCCACCCTCGCCCACCGTGGGGCGCGGCGGTGCTTCCACCACGGGCTCCTGCTTGGGCTTCTGCTCGTCACAGCCGAGAAGGCCGAGCGATGTCCATGCCACTGCCACCCAGCAAACCCTGATGAGCCCCGGAGTCATGCGCAGATTGTCGGTGAATCCTCTACGGCTTGCAAAGTGCTTTAACAGACAGCAGCGCAACCCGGCGATTTCCAGACCAAACCCCGCCTTGACCTGGGGGCCAGGGCGGCCTTTCTCCGTGCTGGCAAAGCAAAAGGCCTGTTCGGGTTGTCTTGGTCGGCGCAGTAACGGCGACGACCTACTCGTACACCAACAGGGCAGTGACGGTAGCATTCACGGTGATCGAGGTGGTCGTCAGGCTGTTGTAAAGCGACAGCCGGACCTCCCGCGTGTCGAACCGCTCGAGCTCGGGGGGATTACTCGGTAGGGCCGTATCCTGGATAGCGGTCAGATCGCTAGTGGAGATCAGGGTGAGAAAGAACGCACCCGACCAGAACCATTCCGGTGGAGCGCTCACCACTCCAGCCACCATTACCTCGTACCGATCCTCGACAATCCCGCTGGTCACCGGGGTGTAGTCGTTCTCGACGGTGATCTGCGTCGGCATCTCCGAGATGGAGTTGTAGCTGTCCAGGACGTGCAGGCCCGCCACCAGCACGCCCAGTGACAGACCCTCGAAGGTGAACGAGTAGTTGGCCATGTTCTCGTCGCCATACGGGTCGACGGCATGCCGATCGAAATCGTAGGCCCCTTGGAGATGCGCCCCGGGCACCAGTTCCCGGAGGCGCTCGGCATCCTCGGGCATGATGGTACCCTCCACCGAGTCGACGACGGCCTCGAAGCTGAAGGCGTTGTCGGTCATGGGAGCCGGCACCGGCTCGCAGGCAGCCTGACACTGCTCCTCGCTCACGAACCCCTGCTCGGACGGAGCACAGTCGTTCCCGTCCTGCTCCGTCTGGCATGTCACGCCATCGAAGAAGTAGTATCCTTCGGGAAGGTCGGCACAGGGGAGGAGCTCGGCCGTTTCGCAGTAGCGGCTCTGAGCGTCGGTGTAGGAAATGCCGGTACAACGACCGGACAGGTCACAAATAGGAACGACCGGATCGTTGGGCGGGCAATTCTCGGGGTAGACGACGCAGCCCTCTAGCTCGCGAGCAGCAGCCAGGATGGTCTGCATCTCCGACACGAACTCGGGTGTGGCCCTGGCAATCATGGCGCCGTCGCCACAGGAATACCTGCTGATACCGGTGACCACCGCCGGACAGTCGTCGTCACTCGCGCAGGAGGGGATGTCCGGGTTGGCCTCGGTGATGGTGGTCGCCACGACACAGTCCGAATCCTGTCGGCAGGAGCGGTGCGCCGAGATGGCCGAACGCTCCCAGGTTTGGAGATCGTAGCATTCGAGGGACTCGATCGGGACACCACCCGCGGCGGTCCCTGCAACGCCAGCACCACTGACTCCACCCTCGGCAACGCCGCCCTCACCGGTTCCGGCAGAACCCGCCGAGCCACCCATTACCGGTTCGGCACCCGCAACGGCTGCGCCACCGTCGGCGGCTCCGCCGGGACCCGTGTTACCCGTCATTGCGCCGCCCAAACCAACCACCCCGCCAATTCCCGAACCACCCGTTCCCGAACCGCCTGGTCCCTGGCGCCCGCCCACGCCGGAACCTCCCTCTGTTGGGCTCCCGCTCTCACCGGAACCACCAGCTGTATCGTACCGTCCACCCGAAGGCTCGCCGCTCGTACCAGCCTGACCCGCTTTCTGGTCCGACTTCCCACTCTCGTCGTTGGTCTTGCCACCGCAGCCGGCCACCAGCCCCAAAACGAAACACACCATCCACAGTCTGCCTTGCCCGGTCCGGTTCCTGCCAATCGACATAGCCGCCTTCGTTTCTGCCTGCAACCAACGGCCACAAGCATGACCGAGCCGGGGCGGTCAGGCAACCGCGGTCACCAACCCAGATCCTCGCGGATGGTCTGTACCATGAGGGTTGCCATCTTTTGATGGGTGGCGCGGCTGGGGTGCCACCCGCAACCCAGCCCATCCACTGCTTCGTCCTGGCTGGCAAAGGGCAACAGCTCGATGCGATCGTCGTTCAGCCCTTGGCGTTCGGCGATGATGGCGTTCAGGTACTCCGTCAGCTGGTCCTGGTCGCTTCCACTCATCATGGGACTGGTGGCGAGATACACGAAGGCGTCCGGGTAGCGGCCGCGCAGATCGGAGACGAACTCGGTGTAGGCAGCCTGGAATCCCTCGCCCGGATCCCCGGAAGAGAAATCATTGGTGCCCAGCGCTATCACCACCACCTCCGGCGTGTACTGGGTAAAATCCCAGGTGCCGTCGACGAAGTCGGGCATGGTCAGCAGGTACTGCTCGGGCATGTGCGGCGGGGCCAGGTCACCCCCCGAGTTGCTGTACATGCCGATCCCTGACCAGGCCAAAGTCACCAGATCCGCGCCGAGCTCCCGCGCCGCAATGGCCTCGTACGTGAGGTAGTGGTTCTCGGTGTCGGGTGTGAAGGGGCAATCTCGGTTTGGGCCCTCGATCCCGTAGCCAGCGCTGATGGAGTCCCCTATCACCTCGATGTGCCGTCCCGGATCGGGCGGCGGGGGCAGAAGCGTCCCGGAGCCGAAATCGAATCCCAGGAACTGCGCCCACCAATAGAACGCCTCGGTGACACGCGAGACCCGCACCTCGTGCTCCCCGGGATCGAGGCCACTGGCTAGCTCGATCACCTGGTCTCCGCCCGTGAAGTGGAACTTGTTGACCGTCCCGTCCACCACGGACACGAAGTAGTTGTCCGAACCGTTCAGGTGCACGCTGACCTCGGTGCCCGAGAAGCGAGCCTGCATCTCGGAGCCGGACCACTCGAACCGGGGTCCCGCGCTTTCGGACCAGTCGAAGCGCCCCACGAAGCGCACCGCCGGTTCGGTGTTTTCTCCGCCGCTGCCCCCCATCGCCGCGCCACCCGTCGAGGCACCCGCCGTATCGGCGCCACCCGTCGAGGCACCCGCCGTATCGGCACCTCCAGCCGCCGCACCACCTGACTCGGTTCCTCCCGACTCATCACCGCCATTTGCCGCACCGCCTGATTCGGCACCGCCATTCGCCGCACCCGCTGATTCCGCGCCGCCCGTCGAGGCTCCAGCGGTTTCGGTGCCACCTGATTCGGCACCACCGGGCTCGGCCCCACCGGCAGTCGAGCCGCCGATCTCCGTTCCACCCGTTCCGGAGCCCCCGGTGTTGGCCCGACCTCCCTCACCCGTTCCGCCCAGGTTGGCGCGACCGCCGTGCTCCGACGTCCCCCCCTGATTCACTCGGCCGCCCACCGACTGCTCGTCGCTGCCCGACGAACCACCCTGCTCTGGTTCGGCGCTCCCCGCGGCACCACCTCCGGCCTGTGACTGGTCCTTCTCGTCGCTGGTGTCGTCGGAGGAACAACCGATGACGAAAAGGGAAATGGCGAGCGCACCCAGCAGGCTTCGATGGTCGACCATGACTGCTATCTCCGTCCGAGAGGATAACGCTTCAAGGCACCAAGAGCCAAGCCGTTGGTGCAGGTCCCGTGACCACGTAGAATGCCGCTATTCGCTATCCCGGATCGACCACTGCATAGGTAATGCCGCCTGAACTCGACGAGATCCAGGCACCACCCCGCGGATCGACGTCGATGTCCATGACATAGGGCGAAACGATCTGCTCCTGGGCGTGAAGGATCCACCAGCTGTCGTCAGAGGGGTCGAACGGCGTGCCCGCGGTGTCGAGTTGGGCCACGCCGTCCTCGCCCTTCATCCACAAGCGGTCCCCCTCCGCAGCCAGGTGACGCCCGCCGGCAAACGCCGCCACACCCTCGGCCGTACCGTAAAAAGCCCAACGGTCATCGCTGGGGTCGCTGGGCGTTCCGCCATGATCCAGAAAGGCGATGCGCCCGTCCCCCAGGGCAATCCACGCGGCATGCGGCTGGCTGACGTCGAGTCCGTAGATCTCGGTGCCCTCCGCCAAGACGTTCGCACTGACCCAAGTCCAGGTGTCGTCGCTGGGCTCGAGCCGGGTCCCCTGATCGTCCCAGTACCATAGGCCATTGACGGTGCCGATCCAGCCACCTCCGTCTGCGTCGAACCGGAGATACCTGCCAACACCGTTTGCGTTCGAGCCGGCACCGATCCAGGCGTCATCAGTGACGTCGAGCGGAGTTCCACCGTCATTGAGGACATAGAGCAGGTACCCCTCGTCCGACCACTGGGGCATGACCACGACGT
The DNA here is from genome assembly GCA_964648165.1 of uncultured Polyangiaceae bacterium. Taxonomy (GTDB): domain Bacteria; phylum Myxococcota_A; class Polyangia; order Polyangiales; family Polyangiaceae; genus FEN-1139. The sequence continues at coordinate 9,829 of CAZYKT010000034.1, read as the reverse complement.
TCCATTGAGGATCGACGGCCAGATCCGCCAGATAGCCGTAGGATGGCAGGATGTCCACGCTGACGTCCAGCCGTACCCACTGGTCGTCGTCCTTGAGCAGGGGTGTCCCGCCGTCAGCGAGAATGTGCACCCACTCCGGCTGGGAGAAGTATTTGATCCCGACCGGACCCAGCTCGACGTCCGTGACTTGAGCCAGATCCGCGGTGTCCGAGTTGCCGAACTGTTGCCACCGATCGTCGCTCGGCTCAAGCGGCGTCCCGCCGTCGTCGAAGTACTCGGCACCCATGGAGGTACCTAGCCATTTCCCACCATTGCTGTCGATGGCCATGGCATTGACGGTCCTGGCACGCAGCCGTGAAGGTGGCATCAGCGAAACCAGGTTGTCATCGGCGGTGTCGGCGGTCCCCTGGTGGGACAGGTAGTAGAGGCCGCCAAACCCGCCGAACAGAAGCTCCGAGTCGGAAAGCGGGGCGATGTCCTGTACCCATCCCACGTTCTGGGCCACGACATTGAACCCGTCGTCGGTCGGATCGAGTGGAGTCCCCGCCGTGTCCAGGACCGAGAGCCCGGTCTGTTCATCGCCAATCCAAAGCAGCCCGTTCGGCTCGGGGCTCAGAGCCTCGATGAAGTCGTGCTCGGGCCTTTGCACATACGTCGCATACTGGTCGTCGGAGCCGTCCCGGAGCGTCCCGTTGTGGTCGAGATAGGCGAGCCAGCGCGGCTCCAGGAAGTTTCCAGGGTTGCCGAGCGCAATCCACAGCCCATGATCCCCGTCCAGTTCGACGAAGCCCACCCGGTCCCCGGGTAGGGAGGAATTCTCGGTGTTGAAGGCCGCGAAGGCCTGGGCTGCTTCGTCCCACACCTGCAGTCCGCCTTGATAGGCCGTGATCCAAATGGCTCGGCCCGGGTCACCAGTGAGGCGCTTGGTTCCACTCGGGGCACTGCCGCCCAAATCCACCACGGAATCCCAACGGTCGTCGCTCGGATCGGAGGGCGTTCCCGCAGGGTCTAGGCGTTCCGCCTGAACGATACCGTGGATCACCCAGACATCACCCTGGCCGTCCAGAGCCACATCGGTCACCGTGGAGTGGTTAGGGTCGGGCATTGTCGGCACGCTGGTCCAGATATCGTCGGATTTGTCGAAGGGCGTACCCCCATCGTCGAAATACTGAAGCCCGTTCGCAACGTAGGTCGCGATCCATTTGCCCCCCGACTCATCGATGGCAATCCCCTGGACATCCTGGCCGAGAAGGCCATCAGGGTAGCTGAACTCGAGATCCCGGTCATCGCTGGGATCCCCGGGGGTACCCGCCATATCCCTGAGCCAGAGCCCGGAGGTGGTGGCGAGCCAGAGCAAGTCCCCATCGACCGTGATCTGTCGCACCTCGGAGAAGCCCACGTAGTCTCTGACGCCCAGACTGCAGTCATCGAGCTGCCACCCCGGCTCGCAAGCGCAGCTCCCGTCCGGCTCCGTGCAGCGCTGGTGTGGGCCGTCGCAGATGACGGATGTCCCCGCGACCCATCCCAACGCCGGATCGCAGTACTCCTGCCCGTTGCACAGCAGGCCATCATCCGTGCTCGGAGGTGGGTCACTGGTCCAGCAGGCACGGTTGGCCTCGTCGCAACGTTCCAGGCCGTTGCAAAGGTTCCCGTCATCGATGCATTCCGCCGGCAGTGGCACATCCACGCAGCGTCCCGTCGCGGGTTCACAGGTCACCCCACCGTTGCAATAGATCCCGTCGTCGGTGCACCGGATCGGATTGACGCTGTGGCAAGCGCCCGTGCCCGGATCACAGAGCTCCTGTCCGTTGCAGAGATCACCGTCATCAGCGCAGCTTACCCCTCCCTCGCTCACACACCGCCCACTGTTCGGATCGCAACGCTCCTCACCGTTGCAGGCGTTGCCATCGTCGTCGCACTCGATCCCCCCCTCGCTCACGCACCGCCCACTGTTCGGGTCGCAACGCTCCTCGCCGTTGCAGGCGTTGCCATCGTCGTCGCACTCGATCCCCCCCTCGCTCACGCAGCGCCCGCTGTCCGGATCGCAACGCTCCTCGCCGCTGCAAGCGTTGCCGTCGTCGTCGCACTCGATGGGATCGACGTGAACGCATTCCCTGGCGGCTTCGTCGCATTGCTCCTCGCCGTTGCAGGGATCGCCGTCGTCCGAGCAAACGTGAGTCCCGCAAAAGGTTTCGGGGAGCGGCTGGTCGGGCTCGGCGCTCGACGCCGGTTCGGCCCCCGCCGAGCCTCCGGAGTCGATAATGGACAGAGAGCTACGCCCACCACAGGCAAGTGCAAACAGGGCCCAAGGAACCGCCACGGCCAGATTGGCGAGGTTTCGTCGCATCGGGCCCCATCCTACCAGGACGGGACCCCATCGACAGGGGGCGTGGCTGGTCAGACTAAGCCCAGGGGCCCTCGGCTGCGGCATTTTCACCGGCAGTCCGCCCGGTGAGGACCGCCTCGGAGGCGTTGCCTCCGCCGTTGTACATCATGCCCCAGCCCGAGCCCAGCTCCCCGGCGTTGTACAGACGAGGGATGGCCACACCGAATGGATTGACGGTCTGGCACCGGTCGTTGCGACGGGGACCACCCTGCGTGTTGTACATGAGCGGGTGGACCGGAATGGCGTGGAAGGGCGCAGTGGTCAGCGCACTGAGCGACGACCCCGACCGCCCGAAGTCATCGTCTTGTCCAGCGCTGCAGAACTCGTTGTACCGCTCGACCGTCGCACTCAAGGCCGCACCATCCATCCCGATGGCAGTGGCCAGAGCCTCCAGGGTCTGGGCCTGCTTGATCCAGCCGCTCTGGACCTCGGCGCTGTTGTCGTTGCTCCAGTTGTACGTGCCAAACCGGCCGAACCAACCCATCAGGCCGCCCGCCAGACCACCACCCCGACGCGTCGCATCGTCGAAGATCGCGTAGCTCGGGATCCGACTGAAGGACTGCTTCAGTGCGTCGAAGAAGAGCAAGAACTCCTTGTGGCCGAAGCCATGGCGGTCCTCCCGTTTCTCGTTCATGAATCGCGAACCGAACTTGTCGACCAGGATGCAGCCGTTGGGCAACGACAGGGGGATGGGGATCGACGCGGGGTCGGTCGGATCGGGCACAAAACAGCCAACATGCGCCAAGGCGAGACTCATGTGCCAGAGCCCAGCGCCTGCCTTCTGCGCCATCCGGATCCCGTCACCGGTGTTGCCGGGAGTCCCCTGGCAGTACAATGGCCACCCCGGCAGGTAGTCGGCCTGCATGGCGAAGTCGAACTCGAATCCACCACAGGCCAAGACCACGCCGCGCTTGGCGCGGATGTTGATGTTCTGGCCACCCCGACTGGCCACGATTCCCTTGATCTCTCGCGTCCCGGGATCCTGAATCAGATCCACCGCCGGCGTTTCGTACATCACCGTCACCCCTCGAGAGGTGACGGCAGTCCGCAGCGGCTGCCATAGGCCTCCTCCCCCACCGTTGCTCCAGGTGCGCACCGAGTCCGAGCCGGCCAGCTCGGGATACTCGGGTTGGAATATGCCGAAGGACCCGGCGTTGATGCCCAGGGTCGAAAGCCAATCGTTGAGGGTTGACATTCCCTGCGCGAGCATCTGCATGTAGGCATTGTCCGTCGTGCCCATGCACAGGGCCTCGATGTATGTGATACCCTCATCCGGCGACGTGGGTGTCCACCACATGTTGCCCGAGATGATGCTGTTGCCACCCTCCTGGGCTTCGGGCATCTTCTCCAGCACCAAGACCTGCGCGCCCGCGTCCGCCGCAGCGATGGCGGCGGCCAGGCCCGCAAATCCGGTACCCACCACGACCACGTCGTAGTCCTCGTCCCATTCCGAGGGCAGGGTCTCGGGCGTGGGACACTCGGTGGGCGGCGGACACTCGGGGCAATTCGCCGCGCCGCCCGGATCGGAGGCGCCAGCCTGTGGAGGCGCACCACCCTGTTCACCACCCGTACCCGAGCCCCCACTCTGCGCTCCTCCCAGTCCAGGCAGGCCACCCGCCGCACCACCGGTTCCTGCTCCACCGATTCCTGCGCCGCCAGTTCCAGCACCGCCGGTTCCAGCACCGCCGGTTCCAGCACCGCCAGTTCCAGCACCACCGGTTCCAACTCCACCGGTTCCAACTCCACCGGTTCCCGCTCCACCCGTTCCAATGCCCCCAACTCCGGTACCGCCTCCGCTGCCGGTCTGCGCGCCACCGACGCCCGGGGTCGGGGGGCAGTTGTTACCGGCACCAGCCGTCGAATTCCCCGCCGCTGCACAGTCACACGAGTCATCACTGGAACAACCGCCAAGGACCGCGGTTGCCGCCAGTCCCGTTGCGGCAATGCTCGCGTCCACCAGGAAATCTCGTCGGCTCTTGCGCTTGCGATCAGTCATTCGACACCTCCGCCAGAACGACACCAGCAGGTCGCCCCGAGTTGACCACCGTTTTGCATCGGTGTCTCGCAGCCTTTCGTCGTACCGTCGGTTCGGGCAGAGCGGTGCGAGAAGCTTTCCAGGTCGACGATGCCCGGTTCGTCATGAGCCGCGGTCGGTCTTCCGAACCGGCGACTGTCCGGGGGGACGTTCCGTACCCCCCTACCGGACTCTATCGAGCCAGCGATCGGTGGGACTGCTGGTCGGTGCGGCGCAGCCACGGCGGTGCGGCAGAGCCGCGGCGGTGCGGCGTGGCGGTGCGGCGTGGCGGTGCGGCGCAGCCACGGCGGTGCGGCAGAGCCGCGGCGGTGCGGCGCATGAGGCCATCATGGGTGCGGTCGTTCCCCGACGCCCCAGTGCGCGCAACTGACTGGTCCGACTTCGGCACTTCTCGGTGAGATAGAACGGCCGAGGTGGCCCCACCGGCCAGAAAATCCCGGACCGGACCGTTCTGTTCCAATGCAAACCGCTCCAGTAGCTGTCATTGCGGGGTGAAGGACAACGGGTGGGACCGTCGGAGGCGGAAACGCACGATGTCATTGCAAATACGGCATATTTGGTCCCGAGTCCTCGGGCGGGGCTCCCAACCCATTCTTGGGCGGCGGCTGGAAACGCCGGATAGTGGGCTCACGGACCCGCCAAACTCGTGCCAGAGCTTGACTCGGAGGCGATCCGGCCCTGTGATCCGCCGCCAACCCCACAGCCAGAGCGCACCGCCCCCATGCCCGTCGCCGACAACATTCGCGAGACCATTGCCACCTCCTCCTGGATTCGCCGGATGTTCGAGGAGGGGCAAAAGCTCAAGGCTCGCTACGGCGAGCGCGAGGTCTTCGACTTCAGTCTGGGCAACCCGGATCTGGAGCCACCCCAAGAGTTCACGGCCAGGCTGCGTGAGCTCGTCGAGAGCACCGAACTCGGCACGCACGGGTACATGCCCAATGCTGGCTATGCGTCGACGCGCGCGGCAATGGCCCGGAAGGTCAACCGCGAACACCAGATCCAGGCTGGCGCCGAGCACATCGTGATGTGCGTGGGCGCGGCGGCAGGGCTCAACGTGGTCCTCAAAACCATCCTGAACCCCGGCGACGAGGTCCTCACTGTTCGGCCCTATTTCGTCGAATACGGCTCGTACGTGCAAAACCACGGTGGAGTCCTGCGCACCGTCGATCCGACCCCGGATTTTGGCCTCTCCCCCGAGAACGTGGCAGCGGCGCTTGGGCCCAGGACCACGGCCGTCATCATCAATTCCCCCAACAACCCGACCGGGAGGCTATACCCGGAATCCGCCATCGTGGCCCTCGGGAATGTCCTGACCACGCACGCGCAGACCACCGGCCACACCGTGATGTTGGTCGTCGACGAGCCTTACCGGGATTTGGTCTACGGTGGCAAGGTCGCACCACCGGTCGCCTGCCATTATCCCGATACGATCGTGGTCAACTCCTTCTCCAAGAGCCTCAGTCTGGCCGGTGAACGGATCGGCTACGTCGCGGCCGCCCCACGTTGCAGCGAGGTCGAAGAGCTGGTGGCGGGGCTCGTCATGTGCAATCGCACGCTCGGTTTCGTCAATGCACCGGCCCTGATGCAGCGCGCCGTGACCGTACTACAGGATGTCAGGATCGACATCGCTGCGTACCAACGTCGCCGCGACATCCTCTCCCGCGGGCTGCGCGAAGCGGGTTTGGAATTCTCGGAGCCGGATGGGGCCTTCTACTTGTTTTGCCGATCCCCCGTGGCGGACGACGTGCGATTCGTCTCCCACCTGAAGGAGCACCGGATCCTGGCGGTTCCCGGGCAGGGCTTTGGTTACCCGGGCTGGTTCCGCCTGTCCTACGCCGTGCCGGATTGGGTCGTATCCGGTTCGGTCGAGCGCTTCAAAACCGCCATGCAGAGTTGGCGCGGCTAGGCCCACGCCAGGCGAACACGCGCGCCTCCATGGCGGTGATGGGCCGCAGCCCACGACTGCCCCTTCGCGTCTTGCGGTGACACCACGCCTCCACGGGCATGGCGCTGGGTCAAGACGAGCAGGATGCTGTGTCCTTACGCGTCGTCTTGGGGCTGGGGACCAGGTACGATACCAGCCAAATCGGGATCTTCGCCGTTCTCTGACTCAGGTCGTTCCCGCTCGCGCCGCTCCTTGCGCTTGGCGGCCTTCTCCTGCTTGCGCTCGGCGCGCGCACGTTCCTTCTCGCGCTTGGCGATGCTGGGGCGCCCCTTCATCGAGGGGCCCTGTCCGAGCGTCCCTGAGTTGGGCCGCTACCCAACCCTGGAACGTCGCAGCGCCACTGGGCCCTGAACGCAAGGCCAAGAGCAGCATCACCCAACTCGGTTGGGAGCAGAACAGCGCCTGAGCGCCTGGACACGGAACCACGATGGGGTGGCGTTCCGCGGGGGCTCGGCGCAAGCGCCATCACCCCCGCCGGTTTGCCATTCACCAACGCCCTCCGCGGCCACCCCGGCCACCGCGACGGTCGTCACCATCACCGCGGGGCTTGCGTTCCTCCGCCTCGTTGACGCGGAGCGCCCGCCCGTCGAGCATCTGCCCGTTCAGCTGTTGGATGGCAGCCTGGGCCTGGTCGTTGGTGGCCATCACCACGAACCCGAAACCACGAGAGCGTCCTGTGTCACGTTCGAGGACCACCGTGGCCTCGGTCACCTCGCCAGCGCTTGCAAACGCATCGCGCAGTCCTTGGTCCGTGGTCGAAAAGGCGAGATTTCCCACGTAAAGCCGGTTGCCCATATCTATTCTCTTTCTCTAGCGCCGCTTGATCCGTCCGCGAGCCAACTGAATTCGTGGCTCGACAGGCGGCAGCGCGAGCTACGGTCGCAGCGTTCGTCGCTGCCTAGACGTAACACCGCAGGAGGAATCGGCTTTCGAGATCTCGCGAGAGACGAGGAATGGGCCGAGCACCAATGGCGTTCGTGACGGGGCCAATCTAGCAGAGCCCGCCAGGTTCGGCCCGCGGAATCGATCTGCCCCGAAGAGCTCGGGCTGACCCGACGGGGGGCACGGGGGTGTGTCCCTGGGCTCGATTACTTGGGGAGGCCTCCGGGACGAACGGGCTTCTTCCCCCGGACGCGGCGTTCGGATGACCGGCCGCGAGTCGAGATTGGCTCGGCACCCTGGGCTCTGCAACCGGCCCACCAATCCCCACGCCTCCGCCGATCTCAATCGACCGACAGGGACGCCTCAGGGAGCGGTTCGAAACTGTTGGCCAGAGCTTCCCTGTGCTCGCGTTGAAGGTAGTCGCGGGGCGAGGCACCCAGCAGCGTTCGGAACACCCGATGGCACTGGGCGTAGCTTCCGAAACCGGCCGCCAATGCAGCCCGGGTCAGGTTCTCATGGCCACCCTCGATGCGACTGAGGAAGCGCAGAATGCGCAGCCGGTTCCGGTAGTCGCACAGCGACAGCCCCTGCTGTTGGCGGAATCGGCGACTGACGTCACCCCGATTGCTGGCAAGTCGGCGTGCCAGCTGGTCCCGCGTCGCCTCCGGTGTCTCGATGAGCACGCTGACGGCACGGTACCCGAGCTCTCGCGATGGCCCGATCGCAGCGTTGGGGGCTGGCGCAGCCAAACTCCGGAGCAGATCCAACAAACGGGATTCCACCGCGTGGTCATCTGCGCTGTTGGGAGCTTGCCCGAGGAGCTCGGCCCAGAGCTCGAGGGTGGCCGCCGGCAGCTGCATTCTGGGCCGTGCGAAGGTCGGCAGCGTTCCGTGCTCACGAGCGCATGCCGCCAGAAGGTCCGGAGCATATCCCACGACGAAGAGATCGAAATCGTCGTCCGCGCGCGCAAGATAATGGTCGAGCCCGGGCGGAAACCAGAGCACCGCACCCACCCCCACCCGGTGTTCGTCGGCACCCAGCGTGAACGTCGCGGTACCGCGGGTCACGATGTTCAGCTCGGGTTCATCGTGGATGTGACAGGGACGGCGGTAAGCAGGGTGATGTCGCCACGCCTGGGCCCGTCGTCTGCCCGGCATCGGGAAGGGCTGGTGCAGGAGCATCACCATGCTTTCTATCCTAGCTCGACCTCGAGGAACGCACAAAGCGTGAAGCGGGGCTCAAGACCGCTCGATAGGCTCTGACCATGCCTTTTCGATCCTGGTGTATCGGCCTGCTCATGGTTTGGATGGCAATGGCCTGCGATGCCGGTTCGTCGGAGTCGGACCCACTCGACGGGGCGGCGGGAGGCACCGGGGGCACGGGGGGAACCGGCGGGGCCGCTGGGGCGGCGGGGACGGGAACCGCCGGACTACCGCCGGTTGGGACATTCGAGCTGGCCTGGGAAGACGGCTTTGACACGTTCGATTCGGCCCGGTGGCAACTGAGGACGCACAGCTGGGACGGAAATCTCGCACAGTTCACGGGTGACAATGCCAGCACCCAGGACGGCATCCTCACCTTGGCGCTCACCGCCGAGCCCACCGACACCGAGAAGCCCTACCGCGGCGTGGAGATGAGGTCGGTCGAGACGTTGACCTTCGGCAAAGTGGAAGCATCGGCTCGATTCGCGGCGGGCTCGGGGGTCGTGTCGTCGCTGGTGCTCATCTACACCCCCTGGCCCCCCCCGGACTGGAACGAACTCGACATCGAGTTTTTGGGCAAGAACACGGATCGTATCCAGTTCAACCACATGATCAACATACCACCGGCCAATCCCGAAACCGGGCACAAGCAGTACCCGAAAATGGTCGAGCTCGGTTTCAATCCCTCCGAAGGGTTCCACACCTACGCGATCGAGTGGCAGCCCAATGTGGCACGCTTCTACATCGACGGTGTGCTGCTCCACACGGCGACCGAAGAGATGGCTCGGATGGTGCTGCCCCAGAACATCCTTTTGACCATCTGGGCGTCGAGCTCTGGCGGATGGGCGGGCGCAATTGACGATACGACCGCACCGACGGCGGTCGAATACGATTGGATTCGAGTCTACACCCTCGTCCAGTAGGGCCGGAACTGGGGCAGATCGGGCCCCTCGGCGCGAACACCCTTGCGACGAGCGCCACCGCGCGGCTGCACGGGGGCGCCCGCGAGCCCCGTCCGAACCCCGCAACGAACCACGCGCCAATGCACGGGGGCGCCCGCGTCCCTCGGCGCGAACACCCTTGCGTCGAGCGCCACCGCGCGACCGCACGGGGGCGCCCGCGAGCCCCGTCGGGTAGCACGCGCGTTCCCGAGGGCCGCTCCCGTCGGGTGACGACCGCTCCCGTCGGGTGACGACCGCTCCCGTCGGGTGACGACCGCTCCCGTCGGGTAGCACGCGCGTTCGCAGGGTGAGACGCGCGTTCGCAGGGTGAGACGCGCGTTCCCGACGACCACTCCCGTCGGGTGACGAGAGGGTTGCACGTTCGGTTCTGAGTGATCCCCACGATTTTCAGGGCGGCCACCCCAATTGGGCTCCATT
>CAZYKT010000033.1:0-64468 GCA_964648165.1 uncultured Polyangiaceae bacterium | reverse complement strand
CGACCGTGTAGCTCACCAGGAAGGGACTGACCTCGTCGTCATCGCCCGAGGGGGCGCTGGTCTGGAAGTCGGAGACCACGTCGGCTGCCGCGATGCGCGGCCCGCCCAGCGCGGTGCAGTCGACGTCACCAGTGTTCGGGCCACCCGCGGTGACGCCACCCACGCCATCACCACCGACGCCGGGACCGCCGCCCTGCTCGGCTCCACCCAGGCCGGGGCCACCGCCTTGATCGGCTCCGCCGACGCCGGGACCGCCGCCCTGCAGGCCTCCGCCGACTCCGGAACCACCGAAGCTAGGTGCTCCACCTTGGAGGCCACCGCCCAGACCGGAGCCGCCGTAACCGGGACCGCCGCCCTGGACCGCGCCACCCTGGCCCACGCCACCCTGACCCACGCCGCCCTGTCCCATGCCACCCTGGCCGCTGCCGCCGACACCTCCGCCGACGCATTGTCCGTTGGAGCAGGTCTTGCCCGTCGCCGTGCAGTTGGTGCACGTGGTTCCACAGTTGGCCGAGTCCGTCATGACGTTGGCGCACACGTCCTTGGCGGCGCAGTACGTCAGTCCAGACTTGCACGTGCACTGGCCACTCTGACAGAGCTCCGTCGTGGCATTGCACTTGTCCGTGCAGCTCCCGCAGTGTTCGATGTCCGTCTGGGTGTCCACGCAGACGCTAGCCGGCGTCCCCAGACACATGGTCTTGGGCGGCAAGCAGGCGCTCGCGCCGGCGTTTCCACCGACTGACGGCGCCACGCCGGCGGTTCCTCCAGTGCTGCTATCCACACCACCACCGCCACCAACACTGCTGGTGGCCGGATCTGCGGGATCGCTCCCACATCCCCAAACCAGCGAAAGAGCGAACAACGATATTAAGCGAGATTTCGATGCCATGACTTGTCCTCGGAATGACGATAATGGTGAGTTGAAGCCTGCGTTGCGCCGAACCCGCAGCCGGATTAAACATAGCCGATGAACGGGGTTGGGGCGAGCCTGTCCGGTGGGTGTTCTCTGGCCGGCCGTCGTCACGGCTCGAGGTTTCGGTTGCCGCCGGCCCATGCCGAGGCTGAACCAGCCAATGCCGAGGCTTCTTCTTGCCTGGAGCACGCAGCAGACGCCTGGAACCGCGCCGTCACGCTGTAACGCCGAGGCACGGTCTGATTCATGGAATCATGAGGATTTGCACTATCAGCGCAAACAGCGTGGCTCCGGGGCGCTGCGTCCCGCAATTCAGGATGCCAACCAGACAATCCGGTACAGATCCGGGCGAGCTAGCGCAACCCGCCTCAGGACAGAACGTCGGCGATCCCGTAGAGACGACCCGGTGGCTGCCCGACCAGGAATCGTGCCGCGCGTAGCGCGCCGTTAGCCAACAGTTCGCGGCTGTGGGCACGGTGGGTGAGCTCCAGGCGCTCGCCGTTGCCCAGGATGTAGACGGTGTGGTCGCCTACCACGTCCCCTCCCCGCACCCCCAGTACCGCCATCTCGTCGTCGCTGCGCTCACCAACCATCCCTTCTCGGTGATGGATGGGACGAAGCGACGGGCGGGCGGCGCGCGCGGCCTCGGCGAGCCGCTTGGCCGTACCACTCGGTGAGTCGAGCTTTCTGCGGTGGTGGATCTCCACGATCTCGGTGTCAAAGCCCGGTCCCAGGCGTCGCAGCGCGTGCTCGACCAGCTCGGACAGAACCTGAACACCCAGGCTGGTGTTGGGTGCCCACAGCACCGGCACCACGTCGGCGGTGCGCGCCAGGACCCGTTGGATCTCGGCGTCGAGCCCGGTGGTCCCGCTGACAACGGCCACGCCGTGCTGCCGAGCGTGCGAGAGCAAAGCGGGCACGGCTGCCGCCGTGGAAAAATCGATGACCACGTCGGCGCCGAGCAGCGCCGACGACACGTCGGCCGATGCCTCGATGCCCAGGTTGCCCACCCCAGCCAGGACGCCGATGTCCTGCCCCAAGGCGGGATCGGTGGCTGCACAACCCGCACCCACCAGGGACAGATCCGGGGCGGCCGCAATCAGCCGGGTCAGGGCCCTGCCCATGCGCCCCGTCGCCCCATGGAGCGCAATTTTCATGGATGCCCCTCGTAGGCCTGACACTGGGCCCAGACGCGATCCACACAGGCCGAGCTCGCCTCGACCAGGGGAGGACGCACCGTCGCCCCCATGAAGCCCTTGCGCGCCAGGATCCCCTTGATGGGCTGCGGGCTCGGCTCGCAGAACAGGCTCCGATGCACCCCCAACAGGGCGAGATGCCGTTTTCTCGCCTCCAACACGTCACCGGCCAGGAACCGGTCGACCACTCGCTGGACCGCCGCGGGATAAAGGTTGCTGGTCACGCTGATGATCCCCATGGCTCCCACCGACAGAAGCGGCAGCGTGAGGGGATCGTCCCCGCTGAGGATCGTGCAGCGGCTGCCCACGGCCCGCGTCAGATCTTGACAATAGTGGACGTTCCCCGACGCATCCTTGATACCCACGACGCGAGGGCAAGCCTCCAGGATGCGCAGGGTCGTCTCTACATTCAGATCCACCCCGGTGCGACAAGGAATGTTGTAGAGAACCACGGGCAGCTCGACGGCCCGTTCCACGGCGCGCACGTGGCCCAACAGCCCCTCGGGTGAGGGGCGATTGTAATAGGGCATCACCACCATCACCCCATCGGCCCCGGCGCTCTGGGCGCTCTGGGCCAGGCTCACGGTGTGCGCGGTGGAGTTGGAGCCCGCACCGGCCAAGACAGGGCAACGGCCCTTGACGAGCTTGACGGTCCGAGCAATGATTTCCTTCTGTTCCGCGGCCTCCAGCGTGGGTGATTCACCGGTGGTTCCACAGGGAACCAGGCCCGCTATTCCCTCTTCGACCTGGCGCTCCACGTGCTTGTCGAACGCGGACCAGTCGATGGATCCGTCGGTCGAGAAGGGGGTCACCAGAGCGGTGTAGGCACCGCGCAACAGGAGGTCAGCCATGGGGTGCCTACTTATGCGCAAGCCTACTGGCCGCGCAACCGGTTTTTTGCCAGCTCCTAACGCCGCCGCAGGTTGGCCAGGAAGTACCCGTCGGTCCCATGTGACAGGGGCAATAGGCGGCCGGACGCCTCGCCCGTTCCCAGGGCCGCTCGGATGCTGGGCTCCTCGAACGGCACCGGTTCGAACAGGTCGCTTGCGCCCCCGATGACCTCTTCGCACTCCTCGACGAGCACGCTGCAGACAGCGAACAGCACGTGCGCGCCGGGGCGCAGAATACTGGCGAGCTGGGTCAGCATGCACCGCGATATGCTCCCCATCCGCGCCGGATCCTCGGGAGCCAAACGGAGCAGGATCTCCGGGCGGCGCATCAGGGTACCGGTTCCGGTACAGGGGGCGTCCAACAGGACCCGATCGAACTCGAAGGGCAGTCCGGCGTGCCCTTGGGTCCAATCCCGTAGCGCCGTCTCCACCTCGGCCATCCCCAGGCGCCGCGCCTCCTCGCGCAGGCTGTTCAGCTTGTGCTCGTGGATGTCGGTCGCCACCACGCGCCCGGCGGGCCCGACCTGCTCGGCCAGTACGAACGTCTTGTTGCCGCGACCGGCGCAAGCATCCAGCACACACTCTCCGGGCTGGGCGTTAACCGCGAGAGCAACCAGCTGGGCCCCCTCCTCCTGCACGACGAAACAGCCCTCTTGCCAGCCGGGCAGCTCCCGGAGGTCGCCGGGGTGAGCAACCCGTCGGGCCAGGGGCGAAAAGCGCCCCCTTTCCGCGTCCACGAGCCATTCGGGTACCGGACGTCCGCGCACCAGACGCACGCAGACACCCGGGCGATGGACCCCGGAGCGAGCCGCCGGCACCCCCAACAGGGCGTCGGTCTGTTCCGCCCCGACTGCCTTGTGCAACTGGTCGAGTAACCACCCTGGACAACTGCTGCGGATGGCCTGCTCGCGATCGAAATGGGAGGCGGACTTCGCCATCCGGCGTAGAACGGCGTTGGCAAAACCGGCGACGCGCGCTCCTCGCAGGGCGCGGAGCTCCGCCACAGCGGTGTCGACGGCCTGAGCGGGCGGCGTTCGATCCAATAGCAGCAACTGCGTCGCACAGACCAACAGGTGTGATTCGACCACCAGATCCTTGGGCAGTCCCCGAGGCGCCAAGGACGCAAGCCGTCGGCGCAGGACCGGCTGGAAACGCAACGTCGAATAGGTAAGCTCCGTGGTGAAGGCCCGCGCCTTCACGGAAAGCTGCGGGAAACGTTGGAGCTCAGCGTCCAGGGCGGCGGAAGCGTAGGCCCCGTCACGCAACACCCGCACCACCACCTGCGCTGCCAGAACCCGGGGATCGGCGAGGCGGCGGGGGGGCTCACTCACTCGGTCAACTCCCCAACCTGCCCGACGATCACGTCCCATCGTCGCTGCACGTCGTTCTTGAAAGCCAGACCCATGAGCAGGAACAGGACACAGACCCCGATCAGATGCGCCATCTCCCGCACCCTCAGGGGCAGGGCTCGCCGGGTGACCCCTTCCACGGCCAAGAACATAAGATGACCCCCATCCAGCACCGGGATGGGCAGAAGGTTCAATAGCCCGAGGTTGATGCTCAGAAGCGCCATGGCCCAAATGAAGTAGCCTGGGCCCTTGCGCCCCTCTTCTCCCGCCATCTCGTAGATGGTGATGGGACCCGAGAAGGATTCCCAGCTCAGCCGTCCCTGCACCAGACGCACCAGGGCCACGGCGATCAGTCGGGTCACGTCCACGGTTTCTTCCACGGCCTTCTGGGCGGCGTACCGGATGGGATACGGGTGCTCCACCCGTTCCTCGGGTGCCAGGGGTAACCAGTGCTCCACACGCATCACGTATTTCTTGGCGATCTGCCCCTGGTCGTCGACGAACTCCTCTCGCCGCACCTGGAACGTCCCGGAGCGGACCCGGTCCTCCCGGGCTGCCCAATAATCGATGCGGTGGGGCTGATCGGGGGCTCGCTTGACCCGTTCCAGGAAGGTCGCCCAGGCAGGCATCCGCTCCTCGTCCAGTCTGAGGATCTTGTCACCCGGACGCAGCCCGGCTCGATAAAGGTAGGAGTCCGCGGGGACCACGGCAGCGTACAGATCGGCCAACTCGAGCCCGGTGCGGTGCGTGAGATCTTGACCCGCCGGGTCGGGGGTCAAGGCCACCACCCCCGCCTCCAGCACCGCCATGTCGGCCAGTCCGCCCAGGGCGCCCTCCACTGGCACCGGCCGCAGATAGGTTACGGGAACCGTCTCGCCGCGATTCTCGAGCAGCATTCGATCCAGATCGATGAAGCGGCGCACCGGCTCACCATTGACGTGGGTCACGACGTCGAAGGTACGAAGTCCGGCACGGTAAGCCGGAGAGTCCGGATCGGAGATGCCAATGACCGCGGCGGGCGCGCTGGGCTGAATCCCGATCGTCCCCAGTCGCTCAACGATATCCAGTTCTCGGCGCTCGGTGGTGTCGGCGACGACCACCTCCACTTCCACGTGGCGGTTTTCGCGAAACACCTTGAATTTCAGGGCTTGCCCGGGGCTCCGCGCCACGATGCGCTTGACCTCGTCGAAGGTCCCCACGTCGTCCCCGTTGATACTCATGATCCGATCGCCCGGACGCAACTTATCGGATGCGGGGTGGCCAGGCAGCACGACTCCCACCGTGGGCGGCAGGAGCGGGCCCTCACTGACGAACACGGTGAAGTAGAGTAGGATCGGGAAGACCATGTTCATCAGGGGCCCCGCCAGCACGATCGCAATCCGTTTGAACAGCGACAGGGATTCGAAGGTGCGACGTCGATCCTCCGGAAGGACGATGTCCGTCTTGCTCGACTCGAGCATCCGGACGTAGCCGCCGATGGGAATGAGGGCTATGCAGTACTCCGTCTCCCTGCCGCGCAGCCGGAGGATCTTGGGACCAAACCCGAGACAGAAGGTAATGACCCGAACACCGAAGGCCTTGGCCAACAGGAAGTGACCCAGCTCGTGTACGAAGATCAGCGAGCCGATCAGGATGGTGAAGTAGAGGAGATCCATGCGCCGGAAGATCGACGGACTCGGATTGCCGGCCAGCCTAGCACGAGCCAAGGCCCCCAGGGTAGGATGGCCCCATGTCCACTCTTGCCCCACGTTTGGCCAGGGAATCCGAGATCGTGCTGCACCAGCTGATGCTCCCCGAGCACGCCAACATGCAAGGCAACGTCCATGGCGGCGTGGTGCTCAAGCTGGTGGATGAAGCGGGCGCCATCTGCGCGATGCGTCACGCCCGGCGAGCGTGCGTGACGGTAGCCATCGACTCCATGCACTTCCGCTCTCCCGTCCACGTCGGACAGCTACTGAGGTGTCGCGGTTGGGTTTCCTGGACGGGGCGAACCTCGCTGGAGGTGTCGATGGAGGTCGAAGCCGAGGATCCGATCACCGGCCAGGTCGTGGCGACTCACTCGGGACACGCCGTGTACGTTGCGCTCGACGCCACTGGACAGAGCACCGCCGTTCCGCCGTTGGTGCTGGAGTCGGACGCCCAACGGTTGGCTTGGGACAGGGCCGAGGCGCGACGACGCGAACGCCTGGCTCACCGCGAGTGAGACTCCAACCCGGTGACGCCGTGTCGCGATGCGACATGCCTCGTTGCCACAGGGGCTCGGCATGGGGACCGAGCGGGATGCCGTTCCGAGTGGCGGTGACTTGTCCCGGGCCCGGCGAACGTGGCTCCAATCGGCTCGTTTCCCTGGGCGGCCCCCGGGCCAGGGGGCTTGTTTGCCGTGTTCGGGCGGCTTTGGCCATTTCCAGCCGGACATTCCCAAGCGCCGTACTAGCTTCCCCCCTGCCATGCGTCGTCGCAGGCGGCGCTCTACGAGAATTCTATGCTGACCTGGATTGCCAAGAAACTCTTCGGTACGAGCAACGAGCGAGCCTTGCGCCGCATTCAACCGCTGGTGGTTCGAATCAATGAGCTCGAACCCGGAATACAGAAGCTGTCCGATGCAGAGCTCAAGAGCAAGACACCGGAGTTCCGCCAGCGACTCGACCAGGGAGCACCGCTTGATGACTTGTTGATCGAAGCCTTTGCCGTCTGTCGAGAGGCGAGTCGCCGAGTCCTCAAGATGCGGCACTTCGACGTGCAGCTGCTGGGCGGTGTCGTCCTGCATCGAGGACGGATCGCCGAGATGCGTACCGGTGAAGGTAAGACCCTGGTCGCCACCCTGCCCATCTACCTCAATGCCCTGACTGGCAAGGGCGTGCACCTGGTAACGGTCAATGACTACCTGGCCCGTCGCGACGCCGAATGGATGGGGCGGATTTACACCTGGTTGGGGATGAGCATCGGCGTCATCGTCAACGGGCAGAGTGACGCCGAGAAGCGGCAGTCCTATCGTTCCGACATCGCCTACGGCCAGAACAACGAGTTCGGCTTCGACTACCTGCGCGACAACATGAAGTTCTCGGCGCTCGACTACGTTCAGCGCCCCTTGAACTACGCCATCGTCGACGAGGTCGATTCGATCTTGATTGACGAGGCCCGCACCCCGCTCATCATTAGCGGGCCCGCCGATGCGGCCAGCGAGAAGTATCGTGTCCTCAACGAGGTCGTGCACAAGCTACGCAAGGACGAGCACTTCACGGTGGATGAAAAGGGGCACAGCGCCACCTTGACGGACGACGGCGTGGAGCTGGTCCAGAAGATGGCCGGCGTGGGCAACCTGTACGATCCGGTTCACATCCAGACGCTGCACATCCTCAATCAGTTGCTGCGCGCCCATGCCTTGTACAAGCGAGACCAGCACTACATGGTCAGTCCCGACGGCAAGGTACTGATCATCGACGAGTTCACGGGGCGCGTTCTGCCCGGTCGACGATGGAGTGATGGCTTGCATCAGGCGGTCGAGGCCAAAGAGAACGTTCGGATCCAGG
This sequence comes from uncultured Polyangiaceae bacterium, assembly GCA_964648165.1. Lineage (GTDB taxonomy): Bacteria > Myxococcota_A > Polyangia > Polyangiales > Polyangiaceae > FEN-1139. The sequence goes on along the minus strand of CAZYKT010000033.1, from coordinate 56,590 downwards.
AAGAGAGCCGAACCATGGCCACCATCACGTTTCAGAACCTCTTCCGGTTGTACAAGAAGCTGGCAGGCATGACCGGAACGGCTGAGACCGAGGCCCAAGAGTTCAACTCCACCTACAAGCTCGATGTCAACGTCGTCCCGACCAATCGGGACATGATCCGTGAGGACAACCACGACATCGTGTACAAGACGGAGCGGGAGAAGTTCACCGCCGTCATTCGCGAGATCATGGAGGAGCACGACCGGGGGCGTCCGGTCCTGGTCGGAACGACCAGTGTGGAGAAGAGCGCCGCCATCAGTCGGATCCTGACCAAGAAGGGGATCACCCACAACGTCCTGAACGCCAAGCACCACGAGAACGAGGCCTATGTGGTGGCCCAAGCCGGGCGCAAGGGTGCCATCACGGTGTCGACCAATATGGCTGGTCGCGGCACCGATATCATGCTGGGTGGCAACCCGGAGATGTTGGCCAACTGGGAGCTCCTCCAGTCCAAGCAGACCGTCACCGAGCATCCCGAGGCCCATCAGGCCCTGGTACAGAAGTATCAGTCTCTCTGCGCCGAGGAGCACGACGAGGTGGTGGCGCTGGGTGGTCTGCACATCGTGGGGACGGAGCGTCACGAATCCCGGCGTATCGACAATCAGCTCCGCGGGCGCGCTGGGCGACAGGGGGATCCTGGCTCCAGTCGGTTCTACCTGTCGCTGGAAGACGACCTGATGCGGATCTTCGCCGGCGATCGGGTCAAGAACCTGATGGACCGCATGGGCATGCCGGATGACGAGCCCATCGAGCACCCCTGGGTCACCAAGAGCATCGAAAACGCCCAGCGCAAGGTGGAGGAACGGAACTTCGACATCCGCAAACATCTGCTCGAGTACGACGACGTGATGAACGCGCAGCGCAAGATGGTGTACACCTTGCGCCAGCAGCTTCTGGATGGTCGTTACTCGCCGGAGGAAATCGACGAGATGGGTCATGGCACCGGGCGCCAGCGGGAAATCCCGGTGGACGGGGCCATCCTGAGTCGCATCACGCCGGTGGTGGCTCAACTGGTGGGCATGTTTGCCGACCCCCCGGTCACGCCTCGGGACTCCGCGGGCCGGGCCCGGCCACCGACGCGGGAGGAGCTGGAGGCATCACCCGGTTTGGCCGAGGCTCCGCATCTGCAGAATGAGGTTTACCATCTGTGGGGCGTCAAACTGAACTTGGACGAGCGTCGAACCCTGACACCGACTCTGGTGTACGACGAACTGGTGGAGCTGGTCTCTCGGGGCCTCTCCGAACAGCGGGATCGGATGCTCGATGTCATCGATCGGGTGTGCGCCGCCATCGTGCAGGAGTGCTGCCCCGAGCAACGCCCCCCCGAGGACTGGGACTGGTCCGGGGTATACGACGGGTTCATGGAGCATTTCCGGGCCAAGCTCCCCTCCGAGGTGGAGCGCTTCGGCGAACCTCCCCGGGTCGTGCGCTACCTGTATCAGCAGGCCGAGACCCAGTATCTCGCCAAGGAGGAAGAACTGGGAGTGGAATTGGCCTTGCGCGTCGCGCGTCACCTGTACCTGGAGACAATCGACGACGCCTGGGTCGAACATCTGACCAACATGGAGCATCTGCGCGACGGCATCGGCCTGAGAGGCTACGGGCAGCGTGATCCGAAGAACGAGTACAAAAAAGAGGGCTACAACCTGTTCGTCAACATGATGGCCCAGGTTTCGGCCAGTGTCTTGACCAAGTTCTTCTCGGTCCAGATCCAGCGGCAGGACGAGATTGCGCAGATGGAGGAGCAGGCGGGAGCGAAGCATCAGGCCGAGTTGGACCATGCTATCGCCAAGCATCTGGGCGAAGAGGGCGAGGTTCCGCCCGATCAGCTGCGCAACGCGATGCGGGCGTCTGCCTCGAATCCCCCACCCCGACCAGCACCCGCGGCCCCACGCATCGGGCGCAACGATCCGTGTCCCTGCGGCTCGGGGAAGAAGTTCAAGCGATGCCATGGTGCCGTCGACGACGAGCCGAGCGACGAGGCCGAGCCCTGATGGGCCCATGATCCGCGTCGAGAACCTGTCCAAACACTACGGGTCGTTCACGGCACTGTCCGGGATCTCCTTTGCCATCAACAAGGGCAAGGTCGCCGGCCTGTTGGGTCCCAATGGAGCCGGCAAGACCACCACGTTGCGCATCCTGGCTGGCGCGCAAGGGGCCTCGACCGGACGCGTCAAGTTGGCTGGGCACGATCTGGAACAGGAACCCATTCTGGCTCGCCGGTCACTCGGGTACCTCCCGGAATCGGCGCCGCTCTACCCCGAGCTTCGGGTGGGCGAGCACCTGGAGTTCCGGGCCGCTCTGCTGGGGATCCCGCGTCGAAGTGTCCGCGAGGCGGTGACCCGAGTCTTGACCGAGACCCACTGTCGAAAGGTCGAGCGGGTACGGATCCTGGAATTGTCGCGCGGCTTCCGGCAGCGCGTGGGTCTGGCCGATGCCCTGCTGGGAACGCCACCGATTCTGCTTCTGGACGAGCCGACCGCGGGCCTCGATCCCAACGAGGTACGGGAAATCCGCGAGTTGATTGGCGGGCTCCGAGAGTCCCGCACCGTCCTTCTGAGTACCCACGCCCTGACCGAGGTCGAGTCGCTGTGTGATCGGGTCCTGTTGATGTGCCAGGGCCGGCTCATCGCCGAAGGGACGCCCGAGGAGCTCAAGTCGGAGCAGAACCAACCCCGGTTGCGGGTGCGCGCCGTCGACCCCGAAAAAAAGGGTCTCGCTCTGCTCTCTAACCTTGATGGCGTAAGCGTCCGGAGCCTCTCGGCGGAGAGTACGGACGAGTCAGAATGGCTCGTGATGCAGAACGAGCCTTCGGCCTGCCTGGATCCCTTGGCGGAACGGGTCAGCCAGACCCTGGCTTCAGCGGGGATCTGGCTGCGCGAGCTGTCTCCCCAGCGCGTCTCCCTGGAAGAGGTCATGGCCAACCTGACACAGGCTCCGGAGTCCGAACCGTGAGAGGCCTTTCTGCCCTCGCATTCCGGGAGCTGTTGGGCCTATGGGCCACTCCCCTGGGCTGGGTGCTGCTCACGGCATTTCTGGGACTGCAGGGGGCAGCGTTCGCGTCGGTGGTGGCCAGCATGGTGACACTGGCCGAGCTGGATCTCGACCTGGGGATCACTCAGGCCTTCTTCGGTCAGAGTGTCTTCGTGCCGATGGGTCTAATGATCCTGTGCCCGGCCCTGACCATGCGCAGCTTCGCGGAGGAGAGACGGAGCGGTACCTTGGACACGCTGCTCGCCGCCCCGGTTCCCGCACTGCACATCGTACTCGGCAAGTTCGCCGCCGCCTGGGTCAGCTACGTGCTGATCTGGTCGCCCACGGTTCTTTATCCGGCAATACTCCGACACACCGGCCATATCGAATGGGGGGTGGTGGCCACGAGCTATCTGGCCATACTGGCCGCGGGCACCAGCCTGTTGGCGCTGGGGGTCCTGGCCAGCACGCTCACCCGCAGCCAGCTCGTCAGTCTGGTCCTCTCCAGCGCCACGGTCTTCTTGCTCATCCTGAGCGGTATCATGGAACAGGTGTTGGATGAGGGCTGGCTGCGCGAGCTCTGCTCGCACCTCTCGTTGCAGCGGTGCCTCGAGGAGGCGTCGCAGGGCATCCTATCGCTACGGCGAATGACGTTTCATGCCTCGCTCACCGTCCTTTCGCTATTCGTGGCCACCCGGAGGGTCGACCACTGGAGGACGGCACCATGAATCCGGCTCGGACCCGTCGCTCCCCAGGGGGCTGGAGCCGGGACCGCGGACTGTCCGTGGTGGGACTGTTCGCCGCTGTCGTTGCCACCATCTGTCTGAACGTCCTGGCGGTACGCTTCGACCAACGGTTCGATCTCACCTCGGACCGACGATACACGCTTTCTCCGGTGACCCTTGAGACGGTCAGGGCACTGGACGAAGCAGTCACCGTGCACGTCCTGTTGGGTCGAGGCGACCCCGTGGCACCCACGGTCCGGGAGCTTCTGGCGGAGTATGCGGCCGCTTCGCGACGGCTGCACGTCGAATGGTGCGATCCAGACCGGGATCCCGCGGCGTTCTTGGCTCGAAGGACCAAGCTTGGCATCCAGAGCGGTCAGACACGTGATGGACAGGTGTTGGAGGACTCCGTGTTGGTGGTGGAGTCGGGAACCCGACGCTACTACGTGACCACCGAGGATCTGGCCAGCGTGGATCCGGACACCGGTACGACCGAATCCCACCTGGAACAGGCGCTGACCCGCGGGCTGCGCAGCGTGAGGGAGACTTCGCGACCCATCGTCTGCTTTGGAACGGGGCATCGCGAGCTGAGCATCGAGGATCGAGCCCCTTTGGGGCTTTCCGAGCTGAAGGACCGGCTGCACCGCGATGACATCGAGGTACGGAGCATCGACGCAGCCGATCCGGCGGGTCCGAGGTTCGAGCCCTGCCAGGCGGTGGTGGTGGCGGCTCCCGAGCTCGCCTGGACCGAGGCTTCGCTGCAGGCGCTCCAGAAGGCCGCCGAGCGCGGGACCAATCTGTGGCTGATGGGAGGCACGGTTCCGGACCAAACGGGCCGCGTGCGCTCGACGGGGTTGGATCGGCTGGCCCGGGTCGCCGGGATCGAAATGGGGATCGATCTCATATTGGAGACCGATCCGCAGCGTCGACTGGCAGACGGACTGGGAGAGATCTTCTTTGCCGACGCGCAGGAGCACGAGATCCTGCGCGGACTCCGGCGTCCCAGCATCTCCAGCCGCATGCGGATCCTGGTTTCGATGGCACAGAGCCTTCGAGCGACTCCCGACCGGCAGTCGGTATCGCTCCTCGACACGGGGCCCACCGCCCGCAGCGTGCGGGACGTCAGTTCCCCGGCCCTGGACGAGGACCCGAACCCTCCAGGACCCAAGGCAAGCCTGTCGGTCGCCCGCGCCAGTGAGCTGCAGCGCCGGGGCGGACTTGCACCCTTGCGCGTCGTGGTGTCGCCTGCCGGGGCGGTGGAGAATCGTGCGCTGCAGGCGGACACCCTGATCGCGAACCGGGTTTTCGCGGACAACGTGATCGCGTGGCTGGTGAGGCGGCCGTCCGGTAACATCGAGATCCGCCGCCCCGCCCGACAGTCGCTTGCCCTGGCGCTGTCCGAAGCCGAGCTGACCAGTCTATCCCGCTTTACCAGCTGGATCATGCCCCTGGCGGCAGCGATTTTGGGCCTGGTTTCCACCTGGATGCGACGTCGCAATGTCCGCAACCAGCAGAGCCCGAGCGACGGTGATGGGCCATGACCTGGCGCCGGGCCACTGGTGCGGCGGATTGGATCTGGATCGCTCTGGCCGTGGTCCTCGGGGCCCTGGTCGTCCTGACTGCCCGACACCCGACGGATATCGACCCAAACCCCGCCGGACAGACGCTGCTCTCGCCTCAGGCTCGCGGGACGTGGAACGTCATCCGCTGGGCTCGCAACGGAGCCGAAGTTACGCTGGACCGACAAGAAAAGGCGGAGGCTGCACCGACCTACCAGGTGCGAGGCAGCGGTGGCCGCCTGGTTGATCCGGCGAGGCTGGATGCTCTGTTGAACGCCGTGCAACAGGCTGAGATCCTGCGCGAGGTTCCCGCCCCGGATCAGCCAAAAGACCCGCTGGGGATGGCGCATCCTCGCGGCGTGCTGAGCTTGGAGAGCGAGGGATTGACCCTGCGCCTGGTCGTGGGTGGTGACGCACCAAGCCCACCCGGCAGCCTGTACGTACGGCTGCAGCCCTCCAATCGAGAGGAACGTTCAGTCGTTGTGAGCAGCTCCCTTCGCGCGGCGCTGGACATCGCTCCCAGTGAGCTCTGGGATCGACGGCTGATCCCCTATCTGCCCTCCGAACTGGCCTCACTTCACCTGATTGCCGACGGGCGCAACACGGTCTTGGAGCGCGAGCCCCGCAGTGGGATCTGGTACCGACAGGGACCCCCCAGGGTGCGCGTGTCCCGTGACATCACCACCCGGCTGGTTCTGGCCATCACGGAGCTGGCCGTCAACGAGTTCATCGAGCCCGCTTCGGCCCGGAAGTCTCTGGGTGATTCGGCCCTGCTCACCCTGCACGTCAAGCCGAGAAAGCCGAACGAACCCGTGTGGCGGCTGGAGCTCGGAGGGCATTGTCCAAAACAGCCGACCGAGTCGCTGGTGCTGGTAACCTCGCCCTCGGAGCTGGCCGGCTGCCTGCCAAAGGCTGCGGCATCTGCGCTCCGTGAATCAATCCCCACCGAGCCAGATCGGTCGTTGTTCACCCAGCACATGGACGAGACGGACCAGCTGACCGTCAAGGTGAAGGACCGATCTTGGGGGCTCCTGCGCCACGGATCGAGCTTTCTGCTTCGTCCCGGGTCGGAACGGGAGGTGGATCTCGACGCCGGCAATGCCCTGCTGACCGAGCTGACCTCGCTTCAGGGGTCACCCCTCGAACTCGGTGCGGGGGTTGAATTCCCGGTTCAAGGCAGCATCACGCTGCGCTCCAACGTCCTGGGCGACGAGGAGGCCGTTGACGAGACCGTCGAATTGGCGGCGCCGCTGCCGGATGGAAGGCGACGCGTTCGCCGCAAGGACGATGGCCTGGTGCTCCAGCTCGACGCCGACAGGGCAGCCCTACTCGAACTGGATCCCGCGTTGCTGGCTCCGCGACAGCTCTTGGACTGGACTCCCCAGGACGTGACGCGGCTCGAGATCCAAGCCGGGAATCGGCGCCAGGTCATGGCGGTCGAACCGGACGGCGTCCTGAGATCAACGACGATCGCATCCGGGACGATCGATCCGGCGCAAGCCGAGTCCCTGCGCGAGAACCTGGCCACCCTGACCGTCAAGCGGTGGCTGCCGGCCTCAGGCTTCGCTTGCCCGATGGGCAAGGCGAAGGTCGTCTTCCGTTTCTCCAGCGACACCAGGCAAAGGCCGGACTCCGAAGGGGAGATGGAGCTTTCGGTCAGCACCACCAAGAAGGTCGTGGGCTGTTGGCAGGGAAACCCGCAACCCTTCGAACTCGACGCCGATTGGCTGGATCCGGTCCGGCCATGGCTGCACCAGACGGCTCGTCCAGAGTCCGAGAAGCCCTGAGCACTCAGTTCAAGGACTCGTCACCCGTCGGAGCTCTCTGCCAGATGGCGTCCCAATTGCGCCGATACTGCTCGGTCGCGAACTGGCCCGGCCCCTTGGAGGTGGGACGCACCGGTGCCGTCGGCGCGTAGTCGACCTGAACGTCACACAGCAGCGGGAACTCCTTGCGCGGCGTCAGGCGCACCACCTCACCGTGGATCGGCTGACCCGCCTTCAAGGGCAACACGGCCCCCGCTTCGATTCGGTCCTGCCGCTTGCGAAGTACCGCCAACCCGGGACTGTCCGGCAGCCGCCCCCTGATCAACACCACGTCCTCGCTACTTGACGCGCCCTGGCTCTCGATCCCCGTATCAGCGGAGGTCAACTGGGCATCATCCGAAGCGGGCTTGGACTTGGGCGCTTGAGGATCGGAACTCGACACAGCGGTTCATTCCATATCACGGAGCGTCACCCTCCGCCCGCCAGGCAGGGGAAACCTCGGCAAATCCGGGGAGACGCCGGGGACCGGGGCTCCAGCAGCGCTCCACGGTTTGCGTCGAGCGCCGCGGCGCGACAAAAAGAAAGTCATCGCCACCGTCTTTCCGGGACCCGCTCGGGTCCCCTTCCCGGAGGGCTCATGTCCGTCCCGTCACGAGTCGATACGCTCCTTGCTCCTTCTCGAACCTTCGCCTTCTTTGCGGTCTCGTGCCTCGCGTTGATCGCCATGGCGTCTTGCGACGATGGCAATGACTCGGACGGCTCGGGCTCCACGGGAGGCCTGGCAGGCGCCCCCGTGGGACCCGCGGGCGGTAGCGCAGCCCTGGGGGGAGCCGCAGGAACCCCGACCAACGGGGGAGCCCCGGCCACCGGAGGCGTCACCTGTGATCCGGACCCCGAAGACCCCTGCGACGGCGCAACCGAAATCGGTCGAACCTGTGAGGCAGGAGCCTACACCGTCGTCGGTCGTTACTATCTCATCAACAATCTCTGGGGGGAGTCAGACGGCTCGGGTCAAGGGTGCGCCTGGCTCACCTGCCCCTCGGGGGGAGGCTGGGGCTGGGGCGCGGACTTCTCCTGGACGGGCTCTACCAGCTCGGTCAAGGCCTACCCATCCATCGTGTACGGCTGGCACTGGGGCCAGAAGACATATGCCTGCGGTCTGCCCGTGCAGCTTTCCCAGAGACTCCGCATCCCGACACAGTGGAAATACTCGCTCACCGAGAACGGCAACAACGTCATGAACGTGGCCTACGATCTGTGGTTGAGTTCGGAGAAGTACCCGACCTACGAGGACGATCCAACCGACGAGGTCATGGTCTGGGTCCACCGCTCCGGGTCGCCCGTTCCCATCGGGGGGCCGCAGGAGACCGTGAACCTGGCGGGCGGCAGATGGAATCGATGGCACGGCAACGCCGGGACCTGGAAGGTCTTCAGCTTCGTCCCAGAACAGAACTCCAACGATGTCAGCTTCGACCTCAGCGAGTTCTTGAACCACTTGGTCGACAAGGGGCTGGTGGACGGCTCGAAGTACCTGGTCAGCATCGAAGCCGGCAGCGAGATCTTCACGGGCGATGGGCGCATCGATACCTCGCTGTACCGCGTGGATGTCCCGGAGTAGGCGGGGCGATTGCCATTTCCAGGCCCTTGGTCAAAGGCCAATGGCGCTGCGGAACACCCAACCCTCGTTGCCCTCGGCGTCGTACTTGACGCGATACCAATCCCCCTGACGACCGGTCACCATGACCCGCGTCCCCCCCAGGATGCGCGCGGCGAGCTCGCCGTCCTTGGGGGCTTTGCGGATCAGCGCGACCTCCCACACCACCGTGGCGCGGCCGCTAGCACCGACCGCCTCCGGGGCAGGAGCGTCACTGTCAGCGGGAGCCGCTTTAGTGCTGAAGCGCACCCGATAGTAGACTCGGTACTGTTGGTACTGATGCGGAACGTCAGGCACCTTGGTGCCAGACAGGGCAGCCGTGGCACAGGCCACGAGCTCCTTCTGGGCCGCCGTGGGTAGGGTGGTGCTGTTCCCGCTGCCCACCCGAGAGAAACTCGAAGTCTGGAAATCGACGTCGAAGCCCAGCGACAGCATCCCGGCCACATTGGTGGCACCCCCGCAGCCACGAAGACCGCGCAGCAGCGACTCGATGGGTTCGCCAAAGGCAGGGCTGTCACAGGTCTCGTGTTTCTTGCCGCTGGCGTCGGTACAGCTGGTCACCTGGGGTTGGTCCACGGTGACCTCCGACACCGCGGGCTCCGGCGCTGGCTCGGGCTGGGCTGGAGGACTCGCTGCCGCCGCCGGGGCCGAAGCCGAAGGGGTCGCGGCGACTTCTCGAGTCCCCTCGGCCGGAGGGACGGGAGCCAGGCGCAGCTGCGCCAAACCGGGCCAGGCGATCCCCACCGCAAAGCCAATCGCCGCGACGAGCACCACCCTTCCGAGGTGCACCCGATCCTCGGTCGGGACCGGGATCCGGATGTTGACCTCAGTCCTGGTTGGCTTCTTGCGGTTCGAACCGGCCATCGTGAACCATCCTGGACGGACGGCTGGGCCTCGCTTAGCACGAACCGGGCCTCGAGGGAAAACCTCTCAAGGCCCGGGTGGTCAAGGCCGAGCCGCAACGAAAACGCCGTTGGTTACCAACAGTTCCGTGATCGGCCCCCGAGCAGTCACCTTGCTGTTGATTGCACGCCCAACCCGCGGATAGTCGGGACGATACGCCCCGTAGAGCTCCCGGGTCACTGGGGTGTCGGAGTTGGAGAGCACCGCGTGGACGTGACGCCGACCCAGCTCCGCGAACACCTTGGCCAACCTCTCGTGCTCGGGCATACGGAAGGGATGCCGGTCGTACGCGGCAAATGAGGCCGTCCGAGAGCGGGGGAGATAGGGCGGATCGAGGTACACGACGTCTCCCTTCTTGGCCCGCTTGCAGACGACCTCGAAATCCTCCTCCAGCAGCTCCACGGACTTGAGGACGTCCGCCACGCGCCTGAGGTTTTCCTCGTCGCAGATGGTCGGATTGACGTGTCGCCCGAAGGGGACATTGAACCCCCCGGCCCGATTGACCCGATACAGGCCGTTGAACCCGGTCTTGTTCAGGTACAGCGTGCGGGCCGCGCGTTTGACGAGTCGAGATGACCGGCGCTCGTCGCGGATTCGGTAGTACTCGTCCTCGGAGTAGGTCATCTTGCGCAGGCACTTGACGACGCCATCAACGTCCGTCTGAAGCGCGCGGTACACATCGACGAGCTCGGCATTCCGGTCCGACAGCACCGCGCGCCGGAACCGACCCTCCGCCGCCAAGGCGAAGAACACGGCGCCCCCCCCCACGAACGGCTCGTAATAGGTCCGGATCCGGGCTGGCATACGGCTCAGGATCTCCGGCAGCAGCTGGGTCTTGCCCCCCGCCCATTTCAGGACGGGCCGCGCTGCACGGGGAAGCCTCATGGGCCGCTGGATAGCCCACCCTCCGGGTCACGTCCAGGCGGAAGCGTGGCCACCTCCAGGCGTCGCATCTTCTTTTGCAGCCCAAACCTCGACAGGCCGAGCAGCTCGGCGGCTCGAGTCTGGTTCCCACCGGTTTGCTCGAGGGCCGAAGTGACCATCTCCAACTCCAGCCGGTCCACACGTTCCCGTAGCGAGCTGGACGTTGGAGCACGAGCCGACGGGCTGGCGTCGGCTCGAACGTTCTCCGACAGGTGCTGGACGGAGATCACGTCGTCCGCCAGGACCAGGGCGCGACGCAGCTCGTTCTCCAGCTGCCGAACGTTGCCCGGCCAGGGGTAACGGACCAGGCGCTCCAAGGCCAAGGGAGCCAGCCTGACGCTGCGCCCTTCAGCGTACTTGCCGAGCAGGTGCCGAACCAACAGGGGGATGTCCCCGTGACGCTCGCGCAGCGGGGGAATGTCGAGGGACACGACGTTGAGGCGATAGAAGAGGTCCTGGCGGAACGCACCGTCCTTGACCATGGCCTCCAGATTGCGGTGGGTGGCACCGATGAGACGCACATCGACGTGTCGGGAGCGTTCGCTCCCCACTGGACGCACATCGCCGTCTTCCAGGACGCGGAGCAGCTTGGTCTGCATGCCCAGGCTCATCTCGGCAATCTCGTCCAAGAACAGGGTCCCGCGGTCCGCGATCTCGAAGAGCCCGGCTCGTGTCCGGGTGGCGCCGGTGAATGCGCCTCGCACGTGACCGAACAACGCGGATTCCAGCAAGGATTCCGGGATGGCCCCACAGTTCTCGGTCACGAAGGGCTCGCGAGCCCGAGGTCCGTTCTTGACGATGGCGCGGGCGATGAGCTCCTTGCCGCTCCCGGATTCTCCGCGAATCAACACCGGGACCTCGCTGGGAACCACTCGATCCACCAAGCGCAACAGCTCGCGCATGGCCACGCTCTCCCCCACGATCCCTTCGTAGCGGTAGCGAGTCGGTCGAGCCTCGGTCCGACGCGCTAGCTCGACTCGGACCTCACCCAGCTCGGCCTCTCGCGCCGCCAGGATCTCCCCCATCCTCTGCTCGGCCCGTTCGGCACGGCGGATGGCCCGACGCAGAAACAGACGATCCCGCGCATCGGCGATGGCGACCGCAGCGATCGCCGCGACCACGCGAACCCAGGCCAGCTCCTTCTTGCCGAAGGCGCCGCGCCGGATCCGGTCGTCGAGATACACGACCCCCAGCCCCTCCCCGTGAGCCAGCAGCGGGATGGCCAGGACACTCCGAAGCTTCAGGGCATGGACGCTCTCGTACACACTGTCGAGCTCGCCGGAGGCATCGACCGCGACGATGGGCTCGCCCCGTTCCAGTGCCCGCTGGGCGAGGGTATGGGAAAGGGCGAGTTGCTCGCCGTGCAGGTCACTGCGCAACAGATTGCGTCCGGCTCGAGGCAGGAGGCGGCCTCCGGGAGCGCGAAGCAGTAAAAGGCCCCGTTCCACCCCAGTCCACAGGACCAGTGCGTCTAGCACTTGATCGAGGAGCGACCGGAGGTTCTCTCGCTGGCCCAAGGCCCTGACCAGGGTCTCCACGTGGGAAACCTGTTCGGGCAGGAGCGTCGAGTCATCCCCGGCACGAACCTCCTCAATCCAACCAACGGCACGAAGGGCGATGGCCAGCTCGGACGGCACTCGCCGCAGCATCAGTTGGGCATCCTCGGCCGCCGCGACCTGCAGCCGTCGCGCAAAGTCCCCGAGACCTGCCAACCGAGCCAAGCGCGCCCCCGCGGCCAGTGCCCGCCCTCGCTCGGCCAGCGGGGCGCGCCGTCCCACCAGCGCCACCAGCTCACTGGCGATCATGGCGGCCTCTTCGACGTCAGCGCGCGCCGTCGCGTCCCGCGCCCGAGCCCCCCACCAGTCGAGCCGCGCCGCCACCGAAACCTCGTCGCGCCGAACCCACGCATCACACTGGCCTTCATCGGTGGGCTCGCCGTGCTCCAGGTTGCGAGCGGCCACGCGCAGCCGATGCTCCGGTTCCAATCTACCCAGCAGCTGCCATGCCGTTCGGCAGGCCCTCTTGGCCTCGGCGGTTCCCCTGGGCAGAACGTCGGCCAAGGCCAATTGGACGTAGGCCTGGCACAGCTCGTCCGTAGCCTCACAAGCCAGCACTGATGCGTGCTCGGCCGCCAGCAACGTCTCAGCGACCTGTCCCGAAGCCGCCAGCGCGGCAACCCGATTCAGCGCCGCGTGCGCCGCCTTCTGGGTTTGCCCCAGCACCCCGAACAGGGCCACAGCGCGCTCCGCAGCCGCCAACGCCTCGCCGAGGCGACCTGCCTCGGCAGCGGCAGCCGACCATCCGGTGAGATACGTCGCTTCTTCCAGAACGGCTCCCGCCCGGACCGCATGATCGACGGAGCTGCGGAAGGCCTCCACGCTCTGCTCCGCATCCCCCTCGCGGTGGTAGATGAGACCCAGGGTCGCGTCGAGGCGTGCCCGCTCTTCGTCGGTGCTGGCAACCGCGCGTCCCTGCTGGGCGGTTCGTAGGGCGTTGCCGCCCTGCCCCAACCGTAGCTCAGCCAGAGCCCGCACCTCCAGCGTGGCTGCCGCGCTGGGTGCCGAGGCCAGGCACTCCAGGGCCCGTGCGGCGTCCCCCCGATCCAGGGCCATGCGCGCCAAGGTAGCGAGCGCCCGGACTCTGACCCTGGGATCCGAGTCTTGCTCGACCTGTGTGCTGCAGCGCTCCGCCATGGCCAGCGAACCAGCGCGCCTCGCCGTCTCGCCGAGCTCGGCGATGGCCTCGGGATGCCGTGACTGTCCGAGAATACTAAGGGCCCGACCCAGCTCGCCAGCAGCTCGCAAACGGCGCCCCAGCGCGATCACCAGGGCATCGGGTGCCGCCCCCGAGCTAACCAAGGCCTCGCCAGCCGATAACACCGCTTCCGTCCCGGAGCCTTCGCCCAAAGCCAGGGCCAACTCGATAGGAGAGCTGGGCACCGAATCCTTCGGTGGCGCCTGGCTTCCCGTAAGGGCACTCAGGGTGAGCTGACCAAGCTCGTTGGTTTCGCACCAGGAGCAGAGCCGTTGCAGCAATTCGGCGTCACTCCCAGCGTCGGGTCTTGGCCACCGAGTGGCGCTGGGGCCCACCACCAGACCCAAGACCCGGGACCAACCGGCCGCATCCAGATCCGTCACCGTGACGCGCAGACTGGACGGCTCCTGGCCGCGAAGCTCGCGCAACCCCCGCAACGGTTCGATGGCCCCCGCCAACCATTCCTCGGCCTTGCCCCCCACCCGCAGCTCGGGGTCGGTGGAGCTAGCCAGCCGCAACAGCTCCGGCCTGCGCACCATCAGATAGGCCCCCTTGAGCCGGCGCAGCCGGTTATTGACGGCCTGGTCCGCATCCATCCTTTGGCCCGCAACGACGGCGGCACGTTGGGCAACCCACCGCGCCGAGGGGCGGGCCGCGGGGGCCTCGTCCAACAGCGGCCCGACGATTCTGGCCAAATCGACGGGTAGCCGCTCCAACACGTCACGGCCCACACCTGTTGGATCGAAGTCGGACCCCAGCAGCGATTCGGTCAATACCACGCCCAGCGCGAAGACATCACGGGCCCGCCCGTCGCCGCGGGCCTGCCCCATCTTGAGCTCGCTGGGCAGATAGCGACTCGTCCCGCCGCGCGGCACCACGGTGTCGGCTGCGTCGGCAAGACCCAAATCGACAAGCCTAGCATTCCAACCGTTCTTGGCTCGTCGCAGAACGACATTGGCGGGCTTGACGTCACCGTGGCAATGGCCTGCCCCATGCAGGTCGCCCAGGGCCCATCCCAAATCGACAGCGAGCCGTTGCACCTCGGCCAACTCCAGGTGTCCTCGCTCGCGTAGTAGTCGATCCAGTGGTGTCCCGTCGAACCACTCCAACACCAACGCCGGGCCCGCCTGGGGCAAGCCTTCAGCTTGATCGCTCACCAGGCATCCCGCCGCGATCATCTCCGGAAGGTACGGGCTGCTGGCCCAGAACAGGCGCTCCCCTTCGTCGGCCAGCTGCTCGCGCCAGCACGCGTCAGAAGCCAGCTTGACCACCACCGGCATCGATACGCCGTCGAGCCTGCCCCGCCAGACCGTGGAGGTTGCACCCTGCCCAACGGGCTCCAGCAACTGGACCGTTCGGCCTCGGATAGCCAACTTGATTGACACCTTCGTGCCCACGTATCTCTATCTATTTTCCGCCGATCAGGCACAAGTGTCAACTGAGTTAGCTGCCCCGCGACCCAAGTCCCGGCCATCTGGCCTGTGCGACGCAACCACGTGACTGCACGCTATCCGTGGGTGCGCCAGCCCCGGCAACGAGGCGAGCCAGGGGAGCACGACGGCCAGCGATCCTCGATTCCCGAGGGCTCGCGACTGCGCGGCACCAGCTTGTCCGAACGGCCCTCTCCCGGGTGCAAGCACGCAGGCAATCGAACAGGGGCATGGGGCTGTTCGATGCACCGGATGACCTGATTGTCGAAGGGCCCGGTCGTTCGATGGGTAGCTGGTGGTTCGTTACGGCTCCGTGCCGGCAATGCACCGGGTGCCGGTTACCGTCGGACCGGCACGGTCCGACCTCGAGAGAGTCGTCGTGACCGGAAACGACCTATGGAACTGACCGGCGGCGCCAAAAAGAATCTCTCTCGGCCGGTCTGGTCCGCTCCGGCCAAGGCACGGGAGAGAGTGAGCTGCGCAAGCCGAAAATGCTACGTCACCGTCGGCGCGGCTCACTCTCGAACGGGCAACGCGCGGCCCACGGACCTTTGACGGCACGTGGTGTCTGTGCCGCGCGTTGGTGCGATTTGCTCGCCCACCACCAAACAGGACCTCGTGTCCTCGCCGCAGTCATGCGCCGAAATACGCGAGTGCAGGCCCTGCACGATTGAACGAAGGCCTACGGCCTGAGCCGTAGCGAGGCACACGCAGTGCGCAGCAGACAATAGCTTGGGCTGTTGCGAAGGGTCTCTCGCTCACGTGCCCGCCATTGCTCGATCGTCCGGCCGGCGACCAAGAGGTCCAGGCCCTTTGCCACCCAGCACCCAGCCAAAGTTGACATGCCAACACACAAAGTGGTCTCGTTCACTGGCGCTTGGGCTGCCGGACAGCGAAGCTCCTCAGCGGAGAGCTCCGTGTGGCCTAGTCACCACTCCAGCCTCCTTCTCCGGGACCAACCCATGAAGATCTCAACCATCCTCGAGAAGATCGATGACAATCAGCTCTTCGTTCCCGCCTTTCAGCGGGAGTACGTCTGGAAGCGGGATGATGCCAAGCAGTTGATCGATTCGCTCATCAAGGAATACCCGACGGGGACGATGCTGACCTGGGAGACGGCCAGTCCCCCCGAGCTCAAGGGACCGCACAAGTACGATCCCAAGCAGGGCGCCGTCAGGCTTCTCCTCGACGGGCAACAGCCGGTCACCACGCTCTACCTGTTGATCACAGGCTCGCTTCCACCCTACTACACCCAAGCGGAAATCGCGAACGACACGCGCGGCCTCTACGTGAACGTCGAGACGCTGGAGCTGCTCTACTACAACAAGACCCGCATGGAGAACAGCCCGTCCTGGCAGAACATCACCGATATCTTCCAAGGCCGGGTCAGCGCCTTCGACCTGCAGGCCCCGTTCGCCAAGGTGGGCAGACACCTGGAGATGGCGGAGCTCAAGAGGCTCAACGACAACATCAACACCATCACGCGGATCAAGGACCGGGAGTTCCCTGAGCAATCGGTTCCCGTCAAGGCCAGCATCCGCGAGGCGACCGACATCTTCTACAAGGTCAACGCCAGTGGGGTTACCCTCACCGACGCAGAGCTGGCCCTCGCCCAGATCTGCGGCTACTGGCCTCAGGCACGGGACCGCTTCAAGGCGAAGCTGGCGCAGCTGGAGAAGGCTGGGTTCACCTTGAAGCTCGACTTCATCATCTATGTGCTGCTCGGCTGCCTTCATCATGTCGGTTCGGACATGCGCAAGCTGCATGATGTCGACAACTGCGCGAAGCTGCGCGCGGCGTGGGACCGACTCGAAGACCACGTGCTCGACTATGTCGTGAATCTGATGCGCCAGAGGGCCTACGTGGACCACACGGACGAGATCAACTCTCCATACGCCTTGGTGCCGATCATCGTCTACTGCTTCGACAAGAACCGCGATCCATTGACCGACACGGAGATCCAGAAGCTCGTCAAGTGGTTCTACTACTCGCAGATTCGTACGCGCTACGTCAGCCAGCTACCGCAGAAGCTCGACAGGGATCTGCGAACGATCGCGACGGTGGTCCAACCCTTCGACGCCCTGTTGCAGGCAATCGCCGAGGACTCTCGGCTTCCAATCCAAGCAACGGAGTTCGTCGGACGCGCCATCCAGAACCCCCTGTTCAGCATGATGCGCTGGTACTTCAAGAGCAGGGGAGCGGTATGCCTCACGACGGGGATGAGCCTGCGGCAGAACATGGGCAGCAGGTACCAGCTCGAACGGGACCACATCTTCCCTTACTCGCTTCTGAAGGATGCTGGCTACGGCGAGGACCGGCTCAAGTACCAGCTCGCGCAGGAGCTGACGAACAGGGTGATCCTTACGCAGGTCGCTAACCGTACGAAGTCGGACACGGAGCCGTCCGCCTATCTGGCAGCAGCCAAGCAACGGTCCCCGAAGGCGCTGGAGCTACAATGCGTTCCAGAGGACCCCGAGCTTTGGAAGGTCGAGAACTATGAGCGCTTCTTGCAGGCCCGGCGCGAGCTGCTGACCTCTCGGCTGAATGAGTTCCTCGAAGGGCTCACTAGCACCGAGGAGGCAGCCGCACCAGTTTCGGTAGAGGACCTAATCGCGGAGGGAGAAAGCGACGAACTCGAGTTCAAGTCCACCCTTCGATGGGATCTCGCAGCGGGTGAGGTCAATCCGAAACTCGAGCACGCCATCGTCAAGACCATCGCTGGCTTCGCGAACTCCCAAGGTGGCACCCTTGTGATCGGGGTTGCTGATGACGGCACCGTGTTGGGGCTCCATGCTGACTACGCGTCGTCTCCCAAGATCGCCGATCGGGACGGCTTCGAGCTTCATCTACGCTCCCTCTGTCACGAACAGTTTGGGGTTCCGTTTACCAGCACCAATCTGGCGATTCACTTTCACCTCGTGGACGAGAAAGATGTCTGCCAGGTCGGCATTCGACCCGCAACAGATCCCCTCATCGTCAAGACCAAGGACAAGAACGGACAGCTCATGGAGAAGTTCTACGTCCGGAGCGGCAACTCGTCACAGGAGCTATCGTTGAAGGAGACGAACGCGTACTTGAAGGTGAGGTTCCGCGCGTGACCTTCAAGGCAACAAAGGAGAAGATGTGACACACCGATGACCACATCCCCAGCACAGATCGATCTCTGGCGCTCGGAAACATCCGAGCATCAGCGACTGGAGTTCAAGGAGGCCAGAAACCAGCTCGACAATCGGCGGCTCTACGAGTGCTGCGTGGCCTTGGCGAACGAGGGTGGCGGGCAACTGGTGCTCGGCGTCTCCGACAAGCCACCCCGGCCGGTAGTCGGCACGAGCGCCTTCAACGATCCCGTGGGGATGGCCGAGAAGCTGTTCACGGCCGTCGGCTTCCGAGTGGATGTCGAGGAGGTTGCCCATCCTGACGGGCGCGTGCTGGTCTTCCACATTCCAGCACGTCCGCGAGGAACGGCGTACCACTTGGACGGCAAGTACCTGATGCGGGCCGGGGAGGCAACCGTACCGATGTCGGAGGACCAGCTTCGGCGCATCTTCTCCGAAGGTGGACCGGACTGGCTGGAGGAGCATTCGAAGGGCGGGCTAGAAGCCCAGCAGGTGGTGGAGCTACTGGACGTGCAGGGGTTCTTCGAGCTGCTCCGGATGCCCTATCCGACGGAGCGGGCTGGCGTGCTGGAGCGGTTGGTGACGGAGCGACTGGTGGACCACTCGGACGGTACCTACGCCATTCGGCGAATCGCGGCCCTGCTGCTGGCCAGGCGACTCGCGGATTTTGAAGAGCTCTATCGGAAAGCGCCGCGGGTGGTGGTTTACCCGGGAGCGTCGAAGCTGCAGACGAAGTTGGACCAGGGTGGCGAGAAGGGATACGCGGTCGGGTTCCAGGGTCTCGTCAACTTCGTAATGTCCCAGCTCCCGCAGAACGAGGTCATCGAGGACGCGCTTCGTAAGGAGGTCAAGCTCCTTCCCGAGGTGGTCATCCGAGAGCTTGTTGCCAATGCGTTGATTCACCAAGATCTCGCGATGACCGGGGCATCGGTCATGGTCGAGATCTTCGCCGACCGCCTGGAGATCTCGAATCCGGGAGAACCTATGGTACCGGTGACCCGGTTCATCGACGGGTACCAGTCGCGGAACGAGCGGGTTGCCCACCTCATGCGGCGTTTGGGCATCTGCGAAGAGAAGAGCAGCGGTATCGACAAGGTGGTCAGCGCCGCAGAGGTGTTCCAGCTTCCCGCCCCGGACTTCCGGGCCGGGCTTCATCGCACGATCGTGACGATCTTCGGACCGCGGTTGTTCGACGAGATGGATCGCGATGACCGAATCAGGGCCTGCTACCAGCACTGCGCACTCAAATGGGTGATGACGGAGCGGATGACGAACCAGAGCCTGCGCGAGCGTTTCCGCCTTCCGGAAAACAAATCCGCCACCGTCTCCCAGGTCATCGCCGCCGCCACGGACGCGAAGCTGATCAAGCCAGATGAAAGGGTTGGCGGGTCGCGCAAGTACGCCCGCTATCTACCCTTCTGGGCCTGATTCTTATTCAAAGCCATCGCCCTAGGTTGCCCCTGTCACAGCGTAACTACGCGAACATATTCGCCTTTCTTATTTAAGCTCAAATCAGGAAAACTCCCACGGTTACCGAAACGCTCCGAGCTCGGCTGCGAAGATGCTTGCCTGGCAGGGCTCGGCTGGCCGGCGCATCCGCGTCCTGGCCGGCTGCCCAAGTTGGAGATCATCCTCTGCCAGACCGATGATGGGCGGATGCTCATCCAGTGCCGGTTCGAGGATGAGACGCTGTGGCTGGCGCTGGCGCAGATCGCCGAGCTGTTTCGGACCAGGCCGCAAGACGTGACGCTGCACCCCAAGGCCATCTTCGCCGAGCGGGAGCTGACGGAGGGGAGAACCTGTAAGGACTACTTGCAGGTTCGTCACGACGACCAGGCAATCCAATCCCTTTGCCACGTCGTAGGTCCTCTTGAGGAGCGTTGCCCAGTCCAGTCTCCACGGATTGATGACCGCCTCGCCCAAGCCCCGTACTTGCGCCGCACCGACCAGCAGCGGAATCCGCTGGAGCCAGTGGCTATCTCACCTCGACTACAGAAGGCTCCGCATTGCGCGGGAGCAGGTCGTCCGGCTCTTCCTCTTCGGGCTGCGCGCAGCGCAGGCAATCGAACAGGGGCATGGGGCTGTTCGATGCACCGGATGACCTTCTTGTCGAGGGGCCCGGGCAGGCACAGAGCCCACGAATGGAGGCTGCGGCAGCCACAGTCTCACTCGAAACCGGGACCGGATGGGGTTTGGCCAACATCACGTGGCCAACACCAACCGCCCGGCAGTCACCGAGAACACGATCTGGGTGGTCGACACGGCGACACTGACGGTGACGCCGATCGCCGAGGTTGGGAAGTACGGGCGCGTGCACGAACACTGCTGGTCACATCCGGCCTACTCGGGGATGAGATAGGGTCCCATTGATTGCAGGGACGGCCCCGGCGGCAGCGGCTTCACGCCGTGGGGCTTTGCCCAATCCAATACGACGGTGTCATAAAGCATCAGACGCGTACTGGTCGGAGCGACAGCCAGGATGGGGATCTCGGCTATCTGCCGAGACTTCCCCAAGGCAAGGTCAAAAAGCTCGGACGAGCTGGAGCCCCCCATCGCCGACCCGACCAGCATCCTGGCGCCCACCGAGAAAGCCTCGGGTGCGAAGGTCGTTTGCCATTGGCTGACCAGCTTCCCGTCGCGGATCCCGTAGAGCAATACCGTGGGGCCGCTGGTCTTCAGCTCCAGCCCGACCGCAAGCAGCGTCCTGTCTGCTGATACCGCGGTTCCGGTAACCGTCGAACTCAATCGGCCCATACAGCTCATGTCTGGCGGCTGGAAGGTCCGAAGCACTTTCCCGCTCCCGACGTCGAGCACCATCAGCTCCGCGCAGGTCGCCGCCACGAGGATCTTGCCGTCCTTGGAGAACTCTAGCCAGCCTATCTGTTTCGTCTCGAGGGCAAAGAGTAGTCTACGGTCGGCGATGCGCCAGAGCTTGATCCCCGCATCACTCCCAGAAGCCAGCAGCGAACCATCCAGCGTGAAGGTGAGCGTGCCGTGGTACCCGTCGTTGTACAGGATATGCGTTACCTGATGCGGCAGTGCACCCACGGACTGGCAGGTAATCTCGTCAGTGAGGAAGATCTGCGTACCGCGCGCGACCCCCTGGTCGCTGGTCTCAGACTGTTCCCACTCGGCGGACACGAGGTTGGGAGCCCAGGTCCAAGCCTTGCGTGGTTCGAGCCCCGGGTCACGAGTTGGATCGCGCAGAGCGTAGAGAACCCTCCCTTCTTCGAGATCGACACGAATGAGGGTGCCCGACAGTGCCCAGTCGCCGTCAATGGAAAACCACCCCGCCAACGGGTGGTCGAACCACCTTCCTGCAGACCGCCGACCCGGAGCGCACTCCGGCGACGCCGCGGGTCGCTCCGCGGACGTGGCTTCCGTGCGAGCGCGGGACAGCAAGTCTTTGGCAGATGCAGCGTCGCCAGCCCTTCGCGCCGCATGCGACGCCATGACCAACGCCAGGGGATTCGGACGAAACGCCTCCCAGGCGCTCAGGAACGCGTCGCGGGCACCCGAGAAGTCATGGCCGAAATAGAGCCCGTCTGCGGCCGTGAGCTGCTCGCGGAGTCGAGCCAACAGCGTGGCATCGGTTGGCGCGGGCTGCGATCCGGCGATATCCTGTGCGGCAGAGGCCGGAACGGCGATCGAGCTCGGGTTCGCAGGCGGGGTGGTGTTGCCGCCTTGGGCCGGGGCCACCGGCCCCGGGGAAACGGGTTGGGACGGTTGCGCGGTGCAACCTTGCAGCAGAATCGCGCACAGCACGGCACTGCACACCCGACGAGCACGCGATGCAGTGACCACGGACGGCTGCGACATGGAACGAATTATAACACCGGCGATCGACGTGCTACAAGGCGGACATGACTTTGCCGCGGTCACGCAGAGCGCGCATCGGTCTGCTCATGGTCGTGGCCTGGGCGTGTCAGCGCCCGGCGTCACCCGCGCCGTCACTCAGTGTTCCTGGGCCCCGCGCCACGGGCGGTCAGATCCCGAGTCTGCCTCGCAGTGCTCTCGTCGTCGCCAAGAAGTGGAAGGCGATTGCGGCTGGCGGGGAGCATGCGCTTGGGGTAACGACCGAGAACAAGCTGTATTCTTGGGGCGGCAATCGCTTTGGTCAGCTCGGGGATGGCTCGACCAAGGATCACTTCTCCCCCTTGTTCGTCGGCTCGGGCTTCGTTTCCGTTGCTGCAGGACGGTTCCACTCGCTCGCACTCAAGGCCACCGGCGAGCTGTTCGCCTGGGGCGACAACGGCTCCGGCCAACTCGGCGATGGTTCAGTCACCCATCGCAAGTTGCCGGTGCTCATTGGTTCGGGCTTCGCTTCGGTGGCGGCGGGCCACTTTCACTCGTTTGCCATCACGACCACGGGTGAGCTGTTTGCTTGGGGTGACAACCTCAATGGTCAGCTCGGGGATGGCTCGACCGACAGACGCCCATCCCCTGTGCGCGTCGGTTCGAACTTCGTTTCGGTTGCCGGGGGTTACCTGCACTCAGTTGCGGTCAACGCCACCGGCGAGCTATTCGCCTGGGGCGACAACCATTATGGTCAGCTCAGTGATGACTCCGGCAGAGATCGCACGTTTCCGGTGCTCGTCGGTCGGGGTTTTGCCGCCGTTGCGGCGGGCACGGATTGCTCGTTCGGGGTCAAGACCACCGGCGAGCTGTTCGCTTGGGGCCGCAACTACCACGGCCAGCTCGGCGACATCTCCGGCGAAGATCGCACCTCTCCGGTGCTCGTCAGTAGGGGCTGTGCTGCCGTTGCTGCGGGCGCATTCCACGCGCTGGCCGTCATGACCAACGGCGACCTTTTCACGTGGGGCCACAACGGAAGCGGCGAGCTCGGTGATGGATCGACAACCAGTCGCGCGTTGCCAGCGCGTATTGGCTATGGTTTTGCCCTCGTGGCTGCCGGTGCCGATTTCTCCCAGGCCATCAGCATCAATGGCGAGTTGTTCTCCTGGGGCAATGATCCCGATGGGCAGCTCGATGGCCGCTCGCGAGGATACAGCCGCAAGTGGCCGGTTCGTGTGCCCGTTCCGTGACCGGGCTGCGCTGGCAAGGGTGGGGTTCGTCACGTCTATCCCATGACCACAACGACAGTCTTCAGAATCGTTTCCGGTCCTTGGTCGCAGCTCTGGCTCGCTCCCTGCTGGCCCTTGCACGCAACGAGGAGTCTGCGCCCCTGTCACCCCCACTCGAACCAAGTCGTCCCGGCCGTCTCCAGCCCAGGCCCAGGCCCGACCCTGGCACGCGTCTTGCATCGCCCCCTGTGACTCTGCACAGGGGTCCACGCCGAGCCCGAGACACGCACTCTGTTGCACTGGGCCGTGGAAGAGCGTCACCCACGCAGCGTCGAACACACACGCTGTCGACCGTGGTTAGCCCTTCTCCGGGAACCTTCTTGGGGATTGGTTTGTCGGTCCATCGTGGTCTCGGCTCTGGCCTCGCCGTCGCGTCGCACCTTCTTGGGCCTCGGGGCGGCCGCGCTCTTGGCTCCGCTATTCTCCGTCGGCTGCGACGAACCTACGTCCACTCCCAAACCTCCCGAAGCCCCACCAGGATCCCCTGACCCTTTGCCATCGGCTGGCGCTTCTCCACCCTTGGATGCAGGAGCCAACGCCACGCCACCAGCATCGGCGGTCGCGCCATGTAGCTTGGTTGACGTTCCCTTGGGTACCGAGGTCCCATTCGAGCCTCACCATCCCGCATTCCGATTCGACGCGGAGAGTTACGAGGTCAAGGCTCCACCCAAGCCGGGAGACTGGCTGGCGCGTTTCCCCGAGACAGCAATCAGCTTCGATGAGTACGTCGCGATGCGGCCCACCCAGAAGCAGGGGCCTCGCAAGGTGCTGGTGCTTCTGCCGCTGGGTCCGTTCACCTCCAGTGAGCGGGCGAATCTTCGGCTGCTCCAGGCCTTCACCGAGGCTTTCTTCGACATGAAGGCTCGCATTGCACCGTCGAAGCCCCTGCCGGCTTCCGGGCAGCGTACTCGCGGGAGTGGCAAGAAAGCCTGGGTGCAACACCACAGTGGGACCATCCTCCATTGGCTGGCACAGAGCCAGCTTCCCCCCGATGCAGTGTGCCTGCTCGGGATCACGATGCAGGATCTCTATCCCGAGCCCAGCTGGAACTATGTCTTCGGTGAGGCGACGCTCGAGAGGAGGGTCGGGGTCTACTCTCTGGCCCGCTACGCGCCCCGCTTTTGGGGGGAGAAGGAGACGCCCGAAACCCAGCTACTCACGGTGCGGCGCAGCTTCAAGGTGCTGGCTCACGAAGCCTGCCACATGTTCTCCCTGCCCCATTGCCGGCGCTACGAATGCCTGGTGAACGGGTCGAATTCCTTGCAGGAGATGGATGGTAACCCGATCGAGCTTTGTCCGGATTGCCTGAAGATGCTCACGTACAACATTCGCTTCGACGTGCCTTCTCGCTACCGGCGCTTGATGGCAATCTACGACCAGGTGGGGCTGACCGAGGAGCGGGATTGGGTGAAGCGGCGGCTGCATCGGCTCGGGTGTGGGTGACAGCCGAGGCGACACCTTCCCTGAGACCGGGGGCGAGCAGGCCCGGCTGCGCGTTCCCCCTTGCAGCCGGATCGAACCGTGCTGACGGCCAGCTCCTCGGCGGCTCACTGTGGACGCGGTGTACCGGGCGCGCGCTCCCAGCAGGAGCAGGTTCCGACGCCCGAACGCTCGCCGACTCTGAGAAAGCGTGTCCGTTCCGCGTAGGCCCTGTCTTCGACCCACAGGCGGCGTGCAGCGCGCGCCAAGAGCGGCCTCACCAACGATGCGCTCCTCAGAACCAGCCCGAACCCAGGGCGGTCCGAGGTCGCGAGGGTGGCCTCCACGATGGCCGAGCAGCCCGAAAAGAGGGGGGTCACGTGGGTTTCGACCACCGATCCGCTCCCGTCGCCCCCAACAATGGTCATCACGATGGTGTTTGGCTCCGGGCAGTGAAACGTCGCGTCCACCTCGACGCACAGAGCGCCAAGCACACGAAAAGCAACGCGCAGGGTGATGACGTCGCCCTCGTTGCTGAGCACGCGCAGTCGCGCAAACGAATGCGGATGGAAGTGGACACCATGCCAAGGATCCAGTCGGTTGGCAATCACGTCTTCCGGGTCGGCTTCGGCAACCATACGGATCACCGAGTCGAGGGCGCGCGTGGGTCGTGGAGCGATCACGGGTAGCGGCGTTGTCGGATCGGGCGGTCCCATCCGCACCCAGACGAGGATTCCGTCATCGTGAGCCGAAAAGGGTTTCCACCGACCCTGACCGCGTTCTCTGAGACGGAGCCCGTGCCACGGACAGACGAGCTCACCCTGCTCGCTGCGACCGGCCGACAGTGGAGCGCCCATGTGGGGACAGGAATTGGGGGCCAACAGGACTCGGCCAACGCTGCGCCAGGCAACGACCTCGCGCCCGTCGATCCAGTAGAACGATGGGCGCTCCGTGATGCGTCGCGACGCGTCCACCACATACCACCCACCCGAAGGCAATGCGCGCGCCCGTTCCAGCGAAGAGCGGATTGACGGAACCCGAGCTTGTATCCAATCCTGGAGCTCACGCTCCGGAGGAGCTACTGCAGGTAGTGGCCGTCCGAAGTTGATGACCCGACCCGTCATGCCAGTACCTTTGCACCACATCGACATTGGGCACCGCGCCGAATCATGCCCTGATTCGGCGCAGGGATGAAGCCAATTCACCATCAACCCGAATCCTCGGGGAGCGAGCCGACCAGCGGCCGCTGGTGCTCCACAGCGAAGTACACCAAGCGGAGCTTCCCCATGCCGGATTCGTCTTCGGGTAAGTAGCTTCTGCGGCGAAGCGACGCGATGAGTTCGGGATCCTCCGATTCACCGACCTTGGTGAGACTGAGTCGGACTCCGGCTCGTTGGGTTCCCTCTTCCAAGAACAGGTAGGCGGCGCGCGGGTTCCGTTCCACGTTCTGCCGGGTTAGCCTATCGGCCATGATGAAGCCTAGGGTCCCGTCCTTCATCACGTGAGGTCGCGCGTAGATCGCTACGTTGACCCGTCCTTCGCCGTCGGCGGTCGCGATGACCCCCGTGCCACGAACGTTCTCGAAGTACTCCAACAGATCCATGAGGTTTCTTTCTCCGGTTGCGGGCATGCCTGATTCCACTCTCCTTACCTAGGTGCGTGGAGAATACTGTCAAGGTATTGTCAAGGATTTGGGGGAAGGCGCGGGGATCCGCAGCGGCTCAGCGTACGGGTCGCCAGCCGCAACCAGCAAGCCTGCTACCTCAACAGAGCGCGCAGGCCCGCCATCAAGCCACGAGGTGGCACGGACCACAGCGGCTCCGGGCGCACCGCCCAGCGCGCCAGCAACTGATTGGCAGCACAGAAACCCGACGCCACGGCCCGCTCCATGAGTGCGGAGGGAAATGGCAATTTCACGAAGTCACCGGCCAGGGCAACGCCCTTCATGGGTGTTGCCACGGTGGTTCGGTCCTGGTGGGTGCCCGGTGCGAACGACGGGCAGTCGCGCCGGAGTAAGAACCGCTCGTCAATGGCCCGCATCTCCCGCGTTTCCGGGTAGAGTTCGTGCAGTTGCCGCCAGAAGTCATTCCGGATCTCGGGTTCGGTCGTGGCCGCATCGACGGCGTACGCATGGACCTCGACGACGGAGCCGCCGGTACGCAACGCCCAGCGCCGGCTCTCGCCTTCGAATTGCTCGTAGACGGAGATATTGTCGACCAAGCCGAGGCCGGTCGTGCCAACGAAGGGGTATCGATCCGGGCGAACCGGGCGATCCAGAAACACGCGCCAAACCGCGAACGGCAGGGTCACCCCAAGTCGTTCCACCTGACGACGCCAGTCGGGCTCGGCGAGATCGGGGCTTTGGTTCACGATGCACTGGAGCCCCGGAACGTCGAGTGCCAGCACGACCGCATCCGCCGCCAACGGCTCCTGGCCGTCTCCCAAACGCACCCGCCAATCCGCTCCGTCGCGCTCGACGCGCTCGGCTGCGGTGGCCATGCGGAAGGTGACGCGGTGGCGCTCCAGGTATCGCCTCAGCGGCTGCCATAGGGAAAGAGAGAAGGGCTCGTTCAGCACGTCGAACACCAACCCCTCTGGGTTGCCCATGAAGTAGAAGTGGAACATCATCAACATGTCCGCCGCTGACATTCCTTCCTCGGGGTTGAAGAAGGAGTGAGCAAACACGTTGAACAGCATCTGGCGAGCGTCGCGGGGGAAGTTCAGCGAGTCCAGGTAGTCGCGGGCATTTTGGTGATCGAACCTTTGCCAGGTGGTGTTGGCGTCGTAGGCCAGCATCTCCAGGGCCGCGCGCGCGTTGACGCGGGAAAGGTCGGAGAGACGCAGCCGTGGCGTCCGGCTCACGAGCTGTATCACGTTGAACGGGGGCAGTCTCGACAGCCCCGTGAACGATTCATGCGCACCCCCCGGCCCCAGCAGCGGATAGTCGAGCAGGGGGAGCAAGCTGCGCAGACCCGGGTCTACCCGCCGGAGCAGATTCCGTACATTGTAATACTGGCGGAAGAAGGCGTGAAAGCCCCGCTCCATCTCGAAGGGTTCGCCGTCCGGCAGCGTTTCCGTCCACCCACCCGCGCGTCCGCCCAGGTATCGGTTCTTCTCGATGACGGTAACCGAAGCGCCCCTTTCGGCCAGCACCGTCGCCGCCGCGCAGCCCGCCAGTCCGCCACCCACCACGACTGCCCGGACGTTTTCGGGCACCCGGTCCTGTGTTCCGACGTCGACAAGGTCGACCCTTTGTGCCGAAAATCGCGTCACTTAGACCTCCGCAAAAACAGGCCGCAAGAACCGATATCATAAGGATGCCCCGGAGCCCAAGAATCCCGGCGTAAAACCGTGGGTGAGCGAGCTTACGGTCGGGAGATCTCCGCGCGAATCCAGGCTTCGTAGCGCGGCAGATCTTCCTCGATCTCGCTCGCTACCATGCGCTCGACCATCCCTGCAATGACCGGGACCTTGACCTCGATTTCGAAGCTGGTCGAGAGCTCCGCTCCCGGACCCGACGGTTTGATGTCGATGGTCCCCGTGAGTCGGATCCGGTCGGACTGGCCTTTCCAACTCCAGGCGCAGTGGCCAGAGCTGAGGTCCCATTCGTAGCGCGTCACCGAGCGTTCGATCCGGCTTCGGTCCAGGCCCCCGGTCTTGGTGCGGGCGTATTCCTCGCTCTCGAGCTCTTGTACCAGCCTGGCTCCGTCTCGCGCTACCTCCCGGACGGTAGTCCCGGCCGAAGTCCCCGGCTTGACTCGCTGCTGGAGCATCTTGGGGTCGGTGGCCACCGCGAGCAGCCGCTCCGGGGTGGTGTCAAGTACCGCGCTGCGCCGCAAGGTTACGGTCATGCTCGTGGAGGAGACAGTGCTCGCTTGGACGCGCGACCGCAACTTTTTGCCGACCGATGACGTGCCGAACCACCCGTCGCCAAGAAACGGTTCGAATGGGATCACCCCGCCGCCTCGCCCAGGCCCCGTGCCTGCGCCGCACCGACCAACAGCACAATCCCGCCACAGACGGTGGCTATCTGACTTCGAATCCCGAGGGGTCCGGACTGCGCGGGAGCAATTGGTCCGATTTACCCTGTTCGGGCTGGTAGCGACGCAAGCAATCCAGAGGGGCCTGGGTCTGTTCGGTGCAGCGGATGACCTTCTTGTCGAAGGGCTCGGTCAGGCACAGGACCACCACGGTATCGAAGCGTTGCTTGTTGCGAAAAGAGAGCATCTGCTCCTGCTCGCCAATGCCGAACAGTGTCCGAGCGAAGCCTAGACACTCCCCGGGCCCCGGAGCTCGGCGCTGACAGCCAACGGCGGCCAGGAAAGCTCCTTCTCGCCCAGGTGGATGAACCTGCTGGAAGTAGACTTCCTTCTCTGGACCATGCAGAGCGCGCCAATCACCGACACGTCGCTGCAGTGTGCGTAGTTGGCCAACCTCGAACCGCCCTGGGTACTTGGTCTCGAGTACCCGCAGCAATTCCGTCGCCTCCAACACTCCTTTCTCATCGACCTGGAGCAACGGGACGATGTCATCGTCCCAGACCCCGGCAAATGGGTCTTCTCGGGTGCGCCAACGTCGCTCCCGCCTCTGGCGTACCTCCGAGGGCAAGGGGCCCTCTCTCCACTTTTGTGCAGACTTCTCGCTCATCCCGGCCGCATCTGCGGCCTTGAGCACAGTGACTCCTTCGGACAACTTCTTTCTCAGCTTCCTGACCTGTCTGTTGCTGACCATCGGCCGAAGCAACCGGGACACCTGCGTCTCCTGGTCAAACTCCTTCCGATTCTGCCCTGCAAACAAGGATCTTCAGCCCCACGGCCGACGGTAGGAATAGTTGTCGTCGTGGCGGTAAGAATAATTGTCGTCGATCACCTCTCGCGCTCAGCATCAAGAACGTAAGCCCGCACATCGCTCCGACGTCGTTGGCGAGGCTGCAAGCGGTTCCACCCCGCACTGCCTTCGTCGCGGCGGCCAGGAAATCCTAAACCTTTCCCACCGGTTAGACACGGCGCATTGAGATAGTCTCGACTTCCACGAACAGGCTTTCGTTCACTGACGCTGAAAATGTCGGATCTCGTGGGCACGATCACGGCCACGAACGGGTATGTACCGTCACGGCCGACGCTGTCGTCGACGTACACGAAGCCGTCCGCCAATGGGTGGCCGAAGACCGCATAGGTCGCGCTCGAAGACCTCGAGGCGGTGGCCTACCCCTGCCCGACGCTCGCCGCTGTGCTGGCGCTCCCAGCGCCGATGGGACCCGTTGAACTGGGCCGATTCTGGCAGCCGAGCGCCGCGAGGCCCAGAAACGTCGCCACACTGCCGATACGACATGCATCGTTCCGAAGCCCCGCCGGGGGTGCTGCCCGTGGGGCGTGGCGCGAGCGCGAGGTACGCGACATCATCATCTGCTTCGAAGTGGTGCGTATCACAACGGACATCGAAATCGAACGCCGGCATCATTGCGCGTTACCGACGGCCAGCCGTTCAGTAATGTAGACACACCACGTGCACCTCCGACTGGTTCGAAACCGCGCCGCCTCCACCGGCAAGGGCCGTCGCCACGCGCAGCTGGTCCAGCACGAGCGATCAGCGCGACCTCATCAAGGTCCTGCGCACGGGGGATCTGCTCGACGCCGACGAGCGCGCGACCCGCATCCAGCCCCGCACGCCGGTCCACGGGTAGCGGAGTGTATCTACGACCTCTGCGAGACCAGCATCATTTCCGCGCTGGCGCGATCAAGGTGGCCAAGTTGGGTCTTTGTGCGTCCGTCCCCACGCTGCTCACCACGCGTGCACCCAACGAATCCCCCGCCCCCAAACGCGTCAACGCCCGCCGGTTCTTTGCACCCAGCGGGCGCTGTCGTTCTGTAACCGTACGGGTACGGACGCCTGGAACAGCGGACGGAGCAGGCCGACAATGGCGCGGTGAGCGGGTGGGACTTCGTCACGCCCGACCTCGTCGTCCACCGATATGCCCCCAAGTCGCAGTGGCGATACGCCTCTGCAGGTCCTCGGTGACTCACAAGGGCGTCTCGTTGTCGATCAGTGCACCGGGTACAACGTCGTCACCAAGCCCGGTCGACGCACGAGAGCTGGTTGTCTTGCTCGCGCGCAGCGCAAGCTGTTCGAGCAACACCAACACGTCGAGGCCAAGGAAGCGCTCGCACTCATCAGTGAGATCTACGTCGTCGAGTACGAGGCCAAGGTAGCCGGCATATTTGGCACTCCCGAGCCTCTCAGGCTTCGGCAGACGTGCTCACGGGTGCTGTTTGCCCGGCTGCTTTGCTGGGCACATCGGCACCGTCACGCATTCGAGCCGCGCTCGGAGATGGGGCGCGCGATCAACTACATCGTGAAGAACTTCCGCGCTCTCGGCTGCTTCCTCCGCTACGCCTCGATCCCACCCGACAACAACGCCGCCGAGTCGCCGCTCCGCCGAGTCGCGCTCGGTCGCGCCAACTTCCTCTTTGTCGGCAACGAAGACTCCGGCCACGACTTCGCGGTACTCTATACATTGGTTGCCTCGTGTGAGAAGCACGCCCTCAACCCCATCGCGTATCTGATGGACGTACTCACACGAGTGCAGAACCACCCGGCGTCCCGGATCCTCGAACTCCTCCCGCATCGCTGGAAACCGCCGGACACGCCCGCGTCCGCCTGAGCGCAGCCGCCCGGAAACCCCGCCACCGCTGAGGTCTCCGGCTGGATCCTGCCCCGAAAGCCGCGCGCTTGCGCGATCCATCCATCCCGAACGTGCCGCAATCGCCCGCTGGGCGTCGACTGCCGGACGGTTACGCACGCGGCATCGTTCCCATTCATCGCAGCAGCGCTTGCAGTCTTCCGCTTACCAGTAGGTCATCTTCGCAGACGTCGAGCGGGAACACCAGCTCACCGACGACGCAGCGAGCGACGCGTCGAAAATCCGCAATGTCGCCCCAGATCTCCGCGGTGCGGTCTGGGTAGAGCGCGTACGCGGTAGCAGTGCCGCCGATTTGCTTCAAACGCGCCGTTATGCCAGGAGCAGAGCAAGAGGCGAACGTCAGCTCGGTGCCGCAGCGCACGACGAACGTCGAATCCGTCGGCTCGAGTGCCGCGTTCCTCTGATTGTTGTCGTTCGAACATGCGAACCAAGGAATCACCGAATGCTGGTCGTACAGTTCGACCTCGGTGGATCCGACGCTGATGCCCCATGATTTCTCGCGGTGCGCGTGACTGAGCGCAAACCGCAAGATTCTCGGGCCCCTCACTTCCAGCGTATCACCGGTCACTTCTGCCGATTCGAACGGAGCGGAATGCCGTTCGGCGATAACGCGTGTCCGCCCGGTTTGGAGCGAATGGTGCTGCAACTTGTCGCCTGTCAGCGCCACGAAGCTACGGCGCCTGGTCGCATAGAGTTCTGACCCCCAGTCCCCAACCTGGTTGTTGGTCCTGGTGACGAGGTCAAACGACTGAGTCGAATTGGTCCCGTAGGCGAGCGCGGTCCGACCGTCATCGAGCACGCTGATGATCCGGGGGAAGTCCGCCGTCTGGGCTTCTCGCTTGTTCAGGCGGAAGAATCGCCGATTCCCCTTTTCGGTAATGACCGCCGTCTCGTCGAGCGCCCAAAACAGCCGACCCTCCATGTCAAATAGACCCAGCAGAGAGTTCGTGTCACAGCCGGGACAATTCGGTTCATACTTCAGCAGCGGC
Organism: uncultured Polyangiaceae bacterium; assembly: GCA_964648165.1. Taxonomy (GTDB): domain Bacteria; phylum Myxococcota_A; class Polyangia; order Polyangiales; family Polyangiaceae; genus FEN-1139. The sequence continues at coordinate 24,555 of CAZYKT010000033.1, read as the reverse complement.
GTCTCGCGGTCACGGTCCAGCCCCCAAAGCGCAACCGTGCTCCTCCCGTTGACGCCGAGCAACTTGCCCGACGGCGAGAATACCAGAGATTCGAAACTTTCTTCGAACGATCTCTTCATCGAGAGCTGCCGCACTTGCAGCCCCGAACTGCATTCCCACACGGGAACGACCGCGCGCGTGCCTTGCTGCGCTCTGAGGCACGCCGCGGCCCGAGTGCCGTCCGGGGACAGGCCGGCCGCACCCGGGTCAACCTCGAAAAAACCCGTGGGCATCGGTAACACGGGCAGCCGTTGGCCAGACACGATGTCCAGGCAACGCAGCGCGCGCTGACCGTACGGCGCGGTCATGTCCATCACCAGTGCCATGGAACCGTCTGCCGAGAGCGAAACGATTTGATCGAGCCCGGTCTGGCGCACAACCGATTCACCTTGACTGAACGAGAACACGCGGTACCCGAAGTTCTCGGCCACTACCAGCGTATCCCCGTCGCTCGACTGTCCGACAGCGACGACCTTGTTCACGCCGTCGGGCGCCTGAATCTCGGGCTTTGCTGCAGTCACTTGCACGGCTCGCTCGAAGGCTTTCTCCAGCAGTCGATCGGCCTGTTCCACTTGACCTGCTTCGCGAGCGTTCAGCGAGGCCTCGCGGAGCGACTGGGCGGTCTCGGATTGCCAAGTCGCGCGTCGCTGTCCCAGCGTAGCCTGTAGCGCGGCTACCTCTGGCGGCATGGCGGCTGCGTCATGGGTCAGGGCGACCACGGCGTCGAACCTTCCTAGATCGAGGAGCACGGAGATCCGCGTTGCCAACGTCTGAGCGCGCCCGGCAGGGCACGTGTCATCGACGCGCTCGAAGAGGGAAGCCGCTCGATGCAGTTTGCCGCTGTGCGCCAACGTAGCCGCTTGGCTGCGCTGCTCCGACGCTTGGCTTGGGCATCGTGACTCTTCTTTCGGTGGTGCGCTCGGCATGGAGATGACCGGTGTCGATGGCTGACGCGGCGGCGCGCACGCGCCAAGCGCGCACGCCAGGCTGATCGACGTCACCGCTTGTCGAAGGTCCCTACCCATAGACGGGATGCTACCAGAGTCTCCTGGAACGCCAAAGGCGATTCGTCGATTCCTGTGGCAAAGAGCGTCGCGTCGCGGCCAGGACATCCTAAACCTTTCCCATCGGTTAGACACGGCGCGTTGACATAATCTCTACTTCATCGGTGATCTGTTAAGCTGCGGCGAGCTCATGCTGGAGCACCCCGGCTTCCGCCCGTTCGAGGAGCAACATGCGACTCCGATTGGGGTCCGGGGCCTCACGTTGCAGCACCATCCAAAGACGGCGTTCCAGGGCACCGCGGGCGTGTGGCGGGGCGAGGAGGAGCACCAGTAGCTGGGGAGCCACTGACCGCATTACTATCGTCCAACGTTCTGGCGGGAAGACGCGCGATGGCTCATTCTTGGAGAGCCGTCGCCGTTGCAGGGCGCGGAGAAGCTTGCGTCCGATGGCCATCGTGAGCAGCGCCGCATAGAGCAGGCATTCGGTTGCGGCCTTGTTGCCGCTTGGCATATCATCGAGCAAAAGGTGGGATTTCAACTCGCGAAAGAGTAGCTCAATCTCCCAGCGGAGCGCATAGACGGGTGCAGCGGCGTCGGTCGTCAACTGCAACGGCTGAGCGCTGGTTAGGTACAGACGGTGCTGTCCGATGTCTTGACGCCAGACCGCAATGAGGCGCAGGCGCAGATGTCGTTTGAGCCATTCTCGCTCTGGAATGTGGCGGTAGACGTAGTCCACCTCAACCTCGAAGGTCTTGCCATGCATTTCCGACAACACGTCCTTGTGCTTGAGTCCAACCTAGTGGGACTTCCTCGCCGCCAAGATGACGAAGTTGGCGTCCTTCTTGACGCGGCAAAGAAAATGCCCACCCTGGTCAAGAATCTTGCGGAACAGTTTTCCCTGGTAGTACGCCAGGTCGAAGACCAGTAGCGCGTTTTTGCACCAAGGACCGACGCTGAGCAATGTCACGTCATGCTTGGATCCGGGCACGATGCTCAGGATTGCAGGGGTCCGTGAAGCGCCATCGATCGTGACGTGGAGTTTTGCTCCCGCTTTGGTGTGATTGGTCCAGACCGAGGGGTAGTACTGCTGAAGGTTGGGATGCAGACGCACCAGCGAACCATCTGCGATGAAGACCTTGGCGAAGGCGGCGAGGGCACGTTGCAACCTGGAAGCTCCATCTTTCAGGTGCCCGAAAGCATGCGTTGTCAGTTGTTTCATGAGCTCGGCCAGCTCGGGCGTGAATCGGCCGTAGAATGCTGATGGCGCCAGAGTGACACCGGTGCTGCTGCAGTAGGCGCGACGAAAACTGGCTAGGCTCCGTCGGGTACCGCGCTCGAACCCGAGGACCAGAGCATAGACCAACGCCACGACGTCGACTTTGCGCTGCCGCTTGATTACGCCCAAGCTGCGGGCCCTCCGACGAATGAGTTGGGGCGAAATCAGACTGGTCAACGAATCGCGCATGTGCATTACTGGGGCTCGGGTCATCTCTCCTCCTTTGGTCTTGAACACCCGCAGGAGATCCGAGAGATGGCCCGATTTCAAGTCGTGACTTACCGAGACCACCTAACCGATCGAAATGATCCAGCTTTCTTCTGGAACGAGGCGCCCTAATCCGGTCACCGATGAAGACCGCTTCATGTCAACCGGTCGAGTCCAACTGACTGGAAAGGTTTTGGTTTTCTTGGCCGCAACGTGACGGTCAGCGGGCAGCGGGTCCACATCAGGGGCTCGAATTGTGACGAGACCGTCGATCCAGAACAGCACCCGTGAGAGATTTCCTCACAATGTCAACCACCCGGTCATACTCAGCTCCGGGTCTGCTCCCGGCCCCACCTGCTTAACTCTGAGCACATCATGAGCGACCGGGGCAAGGGATGGCTGGTGGTCGCTGAGGCTGCCGTCCGCTCGTGATGTGCGGCGTTGAGCGGGTCCCGGAGGCGCGGGACGCGGGATGGTGTCGAGTGGCTATGGGCAAATCACCGCTGCCGCGCGGGTGTGTGGGGTCCGGTGGTGTTCCGTCCCGGTTTCTGGCGCCGGGCTGAGGGGCGTCTGTCCCGGAAGCGAGGATGGGTGGCCTGGTCACGGAGCGGGGCGAGACGAAACAGCGGGACCATGGATACTTTGGCCGGATGGCGAGCTAGGTTGAAGCGGGCGAGGGAGCGCGGCTGACTCCGGGTTGTGAAAGACCTTGGAGGTTACCGTGATCGACCATCGATCGGCTCCCCCGTCCGCACCAGAAGAGTGTCTTTGTCGCCCATACCCGTCCAGTCAGAAAGGCGGCACGGTGATCCTTGAAGACGTTCTGGACCTCGAAGAGCACCAACGCCGGCTCACGAGATCCGACATTTCCAGCGTCAGTGAATGAAACCTGCCGCTACAAAACCACTTCGTGGATTGGGCGTTATGTCAACTGGTCGTGTCTAGCCGATGGGAGAGGTTTAGGATTTCCTGGCCGCTCTTTGGCTCGAAGACCTATCAGGGAGATTGCCGGACGGCACACTCGTATGATGCTTGGCTACCCTCCTGGTCGCTCTGGGAACCGCTCGTTGGGCTCGACGTCGCGGCTTGAACGAGCACTGGTCGCGTCGCGTGACCGTGGCGGAACTCTAGTCGCAGTCGCGAGGACGGACGGGTGCGACCTTGGTGAGCCGAGTCCCGAGCGGCGAGACCGAGAGCGACCGACGCGAGATCCGAGTCGGGTCTCGATGATGTCCGACGGGGCGCCAAGGTGGGCGATCTCAGTCACGGATGTCAGCCATTCCTGACAGAAAAGGGTCCTGGACTAGGACACCACGAGCGGGCAAAGCCTGGGGGCCTGCCGGGAGGGGACACAGCCGGGCTGATGCCGGTGAACAGCGAACAGCCAGAACCGCTACGCGGGCTCCGCGTGGAGCTTGAGCCCGAGCGCGCCGAGCACCTTGATGATGGTGTCGAAGTCGGGACTCCGGTCCCCCGAGAGTGCCTTGTACAGGCTCTCGCGCGACATGCGCGCCTCGCGTGCCACCTGCGACATGCCCTTGGCTCGCGCGATGTCGCCGATCGCCTTGGCGATGAACGCCGCGTCAGCCCCCGACTCGTCGAGACACGCTTCGAGATAGGCCGCCATCTCTTCGGGGGTGCGCAGATGCTCGGCGACGTCGTAGCGGGTGGTCTTCGTCTTTGCCGTGTCGTCCTCCTACAGGCTGCGGGCGAGCCGCAGCGCCGTCTTGATGTCCGCGGCCTGCGTCGCCTTGTCACCTCCGGCCAGCAGAACGATGACCGTCTGGCCTTTCCGGACGAAGTGAACGGTAGCCAGGGCCGTAGTCGATACGCAGTTCCGACACTCCTTGGCCAACAGGCTTCACATCGCCGCGATTGCCGGCGGCGAGCCGCTCGATCCGCGCTTGGACACGAGCGCGCCCACGCACGTCCCGCAGGTCGTCGAGCCACGCGGCGAACTCGGCTGACTTGCGGATCTCCAACACATAACAACTGTAGCCCCGCGGCTACAGTCCGTCAGGTCAATGCGCGACCATGCGAGCGTTCGTCCACGAGATCCGACATTTTTCAGCGTCAGTGAATCGGAATAGGGGGCAGGAGGTTTTTCGCTCCTGCTCCCCTCCCACACCACCGGACGTGCGGGTTCGTATCCGGCGGTTCGGAAGGTTGAGGTTTAGCGGGCGAGCCGCGGGACTCCTATCTGGTCGAAGTAGGTGTTGGGCAGAGCCGTGTGGAGCCCGACGTGGGCAGCCGTCCTCCACCAGCGTTTGCAGTGAGCAGCAACTTCCGCGGCTCCGCGTATCGAGAGGCCCCGAGCGCGTAGTTCACGGAAGACTGTTGGTCCCTGCTTTTACTGTTTGAGGTGGAGCATGCGTAGTCGGCGACGAATCCATGCATCGAGGTTATGGAAAACGCGGGGCGTATCGGCAAGGCGGAAGTAGTTCTTCCATCCTGGCAGGTAGCTCCGGAGTGCCTTAACCGTCGCTGGTATGCTTCATCCTTTCGTCCGGCTGGTGATTTCCCGGATGCGCTCCTTCATGGCTGCAAGGGCTTTGACCGCACTGGCAATGCCGATGCCGAGCCAGATGTTGGCAGCCGTACTGTTCAGCTTGTCGAAGGTCAGCCGGACCTTGCACGGCCCGCGGCTGGCGGCGGCCTCCCGCTGATCGCGGTCGCGAACCACACAACGCTGACTGTCGTCCGTCGACCGAATCAGATACCGATACCCCGCCACCATCTCCACACTTGGCACCCACTGTGGCGTTCGATGACAACAGAGCCATCACGCTTCCCACCGCCACACCAAGGATGGTTTTATGGGTCATGGGGGAGCCCAGCTGCAATCAGTATGCCACATCACCTGCCCTGACCATCACAGGGCGCAGCAGCGGAGGCGGTCCGTCCCCGTGCATTCTTGCCCGTTGGAAACCTCGGCGGCTCCCCCCCTTTCGCAAGGCAATCCCTGCGCACTCCAGATTCCACGCTTCCAGCGGGCATGGTAACATTGACTGTCGCTATCTGGCTGGGGTTCGGACCGAAGGATGGCACGCATCCCCACCTCTGCTAACCTCTTTAAGGTCTGCAATGGGTCTCGACGAACCGCTATTTACAGAGATCGTGGCTCGCGTTCTGCGCGTAGCCAAGCCGGTGCGAATCGTGCTCTTCGGCTCGGCCGCCGCCGGAACCGTGACTCGGGATAGTGACATCGATCTACTGATCGTGGAGGAAGACCCGGCCGATCCCGGTCATGAGAGCCTCCGCATTCGACGTGCCCTTCGCGGGCTGGGCCGGCCCTTCGACGTTATCGTCATGTCGCGACGCCGCTTCGAGACCACCAAGGATGTCATCGGCGGAATTGCCTATCCGGCTCATCGATACGGAAGGGTGCTCCATGCCGCCTGATGACAGGGTACGTCGCGATCTCGCTTGGCAGTGGTTGTTGCGCGCAGAAGAGGATCTGGCCGCATGTCGGATCCTAGCAGGTGAGGAGTTGCACGTTCGAGGTGCCGTGGGCTTTCATGCTCAACAGACGGCGGAAAAGCTGCTCAAGGCCCTGCTCACGTGGCACCAGATCGAGTTTCCGAAGACGCACGACCTGACCGTTTTGCTCGATCTCGTTGCAGCTTGCGACAGCGAGTTGGCCGCTACGCTCGCGGACTTGGACGAACTCACTCAGTACGCGGTTGTGACCCGCTACCCGGGGGACCATCCGCAGCTGACCTCCGAGGCAACGAAACGAGCTGTGGCTCTTGCTGTCAGCGCACGGGTGGCGGTTCTTGGTGCGCTCCCGTCTGATTTGGGCAACAGAGGCGATCCCCCCTGAACCGCGGGGAGCAGTTCACGTCATGGCTCGCGATAGCGACACCGACGCCCTAGGCCGTCGACCCAAACGGCATTCACCTTAGTCGCGACACCGTGACGGGGGAGGGTGGACAATCTGCGCCTTCCGGCGGGGATGACCAGCATAGAAGGGGATCAGAGCGTGGTCATTGAGAGGTGTCGACCAAATTGGGGGAGGTTCACAACCATCGTCCCCCACCGTCAGTACGCATCCGGCCGTGATTGCGCTGGACTCGAAAAGGGGAACGGCCCTATCCGGCCAGAATATCGGCGAGACTGCGCTGGACGCCCGCCCGTCAGCGGTTTGACGCTGTGCCGCGACCGGCTCGGGTGCACGGGCCTTCAGTACCCGCGCGGGCAGCCGTTATCTTGGTCGTGCCCACCCACGATTCTTGGCCTGACCCCGTGTCCTGTACACGCTGGAAGCTCAGCAAGATCATCGACTGTGCGGCGGTGGCGGAGCAGCTTCGCGACGGGGGAATCACCGGGACCTTGGCCATCTACGTCGAGGGGATTCGTGGTCGTGCTGCCCACGCCGAGCTCTCGCCAGCACCGACCCGAGTCGACCAAACTGGGTTCACGCTGACTCTGCGGCTGGCCTCTTGGCTGGAGGCTCGCCAATCTCCCGCGGTCCTGGCCGTGCCCACCTACTTGGCAGAGTACCTGCCCTATCCGAGGGCGGTCGTCGTTCCCTGGCTGCACGAGGAAAGGGTCTTCGGTGCCTTCGTGGTGGGTCCGACCGGTTTGGATCGAGCCGCTCTGCAGCGACTCGTGGCCCAGGGCATCGCGCTCGCCGAGCGGTTGCACGAAACGGAGCAGTACTGGTACAGCCTGTCCGAGCCCGCCTGTCGAGAGGCCCTGTCCAGCCACAACCCACGTACCACGCGGGGCTAGCCCGACGGCTGGGGTGCTCGGGGTTCGGTTCCCGGGTGTTGGCTGGCAAACAGTAGGGTGGCAACCAACGCTCCGAGCCCGTCCGCCAGCATGTCTTTCTGGGCATCCCATGGATCCCCCTGGGACCCGAGCACGGCGATGCCCGCCTTGGGATCGGCCATGACCGCATAGATCCACTCGAAGAGCTCGTACACCGCGGCCACGGTGAAGATGGCGAGGATGGGAAAGGCCAACAAGACGAAGCGGGACCGAACCAGGCGGTGCCGAAAAAGGATCTCCGCGATCGGGTAGGCGTAGAAACCGACGGAGAAATGCGCCATCCGGTCGTAATGGTTCCGTTGGAAACCAAACGTGTGCGTCACCCAACCGAAGGGCACCCGTTCGAAGGTGTAGTGCCCGCCGATAGTGTGAAGGACCAGCAGGACCAACATCAAGGCGTAGGCGGTTGCCGAGAATTCGTGCTTGTTCCGAACCAGGGCGATGGTTACGGCAATCAAGACGATCGGCAGGTTCTCTGCCCACCAGACGCCGCGATCGTAGGGGGCGATGGCGCAAACGGCGAAAACGAACAGGTACACCGCGAAGAACAACCGGGGGGCGAGCCTGGTACCGAACATGAGGTAGCCGATCTTGCCAGCTGCCCCGGGGCTTCGCCCAAAAAAGAGGGGATAGCCCCAAATCCAACGCAAGAGCTGGCCCCGTCACGGCCGCGGTGACGGGTGAGCCGGCGGTCTGCTAGCCTCGGCAAGGCACATGTCCGACCCCGAGAGCTTCAAGAAATGTAGCACCTGCAAGCAACCCCTGGCCTTCGGTGAGAAGTACTGGGCGTGCAGCGTGTCAACCTGTAACCGTCCCAAGCTGGCCCTGTATTTCTGCAGCCTGCCCTGTTGGGAGGCCCATGTCCCCGAGATGCGGCATCGTGATGCCTGGGCCGAGGAACGCAGAGCCCCCACGCTTGAGGCCTACCTGCGCGAGCAGCGGCCAGTCGAAGTCGTCGGGCGATCCGCGGAGCTCCCGCGCCGAGCCAAGGTGGTCGGAGCCAGCGCCACCGAACCGGGCAGCGGCAGTTCACCCTCGGCCGAAGGGGAACCGGACGTCCTGGTGGTGGTCTCCAAGCTGAAGAGATACATCAAGGACCGGTCCGACATGAACACGTCGGACAATGTGGTGGGGATCATCTCCGATCACATTCGAGCCCTGGCCCGGGAGGCCATCCACAACGCAGCCGCAGACGGGAGAAAGACGGTGATGGACCGGGATTTCCCACCCGCCAGTCCGTTTCGACGCTAGACGCGTAAGTTGCGGGGCGCTCGAGAAAGCGCCCCGCGATCGATGGGGTCGTAGGGTTACCCGTTCTTCCGACGGCGAGAAAGGCCAAGGCCCGCCGCGGTCAAGAGCAGCCAGCCGAATCGCCCGGTGTTGGTGTTGGCGACTCCGCAGGAGCAACCTCCACCTTCCATCACCGGGTACTCGCCGTCCCAGGCTGGCTCTCCCGAACCTGCTTCGGGCTCGCTGCCGGCGGTGCCCGAGGGCGACCCCGCCTCACCGGCTTGGCCAGCTGCTTCACCCGCGGTGCCGGATTCGCCGGCTGCTCCTGCGCCCGCCAGTCCAGCTCCACCGGCCGCTCCAGCCGTTCCACCAGTCGTGCCCGCCTCACCGGCGGTACCTGCAACGGCTTGCCCGGCCGTGCCAGCCGTGCCGCCATCGGAGCCAGCTGCTCCAGCCATACCGGATGTGCCACCTGGGCCCGTTCCAGCGCCGGCAATTTCTCCGCCCCCGCCCGCTTCGACCGTGCCGGCATTGCCGCCCTGTTCGACCTGACCTGCCACACCGGCGGTGCCTGCCGTGCTGCCCGCGCTGCCGGCATTGCCGGCTGAACCAGCCTGCCCGGCTTCACCTCCGGCACCTCCGGTCCCGGGCTGCTCCTCAACACAGTCGCCTATCAGCATGTCGGTCGAGGTGCACACGAGGCCCGCCGGGCAACCGTTGCCACCCTCACCGCGACAGCCTGGCACGCAGATCCCGGTCGAGCAGACCATCCCACTGTCCAGGTTGCCGCAGTCCGCATCCGTGCCACAGGAGTAGTCTACGTCGTCGTCGAGGGGATCGTTGGGATCGGTCTCGCCCTCGTCGATCTCCCCATTGTGGTTGTCGTCTTCGTTCCCGTCCGAGACCCCGCCGTCGTCGGTGTCCGGATCCAGCGGGTTGGTGGTCTCGTCGCCCTCGTCGGCGTCCGGCACACAATGGTTCTGGGAAAGGTCGGTGTCCGGGTTGGTGTCACAGTCATAACCCATCTCGGTACCGTCCCAAATCCCGTCTCCGTCGCTGTCCGGATCCAGGACGTTGATCTCACCGTCTTGGTTGGTGTCCGCCCCGGGCTGCGGCTCCGAGCCGTCGGGTACCCCGTCGTCGTCCGAATCCCAGTCCAGGGGATCGCTGCCCAGCTCTTGCTCCGCTCCGTCGCTCAGGCCATCGCCGTCACTGTCCACGCAGTCTCCGCCAACGCAAACGCACACGTGGTTGATACAATCCGGGGCGGCCGCGCCGGTGCACTGGCTGCTCACGTAGCACTCCACACAAACCCTCGGGTCGCTGTAGGGATCACAATAGGGCGTGGGTGCCGAGCATTCCGCGTTGCTGCTGCACTCGTCGACGATGATATCGGTGGGGTCGTCGTTGTCGCCACCGTTGCCGGTGGGGAAGGGCTCCACGGGGGCTCCGCGTCCACCGCCGGCGGATATCACCGCCTGATTGGAGATGGTCCCGGTGGCATCGGCGTTGACGGTGACGTGGAAACGAACCATCTGGGATACGCCGATGGGGATGCGCCCCCCCACGGAAGCGTCGGCACCTGAACCCACCCTGGCCGTCACGGTCCGGGTGTCCGGATCGTATTCGGCGGTGTCGCCGTCACGCTCGTCGCTTCGTCCCTCCCAGGTGTCGCCACTGCCGCTGACCTCGAGGCTACCTGGCACGAAGGTGACCTTGGTGCTGAGCGGATCGGTCACTACGGCGTCGACCGCCACGTCGTTGCCGGTGTTGATGAAGAACAGGGTGTAGACGAGCTCGTCACCGGGGCGAAGCCCCCCACCGTACAGATCGGCCACCATCTTGGTGGATTGCGAGAAGCTCGGCTTGTACGTGGAGATGGAGGTGATGAAGGCCCCCAGCACGTAGTACTCGAAGTCGCTACGAGCCTCGATCTGCGCCGTCTCCTGCTGGCGAACGACAAGACCTTCGACATCAAAGACGTCCAGATCGATGCCGCTCATGGAACCGGGTTCCCCACTCATCCGCGGCATGTCACCGGGGAGGTTCACTGCCTCTCCCAGCCAGGAGCGGCTCCCGTTGGAGAAGTTCTCCTCGGGGTTCTGGTCGTTGGAGAGCGGGGTCATCGCGATGGCCGGCGGGTTTCCGAACAGCACCGTGTCCCCATCCAGGCTGGGATCGCCCTCGTAGGTGACGACGCCTAGCTTGGCGTCGAAGCCCGCGTTGGGGACCTTGAAGCCGCTCAGGTTGACCGTCTCCGGCGAGCCATCGCTGATCTCGTGCAGGCCGTCGAAGATGGCCAGGTTGCGCATGGGCTCACCCGGCGCCTCGTACAGGACCACCACCCACCATCCCGCGAGCAGATCCTGGCTCGCGGCGCTGGGAAAGTCCCGGGCGTCGACACCAGAGACCCGATAGGCACCAGGCCCACAGCGCGTGACCCACTGGGTGATGTCGACACCGGACTGGTACCAGATCCCAGCCGGATCCGTGGGATCGTTGATGGTCTTGGCCACGGTCGCCGAATCGTCGGCGGTCAGTTCTGGAATCTCGACTTCCCGACCAGGGCACTCCAGGGTCACGCCGGCGTCGGCGGAACTGGTCTCTGGCTCCAGCCAACCCGCCCAGTACAGACGAGCATACACGGCGGTGGCCCCTTCCGGGAGCTCGAGCACTGCCGTGCTGCGCGCCGAGCCCGCGCCGACGTCCACGCTGGCAAAGGCCTCGCCCTCGTTCGGGTAGTCGCTGCGCCAGAAGAGATCGGGGGCGTAGTCATCCGGCTCGACGGCGTCGCTGCAGTCGACGGTCCCCAGGAGTGGGGTGACCAACCGACTGGCGGCACATTCGTAGCCCAGGGTGTTGCCGAAGAGCTGGAAATCACCGTGCAGGTCGCGGGTCTCGCGAGGGGTTAGCTCTTGGCCAACGGCCGAGGTAGCCAAGAGGCCCACCACGGTCAGAACGCTCGAAGAAACGAACAGTCTGGTAGAACGCATGGCTTCCTCTTCACGGGCTAGTGGGGGTGGCGGGGCTCGGGCCACTGGTGCTGGCGTCGCTCGCGCCGCTCTGTGACACGATGTGGAACTCCACCCGGCGGTTGGTCTGCCGACCTTGGTCGGTGTCGTTTTCGGCGATCGGCTTGTCGGGGCCGAGCCCCTGGGTGACCAGGCGCCCGGCGTCGACACCGTTCTTCACCAGCCAGTCCTTGACCGACTTGGCGCGTCGGTCGGAAAGCTGTCGATTGTACCAGCGCCCGCCGCGGTTGTCGGTGTGACCTTCGATACGAACCTGGGTGATCCCGGTTTCCTTGACCATGATGTCCCGCACGGCAGTCAGCACCGCGTCGCTCTCGGGACGAATGGTGGCCTTGTTGGTGTCGAACTCGATCCGTTCCAGGATCTTGATCTGCTGGGTGGCCTTGTCCACCAGGGCTCGCGGGCAGCCATTTCTGGCCGGATCCACGTTGGCCTCCCCGGGCTCGTTGGGGCAGGCGTCTTGTGGATCGATGATGCCGTCACCATCCGTGTCCGGCGGAGGCGGGCAGCCGTTCTTGGTCGGATCATCGTTGGCTGGTCCCGGCTGATCCGGGCAAGCGTCCTTTTCGTCGATGATGCCGTCCTGGTCTCGATCGGGGGGCGGCGGGCAACCGTTCTTGGCCGGATCGTCACTGGCTGGCCCGGGCTGATCCGGGCAGGCGTCGGTCGGATCCAAAATCCCGTCGCCATCCCGATCCGGGGGCGGCGGACAACCGTTCTTGGCCGGATCGTCGTTGGCCGGTCCGGGCTGGTCCGGGCAGGCGTCGTTCGCGTCGAGGATCCCGTCCTTGTCCCTGTCCGGCGGCGGAGGAGGTGGCGGCGGTTCGATGTCAGGCATCCATTCGACGGCGGCCAGGACCCGCAGCGCCGGGGAACCGAGCCCGCGAGTCAACCCCGGTCCGACGCCGGCACCCAGACGCACCCCCGAACCGACCGCGTATTTGCCGCCGAAGATGAGCTCGAAGGGCGTGGTGCGGCGCCCGAAGAAGGCGTCCGAATCCGATATCCCGGTGGTCCCGTAGATCTCCGGACCCACCGTCAGCTTCTTCTCCAACAGCCGCAACCCGGCTGCAGCTCCGAAGGACATCTCACTGCCGAAGGGGACCCCCGCATAATCGTCACCGTTGCCACGGATCAGGACCCCGGCTCGCGCGGCGTACGTGAAGCTCGCGATGTCTCCGGCCACCATGGCTCGCGGCTCCACCCGCACCGAGCCATCGCCGGCATAAGCGTCGCGGCTGCCGGTGGGTAGATGCCCGCGCAACCCCAAGGCCATGGTGACGGGCTTCTGGTATTCGCCGAAGAGCCGCACATCGGCACCCAACCGGAGATCGCCAGCGTTGACCCCTTCGTCAATGGCGAACGTCCCGGCCGGCGTGGTTACGCCGTTCCCGGACCCAAAAAGAAGCACCGGCATGCTCGCGGCGAAGCGAACCCGGTCCCACAGGATCACCCCGCCACCCAAATGGCCAAACACCTGGTGACGAACGATGGAGCGATCCTCGTCGCCGTCCTCCGATTCGTACATGACCAGCGGCTTGAAGCCCCAGTCCAGGACCAGGCCCAGGGCGGGGCGCTTGTCACCCCTGAGATCCAAGGACTCGTTGGCAAACCAATCGCTGCCCCGTTCCGAAGGATCGTAACGATCCAGCGCGAACCCGTCGTTGTTCTGAGCCGAAGCAGTAACCGCCACCAAAAGGGGCAGCATCGCTGCGGGAACCGCGGACCACCTGATGAGTCTCTTCATAGGACTTCCCCGAGATTTTCCCCGTATACGCCAACGCGCGACGCGTTGGAAGGCGCGGGCACGGGTCCCGAAAGGACGGCAATTCAGCCAATCCGGGACGCAAGACGCGGTTTGGTCTTTGGGCCGGGACGGCGCAGGGGACGGGGAGGGGGCGCGCTTGTCATCTCCCTTGCTGGAACGGGACGCGGCCATGAATGGGAGACCCACCAATCCCCGAACTGGCCCAGGGAAGGATCGCGTGGTCACCATTGTCCGGTAAGGCGACCGCATCGCGAACCGGAATGCAACCCATCGCGGACCCGGTCCCAACAAATCTCAGGGCAGTTGTCGCAAGCCCTGGCTGCGTCAACCGCCGCGGTTTGACGGCTCCTCGTCAAGCAGGTACGTTTGCTTTTGCGTGCGTATGCGAAGACCGGCGAGTCGAAGGAGGGTCGAGCCATGAAAAGTATCGACGTCGAAGGCATTCCGGAGCCATTGGCGCGAACCTTCGCTCTCATGATTCAGGCCGTACGGGAGCAGCTGAAGGTGGAACCCACCCAGCGGCCGCGCGTGAAGCTTCCGGTTCGCAAGGGTCGGATTCTTCGCCCCCTCAACCGGCGAGACATCTATGCAGACATCGGTCGATAGCCTCGCGCTCGTCGACACGAACGTGCTTATCGAGAGCCTTTTCGATGAGGCTCCCCATCATGCCGCGGCATCTGCGCTGACCGAAAGGGCTCAATCTGGCAATGCCGAACTCTGCGTGCTGCCCCAGGTACTGGCCGAGTTCTTCTCGGTTGTCACCGACAAGCGCCGGGTCGATCCCGCCATGAGTAACGCGGAGGCAATCGACGCCATCCGTGCGTTTCTTGCCATGCCCGGGCTCACCGAGTTGCCCGTACCTGCCGATCTGACACCGAGGTGGTTGGAACTTGCGGGGGAACACAGCGTCACTCGGGGCGACATCTTCGATGTCATGCTTGCTGCGGCCATGATGGGGAATGGTGTTTATCGCATCTATACGTTCAATCGTTCTGACTTCGAACGCTTCAGCGAGATCGAAGTCCTCGAACCATAGACGAACAGTGTTCATTCGTGTCCTTTCGGCAGCGCTGCAGGCTCAAGGGATGGCCGGAATCGCGGGGGCCTTTTGGGCGGGCCAGCCCACCAACTGTTGTCGGGGGGTGGCGCCGAACCGACGGGCTTGCAGGTCAGCTCTGCCAGGCTTAGCGGGGTGTAGCTACGCAGCGAGCGGGACCAGCTGCTGACGGTAGTTCCAGGGGAGCCACTCGCCGGGGGCAGCGACGACACGGTCGTGCGTGGACCATCGGAGCGGTAAGATAGTCGATCGGGTTAGATCCGCATTGCTCGGCCGTGTGGCTGCCAATCTCATGGAGCGGCTCTTCCTTTGACTTTGGGGCAAGGCCTAGGAGCGGGGCGCGTGAAGGCGCAACCAATGCGTACACCGGACTACGTGCGGCCAATACCGACAGGCCGTGAGCCGATGTTGTCCTATGGGACATGCGAACTCGCCGAGAAATGACTGATGCTCTCAACCCACGCTGCCGGCCATTCCGCTATTCCTTTCCATCCGACAACCAGCTCCGCCACCAGGGCCATCACGAGGGCAGCGTACGCGATCGCCGCGTACGAGTTCCCGTGGAGTTCCTGCAAGGACAGGACATGCCAATCCGTCAGGGCTTCGTTGTCGACGTGACTGTAGCTGCACAACCAGTCGTATACTTCGGTCACAGCAGGAACAGGACGACGAGCCCCTTTCAGGAATTCATGCAACCGCTGTTTCAGTTGGGATTTGGGCACATTCTTCAACCTGTTCTTGGCCCAGTCGGTGGCTTCCGAACCCGTTCCTGTCGCAATCCAGCACGCTAGCATCGTTGCTTCGAGTGACATCCGTGCCACTCCAATCGCGGCGACACACCCGGCCTTGTACGGACGAAGGTGCAGCAAGATCGCCATGAGAACAAGCTGGCTTGCGATGCTTAGGTGAACCCCAGCCGCGTTCGCCCGACCACTTGGGGATTCGGCCAGCTCAGTTGCCTTTTGGGCCAGGTCAGTCACGAGTGACTGAACCGTCGCTGCGCAGATGTATGGGCAGGCAAGCTCAACAGCCGTCCCCACCTTTGCACCATTCAAGTCGAACAGAGGGGGATCTTTCACGAACTTCCAGAACGCCTCTTCAGGATCCCTCATGAAAGAAAGACGAGCGTTCGATACGGGCCTCCCCAGTCGCTTCAGCTGATCACACAGCGACTCAAGAGGTGGATCGGCTAAGACGTCATGGGATGGTGGCCTGTTCGACATGGCCAATGCTCGCACAACTCCAATTGGACTGTCCATTCGGCTGCCGCGCGTCGAGGACCGGCAGCGGTGGAAAAATGCTCCCGTGGAAACGTGGAGGTACCGAGTTCGATGTGCGATTGTGCCGGTGGCTGCGTGTGCCAATATCCGCGACGGACGGAACGAAGACGAACATTCCAGAGGCTGATTCTGATCAGGGATGGACAGCCACGGTCTATGGTCGAGAGGGGGAAGCTTGAGCATGTGCGGGTGAGCAATGGGATTGGGGTTGTGGCGAGGGTATCTGGCTCATAATGAGCAATCGAGACGGTCCGCCCCTACGTGGTTGGCAGTCCGACCAGCTGGCATGTGACGGTAGGTCTGGCCGTCACTTGACGGCGCAACCTTGTGGAGGCATTCTATTCGTTGTCCGGTCTTCACGGAGACCGGTCTTCATCCCCCCAGCGTCTGGCTTGCCACACGCTGGGGCTCTTTATATTGGGGACATGATGTGTGAGAGGGCCCTCATCTTCGTAGATGGGAACAACTGGTATCACTCCTTGAAGGCCATCGGCGTCGGATGCCAAGGTTCGCTCGACTTCGCGAAGATATCCCGGAAGATCTGCGGGCCAAGAAGGTGGATCGGAACAAGGTACTACATTGGTCAGGTTTCCCAGGTCCGCGATACGCGTCTATACGCGGAGCAACGTCGCTTCCTTGCCCGGCTGAGGCAATCGGACCCGACGATATCAGTTCATCTCGGACGCATTGAGGAGCGGCACGCCGAGAATGAAGCGGCGCAGGAGCTGCTCCAGTGCCTGAGCCGACTTCCCTCGCGTATCGATACTGCGGTCTACGATACCCTCTCAGCAATTGGGAGAAAACATCGGAAGACGACGGTCATGGTGGAGAAGGCTGTGGACGTGATGTTGGCTGTTGACCTTGTCGTCCTGGCAGAACGAGATACCTTCGATACAGCATATCTACTCTCGGCCGATGGCGACTACACTCACGCGGTACGATTTGCGCGTGAACTGGGCAAGAAGGTGTTCGCGGTGTCGGCATCACACGGCGCGCAACTCGCGGCCGTCACCAACGCGTTCATCCGAGTCGACACGACGTGGCTCAGTGATTGCTTTTGTGATCCTTGATCTGACGTTCGACCACCGGACGGCGATTGCCTGATGGGTCGATAGATTCGGGCCGGTTCCATTCCATGGATTGACGCCGCACGACATTGGGAGTTCGGGGCAAACCACCGACTCGCGGCCCAGGAAGGCCCCGAGATATTGTCCCCTCAGCCAGCGCGCCGGTACGCTGCCTGTTCCGAATTCGTACGGGCAGGTGGTTCCTTGACGCGCACGACCAAACCCAAAGGGGCAACAGCTACCAGCGCCAGGTCCAGCGGCCGATATCAGGGTGATCCGGGTGAACACCGCCGGCTCGCGAAGGCGCAGCCAACCGGTCCGGCACGGACTCCCAAGCCCGAGCAGCTGCTCCTGCCACTGGCAGAGGCAGCCGATACGGCGAGCCCCGTCCGAACCGTTTCATTGGCTGAGGAGAGGGTAAGCCTCGAGGCATCCGCCGACGACTCGTTGAAGGCCACAGTGCCCATCGCCATCAAGTCTGCCGGGAAACTCTCGGACTCCGAGAAACTCGCCATCTTCAAGAGCCTTTTCCGCGGGCGTGAGGATGTGTTCGCCCTGCGATGGGAGAACGGGGACAAGGGGACATCTGGGTACGCGCCGGCCTGCGCGAACAAGTTCGTCTCCGGCCTCTGCGATATGAAGAAGGCGCCGTGCCGGATCTGTAGGAATCGGAAGGAGCGTCCAGTCACGGACGATATCTTGCTTGCGCACCTGAAAGGCCATCAGGTCGTAGGGGTCTATCCGCTTCTCACGGACGACACCTGCTGGTTCCTCGCCATCGACTTCGACGAGGACCAGTGGCAACGCGATATCGAGGCCGTGCGACAGACCAGTGGCGCGCTCGGGATCCCGGGGTATGTCGAGCGTTCTCGATCTGGCAAGGGAGGACATCTGTGGTTCTTCTTCACGGAACCCATTCCCGCGGCTGATGCCAGGAGGCTGGGGACTCATGTTCTCACGGAGACCATGGGACGGTACCCGCAGCTCTCCTTTTCGTCATACGACAGGCTGTTCCCCAACCAGGACACCATGCCCAGGGGAGGGCTCGGAAACCTGATCGCCCTCCCGCTTCAAGGGAAGTCGCGAGCCCAGGGCAACGCGTGCTTCGTTGACGAGAGATTCGCCGCGTACGACGGAGACGGGCAATGGTTGCATCTCCTGTCTGCCGAGCGGATGACCCGCGCGCGGGTAGCCGAAATCCTTCGGCACATCGGTCCAGGCGACAGCGCCATTGGCGGGCCGACGGCAGCGATCGATCGGGAGCCCGACCTTCCCGGGAAGGGCTCGCCGACCGGCAAGCGGGGCAATACGAAGCTCGCGGGACCGCTTCCGTCCCGTATCGAAGCGACGCTCTCGCAACGACTGTTCGTGGCGCGCTCAGATTTGCCTCCAGCCCTCATCAACCGCATCCGGCGACTCGCCGCCTTCCAGAATCCCGAATTCTACAGACGCCAGGCAACACGGCAACCGATCTATCGCACCCCACGCATCATCTACCTGGCTGAAGACTTGGAGGACCACGTGTCTTTGCCGCGAGGCAGTTGCACGCGGTTGGCAGAGCTGGCCGATGAGTTAGGGGTTCATCTTGAGATCAAAGACGAGCGCAACACCGGGAGCCCAGTTGCCGCGAGATTCTGCGGGAGCCTGACCGATATCCAGTCCCAGGCTGTCGAGGCACTCCAATCCCATGACTTCGGGATCGTGGTGGCTCCTCCGGGGGCGGGCAAGACGGTCGTGGGTGCCGCAATGATCGCCCGCCGAGGCTGCAATACGCTTGTCCTGGTACATCGTTGCACGTTGCTCGACCAGTGGCGGAGTCGGCTGGCGCAATTCCTTGGCATGCCCCAGTCGGAGATAGGGGCGATTCAGGGCAAACAGAAAGGAGCCACCAGCAAGATCGACGTGGCGACGGTGCAGTCGCTGTTGCGCGATGGCGACGTGATGGATCTCGTGGCCCATTATGGTCATGTGGTCGTCGACGAGTGCCACCACGTCCCTGCCTTCACCGTCGAGCGCATCCTGTCCCAGGCCAAGGCGCGCTATGTCTTGGGGCTGACCGCGACGCCACACCGGCGCGATGGGCATGAGCCGATCATGCGGATGCAGCTTGGCCCTGTTCGTTTCACCGTGGAGAACCGGGCGGCCAATGCCACGCACCCGTTCCGGCATGTGCTCATCGTTCGGGACACCGAGTTCGAGGCGCCAGAGGGCTTCGCAGAGCTACACAGTGCAGGTGTCCAGGAGACCCTGTCCAGGGATGATGCCCGGAACAACCTCATACTCGACGACATCATCGCGACAATCCACGAGGGGCGTTCGCCCATGGTCCTGGTCGAACGCAGAGAGCACGTCGCGTACCTCGCCGAGCGGCTGAGCCGGCATGCGCGGAACCTCTTCGTTCTGACGGGCGGCCAATCCGACAAGCAACGTCGCGAACTCACACGGCAGATGGACGCGATATCCCCGAACGAGCCTCGGGTCGTGGTTGCGACGGGGAAGTTCGTGGGGGAGGGGTTCGATGACCCGCGGCTGGACACCCTGTTTCTTGCCTCGCCGATCTCGTGGAAAGCGACGGTCGCCCAATATGTGGGACGCCTTCACCGCCTGCACGCCGAAAAGCGCGAGGTACGCGTCTTCGACTACGTTGACGGCTCAGTTCCCCGGCTCAAGCGGATGTTCGAGCTCCGGCTGAAGAGCTACCGCTCTTTAGGGTACGAGATTGGCGATCTCCCCGACGAGTTCTGGCTTTGCGCAGAGCCAGACCACTGCCCGGACGACCCGGTCGACGTCGACGACGACTGAACCGCTGGACTCCTCGACTTCAGGCCGGCCCGCAGAGGCAGGGGGTTCGGGGCTAGGCCGGGTCACCATCTCGGCGCGATTCGTCGCGCATCGCGGGGCGAAGAGCTCTGGGTATCGCCGGGGCAGGATTGCTGCTAGACGAATCCGGCCCGTGGAATCTGCTGGGACAATCGGCGGGAACGACACGCGAACCGAGGCGATGCCGGGGGCATCGACGTTCAGAACCAGGGATCGCGGGTCCGGATATCGTGATCTTGCGGTGCGCGGCACAGACACCGGACAACTCTGGCAACGAGTTCGGGTACCAGCACCAGAAGGCTCTGTCCCCATACCCACTCGTAAGCTCCTTGGGCCGTGGACCGGTTTGGTCCGACAACGCGCTTGGCTGACCGCGCCAGCTCGGTACGGAACCGGTGGCGAGAGGATACTCCTCGAAGCGCGCCGGTACCGCTTGTCGGCTCTCGTCCGAACGCTCACCATTCGGATGCCCGTAACGGAGAGCTAGCAGTGAAACTAGGTGCAGAGTCACTTCGGCGAATGAAATCGGTGCAGCCGATCCCCGTTCTGACTGCCTATACAACGCCAGTGGCGCGTAGCCTTGAAAAGGCGGGCATCCCTGTGCTGCTTGTCGGGGACACGGTGGGAATGGTGGAGATGGGCTTCACCAGCACCCGTAACGTAACACTCGAGCACATGGAGTATCACGTGGGCGCTGTCCGGCGTGGAGCTCCGAACACCCACATCATTGGAGATCTCCCCTACAACACCGATGCTGACCCCGAGATGGCTCTGAACAGCGCCAAGCGTCTGCTAGACGCCGGGGCGGACAG
The DNA here is from genome assembly GCA_964648165.1 of uncultured Polyangiaceae bacterium. GTDB lineage: Bacteria > Myxococcota_A > Polyangia > Polyangiales > Polyangiaceae > FEN-1139. The sequence goes on along the minus strand of CAZYKT010000033.1, from coordinate 4,190 downwards.
CGTCAAGCTTGAGGGCCCCAAGAATGACATCATACGCTATCTAGTTGCGCACGACTTGGCGGTGGTCGGCCATACCGGGCTCACTCCGCAGACGGCCGCGAACTTCAAGCAGGTTGGGCGAGACGCGGGCGAGGCTGAGCGCGTGCTCGCCGAGGCAGTTGGCATTGCCGAGGCAGGGGCCTTTCTGGTCGTACTCGAACATATTCCAGATACCCTAGCCGAACGGATCACCCACTCCATCAGCTCCCCAACTATCGGCATCGGTGCCGGCTCGGTATGCGACGGCCAAGTGCTTGTCATAAACGATGCCATTGGGCTCGGCGAGAAGTGGCCCCCGTTCTCCCGCCAGTACGCCCACGTCGGAGATACCATCACCGTCGCGGCCGCAGCGTTTGCGCGCCAAGTGAGAGACAGGACGTTCTGATGCGGAGTGGTGCGTGGGCCAACAAGGTACCTGCGTCTTTCCGACGTCATCGCGTTCATCGATTCCAGGAAGAACACGTTCTACGCGTTGGCTGCCGGGAAGCGTGCCGATGTGGCGTGGTGGACGGTTGCAGTGGGCAGGTGTCCGAACCAACGCGGATGGGTTGTGGAACAACAACCTGCTTGCCCTTCTGAGGTGCCAGACGTAGAGTCATCTCTCGATGAGAGGGGTGACAGTGGAGGGTCGGATTCACCATCCTGTGGTACGGCCGACCGAATTCCCTGGGCTGGCACTGGGGTAACATCATGGCCAACGTAGCGGACGCTGCGAATGACGTGAGTTGGTGAGACGTCGAGTCATGGCTCAGAGCAATCACCTGTCTTGTTTCCTGCGAACGCGCCGGTCATTCGGATCGGGTCACGATGCGGAACCCCATCGCGGCGCCGATTCGGACGGGCAGGACTTCCGCGGCCCAGGTGACGAGCGGGCACCCGAGCGTTCAACCGGCACCCGGCTCGTATCCCCGAACCGCCCGACCCGATTCGTGTCGGTGTGTGGCACGGACGCGAGGCCGGGCCCGTCTGCAGGCCAGTCCGATGCCCAATGGATTTCCGCCGTCGTGATCTCGGGCATGGCTCTCGTCGCGGGTCTGGGAACGGGTGTGGTGGTGGCCGTGGCCTGTCCGGGCTGGGCCACCGTGATTGCGCTGCTCAATGGCGCACTCAACCTCTCTGAGGGCTCCGCGGTGCGAGCAACTAGGGCGTCGACTCCATGGGGCGCGCTCCTGGATTCGATCATGGCTCGCGTGGCAGACGCGGCACCTCTCATCGGGCTGGCCGTGTTCCACGCAGACCGGATCTGGACCATGCTGTTGCCGTTGGTGGCGCTGGTGAGCGGTTTCTCGATCAGCTACGTTCGATCACGCGTGCGGAATCTGGGCACCAAGTTGCCGGAGCTCTCCATGCGTCACGCTCCAAGAGCATTACTTCTCCTTTCCACCCTGGTCTTGGGGGTATCGGCATCGTCAATGGGGATTTCCGTCCCGTGCATGCTGGTGGGGATTGGGATTCTGGCACTGGTCAACACAGTGGGAGCGATCGGGGCCTTGGTGGCTGCTCGACGAGTCTTGAGCTCCCCGCGATCATCCCCGACGGTTCTGGCTGGCGCAACTGTCAGCCAGTTATGACCCTACTCGCACCCGCACACCCCTCCGTGTCGAGAGCAACAACACCAGCAGGCTGCATGCAAGGAGGCTACGCTCCCCAGCTGCCCGACGTGAACACGGGACGCCCCCCGACCCGCTTGGGCGGGATGAGATAGGTTTCAATGGGACACGCATTCGCGATCCGATTTGGTGAAACCCCTATTCTGGTCGTTGACCCTCCGCCCACAATGTCTTGTCGCCTCCGTGCCGGAAACACCTTGGGTATCTCCCGTCGCCTCTTCTCCGGCCCGACCTCGAGAGCTTCATCGTTCCCAGGATCGGCCGGTGCAACCCATCGACGTCACCACGATGAGTCTCTCTCGCCCGGTCTGGCCTGCTCCAGCTAGGGCCCGTTCGAGAGTGGGCTGCGCGAGCCGTTCAGAAACGGATAGGTCGGCGCTGCACACTCTCGAACGGGCTACGCGCGGCCCCTGAGCCCGCCGCAGTGCTCGACGCCGCCGCCGCGCGTTCACCCTCCCCCCAACCACATCACCAGCACGCAACCGGCAACCACGACAACCCCGACGATGAACAACACCGCATACGTCCGCAACAGCGGCTTCCCCAGCCGCCCAAACGCGCTCTCACGCACCACCGCCCAGAAACGGCCCGAAGAGTGCTCTGAGTCGCCGGGCGTTGCCATGGGACTGGCAATTGTAACACACTCCGCTTGTGACGCTCCGTTCTGACCTCCTGGTCGCCATCGTGCTGGCCTTTGGCGTCCTCGCCATGGTCCTGGCATTCCAGGTCACACCGCCACCGTGGAGCTGGTGATGGTCTGTCCGGAGTGCAGTCGCAAGAAGCGTCATGCTCCGAATTGCACGGTCGGTCTGCGCAGGCGATTGCGCTTCTATGTGATGCTGGCTCCGGTCGTCCTGATTCTGACCATTATCGAAACGGTGCTTCTGGGTGTGCTGCTGGTGCTGATTCAAGCCGCTACCGCGATCCCCGGCTGGCTCATCCATACGGTGACGGTTGGGGTGTTTGGGGTGGGGTTTGGAATCGGCTGGTGGTGGCGAGGGCTGGCTGAGCGGGACCGGCTGGCAGAGTTGATGCGGGAAGTGCAAGGCAGACTCCCGGACTGACCGTCCACAAGAGGCTACCATCCGCGGTCCGGGTCGGATCTTCTGCCGCCACTAGCTCGCCCGCCTTCCGGGCACCCTCCAGGACTTCGAACAGCGGGATCCATCGTTGGATCTTCCTCTTGCCGAGGATGGTACCCGAGCGGAGCGGCGTGGTCCGGATGGCGCCGCCCGGGGCGCCGTAGTTGGCGGTCTCCAGGGCTTCCTCGTCGTCTTCGATGCGGCCGTCTCGGAGGACGACCGTTATGCGTTGTGCGATTGACAAACGTGCTTGGAGCAGCCAAGCGAAACGACGCCCGTTGGGCCCAATCGCCGCACGAGGAGGTGGCGATTGGCTGCTGAACGACGATTGTTTGGGGACTTGGCAGCCACAGTCCTGCCATTTCACGCCATTTCCAACGATGAGCCGAACACGGTTTTGGCTCGTTCGTTGCAGTAGGCAGCAAGTCAATTGAATGGGCACCCGGAGGCACCAGGACAGCAAGAATGGGTAGGTCCGCCGCCAGGATGTTGTGTTCGGCTTGTACCCTATTGGGGCACCCTGAGCACAGAGGAGTCGCGAAGGCAGTTGACTTGCACGTGAATGATGGCGCTGTCGGGAGGTCGAGTGCCCAATGTCGCGGACAGCAAGGAGAAGGACAGCGGCTCCCATGTGGACACCCGGGCAAATGGTGGGTTCGGCGCGTCGTGCTTGTCCGGAACGGCACCAGCCAACAACGAGAAGACGGTGTTCGGTTACGACAGAGGCCGCGGACGTGGCTCGTCGCGGGATCGCACACGATCAGTGGCCAGCTGAGGTGCTGCGGGGCGACCCAAGAAATGCTTAGGCACGGGTTGCCTGATGGAGGTAGCCTGCCCTTCGTCATGGGGCGGCTAGCGCGCATTGGTTGGGTCGTGTGGTTTTTGTTGGCCGGTGTGGGATGCTCGGGGGACGGTGAAGACAACTCTGGAGCGGGAACGGCCGGACAGGGCTCCGAAGCGGGTGGTGCTGTGGGTTCCGGGGGAACCGGGCAGGGTGGCAATGGGACGGGCGGTTCCGAGGCAGGCGCAGGGGATGTGGGTGGCGCAACCGCAGGGGCAGCTGAGACGGGGGGAGAGGCTTCGGGAGCTGGCGGCAGCGCTGGGAGCGGAGTCGGTGGCGCCGCCAATGGGGGAGGAGCAGTGGGTGGTGAGGCAGGCGCGGGAGCCGGCGGTCTTCCAAGCGGCGGCGGCAGTGGCGGCGCGTCCATTGGAGGTGAGTCTGGGCAAGCAGGAGGCGGCGCGAGTGCTGGCGGCGCGAGCGGAGGGGTTTCGGGACAGGGCGCAGGCGGGACTACACAAGGAGGAAGCGCAGGCAACTCAGGGGCTGGCACAGCGGGGTCCGGCATCGGGGGATTGGCCGAAGGATGTTTGAGCGTCGTGGTGTCGCCGGAGACAGTGACCTATCGTAACCCCCTTACGGGTGGCCTGAATGCAGGCCCGGCTTGACGACACCAAGCTG
>CAZYKT010000032.1:0-65503 GCA_964648165.1 uncultured Polyangiaceae bacterium | reverse complement strand
ACTCGATGACGGCCTGGGTATATGGAGGCAAGGGCACGCCGAGGGCCTCGGAGAGAAGCCGGGGGACCAGCGACGGTCGCTGGCGCAGGAGGAAGACCCATGCTTCGTGGGAGAGGGAGGGCATGCCGAACCCGGTCGGACGTGAGACGGGAGAGTTGCGTGCGAACAACGGCAAGTCCCGCCTGGCGCCTGTGGTCGCCACCGGGCCACGCCAAAAACCTGCACCGACGGTCCTGTCAGGCGACGTCTTGACATTCTGGCCTGGTCGGCGCGGCGTAACCACAGCGGGTAGCGCCTGGCCGACTTCGAGCCGGCGCAGGCCAGCTCCGACCTCAAACATCGGGCGCCGCCCGGAGCGGACTCTGCTCTACCGTGTCGTGGCCGAGAATCTCGAGACGTTCCTGGAGGCGGTGCGCGAACGCAACGTGTCAGGACTCGGCCTGCCAAGATACGTGGAGCGAGAATTCCGAGAGTACCTCCGATGTGGGGTCCTCTGCCATGGCTTTACGAAGCTGGCTTCGTGCCTCCGGGGCTCGCTGGGAATCGACAAAGTCGTACAGGTGACGGTCGAGGGTGACTTGAGAGCCACCGAAGAAGACCTGAATGCTCAGCGATTCGCACTCCTCCTTTAGAAAGCTCTGCGTGCCGACGGCTTCAGAGCAAACCGGTGGTGACCAATCACCCAGCCCAGGCGAAGCGAAGGGCGTGGACGTGGCCTCAGCCATCAATCCGTGGAGACTGGACTGGGCAACGCTTCTCAAGAGGACCTACGATATCGACGTCCTTTCCTGCCCCTGCGGTGGTCGCCTGAAGGCGACGGAGCTGGTCACCGAGGCCCTGCGCGCGAGACAAATCCTGGAACGACATGGGATGTCCACGGAGCCACCGCCCGTCGCACGCGCCCGATTCGCCGCGCTCGGGAGCGCCTATCCGCACTCGCTTCCTCTTTTGGAGACGGCCCCCTGGACGTCGACTTTTCCAGTCTCGAAGAACTGGCAAAAAAGTGCGCGTTATCTCCTGCGAAACGACATGGGAAAGCCGCGTGCGACGATCCACCCAGGCCGACCTTGCCGACGAAATGGGCGGGCTCACCGGCGACATGATCTTCGAGGGCGACATCGCACCCTTCATGCCCCTGCTCCGAATGGCGGAGGGCATGAACGTTGGAGAATCGGCAGCCTGGGGTAACGGACAGATGGCTGTCAGAGTCGAGGGGGAGGGATGATGGCGTTGGGCTCAAAGGAAGCGCCCACGCGGGCTCCCCATCGTCTCGCGCGGGGTGTGGCGAGGGGGCGAAAGGCCGCCCAGCATTTTTCACGCAACCGCCCCCCGGCAGCATCTATGATCTCAATCGACGCCCATTCGGGGGTTGTTGGGCAGAGTTCGTCAGAGACAAGCAAGGACGGCCTCCGCCCCCCCCGATTTCCTTGCCGGCAAGCAGAAATCAAGGACGTGTATGGTCACTTTGCTTGCCGGCAAGCAGCGATCGACACCCCCTCACTCGATTTCCTTGCCGCCAAGCAAGACAGGGACCCTGCTCGTAAAATCCGTCCTTGCCGGCAAGCAATTCAAGGGCGTGACGATGTGTTTTTCCTTGCGAGCAAGGCTTCGCATGACCCCAGGGGTCGTGATGTTCCTTGCCGTCAAGCAATTTGCAAGGCGTGACCCTACGTTCCTCCTTGCCGGCAAGGAATTCGAACCGATCCCTCCATTCTGGCGCAACTCGCTCATCCGCTGACCCACACCAGCACACCTGACCGGCTTTCCCGCGAATCTCTGGCGGGGAAAGGAGGCTTTTCCGTGTTCGAATTCACCCACATCAGCGATCTGCACCTTCGCAGCGCGCCAGAAAACAACCGAATCCTCAGCCGACGGCTGGAGAGGCTTCGTCCGGCCCATTTCCAGGCCTGTCCGGACACCATCCTCCTCGTCACCGGGGACATCACCGACGACGGCCGCCCCGCGCAATACGCCTGCGCGACAAGGGTCCTGCCCATCTTTCCCAGGAACCGGCTCTTGCTCTGGCGCGGCAACCACGACTACGACGCCTCAGGCACCCTTTGCGACGAGGCCTCCGCACGGAGCTTCGACCAGTCGCATCCTCCTACTGTTCGGGCGGTGAGTACCGGGCCAAGACCCCACCGTCCGCGTATCAATCAAAGGACGCGGTCGGGTTCCAAGTCGAGACCGTCGGGATCAACGCCACCCTGGAGACCACCAGCCCTGTGGACCTGGCCGAAGGCCAGGTGGGACCCGAGCAGCGGCTGGGCATGAAACTGCTGGATTCCCAAGGAGTCCTGGGCTGCCTGCGGAATCGCGTGGCCGTCCTCTGCGTCGGCCACAGCCATCGGCAGGAGGTGACCAAGCCCCAAGGGGGCCTGCCCTGGCTCTCAGCGGCTGGCTCCCCGCGAGAAACCGACGGGTACCTCCTCATCGGGATTGCCGATGGGGCTCCGGCACAGGTGTCCGTCCAGGAAGCCACCATCACTCAACCCCGGGAGGAGGAGACCCATGTCTCTCTTGCTTTTCCGGTCCTATCCCCTGAATGAACATGAGGCCAGGTTCCTTGCCGTGAGCCTCTGCGAATACGCCTGCAACGGGAGCCGGGGTCGCCCCTGTCCCATTTGGTCCATTTGTTCTGGTGCCCGCAAGGACGGACTCCCACGAGCAACGACCGGTTCGCGCCGGGCGACATCCTCATCGTCTGGAACCTACCCCAGCGCCAGGATAGGCATGTCTGTGTCGTCATCCAGGATTGGCGGGGGGAGTTCGGGGAGGACGTCGTGGATACGGCAGACCATCGGATGCCGGGAAAGGGATACGGACGAGTAGGATTGGGTATGGGAAGGCAGCGGACGGGCGGAAGATCGCAATCTTGAACAAGCGTCGCGTCCAACGGTGGGTCCCGCGTTACCCACTCCTTGAGGGCGCCAAGGCCGAGGGGCAGGTCGTGGATGCCCAGGATCCGACAAGGGATGAGGAGGGGAGAGTGCGGGGAGAGGCAGAGTAACGCAGGACCGGGGCCGAAGGCTGGTTCCCGAAGTGGGAACGTCGGGCCTCGGAAGCTCGCAGATTAGACGGCGAGCTCTGCAGCCACGGTGGTTTATGCTGACCGGCAGGAATCCAGGAACCCCGACACCGCCTCGGCTCCCGCAAGCTGGTTCCACAAACTCACGCCACATATACGGACCAGCCGCCAACAGGCTAGAATGGCGGCTGAGATAGCAGTTAGCCAGAGCCGGAGCGAACCGGAGAGAACACATGGACCTTTTCTCGCAGCAAGTCGAAGTCGACCGACAGCACATCTATTTTCGCGAGCTCGTGTCCGGCAATCACCCAGAGAAGGTCGCACTGTTGGAGTCATGGGCACGAGATTTTCAAGATCGAGACGGCAAGTTCGTGAAAGAGTTCCAGACGACGTTCAATTCGGCGTTCTGGGAGTTGTACCTCCACCAAGCCTTCTCGCTCCTCGGCGGGCAGGTAGATATGTCCGCGCCTCGTCCGGACTTCTTGGTTAGGTTTCCGCAAGGTCTCGAACTCGTCGCTGAGGCAACAACCACGAGCAATGCCGACGGATATGTTCCGCAATGGCAACCTGATTTTCTCCAGGTCCCGCCTTTGGAGGCATTGCTTGAATACCAGAGCATTAGGCTCGCGAACGCGTTAGCGTCCAAGATCAAAAAGTATCGCACTGCATACGCAAATCTGCCCCATGTCATCGGCAAGCCCTACGTAATCTGCGTTGCTCCATTCGAACAGCAATGGTCGAATTCTCTGGGCGACAGGGCTATGCGCCGCGTGCTCCTAGGTCTTGACGTCCCGCTGCTCGATAGAGCGACAGATGGTACGATGCATGTGGTCGGTGCCGCTCACACCGAGCGAGCATGGAAGCCTAACGGTGCCGAAGTGAACTTTGGGCTCTTCCGTGATGACTCTGCCGCGGAGGTATCAGGTGTTCTATTTGGGCCTTTGGCAACGTTTGGGAAACTGTCTTCTGTCGGTGGCAATTCGGCGCGACTTGCACTCGTTCGTGCAGAAAGATTCGATCCACATAGCGAGAACCCCAGGATCTTTGGAGGTCCGATTTCTGGATATCGGGAGTCCGTTCTCGATGGCCTACACGTCTTCGTGAACCCGAACGCCCGAATCCCCCTAGATACTTCAGTCTTCGAACGCCACGAACTTGCTGTGCACCACTTTCGTTCAGATTCTACCACCTTGATTACCACAATGCCGGACGGGTTTCTCCTCTCTCGTATGGTAATTTCGGTCAACGATCGTGGCCGATCGATCCTGCCGCAAACCCCTAGAGAAGGACTGAAGAGGGCGACAATCGCTGCTTTCCCCGATTGCGCGCTGCACCGCGTTGGCGGCGGCGTTGGACTGACTACTGATGCCCATCTTGCACATCATCGGAATTGGACCGTTTTGGTGTGCAGAGACGTGGTCGACAACGACTGGGGTGCGATGGCACGGCCTGGGCTATTTCGTGACGTGAACGCATTTCGCGACGCCAATCTCGAGGACGACTCCGAGATGCTTCTTTGTCGGCAGTTTGAGCCTACGAAAGAACAAGCGCATCAAGCAATGGTAACTACGATCAACGGAGCGCTCGACGGCGGCCAAAACGGGCCTGGCTAACTCGCGCTTGGATCTGCCAAAGGCCTGTCACATTACCTGTTGCCCTCTGCCGAGCTCGAAGCGATGATTCACCTATCAGGTTGGAGCTGGCCTTTGCAGCTCAAGCGCCAGCCGTTGGGTGGACCCAAAGGAAGTCGTTGTACCTTGAAAGTCGTGTCTCACCGAAGGCTCCGCTCGGACGAGATGGCCTCTGTTGCTACAGCCCGGCCTGCCACTTGTAGTGCGTTGGACGGCCTCCTTCGCCGGGACGGCGAATTTCAGCCACATCGACCGGCGGCTTGCTGATGTATCTACGATAGTATATACTTGCCGCATGAAGACGGCCCGCGCAAAGCTCTTTCAGAACGGTGGCAGTCAAGCGGTGCGCCTCCCCGCCGACTGCAGGTTTCCACGGGGTCAACGAGAAGTCCTCGTGCGGCGAGTTGGGCATCGTGTAGTACTGGAACCTCTCGACGAGTGGCCCGACGAGTTTCTGAAGTGCCTCGGTACGCTTTCCGGTCAACTTCCGCGTCCGAAGCAGACGCCAATCGCGAAACTCAGAGATCCTTTCGAGTGAGCCATGACTCTCTTCATGCTTGATACCGATACGGTCAGCTACGCCTTGCGCGGTATCGGCGAAGTCGCCGCCAACTTGGCTGGCCACTCGCGCTCTGAGCTCTGTTTGAGTGCCATTTCAGTCGCTGAGCTTCGTTTCGGAGCTGACAATCGCCAGTCGCGCAAGATCCATCAGGCGATCGACGCATTTTTGACGGGAGTACAAGTGCTTGCTTTCGATGCTCACGCAGCCGCGGCGTTCGGCAAGATTGCCACAGCCCTTTCGACCGTTGGAGCTCCGATCGGGCAACTTGATACCCTTATTGCAGGCCACGCGCTGTCCGTGAGAGCAATCTTGGTCACGAATAACCAGAAACACCACTCGAGAGTCCCTGGATTGAAATTGGCAAACTGGATATAGCCATCGGGAGAGCGGGGCCACCCAACTCTGGTTTGCAGCTGGCGGCCTTCCGACAAGTGACGTTCTTGCGAGCGGCAGCCGTGGCTCGCTGCGCCAGAGCTCCGCTCGCGACGGTTGTACTCCTGCCGCTTGTTTGGCATCCTGGTGAGGTTTCGGCGGACCTGACGCGGCCGCAGCTGAAACCAAGCCCGTTGGACGGACCTGGGGCACAACAGAAGCATGTTCCGGATCCTCCACACCTCGGCCGTGCAGAATCACGGCCTGACCTCCCCCTCAAGTCACGTCTGGCGCTAAGTCTCAGGCTGGTGTAGAAGCACAAACTGCTGCTCGAAATGGCTGGGGTCCACGATCCGAACACATGGAGTTTGTAATGAAGGTGACTGTGAGAACGGCAGAACAGCTAATTGCCGCTGGATTCACGCAAGAATCAGGCAAGTGGGTATTCCCCGGCGAGAAGAGAGAGCCCATCGGAAACTCCATGTCCGCGTACTTGGGCAAGACAATCGAAGTCGAAGACGAAGGAAAGACAAATTTCTTCCAGACCGATGACACGAGCCATTGGGCATGGCCGAGGGAGGCCCTAATCCTTGAGCCCGTGCGAATGGACGGCAACATCTTCGAGGCATGCGAAGCGGGAGATGTCGTCTCTGTGCGTCGGCTGCTTGAAGCCGACCGTGCTCTGCCAAACGCCAGAGAAGCTGGTGACATCACGCCTCTCCATACGGCAGCACAGGAGGGCCGCGTTGGGGTAGTGGAACTTCTTCTTGGCGCGGGAGCCAACGTCAATGCCACGAACCAATGGAAGGTCACCCCAATCTACCTGGCTGCGGCGTTAGGGCACAAAGAGGTGTGCTCACTCTTGCTCAAGGCGGGAGCCAACGTCCGCATTGCCGACCACAAGGGCCAGACGCCCGTTCAGGCTGCAAGGAGAAATGGCCACAAGGACGTGATTGATCTCTTAGAAAACGGCCGTACCAAAGGAAACCCGCCGTGGTGGTGTTTTTGGAGAAGATAGTGGTACCTGGAGGCTACCCAGCCGCACAGCAGTCGGTCTCAGTCCCTTCCGCATAGGACGAGACTGCCCCTGACGGTCGATGATGCTTCGCCTGGCAATTCCCTTTGCCATGCGCCATCTTGCAGGGCCATGCAGCCACGCAGCAACGCGGGTGACCTGCCTTCTTGCACGGTGATGCCGCCAGGCTTGGCCCTCTTTTCCAGTTACATACCGCCGGCATGCAGCCCCCATACAGCCTCTGCACTCAGGTGCTGCGGCCAAGAAAACCAAAACCTTTCCTGTCACTTAGACGTGGCCTGGCCTCAACGGCAAGCATTAACCCGAACAGTCGTCGCATGGCTCCTCCGCCGAGCTTGGACTCTCCGCTCTCCACTCGAGATTGTCGAGTGCGACCAGGCCTGGAGCCGGCTCTCCTCGGCGCCACAGCCGATCGGCCCGCGGCCGCTCTTGCTCGGCGGTAGCTCCCGCGTCGCGGTGTAGCAGGGTCGTGCTCGGATGCGACGGCTCTCGTCGCATCCAGTCACCGGCTCGCCAGCGGGGCGACTCGACACCCTCCGACATCTCCAGCGTCAGTGAACGAAACAACTTCGCGGAAGCAGAGATGTCAACGCGCCGTGTCTAACCGACGGGAAAGGCTTAGGGCTTCTTGGCCACTATAGTGATTGCCTCGAAACGGTCTGCTGGGACTTCTGCTACCGGAGTGGCAGCTAGCGTCGCGCTGGTCGTGCCTGACGTCTCCTACTGCACCTGGATGCTCCCCACCAGCTCCTGCTCCTGGGCGCGGGCAATGAGCGCCATGGTCAGGCGGGCTAGCTTCAGGCTCGCCAGCTGAGCGTGCAGAGGCGTGGAAGCGTCCAGGGCCGAGGGGACGATGGGTTCCGAAGCGCTGCCGAACACGGGGTGAACGCACTCACCGTTCTTGAGGGCCAACCCGGGGCCACCGGGGGACTCCGGTTCGTAGCCGAGATAGCGCCAGCCCAGGTTGCTCCGCTGGTCGGAGTTCGCCACCCGATCGGTGAGGCCCATGCCCAGCACCGTCAGACCGTCGCAGGCGCCCTGATGCGCCGAGAGGGCGGCGATGTCCACCATGCCGGTGGCCAGAGCTGTCAGGTACGGCGAGGGGCCTCGCCTCCAGTCCAGAACGAACTGCTTGGGCAGAGGATCCGATTCGGCCTTGCGCGGGGTGTTGCCAGCAAGCACCTGGTCAATCTGCTGCTCCAGGATGACGCGCTCCATGGTCAGCAAAAAGACGTCCCTGGCCAGCGCATAGTAGACGGTGAAAGAACGGTCGATGCCACTGACTCGAATGTCGACGCGACTGACCTTGACCTTGCGGTAGGGGTCGTCGTCCTTCCAGGAAAGGGAGTCCTCCAACTCCTTAGTGAGCGTGGCCTTCAGGGCTGCCAGCAATCCGGTGAGAACGACGCGGCTCTTGATCTGAATGGCTGCCCAGACAGGGGCTCGACTCAACGCCTCGATCGTCTCGTCGTCCGTGGGCCTCCGGTCTGCACGGCGCAAGCCCGGCAACTCTCGATTCTGGATGGCGAGGTTCCACCCCAGGCTGTCGTCCAGAATTCCGACTTTGGCCCAGCTGCCCAGGAAGTTGAGGGAGAACTTGGAGGGCAAGAAGGGGGAGCCGCGCAGGATCTCTCGGCTCAGCTCGTCGAGCATGGCGTTCTTCCCCAGGCCCACTGTCATCGAAACCCCTTCGCTGGGTACACCTGGCTCCAGGGCGGCGAAGCCGACGTTCTGAACGACCTCGGTCAACCCCCGCGAGATCTCACCGCGACGAGCCAAGGGCAGGATCCGAAGCTCGGTGTGGAAGCTGTTCTGGTTGGAGCCGCGCAGGATCCTCAGGCTGGTCGGATCGACGGACTGCTGGTATTGCGAGTCGTAGCTGCTGCGGACTTGCTCGTAGGCTGATTTCTCCTCCTGGCTCACCTTGGTGAGCTCGAAATCCGCGATGGGATCGAGGAGCTCCGAGTTGCCCCAAGCGCTGCTGGCGCCGTACTGGGATGACCAGGTGATGGGGCTCTTGTCCCAGTGGACAAGATCGCTGCCCTGGAGCCAACCCTTGGCACGCAGGGCCTCCACCGACGAGGCCGGGCCGCCCTCCATGACGGCGTGCAGGAGCGAGGCGTATTCCACGGTGCGCAGCTCACTCTGGGCGAGCATCCGCCGGGCTTCCAGGATCTTGGAGCGAGGCCCCATGATCTTCTCGATCAGTCGGTCACCGAAGAACGCGAAGGCGCGTTCCTTGCTGGGAACGTAGGGGGAGAGCGAGCGGGCCCACTGGTAGTCGGCCGAGTCGGCCAGACTGGAGCGTTTGCCCTGTCCCACCTCGAGGATGGCGGCCAGACCCTGCCGTGAGTTGGAGACGACCAGATAGGGGCCCACGAAAGCCTGGTAGCGGCGGATCCGGTGATCGGCGGTGGAGTATTGAGTCACGCCCACCCCAGCGATGGTCTCGGTGGACTGCAAAAGGTCGGGGCGGCGCTTCTTGGCCTCGGCGATGTACTGGTTCAGGAAGCCCTCCAGGAGATCCCGGCGTCGCACCTCGAAGACCAGGGACACGTCGGTGCCTTCCCGGAGGTACGGATCCCCGACCGCTACGGTCACCGCACCCACGGCTAGATCCCCGAACTGCTCCGCCCAGCGCGAGGTCTCCAGGGCCAGCTGCTTTCGGTAGCGCTCGAAGAGCCAGGAGGAGCCGGACTGCCCCTCCAGGGCCAACTGGATGAGACCGAAGCGCTGCTCGATGACCTTGGGCACGACCAGGAGATCCTTGACGGTCGGGAACTCCAGAGCGATGACGTCGGCGGGCAGCGTTCGGGACAGCGGGAACAGCTGCGGACCCGGGAGATCCGGATCCTCTGCCCGGAGGGCAGCGTAGTCCCGCGGAGGACGGGACGTTCCGGTGAGTTTCTGGATGTCGATGGTCTTGGGCTGGTCGGGCCGGCGGATCCCGAATCCCCCGTCCATCTGCAGGGCTCGACGCACCTCCGAGTTGCCCGTGTAAAAGTCCATGAGCTCCAACAGCTCACCCCGGCCACGCTCGTGGAAGGCGGAGACGGCGGGCTTCGCGGAAGTGGTCCCCCAAACGCGCTGCAGGCGCGCCGCCGCGAACGACCCAAAGGCCTCGTGCTCGGCCAGCTGTTTGTGGTAGTCCCCCCACCACGACGCGAATCGACCAACCAGGCTGGGATCGCGGGTCTGGTTGCCTGGCTGCAAGACGATACGTTGGGTCGTCCCTCCCCTCACCTGGGAGATGTGACTGCTGCGCGTCGAATGCGGCACATCGACGTGCCAGGTCACGGCCCCCAGGCGCGTCCTGGCCGTCGCATCGACCAGATAGACCAGCAGATCGGCGCTGGTTCCCGTGTCCATCTTGTAGGATACGGAGCTGGGGTCGAAGACACCGTAACAGCGCGTTTTGGGTTCACACTCGAGGCGGGTCAACAGGCCAGGGCTTGACGCGTGATCTTGTCCCAACGGGGCACGGATGCGCACCACGGCGTGGCCCCCGGTCTCGGTGTAAGAGACGATAGAGCCACGGGTTGGTTCCCAGCGGGAGGCTTGGGCCTGTCCGAACGCTTGAGCCAACCCGGGGGGAGCCTCACGCTTGGGTGACGAGACAGGGCTCGGCTCTGCCGACGCTCCGGGTTTGGCTTTGGTAGGAGCGTTCCCAGCTCGGGGGCCCGGTCCGCAACCGAACAGGGACGTGATTACGCCAGTCAGAACCAAGCATCGAAAATGACGCGTCGACATCCTGCGACGCCTAACACAGACCGCGGTCGAGCGATAGGGGCGTCTCTATCTACAGGGATTGTGGCGAAGCTGAAGCTCGACGACCAGGGATTGCGGGGGTTTGGAAGCGGACGGGACCGGAGCGACCCGCACGATGGTTTGATCTTGCTCGGGGTGAACCGTGGCCGGTGCGTTCTTGCCGAGGGTCACCTGCGTGGTCTGGGGCGAGCCGCGGATGATCACGTCGAGTGGACCCAGTGCTGCAAGGAAATCGGGGACCGTGAGGTTCCACACGGCCCGTTGTTGACACTTGCCGCGGGCGGCGAAAGACTTCTGGCTGGCGTACACCCGGGTCGTCCTGTCCTGTGCTTCGATGCGGATGATCTTCTCGTCAGTCTCTAACAGCGACGCCTGGCTGAGCGGCACTGGAGCGTCAGGCTCCAGCCATACCGCCGTGTCCCCGTTGGGCAAGAACGAGCCAAGATTCAGCGGGGCGGCATCTATCTCGAAGCGATGAATCAGATTGGAGCCCTGGGAATCGGCGCCCTTCTCGACCCGGGTCATCAGATTGCTCGGGTGCAGAAGGACGTAACGAATCTCGCGCGCGGGAACACTGGTCACCGGCAGAACGGCAACGGTCGCTTGGGTGGTGGTGCCGAAGTCGAGGGGCTGGGCAAATCGATACGGACCTCGAGTATACGTCGGAACCAAGCGCGTCGCCGTTTCTCCCGAGGGCGTCAGGTCGAATCGCTCCGAGAGCTTCGCCGTATTATCGTGCCTGGCCTGCAGGCAGTAGGCGGCCTGGGCACCGTTGAGCGAATACCCGGAGAGATTGGTGATGAGCGCCGAGCCCGCCAGGACTCCAGTGTTGCTGACGGGGTCGAACCGGAACGTGTAGCGCGGGGCGTGCTGGGTTACGTCGACCACGAACAGCGAGACCTCGAGGGCTACGGCCACCGGACCCTTGGCGGTTCTTGGGACTTCGACGGACAGCAGCAGTCGACGTCGCTCCGGAAGGTTATCGGCCGAGATCCGCGACCGAGGCAGAACGGTCAGCTCCGAACCAACCGAGAGCACGACGCCCTCCGAGACCGAGACGATTCCGCCGTAGATCGGCGGGGGACGCCACTTCGTGGACCGGTTGGTGATGGGATTGTAGCGGTCTGGCTCGACGCGCACCTTGGCGCCCTCGAGCAGTGTGGCGAGCGCGGTGGGGTTGAGCTGGCTCTCTTCGACGCGGACGTCGCGGATGGTCAAACCAGCCACGGCGTTGACCTCCCGGACCGAGAGAGTCTCCAGAACTCCCGTCTCGGGCAGGCCTTCCCATTCGATCTGATGCAGACCTGGGGAGAGGTTCAGCTGGCGCGTCTCCCTCAGCATGACGCCCGAATGGGTCGGTTGCGCGGAGTACGGGTAGTAATCGCGGCTCTCCTTCTGGGGTTCGATGACGGTCAGACCCGTGCAGAGGCTCAGGCTAATGCGCCGCGCTGAGGCAAGCTGAATTGGCCGCGGTCGAGGGGTTCCTGCCGCGTGGCAGGGCGGTGAGACCAGCCACGTCGCGGCGACGAGCGCGGCCAGGGCACCGAGTCGTCTGGTCACGAGCTCTCCTTGTTTGCCTTGCCCCAACTCTGGTTCCAGCTCGGTTGCCAGTAGTGACGCCGGGCGGGCACGCATCCCATGGTTCGAACCCGGAACTTCAGAGTCGCCTCACCGGAGGGCGGCACCGTCAAGCCGAAGACGAAATGGTCGACCTCTTTGGCTCGGGGCGGCACGCTGGAATCGAGGAGCTGATACTTGCCGGTGACGGGCTCCACGTCCTCGAGTAGAAGAGGAGCTTCGGTTGGATTGGACACGATAACCTCCCAGGAGGTGTCCGCCACACAGCGCCCGAGATTCCTTCGTCCCAACAGGCGGCGGCGCGCCGGGTACTTGTTCTCCAGGCCGAGATCGACGCGGATCCCCTGGGCGCCGGGAAGTGGTCGGGCTGCAGCGGTGCCGTAGGTGCGCGGTGGATTGGCCTCGTCGCGCTCGAAGAGATGGGTTCGGCCGCCCACCATCCCGGTGCTGGAGAGAGGCACCTTCTCGACCGACTCCGCATCGAGCACGGCCCGCTGGGTCACGCTCCAGTCCCCTTCACTGGAGTAGATGGGCAGGCCGGGTCCTTCCAGAACCACTCTCCGCGTCAGCGTGGTCGAGGTGGGTCCGAACAGGCGCAGGATGACCCGCTCGCCCGCAGCAACCGTCACGGGCTCTGTCAACCGGACCTCCGTCGTGCTGGGCGCAGTCGTAGCTGCGGGCTCCGCGCCCGCCTCGGAACTGGCAAACTCGGTGGGTTGGTCGGCGTCCGAACTGAGCTGCAGGATTGCGTCGACCAGAGGCACACCGGTCTCGTTGAGGATCCCCAAGACGCCAGTCAACTCGGCCGTGGCAGTCCCCGGTACCTGCACCAGCTGGTACTCCATGCCCGCTTTGACCAGCTTGGAGCTGTAGGTCAGCTCCACCTCTTGCTGATCGCGATCGCTGGTCAGCAAGAGCTCCAGGGTGGGCTCGGCGCGCAGCCCATCCGGGAGCTTGGGCACGGCGACCCGCCCGAAATCGAGGACGCGGGTCTGCTGGTCCAGGGCCACGACGGGGCCTTCCGGAGCAACGCCCAGAAGGACTGCCTCGCGCTTCTGCTCCCCTGCGCTGGGTGTGTCCCAAAGGTAGGCTGAGACGGGCTTGCCCAGGTAGGGGGACAGGAGATTGTTCGGCGTGACCTTGCCATCGTAGAACCGCACGTCGACCAGCCGCAGCTCGGCACCCTTGGTCAGGGTCCTCAGGCTCACACTGGCTGGCTCGATATCCTGGGGAACCCCGCGCAGACTGAGCCGAAGCCCGCCCTTGCCCAGGTTGAGCTTGCGCCGGTCGCGAAACACGACGGACTGTGACTCCGGCCCCACCAACACCTGCAGACCCAACCGGGAGCTATCCGTGTTGGTCGTTCCTTCGGCGGGGACCCGTTCGACCTGAACGGCGGAGCCCCCAGCGGACGAGGAGGCGGACGGCGCAGGGGCATTGGCTGCCTTGTGGCGCGCCCCGCAGGCCAGAAGGACCAACGCGCTCGCGCAAACCAGAGATTGAGACAAACGATCGTAACCCATGGCTCTCCATCTGATGGTCGAATGGAGCGCCAGCATAGCATGGGAGGTTCGCGGCGCCTCAGTCCTGAGCCCAGGGAGGACCGCGACGACCCTCGCCCGCTCCCGGCCCTCGACCTTCATGCTGATCATGACCCGCCCCCAGGGTCATCAGACCAATACTGAGCAGAAGCCCGACGGCTAGCGTCACCTTCGCCGTCCGACAGCCCAGGCATTTACAGAAGGCTCGCCAGTTCAGGACCACGTGCCAGGTCCCGACGACGACGAAGAGAAGCCCCAGGATTTCGTGCAAGACTTTGATCCCGGGGACCCGTATGTGAAAGAACATCAGCACACCGCTCAGAGCAATCAACGAGAAGCACAGGGCGGTGGCAGGGGACAGGCAGTTACGGATGGTCGACGGGTTGGTCATGTCTTGAGCTTCTCGGGGACGTGGGCTGGCCCGCAATTCGGGGCGGGCGGATTGAATAACCTGTACCAGTGGACGCCCCAGCCCGCCGGTTCCCTACGCTATAGGCAAAACCATCGTGCCGACCCGGCTTTCGAGCCCGTCCACCCGACGTTTTCTGTCCGCGTGCCGACCAACCATAACCGGGGTATCATCGCGCCCAGGTATTGGAGGTGCGGCATGAAGAAGAGCCCCTATTTGGGTCTGTTGGGTCTGGCAACGATACTGGCGATCGGCTGCGGAGGCAGCTCTGATTCCGAGAAGAAGGAGAGCGTCGCGGGAGACGGCGGAGAGAGCGCGGGCGCCAACAGTGTGGCGGGGAGTGAGCAGGCAGGCGAGGCGGGGAACCTCGAAGAGGGTGGCGAGGGCATGTCGGCGGGAGCCAGCAATCGCGGGGGACAGAACAATCGGGGTGGGGCGGGGCCACAGGGCGGGCGCGGTGGTGCGGGCGGCACCGGACCGGCAGGTGGCCGCGCGGGCAGCGGCGGTGGGATCATTCAAGTGGGAGGCGCTGGGCCCAACTCGGGAGGAACCGAGCCCTCGGTGGGCGGCTCCGGCAACGCACCCAGCCAGGGTGGAAATGCCGGCGACACCGGTGATGGCGGCTCCTCCGTCGAGGAAGGCGGGAGCACCGAAGCTGGTGGCGAAGGCGATGGGGGTACGGGGGAGCCCGGGGGTTGGATGGAGGCCGGCGCTCCTTCCACCGGTGGAACCGGCGTTGGCGGCAACATCGGACCTGGAGGCTGGATCGCCACTGGCGGAACTCCCTTGCCGGCGGGAGGTGTCGGACCGGGCCGGGGCGGCATGCCCAACGCCGGAGGCACCATCGAGGTCACCGTACCTCTACCAGAGGTGGAGCTACCCGCTGGTTGCACACCCTCCTTTCAACGGGAGGGTGATGGATACTGCAGTACCGAAATGGATTGCGATGGTCGTTACGTCTGGGTCGACTGTTCAGCAACCAGTCCGGGGCGGGCCAGCTGTTGGTGCAATCGGAACGAGCTCTCGAACTCGTACGAATTGGCTGGCGTCGTTGCCGCCGATTCCTGCAACTACGTTGCCGCTCTTTGCATGGGCTCGGTCGAGGCCCCTACTCTCTCCGCCGAGGAGTGCTCGATGAACGGGCGGGAAACGTCGACCACGTCCTGTTCCACCAGCTACAGCTGCACCCAATCGGGTCAGATCGTTGAAGGGGCGTCACTCGTGGTGAGCTCTTCACAGAATTACTCCTGCTGGCAGGATGAGGAACAGGCACTGGGCTGCAACTGCTCCAATAACCAGGGGTCCATGGATGTTCAGCTACCCGAGAACACCCCCATGACTGACGCCTGTTCGACGTTGCAAACCGTCTGTGCCAGCAGTGATGACATCACCTACCTCAGCGAACCCGCCTGCACCTTCTCCAACGAGTCGGCGTACCAGACCAATTGCTCCAGCTACTACAACTGTGCGCGCGACGCTCAACTTGGGGAGATGTCCCTACAGGTCAGCGAGTTCTTGAGCATCAACTGCAACCAGAATGCCGAGACGACCACCGATTGGGACTGCACCTGCAGCCTGGGCTTGAACACGACCAATTTGACGGTCACACCCGAGGACCCATGGTCGACGTGTTCCGATTCGATGAACCAGTGTCTTGGCGCACTAACCGACGCGGAATAGAGCAGCACTGACAACCCCTGGCCACGTCATTGCGCCGATCCCAACCAACCTAGGTCTTGGACTTGGCGGCTCGACGGGATGGCGTGGTCACCAGGCGAGGTTGCCGGCGAACCGCGGCCTTGCGCTCCTCGGTGTAGGTCCACCAAGGTCGTGCGGGCTCGCCGGACATAAAACGCGTGGCACTGATGAAGACGTCGATGACGCAAGGGTCCAAGGTGGTGCCGGTGGTTCTGCACAGATCGACGTACAGGGCATAGGGGTTCCGACCGCGGAGCTCCTGGGGATCAACGAGACCCAACCGGCGCAGATCCTCGGCCATGCGGGGCCCCACGTTGGGGATCTGTTCGAAGACGTGGGCGTCCTGGGGACGCGCGGCTTTCTTCATGATCTTCCGACTGGGCGCGGGTTCGGACCCGCCAGCTCGTTATCCTACTGGCGGGAGCCCAATGCAAGGGTCACTCGGGGCGGTTGACCGGAAGGGGCCGAGCGTGGTGAGCTCGCCCCAATTATGGCCACCTCTCCCCAGTGAGGAGACGGTGCACAGACAAAGGAGCCCCTGTGACTCGGCGATTCGTGTCCCCAGGATGTCGGCGTTGGCGATGGACCCGGCCGGAGCTGGCCATGCTCTTGCTCGTCGTAGCCGGTTGCAACAAGGACGACAAGGAGCTGGTGGATGCCGTGCCCTCCGAGGTTCGCGCCTTCGCCGACAAGATCGCCAGCACGGCGTGCAGTGCACTGACCGACTGCTGTGAGAGCGCCGGCTACGATTCGGACAAGGCCGGCTGCCGTCAGGTGGTCCTAGGGGCGTTGCGTTTCTACTTCTCGGACAAGGTGGAGTATGTGGACGCCAAGGCCAAGGCCTGTCTCGAGTCCGTCAAGGATCAGCTCTCCGCGTGCAGCGGCTCCTGGCCGCCCGATATGTCCGACTGCCGAGCAGCCTTGCCGGGGACCGTGCCCACCGGGCAGGCCTGCTCGTTCGATTTCGAGTGCGCCGCCGTTTCCAAAAGGACCGTTGGTTGCGAGGACGGGGCGTGCGTCACCGACTCCGATGACAGCGAAAGCACCGGTGCAAACGGTCTTTCTTGGGGTGAAGGCTGCACCAGCGACGGGGAGTGCCAGGGGCTCTGCGCCGGTTCCACCTGTGTGCCCTCTGCCCTGCCCCGCGTCTGCTCGGGAGAGGCCATCCCCATCGGCGCTGGCGGCACTGGGACGGTACCGATCGGCGGCTGTGTGCCTGGTGACGCTTGCCCGGACGATTCCGAAGAGTGCGTGTACAGCTCTCTGGTCGGCACCTATGAGTGCCAGCCCGCTGGCGGCGAGAACATGCCGTGCCACGCTGACGACACCTGCGACGACGAGAGCCTGCGTTGCGTCGCCGATCTGTGTGTGATAGCCGGGGCCGAAGGTGGCCCCTGTCGCACCGACCAGACCTGCGACGATGAGCTGGAATGCGTGGAGGACAGCCTCCGCTGCTCGTATGATTCGGAGTTGGGTGAGTCCCGATGCTGTCTCGCGGTGGGACAGGCGAATCAGCCCTGTCACGCCGACCAGACCTGCGACGATGCGTTGGAGTGCATCGACCAGATATGCCAGGAGGCCGGGGCGGAATACCAGCCCTGTCACACCGACCAGACCTGCGAGGACGGGCTCGATTGCCGGGAGGATCCCCTCAACTGCAGTACGACGCCCTGTTGCCTGCCCGCTGGCGCAGAGGGGGAGCCCTGTCGAGCCGACGACAGCTGCAACGAAGGACTGGCTTGCTTCGAGAATTCGAGCTTCTGCAGCTACGACTACGAGACGGGACGGTATCAGTGCTGCGTGCCCTCGGGCGGTTCCGGCGACCCCTGCAACTCCGACGGCACCTGCGACGAGGGCCTGGAGTGCACCGGTCAGCTCTGCCAGCAAGCGGGCGACACCAATCAGCCCTGCCACGCCGACGGCACTTGCGACGAGGGGCTCGATTGCCGGGTGGACAGCAGCTACTGTAGCTATGATTCGGATAGTCAGACCTCCCAGTGCTGTCGCCCGGTGGGTGGCAATGGTGAGCCCTGTTTGGATGGAACCTGCAATCCTGGACTGACCTGCATCGAGGATGTCAGTCAATGTAGCTACGACTCGACCTTTACGGGCTACCAGTGCTGCCGTGCCGTCGGTAGCGCGGGCGAGCCCTGCGACCCCGACGGCAATTGCGACGAGGGACTGGCCTGCGTTGACGGTCTGTGCCTCGAGACGGGGGCGGAGAATCAGCCCTGTACGGCAGAGCAGACCTGCGACGATGGCCTGGAGTGCCGAGCCGACCGCGCCAACTGCCGAGGGGTCGCCGGCCTCTCCCTCACGGAATGCTGTCGCCCGGTGGGTGGTTTGGGACAGGCCTGCCCCACTGCGGGATCCTGTGATGAAGGGCTGACCTGCGCCGAGGACACCATCCGTTGCGAGTACGACCAGGCAACCTCGTCCTACGCCTGCTGCTTGACGGCTGGAGCCACCGGCGAACCCTGCAACGCGGACGGGACCTGCGATGACCCCGGCCTGGACTGCCAGGCGAATACCATGAGCTGCAGCTCGGGGGTTAGCACCGATGGCCGCTGCTGTATTGCCGCGGGGGCTGTGGATCAGCCCTGCCGCAGCGATGACAGCTGCGATGCCGAGCTCGAATGCGTCACCGATTCCGGTGCCTGCGGCTATGACTATGCGACCTCCGAGTACCGCTGCTGTCAGCCGGTAGGCGGTGAGGGCGAGCGTTGCCCCGCCGCGGTCTCCTGCGACGAGGGGCTGGAGTGTTTGAACGATCTGTGTGTCAGTGCCGGCGCAGTGGACGAGCCTTGTCGAGCCGACGGCTCCTGCGATGCGGAACTCAGCTGCCGGGAGGATAGCCTGAACTGCCCCTATGATCAGAACCTGATGGGCTATCGCTGCTGCCAGGAGGCGGGAGCCGAGGGACAACCCTGTCTGTCCGATGGGAGCTGCGATGCGGGGTTCGAGTGTCGAACCGATTCCTCCCTGTGCCCCTACGACTATACCGCTGGCACCTACGACTGCTGCATCCCGGTGGGGGGCAGCGGCGAGCCCTGCACGACCGAGGGGTCCTGCGAGGGGGAGCTCTTGTGCACGGCCTACCCCGATTGCCCGAGCGACACGGTCGTGGAGCTCGGCGAGTGCTGCCTGCCCGTTGGGGAAGCGGGTCAACCCTGTACCCAGGCTGGCCTCTGCGCTTCGGAGGATCTGCGCTGCCTGCAGCTCTCCGACAACTACGGCAACAGCTATCATCAGTGCACAGAAGCGGGCGGCTTTGATCAGCCGTGCCGCACCGACGGCACCTGCAACGCCAGTCACGCCTGTATCACGGGTGGTGGAACCTGTGGCCAGAGCAGCTGCTGCCTGCACTCAGGGGATAACGGTGAGCCCTGCAACACCGATGGCAGCTGCAACTTCGAGACACTGGTCTGCAACACATCCAACCTCTGCGTGCCGCAATGATTGACCGAATATCACCACGGTCCGTAAGTCCTGGGAGAAAGTCCGTGAGACGATTCAGCTCGATGGATGGGAAGATCTGCGTGGCCTTTGGCCTGTTGTGCCTCGGCTGCAACAACGACGATGACCGGGTCGATGCCACGGTCGCGGCGCTGGATGCCCTGTGTCAGAAGGTGGCGGCTTGCAACGACGTGAAGCTGAGCGCCGCGGACAAGGCCGCCTGCCGTTCCATGACGGGCAGCTTGGCCACCGTGCTGGTCGATCCGGAGTACTTCCGGGACTGCCTCGAGGACCTTGCCTGCAACGAGCTCGAGGACCAGGACAAGATTGCCCAGTGCACGGATCTCGATCCAACCACACTGACCTGCCAGGACGATGGCCTGCTGGCCTGCACCAATGGCGGTCGTTGCTCGGAGATCGACTGCCGTCGGGTCTGCCCCATCGTGGGTGCCAGCTACGACTCCTGCGGCATGAGCGCGGAGCACGGTTACGAGGTCTGCATTTGCGCCATGTGATCCGAAGGCACTCTGGTCAGTAGCCGAGCTTCTTGGCTAGCACCAACAGGCCGCACAAAAGGACGAAGACCAGAAGCATCCAGAGCAGGCTGGAGACGAAGTAGGGGTAGATGATGAGCAGCAATCCCACCGCCAGGTGGGGGACACGGCTCATTTTCTTGCCATAGGCGAAGAGCACGAACCCCACCGAGGACACCAGGATGGAGGCCATTAGCAGGTTGGCGTCGAAGTCCATGGGTTACTCGAAGCCGTTCAGATGGACGACATACCACTCGCCTCGCCAGGAGATGAGTGAGGTCAGCTCCAGAGCTCGCTTCTGGCCGGTGGGCATCTCGAAATGCAGCCTCGATCGTAGAACGCGGAAATAGCCCAGGCGATTCCCTTCCGTACCCGGCTTCATGAAGCGCACCTGCGCTTCGGGCACGTCGACACCGAGGAACTTGGCCTGTTCGGCGTCGCGACCGAGGTTCTGGTGGTACGTGTGGACGTCCCGCTTGAAATTGCGCATCAGGCGGTACTCCCAGTCCCGTGCTGGGTTGGCCACTGCCTTGACCTGTTGG
This sequence comes from uncultured Polyangiaceae bacterium, assembly GCA_964648165.1. GTDB lineage: Bacteria > Myxococcota_A > Polyangia > Polyangiales > Polyangiaceae > FEN-1139. The sequence continues at coordinate 45,349 of CAZYKT010000032.1, read as the reverse complement.
TAGGCAAGGACGGGGAAGAAGGAACCCTGCGCAACATCGGGTTGATCTTCGCGGATAGCCTGGGCCAGCTTCTCCATCCTCTCCTCGAAGCTTGGCGATTCGACACTGGGACGATCCTCGGTCTGAGGTAGGGGGGCCCCGTTGTCGTCGACCAGAACTGGTTGAAGCGAGGCGGTGGCCGGCGGCTGGGCGGTCTTTGCGTCCCCGTCCGTTGTTGCCTGGGCCGACGGGTCCGGTCGAGAGCTGCTCGATGAAACCGGCGCGGCAACGGTCGTCGCCGTGACCGGAGCAGGGTCGCGGGCCTCGGGGGGCGGGCGGCGCTCGCCGCATCCGATGCCCGCAAGGGCCAGTAGCCAAACGCAACCAGGAGTGCGCCAGGTCGGCATCGCCCCCTCATACCAGACGCAAGAGTTGCCGACCATCCTCCCTCGGCCCGTCGGTTGTTGCACAAACGTAACAAGGCTGTCGCGGCCGCGACCCAGCAAGGACAGAATCCTTTAACCAGCCGAGCTCGGCTTGGGGCTCGCCAACCCGCGCATGGACACCCATCTGATCCTCATCGTTGGAATCGTGCTGGCTGCCCTGGCCTTCGATTTCATCAATGGATTCCACGATGCGGCCAACTCGATAGCCACCGTCGTATCCACACGAGTCCTCTCGCCGGGCAAGGCCGTGGTCTGGGCGGCCTGTTTCAACTTCTTGGCCTTCTCGATCTCGGAGATGAAGGTCGCCAGCACCATCGGCAAGGGGATCATCGATCCGGGCGCGGTGGATCTGGCGGTTCTGATCGGAGCCCTGGCCGGGGCCATCGTGTGGAACCTTCTGACCTGGTGGTGGGGGTTGCCGTCCAGCTCCTCCCACGCCCTGGTGGGAGGCCTGGTGGGCGCTGGATTGGCCAAGGGTGGCCCCTCGATCCTGGGCTGGTCGAAGATTGGAACCACCGCGGCCTTCATTCTGGCCTCACCGCTGATCGGCATGGTGGTCGGGGGAACCATCCTCGTCATCCTGATGTGGGCCTTGAAGAACAAGACCCCGGGAGGAGTGGACCACTGGTTCCGCAAGCTTCAGCTGGTCTCGGCCGGGGCCTACAGCCTGGGCCATGGCTCCAACGACGCCCAGAAGACCATCGGCATCATCGTGGTCCTGCTCTTCTCGCAGGGGTACCTTGGTTCGGAATTCCCCAAGGCCCACGAGATCCCCTTCTGGATCGTGCTCGCCTGCTACAGCGCGATGGGGCTTGGCACGTTGATGGGCGGCTGGCGAATCGTGAAGACCATGGGTGCGCGGCTGACCAAGCTGACCCCCTTTGGCGGCTTCTGCGCCGAGACCAGCGGGGCGTTGACCCTGGGGCTGACCTCGTTTCTGGGCATTCCGGTTTCCACCACCCACACCATCACTGGTGCCATCGTTGGCGTGGGAACGGTCCAGAAGGCGCGCGGTGTCCGGTGGGGCATCGCGGGACGCATCGTGTGGGCTTGGATCTTCACCATCCCCGCCTCCGCCGTCGTCAGCGCCATCGCTTACTTCATCGCGCGCGCGCTCGGTGTCTGAACGCTTCCCGACGCCGGCGCGAATCCATTCGGGGACCCGGCCAAGGTTGATTGTTGCCTTCCAAGCACGACACACCGAGGCCTACATCGTTCCCTTTACGCGATATGGGAACGGGGTGTAGAGTTATTTTCTTCATTCACGAGGGAGAATGCCGATGACGATCGCATGGGGCCGAACATTCACGGCCGTTTTCGCACTGGGCTCGCTTTTCGCCCTGAGCTGTGGCTCGGATGAGGAGAAGGAGACCGCCGACACCTGCCAGGTCGGCACTGACCAGGGATGTGACGAGGGTCTGGTTTGTGAAGACGTAGCCGACGGCAACCCGGCGTGCTTCGAACCGGTCAAAGTCGAGGGCACGGTCACGGGCGCGCTGGATGGGGCCCCCGTCGAGGGCGCGATCGTCGTGGCCCGTGATGCCAATGGAGCGGCGGTGTCGGGGACCGCTACCACCGATGCTGACGGCCACTATTCCTTGGTGGTTCCCGTGCCGCGCAACGCCGAGGGGGAGCCGATGGAGACCGAGTACACGCTACGCGCCGATGCCAGCGGCTACGAGACGTTCCCCATGGCGCCGCGGGTGGCTATACCGGTTCGTGTCGACGCGGAAACAAAGGGCGTGGTGGAGGGAGCAGCGACGGACATCGTCCTGCTTCCCCTCGAGGATTCCCAGGATCTTGGCACCATCTCCGGGAAGGTCGACGTCGAGGAGCCCAAGGGCACGTTGGTTGTGGCCGGCGAGTCCACGGCGCTGGTCGATACCGATGGCTCGTTCACTCTCTTCAACGTGCCCGAGGGAGAAGTGACGGTGACCGCCTACCAGCAGGGGAGCAACCTCGAGCCGGTTTCCGTCGACGTGATCGCTGGAGAAACGGTGGCGGTTCTGTCCATCCAGGCCACCGACGCAGCCGCCCACCAGGTATCCGGGAAGGTCGAGATCGTCAACCCCGGAGACGGTACCGACACCTCCGTCATCCTGGTCGTGGAGGATACCTTCGTCGAAAATGCAGCTCGCGGCGAGGTTCCGCCGGGACTGCGGGCCACCGGGGTGTCAGGCGACTTCTCCATCGAAGGGGTCCCCGATGGCCGCTACGTGGTTCTGGCCGCTTTCGAGAACGACGATCTGGTGCGGGACCCGGATGTCTGCATCGGGGGCACGGAGATCGTCCGCATCCAGGTGGAGGGTGACGACATCGTGCTGGATGACAGCTTCAAGGTCACCGGCTCCTTGGAGGTGATAGATCCGGATGGGGAGGAACTGGTCAGCGGGGTGCCCACTCTGCGATGGGCTGACGACTCCGGAGAGGACCATTATGAGGTCGCGATCTACGACGCCAAGGGCAACCAAGTATGGCAGAAGTTGGACGTGCCCGGTGTCAGCGGCGAAAAGGAGGTCAGCGTCGAGTGCACCGACGCCGAACTCGAGAGTGGGATGGTCTATCAGTTCCGCGCTACGTCCATCAAAAAGGACGCCTGCCCCATCTCACGCACGGAGGATCTGCGCGGAGTCTTCCGCGTGGAGTAGACAGGTCCGCGCACCAGGGGCCCCAAACAGTACGAGCCGGCGAGCAATAGCCCGTCGGCCCGTACCATGTCGCAGGGCAGCGACTAAGGGGTGGCGATCTTGAACTCGATGCGGCGGTTCTTCTGCTGCGCCGCCTTGGTATTCTCCGTGGAGAGCGGCTCGTCCGGTCCCGCGCCCCGCGCCTGTAGGCGAGAGGCGTCAATCCCCTTGTCGATCAGGTATTGCCGGACACTTTCCGCACGCTGCAGGGATAGCGCCAGATTACGCTCGCGGGCGCCAACATTGTCGGTGTGGCCGCTGATCAATAGCTTCAGATCGGCGTACTCGGTGAGGGTCTGGGCGGCCTGATCCAGAAGGGGTCGCGAAACGGGCCGGATGGTGGCCTTGCCGAAGTCGAACTCGATCCCCTGGATCACCCCCGAGAAGCGCTTGACGGCTTCGGGGATTTCGTCCGGACATCCGTCGGCATCCTGAAAACCGTTGACGGTCTCGGGCTCGGTCGGGCACTTGTCGTGCTCCAGGAGCACACCGTCCTTGTCCGGATCCGGATCCGGGCATCCATTGGCCATGGGCCCTGCCTGGTCCGGGCACTCGTCCTTCTCGTCGATAACGCCATCGCCGTCCCGGTCCGGAGGTGGAGGACAGCCGGTGGGGGCCGGGCCCGCCTGGGTGGGGCACTGGTCGTCGGCGTCGATGATCTTGTCACCGTCACTGTCCGCGGGACAGCCATCCGGCGCTACGCCCACCACGGTCGGGCATTTGTCGGAGGCGTCCTCGACTCCGTCGCCGTCGCTGTCAGGCGGAGGCGGTGGCGGGGGACGGGAGCGATCGATGGTGAAGGTCAGGCCCAACAGGCCCTCCAGGTGATGGGCAATGTCGCTGCCCGAGTCCTGGTCCCCCTGGGAGAGCGTGTCGCGCAGATCCAAACGGACCGAGAGTACGTCGTCGAGCGGGAGCTTTACGCCTGCACCAAAATGGACACCGAAATCGGAGTCACTGCCCATCTCTTGACTGTTCGCACCCAGCGCGCCTGCGCCAGCCACCAAGAACGGCGTCAGCTCCGAGGAGGTGAGCTGCAGCACCAGGTGTCCGCGACCTGCCCAGAGTCCGGCGCCCTCGCCGTCCTTGACCGAGCTGGGCATGATGGCGCCTTCCGCCTCGACCCCCAGGGCCGCCCAGGGGAAGTACGCCAGACGCAGGCCGAGCTCGGGCGCTATCGAGTCGTACTCGTGATAGGCGGAGGGCTCTGCCTGCAGGTTGTGGGAAGAGGAGGGCAAGAAGAGGCCACCGAACAGGCCCAGCTCGAAGAGGCCGGCCTCGGGGGCTCGGGAGGCTGCCTGGGTTGGCGCGGCCGGGGCTGCGGCGGCTCCCGTGGCGGAGGCATCAGCACCCGAATCGGGGGATGCGGCGGCGCCAACGGAGACCTGTGCGTCCTGAGCCAGGGCCGTCACCTGTAGGGTGGATAGAACCAGGGCGGGAAGATAGACAAAGTGCTTCACGGAATGACCTCGCATGATGGTTTCTAGGCCTACAGGAGCTGGTACACCAGGTTGACCGCCGTTACGGTGTCGGTGTTCTTCACTTCGGGCAACGGTTCGTTGTCGTACTTGAGGCTGAAGGTGGTGGCGACCGAGAATTTGCCGCTCAACGAGGTGGTAAGGCCCACGTCCCAGTTGAGTCGCCAGTACTCGGTTTCGGGCAATCCCTGAAGATATTCGAGCCCGGTGTTCAGGCCCACCACGTCGTTGATGCTGCCGTTGTAGCCCAAGAAGAGCCGCATGCTGTGGCGGACGTCGGTCTTGTCCAGGTCCTGTCCCTGCTCAGCAGCCAACTGGAGGTTGGCGTCGCGACGCACGTCGTACTGCAGATCGTAGCCAAGTTCCGTCCAGAGCTGATGCTTCTCCTTGTCCAGGAAGTAGTAGGCCAAGCCCGGATCGAAGTTGGAGCGGAGCACCAAGCCCTGGAACTTGTCGTTGCGTCCGGAGAGCGAGGCGAACAACGCAAAACCCTGACCCAGGAACCGGTCGTAGCGGATCTTGCCTTGTACGTTGCGCAGGGTGGTCTGCATGTCATCGTCGGCGGTGGCGGCCGAGCGCGAGTAGTTGCCGGCTGCGGCCATGCTCAACTGGTTGGCCTCGCGACGGGCCCGGAATCGGCTGGCCCCGGTGAATGACAGAAGGCGAGCGTTGCCAGAGCTGGTCAAGGCGCCCGCCGAGACCTGGAATTCGGTGATGTTCTTCGTCGCTTCGGCTTCGGCCGCCTTGGTGTCCGTGGTCTCGAAGCCGGTGCTGGCCACGTCGGTGGTCCCTGTGGTCGCTGCTTCGTGTGCCATCAGTCCGCCTGCGACCTCTTGAGCCTGAGCGGGCACGGCAACACCGAGGCAAACGCCGGTGGCCAGGAGTCCCGAGAGTACCGAGAAACGACAGAGATTCATGTTCGATGGTTCCTTGTGAGACACGACCGATGGGGCGGTTATCACACGGCCGAGAAATCGCATCCGCGGCCGGACGCTGGGGCGCCCGGACAGACAACACTCCCGGCACGTTCCGGCATGTCGCCGGAGCAATGAGCGTGCCAGATAACCTCACAGGGCCCTACCGGTCAAGAATCGGGGGCAGATGTCGCACAAGGGAGGAACACCCGCACGACTTGCGCCTCGGGCATGCCCCAGAACGGGGGCCGGGTGTCGGCTGGAGCCAACAGCTGTCGGGCGTGGGCTACAGCCCGGGACCCCCAGGGCGGCGGGGCAGGTCCGGCGCGCCTGGCAACCTCTGCGACTTTCGCGATCTTGGCACCGAGCGCCGCAAGGGTGGAGCCCAAGGCGTCTCGGTATGAGGCTTGCGTGGGCCCTGCTGGCCGATGCGGCCCGTCCTCTTCGACGGGATGTCTACTCGTCGAACTGGGCGCAGAGCCATCACGATGACGACGCAGGGTGTCATGATGTCCATGTTAGAGCTCAAGGGCCCCTCGGGCCTCGAAGGCCAGCAACCAGAACAGGTCCGGCTCGGGGAGCTATTGCACGGCATGAACAACGTCTTGCACGCAATCATGGGACGTGCCGAGCTGGCCCGAGAGTGCCGCGACGACCCGGCATTCGTCGAGACCAGCCTACGAGAAATCCAGCATGCCGCTGAGCGCGGACGCGAAATGGTCCGCCTCTTCCGGATGGGTCGGAACGGAATCGGCTGACGGCTCCCGAGCTTTTCGCACCAGGTCGCGGCTCAACCGCACCAACACAAGGGCACGACGACAGGCAACAGGCCCCGTGCTAGTTTAGGCGCCGGTCGTCACGATGAAGGTGTGGCATGGTTTGGGGTCAAAGGACCACGGTGAATCTCGTCCGCCGGTCGTCCGAACTCACCGCCGCCGAACCACCCCTGGCCTCAGCCAGGGCCTTGACGATGGAAAGTCCCAACCCCGTGCCCCCCGCGTCGCGCTCCGTGGTGAAGAAGCGATCGAACACGCGGGCCTGGTTGCCGGGGCTGATGGGCGGACCATCGTTCTCGACCTCGATTTGCAGATGCCCCGAGGGTAAGGTGGTGAAGAGGACCTTGACCTTGGACTGATTTCGGTAGCGCAGGGCATTGTCCAACAGGTTGTTCAACACGCAGTCGAGCTCGTCGCGGCAAGCCCACACCCTGGGCTGGTTGCCAACGACGGTCACCTCCACCTGGTCCGGATGGTGCTCCAAAAGGTCGTCCCTGAGTCGCAACAGGTCGATGTCCTGCCGTTCCGCGACGATCGCCGGATTCTCGGCGCGGGCCAGGGTCAACAGCTTGGTCACAAGAAGGGTGGTGCGCTCCGCCGCGGCTCGGATGTTGGAGAGGAAGCGCTGCCGTTGAGCCGGGGGGATCTGGTCCCATTCCTCGGAAAGGATCTCCGAGGCTCCGGTGATGGACGTCAGCGGAGATTTCAGCTCGTGCCCGACGGTGGAGACGAACTCGGTGATATACCGATTCCGCCGCTGGATCTGCTGGTTCATGGTGTCCAGCGAGCGCGCCAACAGCTGCACCTCGCGGGGCCCGCCAGCAAGGAAGACGCCGCTCTCGGGCTGCCTCCCATCGGCAATGGCCTTTGCAGCCTGGCTCATGGCGCGAAGAGGCCGTTCGATGGTCCGCGCGAACCCGACCGAGAGGAGCAGGGCCAACAGGATCAAGGCGGCACTGAAAAGCAAGAGGCCGCGACGCTGCTCCCACAGCCATTCCACGCTGGTCTCGGCGGTGCGCGACTGATAGACGACCCCGATGACGACTCCGGCGTCGAAGATGGGCTGCGCACTGAACACGCGCAGCTTGCCACGCCGAGAAAGGCTTCCCAGGGGGGGAGCCGGCTCGTCGCTGACCCGTTGGCGGAGCACGGCTCGGTATTCACCAGCCAGGGCACGCTGCACTTCATTCAGACCAGCCAGCGAGTAGCCAACCTCGGGTTGGGAGCTGGCCACCACCGTGCCCTCACGGTCGACGACCCTTACGCCGGTCAGATGGAAGATCAGGCTGTCCTCGAGGATCCGTTGCAGACGTTGCCCCGCTCGGAGCGCGGCCGGCTCGACGCTGTGGGCCTTCGGGAACGGACTGGGCAAGGGTTCTGCGAGTTCGGAGAGGCTCTGGATCGATCCGCGGAAGGGCGCGTAGCGCTGGTCCCGGCGCGCCAAGGGGCGCGGATCCCCGACCGGGCGCTGCGATTCTCCCGCCCACGCCAGGCGATAGGCCTGGGCCACCACCGCCCCCTGCCCCAGTAGCCGTAGTTCGGTTTGCTGGACCAGGTGAAGGCTGAACGCATCAAGTGCCAACAGGGCGAGGACGGGCAGGACCAGACCCGCCAGCCCCACTCCCAATAGGATCAGACGAATCCCCACGCGACCCAGCACGCTCAGTCCTCCCTCACCCGGTAGCCAACGCCGTAAACGGTCTCGACCAACTGCGGCCCCACCGACTCCAGCTTTTGTCTGACCCGCCGAATGTGACTGTCCACGGTTCGTTCGGAGATGTGGTGCTCCCTACCATAGGCATCGTCGACCAACGCCGTCCGCGAGTAGACCCGACCGGGATGACGAAGCAACACCTCTAGCAGGCCGAACTCGGTAGCAGTCAGCGAGATCCCTTGGCCCAGGTAGCGACACTGGCAGCGTTCCGGATCCAGCACCAGGCCCAGATGCAGGAGCGTCTTGGGGCTCGGTGAATCGGCCGTGGCACGCCGTTCTAGGGCTCGAATCTCGTCGTAACGTCGCAGAGCGGCCTTGACCCGCGCGACCAGCTCCCGGGGGCTGAAGGGCTTGGTGATGTAATCGTCGGCACCCAGCTCCAAGCCCAGGATCCGATCCAGCTCCTCGTCACGACTGGAAACGAAGATGATGGGGATCGTACTCTGGGTCCGGATGCGGCGACAGAGTTCCAGCCCGTCCATCTCCGGCATGGTTACGTCCAAGACCACCAGATCGAATCGCTTCTCTTGCACGGCGGCCCAGGCCAGCGCCCCGTCACGAGCCTCTGTCACGGCGTGGCCGGCTTGCTCGAGGGCGAAACGCAGCACCTCCCGGATGTGCCCGTCGTCGTCGACAATCAGAAGCTGAGCCACGCTGAGTACTTTCGCACGGTTTGGCGGGACCGGGTGGACCTGCACGACTTTTGCACGATCAATGCGCTAACCTTGCACGGATCCTTCACGAGGCTTGCATACGGCTGTGGTTCGATCCGGGAATGACCACCCCATTACCGGACCCGGCCGCCGCCTTGCCTGACCCCACCCAGACCAAACCGGTATCCGTCTGGCTCGGCGTCCTGTCGGCCCTTCTTGGCATCGTGCTACCCGTGGCGGCGATCCTCGAAAAGGATCTCTGCACCAAGTCGTTCTTCGATCCGGCGCCCACTCGCTGGCATATCGCCCTGCTCCTGTTGGTGCCCCTTCACCATCTGTTGCTCCTCGCCGTTCCCCCCACCAGGCACCGGGCATTCCAGCTCGATCTTCTGGGTGGGGTGACGCTGGGCATCGCATCGGTCTATTCGGTCATCTTCGCTCCACTGGTGCCGATGGGGGTCCTGTTTGCGTGGATGGGGATTGGGTTGTTACCGATGGCACCCCTGGGTGCCTTGGTGGCGGGGGTGCTCTGGCAGCGAAGGATCTATCGCTCCGCGACCACCTTCCCCGGTCGCGCCTGGTACCGTCGCGCTGGATTTCGAACCGGGCTTGGCGTTGCGCTGGGCGTGCTGCTTCTGCTGGGTGCGGAGGTTCCCCGCCTGGTCACCCGTCACGGCCTGAGCCTGGCCACCAGCAGCGATCCCGTAGAGGTCAAAAGGGGAGTCGACCTACTGCGCAGCTGGGGAAACGAACAGGAGCTCCTGGCAGCCTCCAACAGCTGGGGACCGAGACGCGCGAATCTGCTGCCCAATACCTGGCTGCCCTCCACGGTGAGCCCTGACCAAGCCAAACAGGTTTATTACCGCGTCACCGGCAACGACGCAGAAGCCGTATTCGACCCTGACAAGACCACCCGGGAGCAACGCCAGAGCTTCGACCCACACCGTGGCACCTCGCGGGTGGGACCGGTCAACGAGTCGCTGGAGCTGGTGGGGAGCCGCGTGGACGGCTCCATCAATGCCCAGGACGTCCTGGGCTACGTGGAATGGACCATGGTCTTGCGCAATTACGCCGCCTGGGCAGAGGCCGAGGCCCGCGCGCAGATGGTGCTGCCGCCCGGAGCCGTGGTCTCGAGGGTGACGCTCTTCATCGACGGCGAGCCGCACGAAGCCGCCTTCGGGGGCCGACGTCAGGTTCGGGAGGCGTACCGTAACGTGGTGCGGGCGCGTCGCGATCCCCTGCTGGTCACGCAGGTGGGCCCGGACCGGATTGCCCTGCAGTGTTATCCCATCCCCCCCGCGGGCAAGGAGATGAAGATCCTGATTGGGCTCACCTTCCCGCTGAAGCTCGATTCCGAGAGCCAGGGTCGCGTCGTTTTACCCCATCTCACCGCCCGCAACTTCGCCATTTCCTCCTCGCTGTCCCACCGGGTCTGGTTGGAGTCCAAGCAGCCCCTGAGCCTTGCGGGCCGTCCCGTCTCACGCAATGCAAAGGGAGCCTTCGTCCTCGATGCTCCGATGAAGGGCGCACTCGAGGGCGAGTCTTCGCCCGTGATCCAGGCCCAGCGCAGCGGTGCTCTATATGCCTTCGTGGAGGATCCGAGCACGGCGCCCCCCGATGCTGGTGGGATGTCCGTGGGGTCCCATCTCATCATCGAACAGGAGTACAAGAAGACGTCGTTCCCACGACTCCAACGCCTGGCCCTGGTCGTCGACAGCTCGAAGTCGATGCGCAAGGCCATCCCGGAGCTGGCCTCTGCCCTACCTGCCCTTGGTCCAGTGCCCGAGCTCAAGCTACTCTTGGCCACCGATCAGGGCTTCCTGGAGCTGAAACCGGAGAAGCCAGGTGATCTCCGAGAGCTTGCCGAACAGCTGAACGACGTCGATCCCCAAGGTGGTGTGGATAACCTCCCGGCACTGGTCGAGGCCGGAAGCTTCGTGCGGGGGGTCGAGAATGCAAGCGTGCTGTGGATCCACGGCCCGCAACCGGTCAGCTTGGGCTCCTTCGATGCCCTGCAGCAGAACTTCGAGCGCGGCCCGTTCATGCTCGTAAGTTCCCAGGTCTCGGCGGGCGAGCACGTCGATCTGACGGAGCTAGGCACCCCCCCCGAGCTATCGGCTCTGCCGCGGCGTGCAACTCTGGGGGACGATCTGCGCCGTCAATTCCATCGCTGGTCGGGGCGTGACTCCGATTGGGTGGCGGTCCGCACCCGGCGACAGGTCGCCGAGCTGCCCAGCGTTGCTTTGGGGAGCGGGCATCTGGCTAGACTGTGGGCCTTTGACGAGATCAACCGTCTGCGCAGCACAGCGCCCACCGAGGTTCAGGAGCTGGCCGTTTCGCACCGTCTGGTGACGGCGGTGAGCGGAGCCGTGGTTCTGGAAAGCGCCGCCCAATACGATGCCGCCAAGCTCGAACCGGGCCGCGGCGTCGCGAGCTCGCCGTCCGTCCCCGAGCCGGAGACCTGGGCATTGTTCGCCTTGGGCCTCGGACTGGTGCTCTGGCAGCTCAAAAGGCAAAGGTCCCGATGGCAAACGGCTTGAACCGGATAGGCCTGGTCATCGGTACCGGTGCCGCGCTCTGGCCCGTCTTTTTTTGGATCGCGCTACGAGCCGTGGATGGTTCGGACGAGCCCTTCGGGATCCTGGCCCTGTTGGCGGTCGCGGGGCTGGTGGTTTCCCGACGTCGCACCCAATGCGCCGCGCCGCAACTGGGAGCTCCCGCGCTGGTACTTCTCCTTTACGCGGTGACCTACCCCTTGCTGACCCCCCTGCCCCGCGGTGTCCTGGCCATGACGGCGCTCGCTTTGCTGCTGTCTCGGCTCTACTTCGGTGCCCCGCTCAACCTTGGTCTCTGGGGGTTACTGCTCTTGGGGCTGCCCCTGATCGCGTCGGTACAGTTCTATCTCGGCTATCCCTTGCGGGTCTTGGTTGCCGCAATCACGGCGAAGTTCTTGGGGCTCAATGGGTTGGACGTCGAGCTTTCGGGCGTCGGTCTGCGCCTCGGTGAACGGGTGGTCATGGTCGATGCCCCCTGTAGTGGCATCAGGATGCTCTGGGCCGGAGGCTTCGCGGCCAGTCTCTTGGCGGTCCTGTCACGCCTGAGCGCAAAAGCCACGATGGTTTTCATGCTGGCCGTCGCGGTGTGCCTCGTGCTGGCCAACGTCCTGCGCGCGGCAGCGCTGTTCTATCTGGAGCTCGATCTGGTGAGGCTACCCTTCGTGACTCATGAAGGGGTAGGCTTGGTCCTGTTCGCCCTGGCCCTGGCGATGATCGGTGCACTGGGTCAGTGGATGCGAAGAGGCAACACCCATGCGTAGCCTTCCTTTCTATGCGGCGGTATTGGTCCTGGCAGCAACGGTGCCGTGCTTCTGCTGGGCAACCTCGCCAGGCAGCCAAGAATCCGTCCCCTTTCCGGGCTGGCCCGAACTCGAACCGGGGGTGACCCTGCCAACCTTGTCGCTTTCCGAAGCGGAGCGCGGTTTCGCCCGGAGCTTCCCGGGACGGATCGCCAAGTTCGGCGACAGCCATCGCCAGTACATCGTGCGTTTCATCACGTCGCCCACCCGTCGTGTCCACCCCGCCGAGGACTGCTTTCGAGCTAGCGGCTTCGCCGTTCAGCACCTGGCGCACTGCCCCAAGAAGCTCTCGGGCAGCGGAGCCTGCTTCGTTGCCGAGAAGAACGGCTCGAAGCTGACCGTCGAGGAGCGGATCACCGACCGCGACCAGAAGACCTTCGCCGATGTCTCGGCCTGGTACTGGGCTGCGATGCGGGGCACCTCCCGTGGCCCCTGGTGGAGCGTGACGCGGGTCGCGGTGGAATGATTCACTTCGTGGTATACTATTCCTTGTATGCACGTTAAAGCAGGCTGTGGGGTAGCGCTCGGTTTGGTAGCGGTACTCACCTTGGGATGTTCCGAGAACTCGGGCGGCCCCGGGGTGACGGCAGAAGAGTTCGAGCCACCCGCCTCGGATTGCGAGGTTCCCGAGCCGCCTGCTGTCGCGGGCGAAGCCTTGGTCGTCGGGAATGGGGCTCCGGATTCTTGCACCGAGCAGGCGCTCCGTGAGGCGCTAGAGCAGGGTGGCGACATCCGCTTCGACTGTGGATCGGAGTCCGTGACCATCCCCATCGAGCAGGAGCTCTCCGTTCCAGTGGATGCGAACCTTCACGGCGGTGGACTGGTCACGCTGGATGGCGGGGGCGAAACCCGGATCCTCCACAGCGCGGCCAGGGTCGAGTTGACCGTTCAGGGCCTTGGCTTCGTCCGGGGTCACGCCATCCCCACGGATGACGTCCTGGGCAGCGGCGGAGCCATCCGCGTGGGCTGGCTGGGCCAGCTCTCCGTGTTCGACTGCAGCTTTTCCGACAACGTGGCAAGCGACGAGGGGATCGAGGGGGGTGGCGCCATCTACCAGTCGAACGGCGGGAGCCTGCTCGTCGTCAACAGCAGCTTTTCGGGTAACCGCGCGGTGAGCGGCGGGGCCATCGACAACCTGCTCTCGCCCATGAAGCTGGTTGGCTCCACGTTCGTCGACAACGAATCCCAGACGGGCGGCGGGGCCGTCTACGATGACGGGGCCAGCGAAAAGATCGACGACGATATCGGCGGCGACATCGATATCTGCGGCTGTCGCTTCGAGAACAACCAGACCGTGGGGCAGGGTGGTGCCGTGTATCTCTGGGCGTACCCTGGGGATCGCTTCCTCATCAACCAGACGAGCTTCGAAGGCAACCGGGTCACGCGGCCCAGCGACGGCAGCGCCTTGGGCGGTGCCCTGCGCACCGGCAACGCGCCGCTACAGCTGGCCAACTCGACGTTCATCGGCAACCACGCCGATGTCCACGGCGGGGCCTATTGGACCGACGGCGAGGCACCGGTCACCATCCTCAACAGCACCTTTTATCACAATGATGCTGGAGTGGACGGAGAAGAGGGAGGATATGGCGGGGCCATCTCCGGGTTCAACATCGCTCTTTCCCACGTCACGATGATCGGGAACACGGCCGTGTTCAGCGGTGGAGCGGTCAGCAACGAAAAAGACAGCTGGTCGATGAGCAATAGCGTCGTCGCCTTCAACACCGCCGACAATCCCTGGAATCAGGGTCAGAACTGCACGAACACGATGCCTGGGAGTCACAACCTGCAGTGGCCGGAGCCCGGCGAAGGTGACTCGCTGTGCACCGAGGAGCCCCTCTTCGCCGATCCCAAGCTCGCCGAGCCCGCGGACAACGGCGGCGCCACGCTCACCATGCAGCCCGCCGAGGACAGCCCGGTCCTGGACGCGGGAGCCGACTGCGCACCCACCGATCAAAGGGGTGAGCCAAGGGGTGAACCCTGCGATCTGGGCGCCTTCGAAGCTCCCTAGGAATGCCCGGGACCCTGGCCACCGCAATGGCCATCACAGTTCGCGCCGCAACAGGCGCTGGCTCGCTCACGCAGGGCCTGGCGGGCCCGGTGCAGGCGCACGGTGGCGTTGTTGCGACTGATGCCATGCGCCTCGGCATACTCCTTGGGGGAGCAATCCTTCAGATCCACCTCGCGCAAGATCTCCGCGTAGCTCTCGGGCAAGGAATCCAACAGGGGGACCAGACAGTTGCAGACATCGGCCAGAATGTGCGCATCGGGTTGCTCGGGTGGAGCAACTGGCTCCCGGTGCAGCGCCCGCAGTGCCCGCTCCTCGGCGTCGATCCGGCGATGGTGGTCGACCACGGCATTCCGCAGCAGACGGTAGAACCAGGCGGGGGCGGATTCCTCGTCGCGCAGCGACTCTTCGGCCTGAAGGGCGCGCGCAAAGCCGTTGTGCAGGATTTCCTCGGCCAACGCATAGTCGCCGGTCTGTCGGAACAGAAAGCCAAGGAAGCGCTCCCGGGAGAGCGCGAGCTCGGCGACGGGCCCCACCGCCACGGGGTGGGGGCTGGGAGCTACGGGGTGAAGGTCGTGCATCGGCTGCTGCCTAAGAATATGGGGTCGGGCTGACGGCGGCGCCAGCCCGAATTCGAGGACTCCCTAGCAGCAGCAATGTCGCGACGGTTCATGGTGGTGCCCATGACCGCCGCAGCCGCATCTCGAGTGACAGCAACAGCAATGGCAACGGCAGTGGCAGTGACAGTGGCAACAGCAGGACCGGTGGCATCGACCGGGGCGGTCGTCACATCCGCAACCACCGCCCTTACCGGCTTTTGGGGAAGATTCCCCACATCCGCAGCCACCCTTCTGTGAGGAATCGTCGCATCCACAGCCGGCGTCCGCTTCGGTCGATTCCCCGCAGCCACATCCATGGGGTTTCTGGGCTTCGTTGGAGGATTCGTCGGCGTGCTGGTCACAACAACAGGACATGAGGATCTCCTTTGGTCACCGAGCCAGACGAGGCTTGTTGGCTCTGTTCATGCTGACGCAGCAGGGGACGCGACGATTACACCCGTTCTCAAAATCGATAGCCGCGGGTGACGATCAATCGGTCGCTCTCGGTGCTGGGGTAGGTTCCCGGGGGACGCCGCAGCGCGCCGAGACCGAGGTACTCTTCGCTGGCCCGAAGAGCGACGGGGGCGGTCCCCTTCACACCCAGGACCAGTTGCATGCCCCGGGGACGCGGACCGCAGTATCTCGTCCAGAACACCCGGCGCGATTGGTCGCCCGTGGCCAGACGAAACAGCTCCGGATCCAGGTCGGGAGAGAATCGAACCCACCGGCGCGGCCGGTTGCCGTCGATCTCGAGTAGAGCGAGCCCGGGACCCTGCTCCTGCCACAGCTCCACACAGGGTGCATCCGAGGTGAGCTCCAGGGTGAGCCTTCGCGCCTGACCGTCGAGGCGGTTGGAGACGAGTCGCAGGGGATTGGTCCCCGATTGGGTTGGGGCCGGCGCAGGAACGAACTGCCAGATGCGACCGATGACGGACAGCTTCGGCAAGGGAGCCCGCGAAGCATCCGGCGGGATCAGTCGCGCCAACCAGGGGGAGGCCTCCCCATCCGGTCGGGCGTAGATGGCTCGTCCATCGTCGGCGTTCGAAGCGTAAATCACCGTGTCGGTGGCCAGGCTCTTGGCCTGAGTTCGGGCCCGTGCAATCCCGACCAGGCCCAGGACCACGCCGACCAGAAACAGCCCGAGCGCCGCAGAGCGCCGAATGCCACAGAACAACGGCATGAACAGGCCCAGATAGCCGCCGAACAGGGCACCGGCCAAAAGGAGCAACTGCGGGCCACCTCCCACGACGAGTGCGTAGACGCACTCCACGGCCACCGGCATCGCCAACGCACAAGAGGCAACGACCAGCAGCCAGGCGAGTTGGGGGCGGCTTTCGCCGAAGCGTCGCTCGATCCACGCGGCTGCGAGCGCCATCGCGAGGGGGACGGCAAGAGCTATCGTGATTGCGGGGACCAGAACCAGAGAAGCCGCCAGCAGGACCACACCCCAGACAAGGTTCGCCTCATGCCAGGCCATTTTGACGCTGGCCGAACCGGCGCGTTTCACCAAGAGAGCAAGGAGCCCGAGGCTCCAGGCCATCCCGGCCAGAACCAGGGGTTTTGCCGCCGCCGCGCTGCCCAGGGATCCCGCGATACCAAGTGACGCGAACGACCAGAGCGCGCCGCACAGGGCCGCGGACAGGACGAAACACGGACCGATCAGGGCGCGCCTGGTTGGGCATCCCGAAGCCAGCTCGTTGCGGTGCTGGAACAGGAACAGCAGCACCGCTCCCACCACGAACGAACCGAGCCAGCGAGCCACCGCCGTGGAGCAACTGACCAATCGGGAGCCCAACAAATCGAAGAAGACGCGATCGTTAGAGCCAACGCCCGTCCCCGCCGCGCCGGCGAAATGGCGCGCCAGAGGCAGGGCGTAGTCCCCCAGATGCTGCACGCTCCTGGGGTCGAGGTTGTCGACGCTGTCGGTCGGGTGATGGTAGTGTTCGAGACCATCCGCCAGGGCGAACGACATCCCCGGGATCCGCGCCTCCCGGAAGGCGGTCAGATCAGAGTCATTGGGTAACAGGCGACACAGCGCAGCGATGAACGAGCTGGTGATCGGGTGCGGAGCGTGGGCCAGGCCTTCGACCAACGCCGCATTGTCCGGGGTCAGGTCGTACATGGTAACCGGCCCCCGGCTGCCCCGCGCCTCGAAGTTGAGCACCACGCCAACCCGATGTGCCAAGGGATGCTGACTGACGAAGGCGCGCGCGCCCAGAAGACCCAGCTCCTCGGCGTCCGTGAACAAGAGCCATACATCACGGCGCAGCCGGGGCCCCGCGAGGAGCGCCCGGGCCGTCTCCAGGAGCGTCACCACGGCCGAGCCATCATCGGCCGCCCCGGGGCCATTCGGCACCGAGTCGTAGTGGGCAACCAGGAGCACCAGCTTCGCGTCGGGATGTTGACCCGGGATGCGCGCCAAGACGTTCGTCACCCGGGCGCCCATGTAGTGGTCCCCCACCACCGTGGTAGCGCTGGCATCTTGCAGCTCCGGGGAGAGACCCAGGTCCCGCAGCTCCGAAACGAGGAAGGCTCGGGCCTGACGATGCGCCTCGGAGCCCGGCGGACGCGGCTGGGTAGCGAAGCGGCGCAACCAATCGAGCGCCCTCTCTGCCGAAAACTCAGTTGCCGATGCAGTGCGGGGCAGAACGCGAGGCGGGGCGATAGCCCACAGGCACCCGAAGCTGACCAGCGACAGCGCCAACCACCCCAGGCCGAAAACCCAAAGCCGAGGTCGTTCCTGGACTGGCCTTGGTTCAATTTTTCCCACGCTCCAGACGAGACCACGGGGCCGGTGGGGACGCAACCCGGGCCCGCCTTGCCGCCCGCGCTTCAGCGGCCGGGCCACGGGACTTGACATGGGGGCTTCGGACCCTAAATGGACCGGTATGCGACGACTGGTTGGTTCCCTGGTCCTGCTCGGTGCGCTGGCCGTGCTGGTCGGCTCCGAGGGTCGCGCCGAGCCCACGGCGTCTCTGGCGAGCAACGTCATCGATTTTGCCCTGCAGCCCAAGAACGACAATGGTCAGCTGGTCTGCGGCCTGTTCGTCAAGAAGGGTTGGCTCAAGACCCCGGTCATCCCGGCCTGGGCTCGGATCAACAACCGCCGGGCCACTTGCGTGTTCGCCAACGTTCCCCCCGGCACCTACGCCATCTCCGCCTATCATGACGAGAACCGCAACGGGAAGTTGGACACCAACGCGATGGGGATGCCGACCGAGGAGTACTGCGCCTCACGCAACGCTCGCAACACCTACACCGGGCCCGATTTCGACGATGCCAAGTTCGAATACCGCGGCGGCCGGGTGCGCATGACGGCAACACTGAAGTAGGGTCGGGGCCCCCCCAGCCTTTACAGGCTCGCAACGTCGCAAAAACCAAGCGGACGTTGCGGAAGGGTTGGAACAATGGCGGCTGGCCGTCCGCGGCTGCGATAGGCTGCCTTGGCAGCCAGGTAGACCTTGCGCGGCGCGGAGACAAACGCACGTGGCTGCGCTGGATCGCAGTTGCGGTTACGAAGGACCCGTCCGATGTCAGAGTAGATGAGCCTCGCCGCCACGACGGCGGTGGCCGCGGGCCGGGCCAGGTACCGCAGCCCGACGTCTCCCGATGCATAGTAGCCATCCGCCAAATCGAGCAGATCGGAGGTGGCTGCAGCGACCATCTGACGCTCCAGCGGCGTCCATTGCGAAGCGCCGGAGGGACCGATGCGGGCATCGCCGTGGCGCTCCAACAGCGGCAAAGGGATGTACAGGCGCCCCCGCCGAGCATCCTCGTCGACGTCTCGGCAGATGTTGGTCAACTGCATGGCCATCCCGAGGTGAGCGGCATGGCGAAATGCCTCGGGACTCGAGACCCCCAAGACATGGCACATCATCAATCCAACCGTGCCCGCCACGCGGAAACAGTAAAGCAGCAGCGTATCGAGATCCGCGTAGTCGGTACCGTTGGCGTCCATTTCCATTCCCGCCACCAGCTCAGTTGGATAGGCCAACGGAATGTCACGGCGCCTCACCAGTTCCTGGAAGGCAAGAAGAATCGGGTCGTCCGGCGTGGCCCCTTGGTAGACTTCGTTGAGCTCGGCGTGCAGGCGCGAAAGGGCCGCTGGTTGCTCGGCCTTGGGCGCCAAGTCGATGGCGTCGTCCACGCGACGACAGTAGGCATAGAGAACGACCGCATCACTCTGTAGGCTGTCGGGCAATAGCCGGGAGGCCAGGGCGAAGCTCTTGCTGTGGCGGGTGATGGACTCGCGGCAACGTTCTACGGCCGGGTTCATGAGACTTCCGGTTCGATCCGATAGCTGTTTAGCAGGACCTCCTGGTATCGGCGAAGGGGCTCATGAACGGTCGGATCTGGCACGCGGCTCGCCAGCTCATCCAGGGCCCCGTGGAGCTGGCTGTCGATGGCCAGCCGGCCCTGGTCACGCAGGTGACCCAGGAGACGACGTATCAAGGACTCGGGTGGGGCACCATTCTGTACCAAGCGCAGTGCCTGCAGAACCCCGTCCCATTCCTCTGGCGTGGTCAAGGCGGCAACCCAGGCGAAAGGCCAGGTAACCCGGGCGAGCGTCAGATCCTCCTTGGCCTTGTGGGCTTTGTCCGTACTGACCAAGCTGCTCAGGTCGTCCAGCATCTGCAGGGCCACACCCACACCTCGCCCATACTCGGAGAATGCCTCGACCACCTCGGTCTCCGCTCCAGCCAGAAGCGCTCCCAGACCTGCGGAAAGCCCCACCAAGCTGCCCGTCTTCAGCTCGGAACAGGCCAGGACCACGGGACCGAGGAGGGACACTTCGAGTCTGTCCAGGCGAAGACCGAGATCCAGCGCCTGCCCGTAGTGGCATTCGTGCAGAACCCTGGTCATCATTCGATAGGCGTCGAGTCGCTGCCGATCGGACAATGGCAGCCGTTCCAACAACTCGAAGGGCCAGAAGAACAGCCAGTTTCCAGCGTTCAACGCCCGCGAGACACCCAGGATTCGGTGCAGGCTCAGACCTCCGCGACGCAGCTCGGACTCATCCTCGATGTCATCGATGATCAATGACCCGGCCTGCAGTGCTTCAACGACCACGGACAGTATGTCGCTCGCGTCCGGGTCGGGCGATTGGGTGGTGCGCGCAACCTCGAAGCACAGTTTGAGGAGTTCGGCGCGCAGAGCCTTGCCCGGCCGAAGTAGATACTCCGACAACGGGGCCAGCAAGACCTCCTCCCAAACGCTCCGAGGCAGTCTGGCTGCGGCGCCTCCGCCCAGGTTGGATAGCGACAGGCTCGAGAAGGCCTCGGCCAGGGCCCCCACCAAACCCTCCTTATGACCGGTGCCGGGGAGGCGATGGGTCATGTAAGCCGACGACACCCCGCAAGAACCGGGGTTCATACCGACACCGCGTTGGAGACACCGAGATCCCCAAGTACGAGCTGCGCTGTCGCCTTGGCTGATGCCACCACCCCAGGCAGCCCCGCACCGGGGTGGGTCCCCGCGCCCACCAGATACAGACCCGGGATACGGGGATCGCGATTGTGGGGTCGGAACCAGGCGCTCTGCGCCAGGGTGGGAGCAACCGAAAAGGCAGAACCGTGGTGGGCGAAGAGATCGCGCTGGAAGCACTTCGGGGTGATGAAATGCTTGACCACCACGTGCTGCCGCAGACTGGGGAGATGTCGCTCCAGGGCGGTCAGGATCCGCTCCGCATACTCGTCGGCCAGGGCGTCCCAAGGAAGCGGGGCATTGCCCAGATGGGGTACCGGACTCAGAACGTAGAATGTTCCACAGCCCGGGGGAGCCAAGGAGGGATCGGTGACGGTTGGAGCGTGGAGATAGAGACTGAAATCGTTGGGCAGAGCGTTGCCGTGGAAGATGTCATCCAGCAGCCCCTTGTAGCGGGGCCCGAAGACGATGGTGTGGTGGGCGATGTCGTATGGGCGATCGGTGCCGAAGTACAGGACGAACAGGGACATGGACCAGCGCTTGCGCTCCAAGCTCTTCTGCATGGACCGTGCGGCGGGGTGCCCCTGGTACAGCTCGGCATAGGTGTGATAGACGTCGGAGTTGGAGACGACAGCGTCGAACGGCTCCCTTCGTTCGGCCCGCGTCGACACCAGGTGTCTGGTCCGGCCGCCCTGATTCTCCACCCACACGTTGGTCACCGGCGTGGAGAGGCGCAGCTCTCCGCCCAGCTCCTGGTACAAGCCGAGGAGCCCCTGCACCAGGGCACCGGTCCCGCCCCTCGGGAAGAACACGCCACCGTGTCGCTCCAGGTAGTGGATGAGGGTGTAGATGGAGCTGGTCTCGTACGGGTTGCCGCCCACCAAAAGGGGGTGAAAGCTGAGCGCCTGTCGCAGGTGGTCGTTCTCGACGAAGCTCGCCACCGTCTTGTATACGGAGCGATCCGCCCGGAGGCGGACTAGCTTGGGAGCCACCCGCAGCATGTCCAGCGGACTGAGAAACGGCGTCCAGGCCAGTCCTTCGTACCCGTCGCGGTAGACCTCACGGCTGTACTCCACGAAGCGCAGATACCCCTCGCAGTCAGCGGGGTTGCGCGCACGGATCTGCTCCAGCATCTGGTCGGAGTCGCCCACGTAGTCGAACGTGTCCCCGTCGTCCCAGATCAGGCGATAGAACGGGCGAACCGGCAGTAACTCGACGAAGTCGGACAGGCGCCGCCCCGCCGCCACGAACAGCTCCTCGAAAGCCGCTGGAGCCGTGATGACGGTGGGGCCACCATCGAACACGAAACCCTGCTTTTCGTAAACGTAGGCTCGCCCCCCGGGCTTGTCGCGCGCCTCGAAGAGCACCGTCTGGATGCCGGCCGCCTGCAGGCGCAACGCGACCGCCATGCCGCCGAAGCCGCTGCCAATCACCGCGACACGCAAGCGGCGTGCCCCGTCGGTCGCCTGGTGCTGGGTCATGGTTTCACCGTTCCCTTGCCAGATTCTGTCTAGCCACACCATTGGTTGCTGTCAACGCCCAGCTCGGTTAGCCTGCTTCGGTGCGTGGGACCGCTACGCCCGAACCGCGTCGTGCGGCCCACCGATGAATGGGAGAGGCCAAGGTGCAAGTTTGCGTCGTAGGGGCCGGGATCGCGGGATTGGCTGCCGCGGTTCGTCTTCGGGCCCGGGGCTTGCAGGTGACTGTCCTGGAGGCGAACCCATACCCAGGAGGCAAACTGTCCTCCATCGAGGCTTCGGGCTACCGGTTCGACGCGGGCCCCTCCTTGTTCACACTGCCAGAACTGGTGGTCGAGCTGTTCCGAGTGGCGGGACGCAGCCCAGCGGGCAGGTTCTCCTACCAGAAGAAGGAAATTGCCTGCCGCACGTTCTTTCCCGACGGCGCCCGTCTGCGGGCCTACGCGGCTCCGGCAGCCCTCGGGGCAGAGGCCGAGCGGGTGTTGGGTATCGAGGCAGGTCGGGTCACCGACTACCTGGCGCACGCCGCGCGCACGTATGAACTCCTCGGCCGGCTGTTCCTGGAGCATCCCCTGAACGCTGCGTCGACCTGGCTGGGACGCGACGCCTTGCGGGCCTTGCTGGGTGCCCGCCTGCGCGATGTGGTGTTTACGCTCCACCAGGTCAACCAGAACAGGCTCGGCGAACCTCGGATGGTTCAGTACTTCGATCGGATGGCTACCTACAACGGCTCGAGCCCCTATCGAGCCCCCGGTGTCCTGGGCATGATCGCCCACCTGGAGCACAACCTTGGCACCTTCTTGCCCGACGGGGGCATGATCTCCATCACCCGGAGCTTGGTCCAGCTGGCCGAGGAGCTCGGGGTCCAATTCGAACTCGGGTGCCGCGTCACCCGGATCTTGACCGAAGGTGCTCGGGTCACCGGTGTCGAGGCGAAGGGCCAGATTTGGCCTTGCGACATCGTGGTCTGCAACATGGACGTGGTTGCGGCGTACCGACAGCTCCTGCCCCAGCTCCAGCCTCCCCGTCGAGTGGTGTCCCAGGAGCGCTCCAGCTCGGCGCTCATCTTCTACTGGGGGCTCCGGGGGCAGTTCCCCGAGCTGGGTCTGCACAACGTGTTCTTCGCCCAGAACTATGCGTCAGAGTTTCGCGCCCTGTTCGAGGAGGGGACCATCGCCGCGGATCCGACCGTGTACGTCTACGTAACGGCCAAGGAAGTCGAGGGCGATGCCCCGCCGGGCTGCGAGAACTGGTTCGTCATGGTCAACGCTCCCCCCAATGCCGGACAGGATTGGGACACCCTGATCCCTCGGGTGCGCCAGAACGTTCTGGAAAAGCTGGAACGGCAGCTGGGACAGCCCATCAAGGAGCGGATCGAGGTGGAGCGCGTCTTGGATCCGCGGAGTATCGAGGAACGCACCTCCTCGGTTCAGGGGGCTTTGTACGGCAGTAGCTCGAACTCTAAGCTCTCGGCCTTCCTTCGGCACCCCAATGCCTCGTCGGTCCGGGGACTATACTTCTGCGGAGGAAGTGTCCACCCGGGCGGCGGCATCCCACTGTGTCTGCAGTCAGCTCGCATCGTCAGCGAACAAATTCGGTGCACCATGGAAAACCGCCTGTCCTTTACCCGCCTTCGCTATCCGGTGAGCCTCGCGGTACTCTGCATCCTTTATGCGGTGGGCGCGGTGGGCCTTTTGACTCCCTGGCGGGAGGAGCTCATTGCCCTTTCCTTCGCCAACCTGCTGGCGACCGCCTTGCTGCTGCTGGGCAACCACGAGCAACTCGGACGATGGGACCTGATAGCCTTCGGTTGCTGTGCCCTTCTGGGCTTCGGCGTCGAGGTCTTGGGGGTCGAGACGGGGGTGATCTTCGGGAGCTACTCCTACTCGGAGCGTTTGGGACCACGCTGGTTGGATGTCCCTTTGATGATTGGCGTAAACTGGGCGGTGCTCCTGTTCGCCATCCGCGCGTGGTTGGGGACTCGGGTTCGCTCCTTGCTGGGGATGGTGCTCCTGGGGGCAACGGCGATGACGCTGTTCGACTGGCTCATGGAGCCCGCTGCCATCGCGCTGGGGTACTGGCAGTGGGAGGGGAACCAGATCCCGTTGCGTAACTATCTGGCCTGGTGGGTCGTGTCGCTGCTGCTGCTGGGTGGCCTACAAACCTTCCGGCCGCCGGCCAAGAACCGTCTCGCCCCGGCGGTATTGATGTGCATGTTGCTGTTCTTCGCGGTGGCAAGGTGGAGTTGAACCCCAAATGAGGTGGTTGTACCTGGCACTCGACTTGGGCGCTCTGGCGGGACCGTTGGCCCTGAGTTTCGATCGGCGGGTTGCCTTCTATCGAAGGTTCTGGCCAGTCCTGGGGGCGATCCTCTCGATGATGGTCGTCATGGTGCCTCTGGATATGGCCTTCGTGAAGGCGCAGATTTGGGGCTTTCGGTCGGAGTACACCTGCGGCCTTCAGCTGGGCAATCTCCCGCTCGAGGAGTGGCTGTTCTTCCCCGTGGTGGGTTATGCTTGCCTGTTCATCTACGAATGTTTGCGCGCCTACGGACCCGAGAACCCGCTTTCGCGCTGGCACCGACCGATCCTTTGGCTCTGGGCCATCTCGGGTCTCGGCCTGGCCCTGCTCAATCCACTGCGCCTTTACACCAGCATCAAGCTGGGTGGGACGGCCGTGGCGATCCTGGTGGTGCTGTACGGCCTGCGTCCCCGGTATCTGGGTCGCTTCGTCCTGATGTATCTGGTCTCGGTCCTTCCATTCTTGCTGATGAACGGCGTCCTGACCGGTTCGGGCATCCCGGGCGAGGTCGTGTGGTACAATGAAGCGCACATCCTGGGCGTGCGGCTGGGCACCATCCCGCTCGAGGATCTCTACTATAGCCTGTTGATGCTGCTAATAGCCACGGTCGCCTACGAGCGACTCTTGCGCGCGAGAGGCTGACCACCACGGACTCATCATCGTTCTGAGCCTGGCCTGATGGGAAACCCCGGGAACCCGAGGCCTATTTCTGCTGCACGACCACCAGCTGCCCAGGCATGGGGGCCGGAAAGCCTCCTTCGGCCAGCGCCTCGCGAATAGTCCGATACGAGTCGAAGTACACCTGCCAATAGTGATCGGTGTGGCAGTAGGGCCGCACCGCCAACACCGGCCCAACCAGCGTGAACTCCAGGATTTCCGCGTCGACCGGGGGATCTGCCATGACGTTGGGGATCTTGCTCAGCCGCTCGCGCAACAGCTTCGTGGCCGCCACGTGATCGGCAGCTCCCGAGAGCTGTACCTTCAAGTCGACCCGGCGATAGGGATTGGCGCTGTAGTTCTGGATGACCTCCCCGAAGACCTTGCCGTTGCCGACAATAGTCAACACGTTGTCCGGCGTGTTGATGGTGGTCGTGAAGAGCCCAATCTCGCGGATGGTTCCGGTGAACCCTCCGATGGTCACGAAGTCACCCACCTTGAAGGGGCGCAGAACGATGATGAAGGCGCCGGCCGCGAAATTGCCGAGCAGGCCCGACCAGGCCATCCCGATGGCCACGCCAGCGGCCGCGATCAAGGCCGCGAAGGTGGTGGTCTGGATCCCGAAGTAGCCGAGGATCCCGATCACCAACAAGATGTTGAGGGTGACGGTGATGACCGAGCCCACGTATCGGAGCACGGTGGGGTCGACCTTCTGCCGCTCCAGGGATTTCTGGACCAGTCTGACGGCAATCCCGATGAGCCAGCGACCAATGACCCAGAACGCAATCGCGGCCAGGATCTTGGCTCCCAGGCTGGCGCCGTAATCGATGACGAGATCCTTGTACTTGCCCATGTCGTCCATGTCGTCCCTCCGAATTCGATGATTACCCGAACGATGCGCGCCGAGTCGCCCAAGGATCGGCAAATGGGCCCATTCTGGCAAGCGCCGCGTCGTTTCTCCGGCAAAACGCGGGTTGAACGGCGCAAAAATGACTCATGGGCTGAGACAACCCAAAGGTCCCGTCCTCCTTCTGGGTCGCGCCAGCAGCGGATTGCAAACTCGACGGCCGGTAAACGGCCCGGTATCTTCTGGCCAACCGCCCGTGGCCTTGGGGGCCAATTCGGCCGATGAAGTCAACGACGAACCATTCCTTGAGCGGTACCGGGTCCGGCCCCATCACTGGGGCAGAGCTGCCCGGTTCTGCCGCGTCTGCGCCAGGTTCGACCCATTGGGGCTATCCAGCCGTCGTGCTCATGTTGGGTGTGGCTCTGTCGCTTGGTCTCTTCGCCACAGCGCGGACGCGGCAGCGTGCGGCGCGGCGGATCGAGTTCGAGCGAGCAGCCCAGCAGATTGCGGCCCGAACCCGGGCGAGTTTCGACATACCCTTGGAGGTCGTGCGCGGCGTCGCGGCGCTCTTCGCGTCATCGGAAGACGTGACGCGGAACGAGTTCAAGACATTCGTTGGCGGTGCGCTCCGCCGCAACCCAGGGATCTATGCGCTGGAGTGGATCCCGCGCATACCCGGAGCCAAACGAGCCGAGGTGGAGGCAACGGCGGTCGCTGACGGGTTCGTGGGCTTCCATTTCAAGCAGGACAATCCACCAGGGCGCCCCGTCCGCGCCGCGGAGCGCGCCGAGTATTTTCCCCTCTACTACCAGGAGCCGCCCAATGACGTTGCTCTTGGACTCGAAGAAACCGCGCTCGAGACGCGCCGCGTCGCCATCGAGCGGGCGCGCGACCTGGACATGACCGTGGTCACCGAACGCCTCCGGCTCGTCCAGGACGATCCCCAAGTAGCGTCGGTGATTGGGTTCCACCCGGTCTATCGAGGTGGGCGCACCACTGACGTCACCAGCCGCCGACGCCACCTGCTCGGCTTTGCCGCAGTAGTGTTCCGAATCCGCACCGTTCTCAAGGACGCGTTGACGGGAAGGGACGCGGAACGATTCGATCTGGCGGTCGTCGATCTGGATGCCCGCACGCCCACCGCGCTTTACGAGTCTCATCCCGGCGTTTCCGTGCGACCCGCAACCATCGGAGCTGCCCGGTGGGAGCAGACGGCAACGATCGCCGGTCGGCGCTGGGCCATTCGCGTCGGGGACCGCGCCAACTGGGTAGCGGCGTCGGATGCAGGCTGGTTGGAACTCGGGGGTGGGCTATTGGTCAGTCTGCTGGTTGCGGGTTGCGTCTTCGCCCTGCGCAGTGTGTCGCATCTGCGCAACCAGGTACGTGCGGCCAAGAAGCTGGGTCAGTACACACTGGTGGAGAAGCTCGGGGAAGGAGGGATGGGCACGGTCTATCGAGCCCATCACGCCCTATTGCGCCGCCCCACGGCATTGAAACTCCTACATGCGGGTGGCACTCATCCGACGGCTCTGAAGCGCTTCGAGAGCGAGGTTCAGCTCACTGCATCGCTCACTCATCCCAATACCGTGGTCGTGTATGACTACGGGCAGAGCCCGGACCACGTGTTCTATTACGCGATGGAATACATCGATGGGGCAACGTTACAGGACGTCGTCGACGCCTGCGGACCTCAGGTGCCAGAGCGAGTGGTACCGATCCTCGTGCACATCTGCGCCGCCCTGGACGAAGCCCATGGAATCGGACTGGTTCACCGTGACATCAAGCCCGCCAACATCATGTTGTGCACAAGGGGCAACATCCCGGATTTCGTCAAGGTCCTCGATTTCGGCCTGGTCAAGGACCTCTCCGCCGACGACAACCCGGATCTCTCCAGATCGGCGGTTCTGATTGGGACTCCCCTGTATGTGGCACCCGAGTTGGCCATGCGACACGCGGTGGATGCGCGAGCGGATCTGTACGCGCTGGGTGCCGTGGCTTACTTTTTGCTGACCGGCACACCCGTGTTCACGGGTCGCACGGTGTTCGAGATCTGCGCCCAGCACCTTTCGGCTCCTCCCGAAAGCTTGTCGATGCGTCTGGGCCGAACCCTGCCCCCAGAGCTGGAGGCCATCGTGTTGAGGTGCCTGGCCAAGGACCCCGCGCAGCGCCCCGAATCCGCCCTGGCCCTTGCCACCCAGCTGCAGGGATTGGCCATCCCGGGGTGGGATCGGGAGCAGGCACGCCATTGGTGGGACCACCATGGTACTGCGGTACAAGCCCATGTGCGCAGGCAGCGTTCCAGTCAACAACAAGCGAGTGAACGGACGCTGGACGTGGACCGCAGTCGCTGGCTCGAGCGGTCGAGTACGACGGGTGATGGGATCGGCCAGTCACGGGCCGACACCGAACCCGCCTGACCGAAACCGGTCACCCCGATGCCACACACGGTCAGACGTGGCATCACGCCTGGACTCTGCTCGACAGCGCCGCAACATCGTCCCACCAGTTGCGAGCACGAAGCGGTGTCCAGGGTTCAGCCAAGGGACAGCGCTCGAGCATCGCCGACAGTTCATCGGCGCTCTGCGGGCGGGACTGCGGCCGCTTCTCCAGACAGGAGAGCACGATTCGGTCCAGTTCTTCGGGGATCGCTTGAAGGGCGGCCTTCGAAGGGGGCGGAGCCGGCTTGGTCACGTGACCCGCCACCGTCTCGATCGCCGAGGTCGCGGCGAATACATGGTGCCCAGTCAAGAGGAAGTAGGCCACGCAACCCAACGAATAGAGGTCCGATCGACCATCGACTCGATGCCCGTTCGTCGCCATTTCTGGTGCCATGCAGGACGGAGTCCCGATGATGTGTCCCGTGCCGGTCAACGCCGTCCGGGGCGCACTCTCGGGAAGATTCAGTGACACCAAACCGAAGTCCAGCACCTTGATGAAGTCGTCTTCGCGGCCGTAGCGACAGACGAAGAGATTCGCCGGTTTGATGTCACGATGGACCAGCCCGTTTTCGTGGGCCTCGGCGAGGGAGTGGCAGACCTGTCGCAGCCAGTGAACGACTCGTTCCGGGGGCTGAGCTCCGTGGTGTTTGACAAGTGAGTCGAGATCCGTCCCCTCCAGCAATTCCATGGCATAATACAGGCGGCCGTCGTCGCTCACTCCGAAGTCGTAGACCTGCACGGTGTGCGGGGACTTGAGGGCTGCGGTAGCCTGCGCCTCGCGTTCGAATCGCTCCGGCAGTGCGCGCTGGCTCGAGCCAGCGGCGAGAGCATTCACCAGCTTGATCGCGGCGGGCCGGGCCAGATATCGGTGACTGGCAGACCATACTTCCCCCATTCCGCCGGCACCGATCTGCGATTTCAGCGTGTACGCCCCCAGCTGACGGGCGTGCCCGACTTCACTGCCCAGCTGCTGCATGATCCGCGCGGTGTAGCCCGCAACCAGGGCAAACAGGAATGGGAAACTCTCGAACAGCACCGTTGAATTGGGTGTGGAATACCCGAGCAAATAGCGATGGGATATCATGGCCAACGGGCTGGTGGCCGCCATACCAAGCCCGAGCAACAACGCGCGGTGCGGTCGCATCGGGATGATCACCGGAAAGGTCAGAATGAGGGCAGACACCCAAGGGATACCGTTCGGCCGATGCCCATTGACCCAGAAATGGTCGGCGTGATCGGTTAACGACACCAGCAGCGCAATCACCAACAAGTACGCAGTGCCGACGCGCAAGCGACTGACCACGGCTAGCCGCCGCCAACGCGTGACGCCCCAGGTGGCACCCGATAGGAACACCACCAGGAGGTTGCCGATCAGATCCCACCGCTCTGACGCCGTAGGGTACCCGGGACGGGTCAACCAAGGCCAGAGGTGGCTGGTCGAGCCTTCCAACATCGCAACCGCGACGACGATTCCGGATACCAACCCAACTCGCGAAACCGCCTGATCCAGCAGATCCGCTGGCGGTGAGGTGCTGGGGCGACCGAGCGTTGCGGAGATGGATGGCCGCTCCGCTCGCTTTCGGGGGACGAACCGCTTCCCGGCCCCCCGTGAATCCCCAGACCGGCTGCGTTCGGCGGGTACCATGTCAGAACGCCCGACTTTAGCCCGGGGGACTGGGCCGGGCAATCCCACTGACGATCATCCGGTTTCGTGGCTGTGTCGGCCCCCGCGAAGCGAGATTTGGCGGCGTGACAAGCAAGGGGCCTCTGCACCACACGATGCCACGGCTGAACCAGCTATCTTGTTCCATGGTTCGCAGCAAAGACGGGCAGCGCCGGGGGTGTCGGCTGCTTGAGGAGTGGACGTGGATTCGAAGGGATGGGTGGAGCAGGAAGACGAATCCATTGTTCAAGCGCCACCCAGTCGCGGTACTAGACAAAGGTGCGTGGTCCGTCCTTCGTCCACATCGTCCTCGACACGCCTCGCCATGGCGACGGCGATGGTCGCAGTGGCGCATCAGGTGGGCGCCAAATCGGTGCGTGAGGCGATCTTCCTGTCGACCTTTCCGACCTCCCACCTGCCCCACGCCATGATTGTCTCCGCGCTAGCTGCGATGCTGATGGCGTTGGTGGTCACTCGAGCGATGACGCGGTGGGGCTTGCAACGGGTGGCTCCGACTCTGTTCGTGGTCAGCTCTGTACTGTGGGTCTTGGAGTGGCTGTTGTTGTCCAGGGCGCGGCCGCTGGTCGCGAGCCTGGTGTACCTGCACGTATCGGTCGGCGGGGCGCTCTTGCTGAGCAGCTTCTGGAGCGTGGTGAGCGAATGCTTCGACCCCCACAGCCTCAAGCGCATCGTGGGGCGGATCGGGGCAGCCGGCACCTTGGGGGGAGTTTTCGGCGGCGCGCTGACGGAGCGCACGTCCCACTGGATCGACACACCCAGCGCCATGGTGGTTTTGGCGTGCGTGAGCGCTGGGGCCGCGCTGCTGGTGGGTCTTCTGGCACGGGGGCAGGCCCTTCCACGAATCATCGCCGAACCGAGTGCCGGACGCGGGTCCCCTGGTTATCTGCGCTGTATCGCCTATTTGGTGTTTTCTTCCGCGATGGTGGCAGCCTTGACGGATTTTGCGTTGAAGCAAGCTGCCGCTGCACGGTACACGGACGCCGAGAGCCTGGTTCGCTACTTCGCCGTGTTCTACACCGCCTCATCCGTGGTTGGGCTGCTGCTGCAAGCCACCGTGGCGCGACGGGTCCTGGAGGTGGCCGGCGTAGGGGCGACCTTGGCAGCAACGCCGGCAACTGTCCTGGTTTGTGGCGCAGCCGCCGTCATGTCGCCAACGTTATTGCCGATTGCTGCCCTCAAGGGGGCTGAGTGCTCCCTCGGTTCATCCCTGTTTCGCAGCGCCTACGAGCCTCTGTTTGCGCCGGTCCCGGCCGCCCTCAAACGCTCGATGAAGGCAATCCTCGACGTCGGCTGTGACAAGGGTGGAGAGGTCGCGGGCGCGTCGAGCGTTCTGCTCTTGGGTGTTCTCGTCACGACCGAGATGCCACGGGTCGTAATCCTGCTCGCTTGCGCGGTCGCGGCGCTGGGGGTGTATTGGTCCTTCCGGGCACAACGCGGTTACGTGGCTGAGCTGGAGAGCAGCCTGCGCTCGGGAACGGTGAGCCTGGACTCGGGTGAGCTCTTGGATCCGATGGCGCAGCTGACGCTTTCGGGAACGGCCATCGGCCTGGACCGCGACAAGTTGATGGAATACGTTGCGAAGTTGCAGGCTGGGGGCCGAGGGGGCACGGTGCCGCCGCCAACGGAACAGCTTCTCGCTGACATTCGGGTTCTGATCGAGGCGGAGACGGTGGCGGCACGACCGGTTCTGCGCAGGGGCAATCCCGATCCGCGACTTGCCGCGTTCACCATTCCGTTGCTTGCCGTCAGCGAACTGGCTCGTGACGCGACCACCGCGTTGCGAGCCATGGGGGGACCGGCAATCGCCTTGATGGGCGAGATCATGCGGTGTTCCGACGCCCCGTTGGTCGTAAGACGCCGGATCCCGCACGTGCTGCGCGCGACACAGGGCAGGCAGGTCATCGAGGTTCTGACCAGCGCCCTGGATGCGGAGCCGTTCGTCGTCCGTTCGCGCGCCGCCTTGGCCCTGCGCGAGGTGCTCGACCGGTCTTCGGTCGAGCACCCAGAACCCGAACGCGTGTTGAACCTGGCGATGCGCGAGGCAGGGAGCGGACCCTTGGCCGCCGAGGCGCGTGACCACCTGCTCGTTCTGCTCGCCATCGGCACGGGCCAGAAGGGTATCGACCTGGTAAGGCAAGGTATTCTCAGCGCCGACCAGAAGCTGCGAGGGACGGCGGTCGAGTTCCTGGAGCATCTGCTACCCGAGTCGGTGCGTGGCGGCGTGATACCGGCGCTCATGGGTGCAGTGGCGATACAGCGCAGCGAACCGCGGGCCCTGAGCGACCTGGGTGACGAGCTCCAGCGCTCCGTCGATCTGCGCCACTCGCAAGCCGATTGGTCCGAGGAATTCGAATAGCCCAGGGTGGTTCCGGGGAGGCCATCGCATGGTTCAGGAGCGACAATGAGCAACTCGGCCGCGCAGCGATCGGAAAAGTCGGGTGAAACTGGCGTGACATGGCTCAACTCGGTGGTCCAGGTGCACCGCGGTGAGATCCTGCCGATGCTGGCCTCCATGTTGTGGATCTTCCTGGCTCTGAGCGCGTACTACATCATCAAGCCGCTGCGCAGTGCCGTCCTTCAGGAGCAGATCGGGGTCGACAACAAGTGGCTCGCACTGATCGTCACCACGGCGTTCGTTGGCATGTTTGCCTATGGCTACGGAAAGCTCGTGCCACGCATCACCCGCCGGTGGTTGATCGTGTCGACGTTCTTGATCTTCATCTGCTGCCTGGTCGCGTTCGCCCTGGTGTTGCCCGGGGCGGGGGCCGTCACGGGGTACCTGTTCTTCATCTGGGTGTCCACGTTCAACCTGATGATCGTTTCGCAGTTCTGGAGTCTCGCCAACGACGTCTGGACCAAGCAACAGGGTCTGCGCCTGTTTGGATTCATTGGCGTAGGGGGGGTTGCCGGCGGCATCTTTGGCACCATCGTCGTGGCGAGTCTGGCCAGATCCCTGGGCACTCGGCAGATGCTGATGCTCTCGGCGGTCACCCTCACCCTGTGCCTGCTCTTGGCTTCGTACATTCTCCGGTTTGGCGCGCGTACCGGTCGGTTCGAGCCCAGGCTCTCGACCGCGGCAGCCAACGCCTCCACCCGCGCCAACGAGGGCAATTCGATGGCGCTAGTGCTGGGCTCGCCGTACCTGCGCCTCATCGCAGCCATGATGCTGATCCTGAACCTGGTCAACACCAACAACGAGTGGATTCTGGACAAGGTCGTATCGCAGTCCCATCTGGATCGGGCTGGGGTCAAGGAGTTCTACGCGCAGTTTTACCTGGTCCAGAACGTGATAACCTTTGCAATTCAGTTCTTTCTCACGGCGCGCATCCAGCGGCGTTTCGGCGCGGGGGTGGCGCTCCTGTTCGAACCAACCGTTGGCATCGTCGGTGGCTTGGTGTTCCTGGTGATGCCTGTCCTGTCCGTCATTCGTTGGCACAAGATTCTGGAGAACGCGACGGACTACTCGATCCAGACCAATACCAAGGAGCTCTTGTACCTGCCGGTTTCTGTGGTGGAGAAATACAGCGCGAAGAACTTCAATGACACGTTCGTGGTGCGCGGTGGGGATGCCCTGGCAGCAGGGATGATATACGGCGTTACGTCGGGCCTGTTGCCGTGGCTGGGCGACGCCGCGGTGAAGGTATTGATGGTCTTCGACGCCGGTTTGGCGGTCGGATGGTTCGTCATCGCAGTTGCGATCGGACGACTACATCGCGCGCGGCTGGCAACGCTGTCGACACGGGAAGGGTAGGCGGGATTCGTGTCCGATTCGGCCAGATGTCGGCTGGTTCTGCAGTGCTGCCCCGGTGGCTGGTGGGGGTCTGGGGGGGCGGAGGGCAGAATGAACCGGGTTGTGTGGCGGGCGCTACTCCGTGTGGCGGGGCTGGTCGGTGCGGTGCTCGGCACTTCAGTTGACGGGTTTGCTGCCACCGCAGCCGATGAGACTTCCACCGGGGCGACCAGCACACCGGCAGGAGGCCAGACGCACGCCCTTGCCTATGATCTACCGCTGGATCTCGGCGTCACTCTGGGCGGCGCCACCCTGGCCGTGACGTTGGAGTTGCTGGCTCCCCAGCTCGAACCGGCCGATTGTCGTTGGTGTGACCGAGACAGCGCCGGCAACGACCGGTTGAACGGGTTCGACGCGGAGATACGCCACTCCTTGCGCTGGTCGGATAAGGCCACCGCGGCCACTCTGAGCAACGTCTTCAGCTATGGTCTTGCTCCGCTGGCCGGGGTCGGCGTGGGCACGCTGGTAACCTGGTACGACCATGGCCTGGCGAACCTTCCGTTGGATCTGCTGTTCGTTGCGGAGGCAACCTTCCTGGCCGCCAACTTGAACCACCTGACGAAATTCACCGTGGCGCGTGAACGGCCGGACGTGCATGCGCTCAGTGCCTCCGAACGAGCCGAACGTAATGCCGTCGGCGACAATCTCTCGTTTTACTCGGGGCACACCACGGTGGCCTTCGCGGTAGCAACGTCGGCGGGAACGGTTGCCTCGATGCGTGGCTACCGCCTGGCCCCGGTGGTCTGGGCAACGGGGATCCCCCTGGCAGCTTTCGGCGGCTACCTGCGCATGGCGGCCGACCGACACTACGCCACCGATGTCGTCGCGGGGGCGCTGCTGGGTTCGGCCATTGGCGTGGGTGTTCCCTACCTGGCCCATCCCCGAGTGGGCCAACCGGTGCGGTTGGTTGCGATGCCGATGAGCGGGGGAGGCGTGCTGTGCGTCATGGGGAACTGGTGAGCTCGGAGTTGGGACGCCCCGGGACCCCGCCGCACCCTCGCAATCCAGCGTCGACCGGCAACGAGTACCCCCCACACCGGGCGGGGCAGATCGTGAGGGCACAGGGGTGGGGCCGAAACGCAGCGGGGTGGGGACTGCACTTGCTGCCTTCACCAAATGGTGAGAAAAGGGACCGCACCATGCTTGTTGGGCAGGACAGGTCAAAGCAGCGGGGAGCAGGCTGGTCGTTCTGGTACAGGCCCGGATCCTGGCGAGGTGAGCGGTGCGTTCCATCCTGACACGGTTCGCCCTGCTGTTCGCGGCGGCAGGTCTCCTGCTGCTGCCAACCGTGGCCAATGCAACGCCACCCAAGCGCACCCCGCCCGACTACGACGGTCGCGGGTCGCCGCCAACGACTCCCAACAAGGCGGCGCTCTGGGTACCACGGGTACTGCTCTTCCCGTTGTACGTCACCAGCGAGTACGTCATTCGGCGTCCCCTGGGGGCAGCCATTGCGGGAGCCGAACGCGCACGCCTCCCCCAAGCGTTGTACGATTTTTTCATGTTGAGCGAGGACCGCAAGGTGGGCTGGGTCCCCACGTTCTTCGTCGATTTCGGTTTCAGGCCCAGCGCGGGATTGTACTTCTTCTGGGACGATGCCTTCGCCAAGGGCAATGATCTGCGCCTGCACGCTGCCACGTGGGGTAGGACTTGGCTCGCTGGCTCCGTCACGGATCGGATCCATCTGAGTCAACGAGACTCGCTAACCCTTCGATGGTCGGGCATCCGACGCCCCGACTACCGATACTACGGTGAGGGGCCGGACAGCGTCGAGTCCAGCCTCAGCCGGTATGGTGCCGATCGCATCGAAGCGTCCGGCGCCTACTCGTTGGAGCTGGGGGGAGAGAACCAGATCGAAACCCAGGTGGGCTATCGCCGCGTGCGCTTTCGCGATCCCGACGTGGATGGCTACGTCTCGACGTCGACGCGGGCGGCCCAGGGCGCCTTCGCTCTGCCCAGCGTGTACGATTCCGGCTACACCGCAGGTGTGACCCGCATGCTGCTGCGCCTCGATTCGCGGTCCTCGCGCGCCGGGGATCATTCCGGAGTCCGCATGGACCTCGACGTCGAGCAAGGCAACGCCCCGCAGACGGTACCACTCGGCTGGGTGCGATATGGCGCAATCGTCGGTGGCTTCGTCGACCTCAACGACAGAGCCCGTGTGCTCGGGCTTTCCGTGGCGGGGCAGTTCTCGGACCCCTTGACCAGCGCGCCCGTTCCGTTCACCGAGCTGGTGCAACTGGGCGGTTCGGAACCGATGCGGGGGTTCCTGCCGGGCAGACTGTTGGGGCGAAGCTCACTGGTAACGACATTGAGTTACCATTGGCCCGTATGGGTTTGGCTGGACGGCACGATGCAGGCGGCCGTTGGCAACGTCTTTGGGCCAAGGCTCGAGGATTTCGAAGCCTCCCGGTTGCGCTTCTCCGGCGCCGTGGGCGTCGCCACCGCCGGCTTCTCCGACAACCCCTTCGAGCTTCTGGTCGGAGTGGGGACCGAAACCTTCGAACGCGGCGCACAGCTCAACACCGTTCGTCTCGCCTTGGGGACCAGCCGTGGCTTTTAGCATCCGTGTCAATGCGGGGTCGTTCCGGTCCCCATGCCGTGGGGCGATGGGACGCGCCTGCCTGGTTGCCCTTTCGGTCTTCGCCATCGATTGCGGGGGCCCGGCACGATTTCCGCTTCGAGAACCGTTGAAGCGCGATAACGACGAGGCTCCCTTCGCTCCAGTGCCCGCCGAATACGAGTCGCCCTTCGCTTGGGACGCCGCCAACCAGACCTTCTTCCGGCCCATTGCGCGCGTCTTCGCGGTCGATCCGGCAGGGCGATCCGTCAACGTCAACGCCCACGATGAAGTACCCGATTCGAGTTGGTTCACCAATCGCCTGGGTCAACGACCGTTGAGTCCCGAAGAGGTCGAGCAGGGTTCCTGCGGGACCAATCGTCTCGATCCCGACGCCCCGGATGGGACTTGGATCATCGACAAAGGCAAGGACAACGGCGCCAACCCGGGGTTCCGCGTCAACGTGCCGGGGCTTGGCAAGTTCATGCTGAAGTCCGACCCCGCTGGCGAACCCGAGCGGGCCACCGGCGCGACCGCCATCGCCTCCCGGATCTATTACGCCATCGGCTATTTCGCCCCCTGTGATTCGGTCGTGTATTTCCGGCCCTCGGTGCTCAAGTTGAGCCCCGGTCTGACGGTGACCAACAATCAGGGGGTGACGACCCCCTTCGACGCTGCCGCCCTGGGGCGAGTCCTCAAGGGTGCGTCGCATCGCAACGGCCTGGTGCGGATGGTCAGCTCCGAATGGCTCAAGGGCAAGCCGCTCGGCCCCTACACGTACGAGGGCACTCGGGATGATGATCCGAATGACGTCATTGACCACGAGGATCGGCGCGAGTTGCGGGGGGCACGCCTGGTCGCGGCTTGGCTGAACCACTTCGACGCGCGTGAACAGAATACCATGGACGTGTTCGTGACCGCACCGGGTCCGAACCCTGGGGGCAAGGGCTTCGTCCAACACTACATCATGGATCTGGGGGATTGCTTCGGCAGCGTCTGGCCCGTGGATGGCTTCTCCCGCCAGTTTGGCCATGCCTATCTGTTCGATGCATCGTACGTCGGGGAGGACTTCATCAGCCTCGGAACGAGCGTGCGTCCGTGGGAGCGCGCCCAGCGAACCGGAGGAATATTCAACTACTTCAGCGCCCGTGACTTCGATCCGGAACTCTGGCGGGGTGAATATCCGAACCCGGCCTTTGGTCGGATGACGGAGGCGGACGGGGCGTGGATGGCGCGCATCCTCGCCTACTTCAGTGACGATCTGGTCGCTGCGGCGGTGAGAGTCGGGGCTTTTGACGAAGCAAGCACGGACTACTTGGTAGAGACCCTCATCCATCGGCGTGACGCCATTCTGCGTCGCTACCTGTCGCGGCTCTCTCCGATTTCCCACCTGTCCGTCCGGGGCTCGCAGCTGTGCGGCATCGATGAGGCCCGTCGCACTGGCGTGATACCGGGTGAGACGTCGTCGATTCGAGCAAGTCTCGTGGACGTCGACGCCCCTGCACAGGGACGGAGTCTGCGGGTCAGGGGCGGCTCGGGTGGGCGTCTGTGCGTGGAGCTAACCCATGTCGCCGGCGATGGCGGGGTCGCCGACGACGATGCGTCGCGTTACATGATGGTGGATGTACTCAACGGCTATGCTCCGGGTCCGTTGCGGACACATCTGTACGATCTGGGCCCGAAACGGGGCTTCGTGCTGGCTGGCGTCGAACGGCTCGAGGCGGGCGAGTAGCCCGCCTGGGAGCAAACGGCCGCCTGTCCGCCCCTGGCTCCGACGGTGGTGGATCCGGCCCGGGTCAGACGAACAGCAGCACCATGAGCTGCGCCGCTACGATGCGCAGGATCATGGTCAAGGGGTAGACCGTGGCATAGGCCATGGCTGCTGCCTGGGATCGGGTCGTTGCATTGGCGAATGCGAGCGCCGGTGGATCAGTCATGCTGCCCGCGAGCAAGCCGACCAGCGTGGGATAGGGGAGCTTTTGGAAGATCCGGGCCCCGGCTGCCACGAGGAGCGGCGGACCCACCGTAATTACGGCGGCCAAACCCATCCAGAGCAAGCCATCACCCCGGGTGAGCGTGGCAACGAACCGGTCGCCACTCTTGAGGCCCACGCAGGCTAAGAACAACACGATGCCCAGCTCGCGCAGCATGAAGCCGGCGCTGGAGGGAAGATACGTAACGATGGGACCGATTTTGCCGACGTGGCTCATGAAGATGGCCACCAGCAAGGGGCCGCCTGCCAAGCCCAGCTTGACCGGACCCGGCATTCCGGGAGCCATGAGGGGAATGCTGCCCACGATCACGCCCAGAGCCATCCCCACGAAGAGCGGGGCCACCTCGGGCCGCTCCAATCGCGACTTCGAGTCACCCACCAGGCGCCCCACCTTCTCGATGGCAGCCGGCAATCCCACCACCAGGATCTGGTCGGCATACTGCAGGTGCAACTCGTCACTGGGAACGAGCTCGACTCCCGCGCGCCGCACTCGGGTGATCTGAGCGCCCAGGCGCTGGATCTGCAGCTCATCGACGCGCTGACCGACCACCGCCTTGTTGGTGACGACCAACCGCTTGGAGGCGATGGGCGTGGGAATGCTGCGCAGATCCTGGTCGGAAAGCTCGCCGACGATGATGCGCAGCTGCTCCAAGCCCTCCGGAGCCCCCACCGCCAGCAGGATATCACCCACCGAGATGGGGGTGTCGGGCTGGGCCACCAGAAGGGAATCGCGATGCAGCACCCTACTTACGGCCACGTGCAGATCATGGATCGCTGGGATGTCCTTGAGCTTGAGGCGCTCCAGATTGGGGTTGGTGACGAGGAGATTGACGGTCTGCAGCCGAGAAGCGGTCTGGGATTCCTCGGCGAGCTTGGCGGCATCCTCCTTGGCCACGTCGATCCGAAACAGGGCGCGCAGCAGCACCATGGAAAGGATGACTCCCACTACGCCGAAGGGATAGGCCACCGCGTAACCAAGTCCCGGCAGCTTGGTGGCGTCGGCCTGGAGTTTTTGGGCCTGCGCAACCGTTAAATCATGAAGGGGCGGTAGTTGAGCGAGCTGGTCTGGGCTCACCTGGCCGAGGGCGTGGTAAGCGGCCTGCACGGAAATTGGGTGTTCAATCAGGGCCTGCCCAGCCGCTGCCAGGCTCGGCGTGTTGGTGGTAGCGCCGCTGAACATGCCGACAGCGATGGGAAAGGCGATCCCCGCCATTTGCGCCAGCACGATGGTGAACACCACGCCCAGCACCACGATCCCAGCCGCCAGAAGGTTCAGCTTGAGACCCTGCGCCTTGAGCGCACTGATGAACCCGGGACCCACGTGGAGGCCTATCGCATAGACGAACAGGACCAGGCCGAGCTCGCGGGTGAAGTCCAACACCTTGGGATCGATGCTCAGCCCGAAATGTCCGAAGACCAACCCAGCAAACAGGACGCCTGCCACGCCCAGCCCAATCCCCCGAATGCGCAGGGAGCCGAAGGCCAGCCCCGACGCCGCCACCAGCGCCAGGATCAGAAGGCTGGTTGCAACGGAGCTGCGTTCCGTGAAGAGTCCGACGAGCCAGTGCATGCTGCGGTAGGTTCACCCACCCTGCCATCTTTCCGAGCCAGGGAAAAGCGAGCCGGGACGAAACCGTGTCGGATGGCTGGGGGGGCGCGTCTCGCCGCGGCCATTCTACTTTGCGCAAGTGCTGGGGTCTGCCACATTGGTGTCGATGCGTGCAGGCAATGAACGTGTTCTGGCGCGCCCTGGGGCCCGGCAAGGCAGCACCACGGAAGCGGATGCGTTCCTCCAAAGTCGGCTGGTTCAGATGTACCGGCTGATGTTCTTCCTCTCCGGGGGGATTTGCCTGGCGAGCCTTTTGGTCCTGTGGTCGCTCTACTCCTGGGAGCGGGTCGTATACGACTTGGGGAATGGCGACCGCCAGCTGAACATCGTCCTTACGCTGCTCTTCGGCGTCGTCTGGGTGGTGGGGATCCGTTGGAGGCTGGGCCGAACGCTGCTGCTCGCGCTGGATGCCATTGGCCTTCTGGTTACCTCCCTGGGCTTTGCGATCATGACGGCCCTTGGGGACACGGGCCACGGGGGGGCCATGCACGTGGTGGCCGCGCTGCTGGTGCTCCTGGCGGCCCGCGCGGTGCTGATTCCGAGCAGCGGCCTGCGGACGTTGGTCTTGAGCCTCGCTGCCACGGGGGTGTGCATTCTGGGTTTCGCCGTGGTGGCCGTTCTCCGCCCTGTCTCGCTGCACAACTTCGAACACCAGTCACTGCGGGACGTCCTGATCACGATGGCTCTGTGGATCGGCCTGATGGTCGCCACCGCGTCGGTCGCATCACGTATCATCTTCGGACTGCAGCGTGAGATCCGGGTGGCCCGACGAATCGGCCAGTACGAGTTGCTGGAGAAGGTCGGCGAAGGCGGGATGGGTGTCGTGTATCGGGCTCGCCACGCTCTGCTAAGGCGTGACACGGCCCTCAAGCTTCTCCCGCAGGCCAATCTCTCGCCGGAGCGTATGGCGCGTTTCGAGCGCGAGGTCATGCAGACCGCTCGCTTGACCCACCCCAATACCGTGGCCGTGTTCGACTACGGTCGCACGCCCCAAGGGGTGTTCTACTACGCGATGGAATACCTGGCTGGCATCGATCTGGAGCGCCTGGTGTCGTTCGAGGGCGCCTTGCCGGTGGCCCGCACCGTCTACATCCTCAGGCAGATCCTGTCGTCCCTGATCGAAGCCCACGAGATGGGGCTGGTTCATCGGGACATCAAGCCAGCCAACGTGATCCTCACCGAGCGTGGCGGTGAGGCAGACGTCGTAAAAGTGGTCGATTTTGGCCTGGTCAAGGACCTCCGTGGATCCGAGGAGGCTGGCTTGACCGCGGCGGGGTCCATCACCGGTACGCCGCTTTATCTGGCGCCGGAGGTCATCACCGTGCCGGATGCCGCTGGACCAGTCAGCGACCTCTATGCGGTGGCCGCCCTTGGCTATTTCCTCGTGACGGGCACCCACGTCTTTTCGGGGGCAACGCTCATCGAGCTCTGCGCGCACCACCTGAAAACCGAGCCCGAACCCCCTTCCCTGCGGCTCGGCAAACCTCTGCCGGAGGATCTGGAAGGGCTGATTCTCACCGGCCTGGCGAAGAAGCCAGAGGATCGCCTACCCACGGCGAGGGCATTTCGGGACGCTCTAGACCAGTGCAGGGAAGTGCCGCGCTGGTCCCCCGCCGAAGCGGGTGCCTGGTGGGCGAGCAACCGGGCGAGCTTGTCGGACTTGCGCAGGCCCTCGCCAGTGAGCGAAAAGGGCCAGACCATTGCCGTCGATCTGTTGCAGCGAAGCGCTGGCTAGGGCGCTTTGCTCGCCCGCCCTACGGCAGTTCCACTCGCACCGGCACGGAATCTACCACTGCGGTCAACCCCAGACCGGGACAACTCTGTAGGAAAACGGGGAGTTCCGAAAGCGCCAGGCGACAGGCGGGGACCCAGCGAGGAGGGACACCAGACCCTTGTGTTTCGGCGACAATGGGAGCTATGTTGGCGAACATGTTGGGAAGGGTTGGTTGGCGCATGGGTTCTGCTCGTTCGAGGCTCGTGGTGTTCTGCGTGGGGGTCGGGGGAGCAACTCTCGGCTGTGCCGCCGATGAAGGACCTTCCGCGTCGGACTTCATTTCAGAGTACGCGGATTCGACGTGCAACGCCGTGGCCGGCTGTTGCACTGCAGCGGGGATCGCGTTCGACCAAGTTGCGTGTACCGTCCAAATACGGGAGAAGCTCGAGGCGACGGCAGCCTCACCGAACACCCACTACGATGCTGCTGCCGCCACTGACTGCCTGGCTGCGATTGCACAGGTCGCCGCCGTCTGTGACGGTGGCGGCCCCGTGGAATGCTCCGGTGTATTCGCCGGAACGTTGCCCCGTGGAGCGGAGTGCACGTTGGATGCACAATGTGCCGTGCCCCATGGTGGATTCTCCTACTGCGCGTGGGATGAAGAAGACGACGACACCGCCACCTGTATCCAGCGCTTCCCCGCGCCGCGTGTCCTGGTTGGCTTGGGTGAAGAGTGTGACTGGAGTTGCTTTGCAGCCCATGGAGGTTGCGATGGCGAGTCCTCTTCCGCGGATGGCTCGCCGGTGCGCCTGTGTCGCGACTCGGATGGTCTATTCTGTTCGGAATTCGGGACCTGCTCGACGACATCGGGGCTGGGCGAATCCTGCGAAACGTCCGACGAGTGCTCGGTGGGAACCTTCTGCGAGGGTGAATACCAGTGCGCTGCCCAGACACCGCTCGGGGGGCCCTGCAGCAAGAGCATCTCTTGCGTGGATGGTGCGTTCTGTGACAAGGACGCAGGGATCTGCGTGGCAGGGAAGGCCGATGGAGAGCCCTGCCAAGGCTCTGGGGAATGCGCAAGCGGCAACTGTTACGTGGCACAATGGGATGACCCGAGTGGGTCCTGCGGCGCGCCCACTCTGGCCAACGTGTGCGCCAGCTACGGCGGATAGCGTTCCAAACGGCTCACTGCCATCCGTGCCGTACCTGACCGGGGCGAGCAGGTGGGTTGCCCCGGCTCTGAGGTCGCGCCACTTTGGTCGATCAGGTGACAGGACCGGACATCGTTGCTCGTGCGGATCCTGGCGGCGTCCTCCTTGGCTACATCGATCCGAAACAGGGCCCGCGGCAACACCCTGGAAAGGATGACGCCCAACACCGCGAAGGGATAGGCCACCGCGTAACCAAGTCCCGGTAGCTTGGTGACGTCCACCTAGAGCTTTGCCCTGGAGCCGCGCTCAGCTGGGAAAGGGGGCGGCAGTTGCGCGAGCTGGTCCGGGCTCACCTGGCCGAAGCATAGACGAACGGAACCAGGCCGAGCTCGCGGGTGAAGTCCAACACCTTGGGATCGATGCTCAGCCCGAAATGTCCGAAGACCAACCCAGCAAACAGGACGCCTGCCACGCCCAGCCCAATCCCCCGAATGCGCAGGGAGCCGGTCGAATGGCTGGGGGGACGGGCAACGGGGTTGCTCAATTCGCTCAGTTGCCTTGGTCTATCGGGCAGAGGGGAGATCCGCCAGATCCGGGCAAGCGGCGAGTGAACCGATGACCCAATTGGGGCGCTGTGTGCCCTGGTCGCCCAACCATCGAGTGCGTTGTTCGACTGAGCCGTCAGGCTCAGTGACGAAGTAGTAGGAGTCGCAACAGCCGCTGCCGTTCGGTGCATCAACGAAGACGTAGTGCCAGGTGTCACCTTCCGGCAGAAGACAGATTGTTGAGAACCCCATGGGTGGTGGGTCTAACAAGGTGGGCCCGGCGCTCAAGACCCCCGGAAGATCCAGGTATTGCTCAGCGATGAGGCGCGTGTCGTACAAGCCCTCGAACGTCAGCTGGATGACATCCGTGCCGAGCATAGCGGGCTCGTCCGTCAACTCGTAGACTTGATTCAGGCAATCCCAGGCATGATACTCGCCGTCAGCGACCGCGCTCAATGCCGACGGTTCCATGGTCAGGTTGATCGTACGCCCGGTTCCGACCTCGCTGGAGAAATAGGAAATCTGCGCCACTTCTGGGGCCAAGGCTCGGATATTGGCGACATCTCGAACCACTCGCTCGTAGGTTGTTTGGTTTGCAGTAACGGAGCTGCCGGTCACGACAGCCAGAAGCTCCAAGT
This sequence comes from uncultured Polyangiaceae bacterium, assembly GCA_964648165.1. Taxonomy (GTDB): domain Bacteria; phylum Myxococcota_A; class Polyangia; order Polyangiales; family Polyangiaceae; genus FEN-1139. The sequence continues at coordinate 1,914 of CAZYKT010000032.1, read as the reverse complement.
TCTCGTCCGCCCGCGGCGTGGCTTCGAGCTGGTCGGCCGTCGCGAGAGGAGTGCAAGGAACGTCGCTCATGCCCGCCGAGCCGCCACCAGCCATAGCCCCGCTCGCCCCTGCAGCGTCGTCGCTACCGGCCGTCGACGGAGTTCCAGCCTCCAGAGTGCTTTCGCCGCCCTCTGACCTACCGGCGCCGGATGACGCTCCGGCAGGTCCCTCACCAGCGTCCCCCGCCGCTCCCCCGGAGCCACCTCCAACCTCCGCAACCCCGGCGCAACCCTGTCCACAGCCACCGTCACCAACCTGGTCATTGGACGGAGGTTCACCGTCCATCTCGCCGCAGGAAAGGAAGCACAGCACGAGCGAAAGAACCGCCAAGGATTTCAGCATGAGAGAGCCTTCCGCTCGGATCCGACGATGGGCGGAGTCTAGCATGGCGGGCGCGGCACTGGGGGGTTCGTTGCAGCCTGTTCTCCTCCGTCATGGTTGCGCGGACCCATGTGACCGGTGACGGAACAAGCATTTCCCTACGTCTTCCTCCTCCTGGGAAAGAGCGGCATCCACTCCACTCCATCCACCCTTCCATGTTCCCAGAGACAGGTCAGAGTCTGGGATGGCGTATTGTAGGGGAACACCACCAGCAACGCCTGCCCGCCGTAGCCAAGAGCCCGCATATGCCGCGTCTCGGTATCGGTGATGTTCGACAACAGCTGTTCCCCGACACGTTCGCAAGCAGCCCGTAGCTCAGGTCGCTTCCCTTGGTCAAAGGCTCTGGGCAGCTCAGTGGCCGGCGTGTGCGCGTGCACCAGAACCTCGCCAAGTTTCAGCTGCCTGCAACGATTGGCCAACTCTTGGGGGCCGGAGCCCATCGTCGCCCCAAATACGAAGGCGATGCGTCTTTGCTTCAGCTGCTCGACCGAATGCGAAGGCAGGGCGTCGCTCCGTTCCTCCCCAAGGTCCGTCGATGGATCCACGCCTAGCCAGGCTTCCATGATCGAGATTGCCTGCGCACCGCTGCCAATGAAGTCGTCCACGAAGATGATGGGAGTCTCTGACGGAGTCGTTGCCAGGATCTCGGGGAGCCTGTCAATCTTCGACAGCGTGACAGGACCGAGATCTCGAACATAATAGGCGACAATGGAGGCGCTGTCCTTGGCCACGCCCAGGGGGCACACCGCCGCATTGCCGAAACCCGGATTCGCCGCGATGAATCCCGTCAGCGCCTGGACGAACGTTGCTCGACCGATTAGACGCAGCTCACCCAACATTTCCAGAGCCTGCTCGATTACTCTGTCATCTCCGAACTGGCGCAACCAATTCAGCACGGCCGATTCGTCGAGGGAGTTTTTGGCAACCGTCTCGTCGACTGCGACTGGGCCCTGGTAACCTCGTACGCTCTCAAGAATCCTTCGGATCTGAGGCCTAACATTGGCTCGGCCGAGACAGTCCGGCAGTGGGCGGAGCTCGTGAGGCCTCCCTTGGTAGTATCCGCCTTTGTTGAGCTGGACACGAAGGCGACGCAGTTCATCCGGGTCCTGTTTCGCATATGCGTGCATCGAATCCGGGATCCGGACGTTGTATTTCTCAGCAACGACCGCCTCGCATGCCAAAAAGACATACGGTGCGAGCTCTTCCGGACAGAACACGTACCCGACGTCCCGCGTCAAGAGGTAAGCGTCCGCCCATGCACGAGCCTCGGCGGCATCATCTCTGAATCTGGTCAGCTGCCCCGACGCTGAAATGAGGTATGCTCGCGGAATGTCGCCCCCAGCAGCTGCTGTCGCTGGGGGATCAAGAACGATCTTCGATTCCGCATGCGGTCCTGACAGGTGGTCCTCGTGCCCCAGCAGCCTCAGAATGTTCTTCAGTTGTGGGTTCCGGAAATTCTGCGGTTGCTTTTCCGGAAACTCTGCGGCTGGGTA
>CAZYKT010000031.1:0-65692 GCA_964648165.1 uncultured Polyangiaceae bacterium | reverse complement strand
TTCAAGCATGCTGGCTATGCCGCTCCCTGATCTCTTCCTCTGAAAAGCGCTCTAGGGAACGCCCACACACTCGATACAAACCAGACAATACTCGTGACGGCAGTTGAAGTCTGGCCAGGTCTCCGCGGGGGCGTGCCTGGCAGCTCGTCGCCAATGGTTCGGCCTTGGCCCCACAGGTGTTCATCCGGCACCCGCCAGACATTGGGAGAGATACTCCACCGTGATCGGGCAGGTTCCAGGCACGAGAGCGGCCGCGCCGTCGGCACCGCATCGTAAGTTCGCAGGCTGCAGGGAGGCAGGGCAGGAATAGGCCATAACCAAATCGCCTCTGCAGTCCGGGTACTGGGCGAAAAGAGCGAGGCATTCGTCGATTCGACCCGCCCGGGTAGCCGCCACGTCGGCTGGACACTGCAGGGCCAAGAAGGCATCGACGCGTCCCGCGCATACCTCGTCCCACGTGGGTACCGATGCTGCCAAACACTCCCTGAAAGCCTGTTCCTCCCCGAGACAGGTTCCTTCTGCGGTCGTTGCCCGGCCATCCTCATCGCACAGGTAGTCGGCCATGTCCAGCGTCGCATCACACTCGACATGCTCCGCGAACTCGTCCAGGCACCAGGCCATCTCGGGCACGGACCTCGTGCACAATGTCTCACACCCCACCTGCATGTTCGTCGGATTCGCGGGGCAATCCAGGCTGTCTGCCTTCGTGCAGTACCGTTGACAGCTCTCCGCCACGGTGAGGCCCGAATCGTCGTCAGAGCTGCAACTTGCCGCCGACAGAACGAACGGCAGGGCAGCGAGAGCGACACGGAGAACGTTCCGAGAATTCACGTCGGGATTCCTTGGGGTAAGGGACTCAGGGCACACCCAGGCGTTCGATGCGAACCAAATAATACTCGTGGTGGCAGTTGAAGTCGGGGCAGGTCTCCGCGGGAGCGTCCCAGCCTTCGTAAAGAACGGCATTCTCGATCACATCGTCCCCCGGACCGATGCGGGTGGATATGCTGAGACTGACTCCGCTGGGACAGCCTGACTCTGCCTGCAGCATGCAGTCCACCCCCAGGGTGTAGTTCTCGGCCGAATAGCACTGCTCGACAACACCGGCGAACGGTTCGGGGGCAATGGGCTGGGCCGTACGCGACGGGCATTCCGTGATCTGGAAGGGATCTCCAGCGGTCAAAGTAAATGTTGTCCCGATGGCCAGGTTGACCGGCACCGGCGAACACTGGGTGCCTCGGGGAATCTCGGGACCAACGACTGTGATCTGGAACACCTCGTCGCGCTCGATTCCGAGGACGCATTCCTCCGCGGTTGAGCAGGCCAGGGCAAGCATAACCGGAAACACCGCACACGCTGCCGTCCAGCTACGACGTTCCACCACGCAGACGGCACGGGGGGAGCTCGGCACTACCGCCCCCCAACGGGCAGCCATTCGGCGTGCATTCTGAAACCCTCGTAGCCGGTATCGGGGCAATCGACCGGATGGCACGGCGGGTTGGTCCAGCGTACGTTGATCCAAGCTTCATCGCTGACGGGATCATCGCGCGAGACCTTTACGTTTCCCCACATAGTCCACTCGCCGTAGCAATTCTCATCCAGCTTTGATTCACATCGGACATTGGGACTGCCACCACAATCCTGCAGGATGTCAGCGTACGGCTCAGGTGGAATTGGTGCCCACCACAAGTCGCATGTTTCCTTATCGAACGCCTGCTGCGTCAAGGTTAAGGATGTACCAGGCCTCAGCTTCACAGGCACATTCGAGCACGCGTGAATCTGCTCGAGAACAGTCAATCTCACTTGATCGCCTTGTTGGCGATCGACATCGCAGGGAACCTCACACGCGAAAGAACATGCGAGACACGTTCCCGTCACCAACACGGGAGCGAGCGCACGGCAGTTTCGCCCGCTCCCCGTGAACCGCAATGACAAACAGCCCGACAAGATCATGTGACGATCTAGTGCACTGGCCCGGGTTCACATCCGGCGTATTGTGCGTTGCTCCGCACTCCGATCACGCCGGGTTGCTCGGCGCCGAACACCACGTTCTGTACCTCCACGCGGATACCCGTGGCGCCCGACGGCAGATTGGCCAACGGAATCGATATCACCAAGTTGGAATTGCAGAACCCGAGCATCTCGCCCCAAGTGCCGTACTCAAGGTAGGTCTGGTAGAATGTGGATGCTCCGCCGGGGCCAATCGCGACAACGACGATGGAATTGTGCATGCTGGTACATGTGGCTGGGTCATACCCGACCTGCGGAGCTTCGGCATCGTTGAACGGATCGAAAAGTTCGTCGCCGGCCCTTGGCATCGTGGCCACCTCGATGGCATTGCCCCCGCGGGCCGTGATCGTGTCCAGACCTATCACGTCGACTGTCATTTGTCCGCAGGTTCCACCCACAGAATAGTCGGACTGCAAGACGAATTCGTCGCATGATTGGGGCACTGTCGCCCAGTCGATGGTGACTTCTCCTGCGCAGACGACACACGTGTCGGTATCGTGGTCTGCTGTCGTGCCAGGAGGACAATCAACACATTGACCATCAACTGCCACCTGATGGGCACCACAGGGCAAGCAGACGTCCATGATGGGCATGGGCATGTGCCCCGAAGGACACGGGACGCATTGGTTGTTCAGCGCGATTTGCCCCGCTGGGCAGTTCTCACATTGACCATCAACTGCCACCTGATGGGCACCACATGCCACGCAGGCGTTCATGAGGAGCGCCGGCACCTGCTCCGGAGGACATGACACACATTGGTTGTTCACCGCGATCTGCCCCGCTGGGCAGAAGGCACACAGACCATCCCCGTTCTGGGTGGCAGTGGCGTGCGGTGGACAGGGCTGACAGAAGGCATCGATATTCGCCTTTGCATCCGGTGGCTCGCCTATCAGATCGGTTATATCCGGCTGTGCGGCACAACTGGCGAACCGACCCGCACGGACGTCGAAGGTCCGAAGCGGAAGCGAATTCGGATTGCTCAGGTCCATTCTGGCCCATTCGGGCGTCTCGCCGTGGTGGGCAGCAAATACTTCGCACTTGTCGCACCAGTTGAAACCCTGGGCCGTCATTGTATCCGCGAGACCGGCAAGGACATTCCCCTTGGTGGCGTGTACTCCATGGGTAAGCCAATTCTGTATCCATGCCCGCCACGCCGGCCGTGTCAGATTCACTGGATCGTCGTCAATGAACGAGTAGCCGCTGGTCGCCTCCCGAACAAACCAGTCCCCGTCCAAGGCAACAGCTGTGGTCCACGCGTCTCCGTTCCACGGCCCCCAAGCGCTCCACAGATCGGGGCCATATTGGTTCGAGTCGAACGCGTCGTGGACGAGGGATTCCATGCGAGCAAGCTCTTCCATGAACGGCGTTGCGGTTGCCTCCGAGCAGTCGCCCAGGCCCACGTAATTCATATCGAGACACGGAGGTTTGACACAGTACCCCATCCGGGCCCTCCGCGATGGCTCTCCCAGCTCCGCATGGCGAGCTTCTCGCGGATTCATGGGCGGCACGCCGCCCTCTGCGGCACGGATGTAGTTCGACCCCCCGACGACCTGCATGGCAAACTCATCCGCCATCGTCTCGGTCATCAACGATATCTCGTCCGTTCTGGCGTCAGCGCTTCCCTCGTTGAGCCGCGCCAAGAGCCCGTTGATGGCGTCAGTTCCACCGTAGTCATACAGCATGCTACACATGTTGAAGTGACCGTACTCGTGCGTCATGACGCCGCGGGACCGGCGGATGTCCGGGACATTGTCCGGCCACCAGATATCTCTCCCGACCACCGCTCCGCTGAAGGCAGCCAGGGGCACGAACATGCCCGCCACAGCGGCCGCTGTCTCTAGCGCTGCCACACCAGTTCCCGGGAAGTTCAGGCACAGAGCGCGCGGAACCACCTCACCCGGAAGTGAGCCGGACAGCGTGTTGGCTATGTCACCGGTGAGTACCTTGACGCGATACGTGTCGTACCCGATGCGTTGCTCGACGTAGTCATGCGAGTCCTTCAACTGGGTGAAGTTGGCGATGTTGTGCTCTTCGACGATGACGGTACGTGTCTCGTTCCGGTCATATGTCCAATAATCCCAGTCATTGAAGTTGCAGATCTCGTCAGCCACGAGATCCGAGCTCATCAGGCCATAGTGCGCGTCGAGTTCGATGCAGAGCCCGTCGCCATCACCGCGAGCTCCTGAACCCTGGAGCGCCCTAACGGAGACTCTGCCGTCTTCGCCCATTGTCCGTTCGTCCAGCGCGGGAATGAAGCCGCAACCCCATTGGCGAAGCATGACGTACGTTCCGCTCGGCGCGAGCTTGGGTCGCTTCCCGTCGGGGCCGGGTGGCCCCCACATCCTGCGCATGACTGCCGAGTACCCGCTGTCGTCCTTGTCTCGGAACATGTCGTCCAGGTTGGCCACCTCAAAGGTCAAATCCAACCAAACATAGTCGATACCGCAGGCCAGAGCGGCGAGGTCCTGCCCTGCATCCTGGACGGTCTCCCAGGTGTCGTCGACCGCCGTGGCGGCCCATTCCATGGCCGAGTTGAACCCGTGGGCAGCGTAGTCGTAGAGGATTTCGGCGCCATCGATAAGGGCGCCCCCGGCTGGCGCGAGTACGTAATCGTAGAGCCCCTTACCGACGTTGGTCCCCGTGTCCACGAAGAATTCCCCCACGTCCTCGCCACAGCCGACCACGTCCTCGCCACACTCCAGCACGGCCGACCCGGCGTCTTCGAAGAACTCCACCCCATCCTCGAAAATGTTCGGCTGCTGCTCTCGACTCCTCGCCAACCACTCGCGATACCCGGAGTCAACCAGGCTTTGGTAGGTCAGGGAGCCATCCGGGTTGAACGATTCCCTGTCGTCGGGTGGCGCCGGAATGATGAAACGGAACGGCGGATCGATCCCTGCGGCCTTGGCCTGTTGTCCGAAGACCTTCATGATGTTGAAGAACTTGGAGGGGAAGATGGCGTACACCATGACCCCCTTCCAGTCCGAGGCGTGCTCGACGCGACCGCACTTGCCAACCAGGTTCTCACGCATGGAGCGAAGCAACGGAGTGCTGCTCCAGTAGATGTGCATCCGGTCGAGGGCCTGGAGCTGTTCCGGGCGCTCGACATAGATGAATCCGTGCCACAGGGCTGGCCGACCCGTCGTGTCATAAGTCTGCAGAAAGCGGATATTGTCCCAGTCGAAGTTCTCTCTCATCAGAGTCACGAAGGCGGGATCGACCGGTGAATCAACGACACCGCTGCAGCCTCCTCCCAGGACGAGCTGGGCGCCCGTCTTGCCTACCCCGAATTCAGAGTCACCCCCCAGCATGTGCAAGGAGAACCAGTTGCCGCGGGCCGCCTGGTCCGCGGCGTAGCCATGGTCGCAGGACTGGAGATGGAGCCGCCGGCCTAGCATGCGATCGTAGTCCGTGTTGGGGTGAGGGACCGAGGAACCCCCGCGATAGGTGCAGGTCACGACTTGACTGAGCTCGTTTCGGAACTGGAATTCGGCCAAGGCGTTGCCCGCGATCCCTTCCGACACGCGGATGCGACCGGGGATGGTGAAATCGACCAGGCTGTTCGCCGTCTGCTCGTCGGGGTACTGAACGCCATTCGCATCGATCGATGCATCCAGCTGGACGGGGGACGCGCGCCAATTATTGTCCCTGGGTGGTAGCTGCCCGTTCCACGGGAAAGAGTAATGACGGACGAGGACGTCCGGTGCCAGCTCCACGTCCTTGGCGATGAAAGCGCCATTGAAGGTACCTGGGGAGAGCGTGATTTTCCCGTTGGGGGCGTAGACCGTGCCGTTGAAGGGCCGCTCCAGCAAGACCGCGTTGCCAAGGGACACCACCAATAGTGGGATATTCACCTTGGTTGGGTTGGAAACGTCCAGGACCCGTCCCCGGAAGATGACCCCCTGATCCACGTAGAGGATCGTCGGCTGCGCCGTACTGGACAAGGCCAAGGTAGCCTGGGGCTCGATGGTGACTGATTGCATGCGGTAGACGCCAGGCTTCAAGGTCAGCGTGGACCGCGATTTCACCGACACCGCCCCGTATTTGCCAGGGTTGATGGTTCGCCTCTGGTCGGGTTCCAGGGAAACTGCTCCTCCCGGGGTGGTGGGGAGCGTTGGCGTCCAGCTGGTATCCCGGTAGGGAAGGATGGACGTGTTCGTCGACAGCCTCCGCTCGACCTCGGCATCTGGCTCGAAATGCACGGTACTGGAACACGTCAGGTCGCCATGCACGTGCGCTCGGGGACGCATGTCCACAGATGCTCGGCTCCACAGGTCACCGGTTTCCGAATTGCAGCCAAGATAGGTCGTCGCAGTTCCCGTGCTCACGACAACCCCTGGTTTACCATTGAATTGTTGGACTTTGGCCCGGTCATTGAGGCGGAGGCTGCCAGTAGCGGCAATCGCGACGGCCTGCGGGGGCATGTGGTTCGGTAGGCTGATTTTCAGCGTGGAGAACGTCTGCGCCGGGAGGGTCAAGGCTTGGGACGATGTCCCTACAGTCTCAGAGGAAGATTCACCCCCCCCTGTAACCTCCCCATCGCCGCAGCCACCAGCCAACAGGAACGCGCCACAGACTGCCCATACCGCGAATCGCTTGGAGCTCATTCGAACCACCCTATTGGTGAAGGATGCGGGGCCCAAAATCCCCGCACCACAACCACTTTTGTCTGCTGCCCGGACCGACCAGGCGAAGATAAATCTTCGTCTGTCTTCGTGTCAACCACGACCATGGCGGTTGTCGGCGGTCTGGCAGAGTCGGTTGCGTCCGATCGTCACGCGGCGGTCTGGTGCGCACGACCCAGATCTCAATTCGATCTCAATTCTTTCGAATCGCGGCCTTGGCGACTTGACAAGACGGAGCTTCGGCCGGCAATGCCAGCCCGTGGCGGCAGCTCCCGCTTTATCCCGCCAGCGCCAACGTCTGCTCGGAGAGGATGTCCCCCTCGAGGCTGACGATAATCTCGGTCATCGGGATCTGTGCTTGGGAGCGCAGCAAGGCCTCTCGGACCGCGGTCACGATGCCGGTACAGCACGGCACGACCATGCGCACCACCGCCACTTCCGTGACGTGGTTCAGCGCAAAGATGGCGGTCAGCTTGTCCACGTGTTGCTCCAGATCGTCGAACTTGGGGCAGGCGATGACCGGTATTCTGCCCTTGAGCATGCGGCTCTGGAAGGCACCGTACGCCACGGGGACGCAGTCGGCGGCCACCAGGAGTCGGGCCCCTTGGAGGTACGGAGCGCGGGGGTTCACCAGGTGGAGCTTCACGGGCCAGCTCATCAACTGACTGCTGGGCTCGGGCGCGTCCCCCAGCACCGGCTGGGAAGAGGCGCCTCGCAGCGATACGGCGCGGCTACCCGGGCATCCGCCCGGCGCCGCGGTTGGCGAGTGGGGCGAGTGGGTGGGCAGACGCCGCGGCGTGGATGGGTGCTGCAGGTTCTTCTGGACGGCGGCCGGATCGAACGCGTCCACGTCCCGCCGCACCACGGTGATGGCACCTCGGGGGCAGTGCCCCAGGCAGGCCCCCATGCCGTCGCAGACGTTGTTCGCGACCAGCCGGGCCTTGCCGTCTATGATGCGCAGCGCCCCCTCCTTGCAGGCAGGGATGCACTCCCCACAGCCGTCGCATTTTTCTTCGTCGATGGTGATGATGTCACGCAGCATGGTGTCTTGCCTGACGGGGCCAGGTTCCGGGGCGACCCGCCAGGTTCAGTCTGGACACGCTGGGTCCGTGGCGCCTTGACCCAGGTCAAAGGAGCGGCCTTGGCGCGGCGGCTACTTCCCGAAACTCTCGAATAGCGCCTCGAACTCGGCGCGCTCGGGGAGCTCGACCAACGGCTGCAGCGAGCTGTCCGGCTGGAGCGAGCCCCGTACCGGATCGATGCGGAACACCTGCGCGTCGTCTCCGGTGCCGAGCTGCAGCTCTTCGAAGGCCGTCGCGTAGAAGTCGTGGGTGAACACACTGCCGTCCGCGGAGCGGTAGGACAGGGTCAAGGTGTGCTGCCCATCGGGGCCCTGGGGAGCCGTGCCGTAGTAGCGAGCGAAGGGATCGTCCTTGGTTGGTTCGTCGATGCTCTCCTGGTAGTTCGGATCGACGAAGACCAACAGCGAACCGGGATGGTCGTCGTGGTCGGACCGAACCCCGACCACCTCAGTGTTCGGATCCACGGCCAGGATGAGGCGATCCGTCCCGTTATCACCGAAGAGCGCGTCGCCCCAGCCGCCCCCACCGAAGAAGTTCGGGCCCAGCCAACCGCTGGCCCTCGGTTCGTCGACGAACCAGACGATGGTATCGTCCCCGAAGCCGCCGTAGATCCGGAAATCCCGCATGTTCCCGGCGAGAACCGCCAGATCGTCGCCGTCGGCCAGGTCCGTCGTGTCGGTGCGCCCCCCCAGGCCGTTGCCCAGATCGAGCGCGGCCGCGTTGAGGTTGCGGCACAAGACCAGATCCGAGCCCGGGCCGGTGTGGATGGTGGTCCCTTCGATTTCGTACTCGTCCGTGGCCAGAACCTGGTCGCTTCCCAGGATGACCAGATCGTTGTCGAACAGGGCCCCGCGCTCGTCCGCGCCGGTGCGCAGATCGACCCCGTAGCCTTGGCCATAGCGAAGCATGTCGGGACCGTCCCCCAGGTTGATCCCGGGGCTCTGCTCGTTGGGACCGGTGCTCTCCAATCGACCCTGGGTGCCCAGATCGAACAGATCGACGCCCGGGGTGCCGTCGTAGTTGTCGCCGCGATGATCGAGCGTCGTGTCCCCACCGTCGGTGTCGACCAAACGCCAGCCGAAGTGATGGCCCTCCGGATCCTCCAGCCGTTCGAAATCGAGGCCCTTACCGACGAATTCGTTCTCGTAGATGCTCAGGCCCTCGTCCCCGGGGCAGTCGCAGGCGTTGTCCCAGCCCCATTTGCCTGGGGGAAGCTCGGTGTGGGTCTCGTCCAGCATCCCCGCGATAGGAAACTCCGACGGGCTCGGCTCCCAGCTGCCATCCCAAGAATAGGTGTTGGCTTGGGCCGTGCTGGCAGGCGGGGGGCCCGTCTCGTTGTGAGCGAGTTGCTCGTATTGCTCGGGACTGCCACCGTCCTGTTCCTCTTGGTCCGTCTCCTCGGAGTTGCACGCGGCAAGCGCTCCGGCCAGAACGACCGAGCAGACCCTTGGCCAACTCCCATGGGCGAACGCCCCTTTTGGCATCAACCCTATGATGCCTTGGCGTCGCAGCCACGTCCAGAGGTCGCAAACGGCAGGGCGCACAGGCCTGGTTCGTCCCTCATGCTGACGCGCGGCGCGAATCTTCTGCTACTGGGTCGCACCGGCCCAAGTGCCGGTCGGGCTCCCAATTCCTCCAGGCGGTGGGCATTGCGGCCTCGGTAGGTGTTGTTACCTTTCGGCCAAAGAATGCGAAAGTGCCCCATGAAATGCTCGAGTCTGATGCTGGTCGCATGTTTCGTCCTCTCGGGAGTCGTGACAGCCTGTTCCGGCAGCAACGACGACGATCCCGCCGACGCTGCAGGTGGAGCTGCTGGTCAGGGCAACCAGCCCCTGGGTGGAGCCTCGGGCTCCGACTGCAGCGCAACGCTATCGGACGGAACGGAGTTGTCGGGCAGCTGGGCGTACAGCACCGGACCCGGCAGCACCACGCCCGTGGATGACAGCGTGGTTTCCGAGTTCTGCGATTCGACGTTCCAGGCGTCGTGGCCCACGGGAAGCCAATCCGGAACGGCCGTCTTCGAGGGGAGCGTCGAGTTGGATGGGCTCGTGTGGGAAAAGGTCACGATGACCACTACGGGTAGCACCGGAGATGGTCCCGACCTCGGCTGGATCGACGCTACACTGATGCACTTCGATCTGGCGACCTCGCCCATCACCGGAACGGTGGTGGACAACTACTCCGGCGAGGGGGGCTATCCGACCACCACGCTCCTCGACCACGTGGCTGAGAACGGCGAGCCACAGACCGCCGAGGGCTACGGCATCTATTACTTGGTCCAGCTCTGAGTCGCCGATCGCGATCGATCCCGGCTATTCCACGGGCTTCTTCTTGCAGTTCGAATCGCACTGATCGGAGCCGTCGCACTCCTCCGGACCGTTGACCTCGCCGTCTCCACAGTAGGGCCCAATCAGGCAGCGCTCGGTGCACGTGTCGATCCCGTAGGACTCCGCCTGGTTCTGCTCGCCTCGGTCACACTTCTCCGGACCATTGATGATGCCGTCCCCGCAGTATTCACCCAGGGTGCAGTCGGGCAAGCAGGTGCCGTAGCTCCCGTCGTTGGTCCCGTCATCGCACTGCTCGGAACCGTTCTTGCGACCGTCGCCACAACGGGGGCCCAGGGTGCAACTGGAGGTGCACCCGTTGTACTCCCCGGTATTGAGCAGAATGCCCAGATCGCATTCCTCGCCCGGATCCAATATCCCGTCGCCGCAGCGCATCTCGCAGGTCAGACTGCAAGGGCTCAGCACGGTTCCGTTGTTGGGGCCATCGTCGCACTCCTCGGTGCCGTTCTGGTAGCCATCCCCGCAGAAGGGGCCCGGCTCGCAGATTTCGGTGCAGGTGCCCGGGCCGTAGGCCCCCGCAGCGATGCCGGCGCCGGCATCGCAGAGCTCGCCGTAATCCGTATCCACCGTCTCGTCCCCGCAGAAATGGGATTTTCTGCAGTCGGGAGCACAGGAAGCGCCCGTGCTGTCGTAGGCGACCGAGTTGTCCCCGTCGTCGCATTCCTCTGCCCCGTTGAGGATCGCGTCGCCACAGAAGGGGGCGAGGCTGCAGTCCGGCATGCACCCACCGTAGGAGCCGTCGTTCAGTGACACGCCATTGGCGTCCATCCCCAGATCGCAGGCCTCGTCGGCGGTCAGGATCCCATCTCCGCAATCGGGACGACATTCGGTCTTGCCGGCTGCGAAATTGGAGAGGGTGACCCAGTAGTTCGAATCGCAGCACCAACGCTCGGCCTGGAACAGAACGACCTCGTAGATCTGGCCAACGACCAGACCCAGCTCCTGATTACCAGCGCCGTCCTCGTCCAGGGTCAAGACCACGGTGCCGCGCTCTGCGGTGTGGACGCCCCCCAGATCGACAACCAGGTGCCCGTTGACGAACACCCAGACGTCGTCATCCCCACTGAAGTTCAGTGTCTCCCCGCCCTGGTATTCGAACCAGTACCTGAGCTCGCTAGTGAAAAGGTAGTTGTGATTGAGCCACTCGTGGCCAAATCCCCAACCCTCTCCCGCGTCACAGGGGCGGGTCACCTCCGGGGTGCTGGGATCGCCGTCGTGATCGTAGGCATTGCTGGTGTAGGTCACCGGGTCCCCGGTGTTGGGATCGATGCGCGGCGAGTCTTCCAGCGGATAAAACCCACAACGAGTGAAAAACGGCTCGTCGGTGGCGCTGTTCATGGAGTAGGAGCCATCCGTTTGTTGGGTCAAAGTCAACGTCTGATCGAAACGCAGGTTGACTCCCTCCACGTCCCGGTACCACTGGTCGAAGGTGGTCTTGCCCGTGGTCGTCTCCAGGGGAGCCGCGTCCGTCCCGGCATAAACGGGTTTGCGATCCACTCCCAATAGAGCCTCCACGACACCCCGCGGAGAGCCACAGCAGGCGGTCCCGAAATCGGGGTGGCCAAACTCGGGCTCCGTTTGGGTCGCGGCGCGATACCCGGCAAAATCCCGATACACGATGGGGATGGTGATGCTGGGCGGGGGTTCGTCGAAGCTGGAGGGGCAAATGAAGCCACCCTCGATGATGGTGCAATCCGCCGAGCACCCGTCGCCGTCGAGATTGTTGCCGTCGTCACAGGCCTCACCGCCGCCGCGCAACAGGATGCCGTCCCCACAGGTGGAGCTGCAGGCCCCGCTGGGGTCTTGCGCGGTCCCACAGCTCGGCTCATTGACGCAGATGGAGGAGCACCCGTCGAAGGGTACGGTGTTGCCGTCGTCACAGGCTTCCGAGCCCTCGCGCGCGCCGTCCCCGCACACCGTCTGTCGGCAAGCTCCGGCCTCGCACACCCATCCGTCCTCGAACTGACAGGTGGCCGAGCAACCATCCCCCACCTCGACGTTTGAGTCGTCACATTCCTCACGACCGATGACCAACCCATCACCGCACAGCGGACGGCACGCGGCACCAATGGTCGGACAGGTCCATCCCGTCTCGGTCGTGCAGGTGCTGCTACAGCCGTCGCCGGGTGCGGTATTGCCGTCGTCGCAGGTCTCGTCACCGCGCCGTTTCTTGTCGCCGCAAACCACGTCGTAGACGCACACGGAGGGCTCCACCGTGGTGTCGCAGGCATAACCGGGCTCGATCCGACAGGTGTCGGAACAGCCGTCCGCGGCCACGGCGTTACCGTCGTCGCAGGTCTCGCTGCGATTGAAACTCACCGATCCGTCCCCGCACCGCTCGATCACGCGACAGGGCTGGCCCACCGTGCTGCAGATCCATCCCGGTTCTTGCTGGCAGTCCGTGGAGCACCCGTCCCCCGCGGTGGCGTTGCCGTCGTCGCACTGCTCGTCCGATTCGATGATGGCGTTGCCGCAGGCATTGACCGCAGCAATGCAGGGCGCACCCACGGTCGTACAGACGAAGCCCGGTTCCACGGCGGTACAGGTGGCGTTGCAGCCGTCCCCGGCGTTCTGGTTTCTGTCATCGCAGACCTCACCGGCGCCCAGCGTCCCGTCGCCACAGACGACCAGGGGCACACAGGGAGCTCCGGGCTGGTCACAGGCATAGCCCTCCTCGATCTGGCACAGCCCGCTGCAGCCATCGCCCGGAACGGCGTTGTCGTCATCGCAACCCTCGCCCTGCTCCAGGACACCGTTGCCGCACAGCGCCGGGGCTCCGGCCGCGCCCGCGTTGGCCTCGGCCCCACCCTCCGAGAAATCGACGGATATCCCGCCCTGGTTGGAGGTCGTGCTGCCGGCCGCGGGGCTGTCGTCCCCAGCCGCTCCACCAGAACCGTTGGCGTCCTTTTGGACGGACAGGGACTTCCCCCCTCCGCAGGCTCCGAGGACTAACGCTAACGCCAAGGGTCCGATATGGCTGGCCGCAGTCATGGTTCTGACCGTTTAGTGCCGGCCGGACGCGGAAATATTGACGAAAACGCAGGTGACTGCCCGAGTGATGGCGGGATTTGCTCCCCATCTGGCAGAGCTCGGGCCAGCCAGAGCGGCCGCGCGGCCAATTCCAGGGAGCGGCGCAGAACACCTCGTCGTGCACCACCCGGCCGTTGCTGCGCCGCACCGACAGACAGCTCGTCGGCCCTACGCTGCGCTGGTCTGGCGCAACAGGGGGAAGCCCGCCGCCTCTCGCTGGGCCAGGTAGGCTGCGGCCACCGCCCGGGCCAGGTTACGGACCCGAAGGATGTAGCGCTGCCGCTCGGTGACACCGATCGCGCCCCTCGCGTCGAGCACGTTGAAGGCATGTGCCGCCTTGATCACGAAATCATAGGCCGGCAACACCAGCTGTCGTTCCGGCGCGTCGGCGGGCAAGAGCAGTCGCTTGGCTTCCGCTTCAGCGTGATCGAAGACCTCGAAGTGGGCCTTCACGTCGGCCTGCTCGAAGTTGTACGTCGACCACTCCCACTCCGCCCGCTGGAACAGATCGCGGTACACAACGCCGGGCGAATAGGCCAGATCATAGACGTTGTCCACGTCTTGCAGGTACATGGCGATGCGCTCGAGGCCATAGGTGAGCTCGCCGGCGACGGGTCGGCAGTCGAACCCTCCCACCTGTTGGAAATAGGTGAACTGGCTGATCTCCAGGCCGTCCAACCACACCTGCCAGCCCAAACCCCAGGCTCCCAGGGTGGGGCTCTCCCAGTCGTCCTCGATGAAGCGCACGTCATGATCGAGCGGACGGGTGCCGAGCGCCCCCAGGGATGCCAGGTACTGCTCCTGGATGTCGATGGGGTTGGGCTTCAAGATCACCTGGAACTGGTGAAACTGTTGGAGCCGATTGGGGTTGTTGCCGTAGCGCCCGTCGGTGGGGCGACGCGACGGCTCCACGTAGGCCACGTTCCAGGGCTCGGGTCCCAGGGCCCTTAGGAAGGTGTTGGGATTGTACGTCCCGGCACCCACCTCCGAGTTGTAGGGCTGCACGATGAGGCAACCACGTTCCGCCCAGAAGCGCTGCAAGGTCAGGATCAGTTCTTGGAAGTACACGGGAAACTCCCTTGGGCCGGGGACCCAACGGCGGCCGAGCGTATCAGTTTTTTGGGGGCGCGCCGCTATTTGGCTCGCGCCACCCAGATCCCCTCGTTGTCACCGCTCGGAACCGTGTACAGGACGCCCTCGTAGGGCCACAGCAGTTCGGTGAATTCGGCCACCCCTTTGGCCACGACGCTCGTAGCCTGAAGGTGGGTCTGGTAGAGCGCGAGCGTCCCGCCTCCGAACTCGAGATCCCAGTCTGACAGGTAGCCGATGGCCGACATGCGTCGGAAGAAGCCAAAGCGCCCTTGGGGCACCCCGGTGGCCAGGGGTTCGAAGGGCAACCCGGGGCCCGGAGCCAAGCCCAACGTCCCGATGCGCCCCTCGACGTCGTAAACGGTAGCCGTCAGCTTCAGGTACTCGGGATCGGTGATGCTCCCGTCCAGATACTCCGTGGAGGGAACGTCAGGAACGGTTTCCATGGGGAGCCCCCGCGCCAGCACCGTCATCGAGGTCGTCTTGCCTTCGTCGATTCGGACCAGATCCCCTTTGATGCCATCCGAATTGATCATGGCGATGAGCGCAGGGCTCTGCTGGATGGCGTAGCCGACCGCCACACCCTCGGCCAGCGTGACCTCCCCAGCTGCTCCGATTCGCACCAGACGTCCCACAACGCCGTCCGAATCCACCACCGCCAACAGGGTGGGCGGGGTACTGGGCGTACCGGACAGGAACTGACCCAGTCGATGCGCGACCAGCGTGGGGGCCTGACCGGTGTGCCCCACCCACACGTCGTCAAAGCCCGGCGAGTCGACCGAGGGTTTGGTGTAAAGGACGTCAATGCCCAGAAGCCCGGGCGCGGGCGTGGCCGAGCGTTGCATCTGCAACACGCGCCCCATCTGTTCCTCGACCACCTCGGTGGTGCCGGTCTGCAGATCCTGCGCCACCATGCGGCGCGTCCCACAGGGCGAGACGTACGTCACGAAACCGCCTCGCAAGGCCACCTGACAGACGCCCTCTGCCACGGTGATGGGCTCATCCGCGTGGGAGGCGTATTTTACCAGGTTACCCGCGTCGACCAGCATCATCTCGGGTGAGTCCAGGGTCGGGAGTTGGACGGTTTCGGTCACCGCGCTCCCCACGCGCCACAGCGGCTCTCGCTCCGAATCGAGCATGACCAGCTCGCCCTTGTCGATCACCCAGAGCGGTCGCTCCTCGGTGGGGACTCCACTCCATCGCCACAGGTCCTCGGCCAGGACGCGGATCTTCTGGTCCCAGGGATCGATCTCCAAGAGCTGGTTGCCAACGTCAACCAGGTAACCGGGTGGCGATTCGAAGAGCTCCGAGGGGATCTGGGCGTTCTCGATGCCCCCGAAGGCGGTTTCGCAGTCGTGATGGGTGAAATTCAGGATCCCCCGCCCCTGAGCGTCCACCGATTCCAGATAGGCCACCAGCTGTGGACGGTCGTCCAGCTTGTTGAAGACAATGCAGCGCTGGGCTCTGCCCACATCGCAGCTCTTGCCTCCCGCGAAGGGTTGCATGCGCAGATGCGGACCGTCGTCCTCGTGGCGGAAAGCCACGATCACCGCGCCCTCTTCGCCCCAGGGATCCAGCAGCATGCCCGAGAAGCGCCCCTTGGCAATCCGGTGTCCAGGGCCGTCGACGAAAACCGGCTCCGGTTCGAAGACGTCAGTACCGAAGTCGGCAAAGCCTTCCCCAATGTTGCAGCCCCACAGCACTCCCAGGAGGGAGAGACCTGCCGCCCATCGACCCACTACATATCGCGTCGTCACGGGGACCCAGTATAGCAGGCCAAGGGACGTCGGCCCGCTGGCCCAGTTCGAACTCAGCGACCTCTTTACGATACTGCCGGAAGATGAGAGCCTGAAGTGGCTGGGGTCCATGGCCGAATCGAACCCGCCTCGCGAGCTATCCACCGGTCTGCCGGAGCGACTGCAACTCGACGATGCCGCTGCCTTCGACATTTCGGGGGCGGGGCTGGCGTCGGATCAGGCCGCCGGGCATCGCGTGCTCCTGGCGCGCGTCAATCCCGAAGAGCAACAGCAGCTGTTGCCCTGGTGGGGGTTGAGCCACACCCATCTGGCACCGCGGATGGAGATCCTCTCGGTGCAGCCGCAGGCTGTCGCGGTCTCTTTGGCCATCGAGGGCACCACGCTCACCCAGCGTCTCGCTGCCATCGGGCACAAGCACCCGGTCGATGCCGTCCGCACGGCACTGCGAATCGCCGATGCCTTGGCGCTCATCCACGACGCGAAGGGCGTGCACGGTCGCGTCCACCCGGACAACGTGCTGCTGGAGCCCGCCCAGGGAGTTGAACCGATCCTCGTCTTCGGAACCAGGGCACCCCCGGCGTTCCGGCGGCCGGAATGCTCACAGGGCGAGGCTCCTTCGGCGCCCGACGACCAGTGGGCCTGTGTGGCTCTCCTTCATACCATGTTGACCGGGAAGCCTCCGCCTGGTCTCGGCCTCGACTCGCTGGAAACCCTGAAACAGGCCGGCGTTGACGATCCGGTCCTTGGCCAGGTCTTGCTCCATGGGTTGAACCAGATCCCTGGTGAACGCTCGGACTCACTCCATTCCTTCAAGCGCGAGCTGGCGCGCTGGTACATCGACCACGCCGGGGAAGAGCCGCTGCACTCGCCATCGACGCTGCCCCACAAACCCCCGCCGTTGCCGGTCAGCCAGCGCCCTGGGGAGCTGGCCCAGTCGCCAGACAGCCGAGGTCCCCAAGGTCCCGCTTCGACACGTCGTGATAGCGCCAAGGCCCGGAGCCTGTCAGGCCTGCTTCGCCGACCCCTGCCGCTGGCAGGGGTCGCCGCCGTGCTGGGGCTTTTGGGAGCCTGGGCGGTCTCGTCGCTCCGCAAGCCCGCACCCGTCGTCCGAACCGTGGCGAGCGCCCAGCCTTCGGCCCCGACCCAGGGCTCCGCCGGCCCCATCGATCTGGCGGAGGTCCCGGTGACGGGCAAGGAGCAACAGGTGGGAGACTCCACCGCCAACTGTGCCACCTCGTACCTGCGCGAAGGCGTTCTTGCGCCGACCCAAACCATGGGCTGGCTCTGCACCGAACGGGATGCCAATCAGCTCCTTTCCAGGCTCACTCCCCTGCTGCGGAGCAAGGTTCCCATCGAATCGTTGGGCTTATACTCGCTGGCAATCGCCGAAGCGCTCAGGACCGCCTGTTGCTCGGATGCTACCCCCCTGTCGCTACCCAGCACGGCTCAGGCGTGCCCCGATTTCGGACCTTCACTGAACGAATTGGGTCGCGCGGTCACGACCATTCCCCTGACCGAGGCCACCCGGACCCGCTTCGCCAAGGCCGTCGAGTGCATGGCCGCACAGCGGCCCCCGGTTCCGGGGATCCGCGCGACGGGCCCAAGCTCTCAGGCCGAATCCGAATTCCGCGAGCTTTTTCGTCCGCCCCAGTCCCAGTAGCGGCCCTTTCGCGGCCTTCGGGCCCTGTCGGGAATACCGGGGGCCTGTCGATTGTCAACGGGCGCAGCCGCGCTATAGGCGCGCCCACCGAGGTTGAGCCATGACGGATGTCCGAACCCTCAACGACATTGTCGCCCGTGAAAGTGCCTTCGTCGATGATCTGGTGGCCGAAATCGGCAAGGTCATCGTCGGGCAGTCGACCATGGTCGACCGCTTGTTGGTCGGCCTGCTCGCGGGGGGACACGTGCTCCTGGAGGGCGTTCCGGGCCTGGCCAAGACCCTGACCGTGCGGACCCTGTGCGACACCATCTCCGCAAAGTTCTCCCGGCTGCAGTTCACGCCCGATCTGCTCCCCGCCGACCTCATCGGGACTGTCATTTACGACCAGCGCACCGGGGAGTTTAGCAGCAAGCTGGGCCCGGTATTCGCTAACCTGGTGCTGGCCGACGAGATCAACCGCGCCCCGGCCAAGGTGCAGAGCGCTCTGTTGGAGGCCATGCAGGAACGTCAGGTGACGATCGGCGACCGTTCCTACGCGCTCCCCGATCCCTTCATGGTGATGGCCACCCAGAACCCCATCGAGCAGGAGGGCACCTATCCGCTCCCCGAGGCCCAGGTGGATCGCTTCATGCTGATGGTGAAGGTCGGGTACCCCACCAAGGAGGAGGAACGTGCGGTCATGGATCGTATGACGGGGCACGTCGTGGCCACCGCAACGCCGCGCGCGACCCCTGAGCAGATCCTGCAGGCACGACAGGTGATCCGCGACGTTTACGTCGACGAACGGGTCAAGAGTTACATCGTCGAGGTCGTGTTCGCGACCCGGGAACCCGAGGCCAAGGGTCTGAAGGATCTCTCGCCGCTCATCGAGTACGGCGCCAGCCCTCGTGCCAGCATCGCCTTGAACCTGGCCGCCCGCGCCCACGCCTTTCTGCGACATCGGGGCTACGTAACCCCGGAGGACGTCAAGGCCATCGGCCCCGACGTCCTGCGTCACCGGCTGGTGGTGTCCTACGAGGCAGAAGCGGAAGAGGTGACGGCCGAGGACATCGTTCGTCGAGTGTTCGAGGTCGTCGAGGTCCCTTAACGACTGGCGGAATGGTGGGAAGGACGAGGAGGTTTCATTGATTCCTCGCGAGCTCTTGGCGGCCCTTCGGCGCATCGAGATCACGACCAATCGTCTGGCCACCGAGCAGCTCGTCGGCAACTACACCTCCGTCTTCAAGGGGCAGGGCCTGGCCTTCCGCGAGGTCCGTCGCTACCAACCGGGGGACGACGTCCGAACCATCGACTGGAACGTCAGCGCGCGCATGCGCGAGACTTACGTCAAGGTCTTCGTCGAAGAACGGGAGATGACGGTCATGCTGGTCGTCGATCTCTCGGCCAGCCAGGCCTTCGGAACCCGGGGCTGCAAGAAGTCGCATCGCGCCGCGGAGGTGGCAGCCCTGTGCGCCTTCTCCGCCATCAAGAACAACGATCGCGTGGGGCTGATCCTGGGCACCGACACCATCGAACGGATCGTTCCCCCCAAGAAGGGGCAAAAGCACGTCATGCGGGTGGTGCGCGAGATCCTGGGGGCTCGACCGGAGCGAACCGGAACCGATCTGGCACTGGCGCTGACCACCCTGTCGCACGTCGCCCATCGGCGCAGCGTGGCCTTCCTGGTCAGCGATTTCTTCGCCACCGGCTACGAGCGAGCCCTGTCCCTGGCCGCGGCCCGACATGATCTGATCCCGATTCTGCTGGTCGATCCGCGGGACGAACAGCTCCCCGACGTGGGTCTTGCCAGCTTCGAGGATCTGGAGAGCGGACAGGCAACCCTGGTCGACACCTCGAGTCCCCGGGTGCGAGCCCAGTACGCCCAGGCGATGGCTCGGCAACGTCACGAGGCGGTGCTGTTGTTCAAGAAGCTCGGGCTCGATCATTGCATCGTCCGCACCGATCAACCCTACATCGGACCGCTCCGAGATCTCTTCGCGCGGCGAGCCAGAAGGATCCACCGATGACCCGGGGCCTTGGCCCTTGCGGGGCGTGCCTGATGTTGCTGAGCTACACCGGACTTGCGCGAGCGGTCGTTCCAACACCTGCCTCGACGAGCGCTCCGGTTGCCAGCGCGAGTCCCGCACCCGCCGCGGACGGCTCCAGTTGCCGCGAGCAGATCCCGAATGGGAAGCAACGCCCCAAGACCACCGAGCGCTTCCCCGCCCGTCTGCTCGCGGGCCACGCTGGCTATCTGGTGGTGGATATCGAGCACGGGGTCGCGGAGACCGTTCTGCCCAGTGGGGCCGAGCTGATACCCACCAGTGACGAGGCGGCTCCCATCGAAGCGGCAGGATTTGCCCTGCCTGAACCGAAGGGTCCCGCCCGTCCAAGCGTCGAGCGCCGCGTTGAAGGTTCCGTCGCCAAAACCCGGGTCAGTGTGCCGTTCTTGGTCCTACCCAAGACCGAGAAGCCCGAACAGCTGACACTGCCCCCCATTCCCATTACCCTGACCCGTGCCAACGGGGAGCCCATCCAAATCTGCACGCGTCCCCACCAGGTATGGGTGGAGGATCCCACCTCGAGCACGCCCAACGCCCAACCCAAACCGAATCCTTCGGCCCGACGCCAGCTGGAGGAATGGACACAGCTCAAGCAGGGCGTGTTCATGGGGCTGGGAGCATTGCTGCTCGGCGCATTACTGGCCGGGCTGTTCCTTTGGTGGCGGCGCCGGCCCAAGAAGGCACACCCCCTGCCTCCCCCCTTGCCCCCCTGGGACCTGGCCTACCAGGAGCTGCTCGGTATCCGGGGCGACCGCCTGATCGAACAGAACCGAACCGCTGAGCACCAGAGCCGCGTCTCGGACGTGGTGCGGAAATACCTGGGAGCCATCTACGACTACGACGGGCTCGAATCGACGACCGAAGAGACGCTGGAGGCACTGCGTCGCTCCGGGGTCCCCTACACCCAGTTCTCTGAGATCGCCGCCTTCCTCCGGGAGGCCGATCTGGTCAAGTTTGCCCACCAGACTCCGGTGGCCGAGCAGTGCGAACAGGCCATGGACCAGGCAGAACGAATCGTTCGCTCTTCCCAGGCCGCACTGGCACCACAAAAGCCCCCCTCGTCGTCGTTCAATCAGGCTCCGCCTGGGGAGGCCGCCAGATGATCCGGAACCAGGCCCCGTCCGCCGCACCCCAGCCGGGCCGGAGCTCTGCCGTGACGACGACCACGCCCACGGTGCAACCGCTCCGGATGGGGCGGGGCGTCATCATCTTCGTCACGCTCCTTGGGACGCTGGGGCTCGTCTTCGCTTACGGTTGGTTCACGGAGGGTGAAGCGCTCTTCTCGGCTCGCTTCAGCGTCCCCTGGGCCCTGATTGGTCTTTTGGCCGTGCCCTGGCTGCTGTGGCGAGGAACTCTGGGCGAGGATCGTCGAACCGTGCGCCTGCGAGTGGGTAGCCTGACCGCCCTTCGCCAAAGCCCCGTCGGTCTCAAGGTCCATCTGCGGGACGTACCGGGCACGCTCCGAGCCATCGGCTTCGGATTGCTGGTGGTCGCCCTGGCTCGACCCATGGACACCCAGACCTCCGAAACCGCCGACGAGAGCGGCATCGATCTGATGGTGGTGCTCGATCTGTCAGGGTCCATGCAGGCGGTGATGGAGAATCTTCCCACCGATCTGCGGCCATACCTGTCGCGCCTGGCGCCCGGTGTGCCCCCCGCGCGTGTCGACGCGGCCAAAGCGGTCATCCGAGATTTCATCGCTCGCCGCAAGACGGATCGGATTGGAGCCATCGTGTTCGGTTCCGAGGCGTACGTCCTGGCCCCGCCCACGCTCGATTACCAGCTCCTCGATCAGCTGGTCGCCAGCATGAGGCTGCAGATGATCAACGAAGGGGCCACCGCCATCGGTGATGCCGTGGGGGCCGCGGTGGCTCGACTGCGCAAGAGCTCGGCCCGGAGCAAGGCCATCATCCTCTTGACCGACGGTGACAGCAACGCCGGCCGGGTCTCGCCCAGCTACGCCGCCGATCTGGCGGTCAAGGCGGGGGCCAAGGTGTTCACGGTCCAGATTGGCGACGGCCGGATGTCCAAGGTCTACGCTGGGCAGAGCCTACTCGGTCAGCCGCGCTTCGTGAGTCGAGAATTCCCGGTCAATCCCCAGCTCCTGCAGGCCTTGGCCAAGCGAACCGGAGCCACCTCCTACGTTGCCACGGACGCCAAGGCCCTTCAGGCGAGTCTGCACGACGTCCTCGACCAGCTGGAGAAGAGCCGACTTCAGGGGGGCATCGCCCGGTTCCGCGAGCTGTTCCCGCTCTGGCTCCTGCCCGGAGTGGTGCTGCTTTCTCTGGAGGCTCTGCTGCGCAGCTTCGTGCTTCGGAGGTTCCCATGAGGTTCGCCGCGTCCGCCTGGTTGTGGGGGATCCCTCTGGCGCTGCTGTTCGGCGTGGCGCTCAGCCTGGGCGGATGGCTCCTGGTTCGTGCCGTGCGAAGGTTCGGGGACGAGGCCCGGGTCGCAGAACTGGTGACCGATCGCGCCCGAACCCGCCGAACCTTGAAGGGAGTCTTTCTGGTGCTGGCCCTTGCCCTGGCCTTCGTGGCCAGCGCCCGACCCCAGTACGGCCGCGGAGAGCGGTTGATCCCCGCCACGCGGCTGGATGTGGTGGTAGCCCTCGACTACTCGAAGAGCATGTACGCGCGCGACGTAGCCCCCTCCCGGTCGTTGCGCGCCAAGACCGAGGTAGCAAGACTGATCGCTGATCTCCCGGGGGCTCGGTTCGCCGCGGTTGCTTTCGCGGGTGAACCGATGACCTTCCCCTTGACCAGCGACGGCTCGGCCATTGCCCAGTTTTTGCGTCAACTGACCCCCAATGACATGCCGGTGGGCGGAACCTCCCTGGCTCGAGCCCTGGAGGCCGGTCGGGAGCTTTTGTCCCGCGACCCCCTGTCCAGCAAACACGCCCGCGTGATCGTCCTGGTCACCGATGGCGAGGATCTGGAGGGGGATCCGGTGGCCGTCGCCAAGGCGGCGCGGGAAGAGGGAGTAACCGTCCACGTCGTGCAGATCGGGGGACGCACCCCGGAGCCCATTCCGGAGGTCGATGACGCGGAGCGGGTCACGGGGATCCGCAGGGGCGAGGACGGCAATCCGCTGACCACCGCCCTGTCCGCTGAAGGGGAAGCCCAACTGGCCGAGGTTGCCAGCTCGGGCGGAGGTCGAGTGGTACGCAGTGCCTCCGGCTCGACGGGGATCGATGAGATTGCGAGATCCCTTCGTCAATGGATGAACGACGAGCTATCCGAGAAGGTCGAGACTGTTTACGCGGACGTGTACGCCTACCCGTTGGCGCTCAGCCTGCTGCTGCTCTTGGCCGAAGCCGCCCTGGGCGAGGCCAAGACCAAGAGAAAGCCCCTGCTCTTGCCCCCACCCCCAAAGCGCCCCCTATCCCGTCGCCGACGCGATGTCGGGCGCTGGTCGACCGCGGCGTTGCTGGGCATCGCTCTGGCCGTTTTGCCCGTGGTGCTCCCCAGCTGCCACGAGCCTCGGGATCCGTTCCAACGGTACTCCCCGGTGGTGGACCAGGCCATTGCCCAACTGGATGGCGGGGATGCGGGGTTGGGCACCAACCTGCTCGCGGAGTACCTCTCCACAGGGCGCTGCGACAAGGGCCAGATTGGTGCGCCGGATTCGCTGAACAAGCGGAGCCACGCTGCTCTGGATTTGGGTCTGCTCCTGTTCCGAGTCGCGGAGTCGTACGGGCAGCGCTTCGGGGAGCCCACCGCGGCCCCTGACACCAAGGCCAGCCCGGAGAATGAGCAAGCCCTGGCCCGACGCGGTGAGCAGAGTGACTGCGCGCTGCGCGTGGTGAGCGTCATCGCCGCCGATCCGGAGCTCCCCGTAGAGCTCCGCGCCCGAGCCGAGTATCTGGTGGGCAACCTGCGCTTTTTGCGCCAGGAGTGGCAGAAGGCTGTCGACGCCTACGACCGAGCCCTGCGCTTGGTACCGGGCCTGGCGCTGGATGCCGGGGATCTGGTGGGTCGCGATGCGGCGTTCAACCGCGCCATCGCCCTGCGGCGCCTGCGCGAAGAGCCACCTGACGCGGGCCCGGATGCGGGACAGGATGGCGGTGACCCGAATGACGCCGGGGCTCCCGACGCGGGGGATTCGGGTTCACCCCAGCCCGATGCGGGAGACGGCGATGATGGTGGGGCGGATGCCTCGTCACCAAAGGACCAGCCGGGCGCCGACGCCGGCACTCCACCCCCTTCACCCGACGCGGGCCAGGACCAGAAAGACCAGAAAGACCAGAAGCAGCCCCCCCCGGACTCCTCCGAATCACCGGATCAGCAGGAGCGAGTCCTACAGATGCTGGAAGACACCCCGACCTTCCAGGAACACATGGCCAAGGGACGCACCCTGCGTCGCCGACCCACGATGGAGGACAAGTGACCGGTCGCTGGTTGATGACCAGCGCCATCACGTCCTTGAGTCTGGCGGCGTCGGTTGCCAACGCCCAGGTAGCCCTCAAGACCGAGGTCGAGAGTCGCCGCGTCGAGGTGGGGCAACCCTTCTCCGTCCAACTGTCGGCGATGGTCTCGGGTGGCGACGCCAACTTGCACGATCCGAAGTTGAAATTGCCTGCTGGCGTCACCGCGCGGGGCCCCTCCGTGGGGAGCAAGTTCGGGGCATCCTTCGTCAACGGCCGCGTCGAGCGCCAGACCGGAATCACCGCTACCTGGGTTCTGGTCGCCTCGGTCACCGGGCGGCTGAAGCTGGGTCCGGCGCAGATCTCGCTGGGCAACCGGGCTTTTGCCGATCGCCCGGTGGAGGTCGAGGTCGTCGACGCAGGCAGCCTACCCCGACGCGGCGGTTCCCGGGGCCGACCGGGGTCGCTCTTCGACCTGTTCGAAGACGACTTCGATCTGAGTGGCCCCCTGTTCCCACCCCTGCCGGGCCTGCGCTTGCCCGAGCCCCCCGTCGAGGAGCAGGAGCCCTCCTGGCCTACTGAGTACAACCAGGATCGCGCGCTCGATCCCATCGCCTTCTTGGACGCCCGGGTCACACCAACGCGCGTGGTCATTGGGGAACAGGTCACCTACCAGCTCTACGCCTATGGACACCCCGGGCCGTTCCAGACCGACGCCGCCTCTCAGCCGAATCGCCAGGATTTTCTGACCTATTCCCTGGACGATCCCTCGCAAGAGACATCACTGTTCCGCATCCGAATCGGGCAGGAGCCCTGGTTCGCCGCTCGAATGCGCAGCGAGGCCCTGTTCCCGCTTCGCACGGGCAAATTGGTGGTTGGCTCCACCAGGCTGGTCTTCAACGGCCAGAGCACCCTGAGCCGCCGCGGCTACGTCAACGTGACGCGTGAGAGTAAGGCAGTGGAGATCCGGGTGGAGGAGCCACCCCTCGCCGGGCGTCCCTCGGGCTATCGCATCGGCGACGTGGGCCAGTTCACGCTCAAGGCCAGCGTGGAGCCCCGGCGGATCCGGACCGAGCAAGCGGTGAGCGTGACCCTGGAACTCGAGGGCACGGGCCTTGTGCCCCAGCGGCTGCAGCTCCCCGAGCAGTCGGGCGTGGATTGGTTGGAGCCGGCGGTTTCCGAGACCACGACGCGAACCGGTGGGCGAATCGGCGGTTCCCGTCAGTTCGTCCATGTGGTCCGCTTCACGCGCCCAGGTCACATCGAGCTGGGGGCCGTCCGTTTGCCGTTCTTCAACCCGGAGACGCGGCGCTACGCGGTGGCCAAGGCCGAGCTCGGCACCGTCGAGGTCCTGCCCGGTAACACGCCGCAAACCGCAGCACCACCGGCGCCCAGCGCGACTCCATTCGATATGGCTCCCCGCGGCCATTTGGGACCCGTTCCGTCGCGTACTCGGTACCTCGCCGATCAGCGCAGCTGGTGGTTCGCGACCCTGGCCGGTCCGTTGTTGCTTGCTTTGGCTTTTGCCTCCGTGACCACGGCTCGTACGGTCGGTCGCTGGGTTCGAGGTCGACGGCAAGGGCTCGACGTTCAGATCCAGAAGGCGCTGGCCGAGGCCCAGGCGGCCCTGGGAGGGGGCCGACCCACCGAAGCCGCTAGCCCACTGGAACGGGCCATTCACCTTGGGATCGAGGCAGCCACCGGGCTGCGCAGCCGCGCCATTTTGCAGTCCGAGCTTCTGGAACGGCTCACCCAAGCGGGACAGCCGTCAACGCTGGCCCAACGGGTCGTGGAGTTACTGAAGGGCTGTGACGAGCTGCGCTTCCTGCCCAACCCCGAGGGCGACGCCGCGGCCCTGCTAAAGGCCGCGGCACCCCTGTTGAAAGAGTTAATGCAACGGCGACCGCCGACCAGCGGGGGGGCTCGGTGATGCGCCGCGTGGGTCTGTGCCTCGGCCTGGGCGCAGTTCTGTTCTGGTCTGGCTCGGCTTGGGCGGAGGCATCGCTCAGCCCTGCGGATCGCGACCTGTACCAGTCTTCGGTGAAGGCCCTGGCGCGAGGTGCACCCAGCGAGGCCGTCGAAGGACTCGAGTTGCTGGCGGATCGCGGGGTCGTCCACCCTGACGTGAGCTATGACCGAGCTGCTGCCTATCTGGCCCGAGCCGGTTCGCCCCGGGCGCGCCCCGGGGATCTGGGTCGGGCGGTGGCCGCGCTGGAAGAAACGTTGGCCTTGCGACCCGACGACGAGGCCGCCGAAGCCGCCCTATCGCGCGTCCAGGCCGAGGCGTCTCGACAACGGAGTCGACGAGGCAAACCGAGCCTTCTGGCCCGCCCCTCCCTGCAGCGGGCGATCGTCGATCTCTTGCCGGAGAACGCCTGGGCCATCCTCACCTCGTTCTGCTCCGCCATTGTCACTGGGGGTTGGCTGTTGCGCTGGCTTTCGCACCGTCCGCGACGAAGGTTCGTGGGCTCGGTGCTGGTAGGTCTGGGAACCGGTCTCGGTCTACTGGCAGCTCTGCTCTTGGTGTTGGGGATGCAACACCGGGAGCGCTCCACCCAAGCCGTCGTCGTCGTCACCGAGGCTCGCCTGCTCGACGCCTCGGGCGCTCCTCTGCCCGCCAGCCATCGCGCCGGGGAGGATCCCTACATTCCGGAGGGCGCCAAGGTGACGCTGATCGGGCGCTTGGACCGGTTGGTTCGGGTCGAGTGGGGTCGCGCCGAAGCCTACCTCGCGCTCACTGACGTTCAGCGTCTACCGCGCCGGTAGGTGGCGCATCCTGACCCGGCGGGGCCCCCGACGGAACCGAGGCAGCAGCGCCGTCCACGGGGGTGGCCAGGGGCAGCGTGTCGGTGGCGTCGTCCGGCTCGGGGCAGGGCTCCTCGGAATGCCCGGGCTCACCGGGTGGAATGCGGCAGGGGTGGACGTCAACCCGCCGGACCTGGGGCTTGTACGTGACCTTGCGTCGATCGGTTCGTTCCGTTCCGTCAGCCCAACGGACCGTCCGCAGGGTCGTCACGGTCCATCCGATGCGCCCCCCGTCACGCACCTTCTCCTCGTCCGGCGGGAGCTCTGGATTGGGCAGGAGCTCCAGCGGAGGCTGCACGATGTCCTGGGGTCGCGAGACGTCCAGGGTGACCTTGCGGTCCATGGGTCCCCCGTAGACCTCGATCATGATCTCGGTGTCGGTGGCCCGGGTCGCGATCAGGATCCCGTAAGCGGAGTCGTTCTGAAATACGAGATCCGGCTTGGGCCAGGACAGGGTGGCCTCGTGCCCCATGGGGTAGCGCTCGAACCAGTAGGTGTGAGCCTGACGTTCCAGGATGGGCAGCCCGGCGCGCAGCACCGCATTGTACAGGGTGGTGGCGAACT
The DNA here is from genome assembly GCA_964648165.1 of uncultured Polyangiaceae bacterium. Lineage (GTDB taxonomy): Bacteria > Myxococcota_A > Polyangia > Polyangiales > Polyangiaceae > FEN-1139. The sequence goes on along the minus strand of CAZYKT010000031.1, from coordinate 38,323 downwards.
GGCTGATGCCTCCCCCCACCGTCTCCACCATCTCGCCGTCTTCGATGCTGGGAGCTGCCACGAAGCCGCGCCCCACCGTGCGGGGGCCAATCGTTTGGTTGACGCTGAACGTCTCCTGGGGCTTGATGATGACCCCGTTCATCAACTCGGCGATGCGGTGGATATTCAGCACTCGGGGTTGGCAACAATGAAAACGCGTGGCGAAGCGCGCCCAGCGGTGTTCGATCCCCAGCGCCGGCAGATCGGCCACGGTTCGCCGCACTGCCGTCGTCTCCCCCACGGGCAACACCCCCCGACGCGGCTCGGTCCGAGCCACCTGTTCCATCACCGCCGCCAGCTGTTCCGGGCTGACCGTGACCCCGGGCTGTTCGGGTACGGCCACCAGATGCCCCTTGGCATCGACTCGGTACGTCGCGTCACGCGCCGGGCGGATCAGCTGTTCCGAGTGCCGCTCCAACCACAGCCGAACCGGTTCCACCGCGAAGCGTGGCCGAAGAGCTCCGGGACGGTCCGCTTCGAACGTCAGAAATCCTCCGAGCTCGCGGCGACTCACCTGGACGTCCGCGTCGGTGGCCGTCACCGAAAGGTGGATGGGCGCCCGAATCAGCGACTCTGCGTCCTTTTTTGCCTCGTCCAGGGCGGCACGGGTGAGGCTCGGGTGAAGCGTCGAAACCGGGAGCACGATGGCCTGGCCCGAGTTGCGACTCATCCCTTCGGCCAGCAGCTCGACCACCCTATCGCGAACGATGCGACGACCCGCAGCGGGGGGCTGGATGATGATCTGCTGTCCGTCCCAGCTGAGCCCGCCCGGCCGTGGGGGATCGGGGAGTGCTCGCGCCTCACAGGCAGCAAGCCAAGGTCCGAAGAGCCGCTGGTCCAGATCGAGCGCGACGCGGACGGGACCGGAACGGGCCGCCATCACCCGTTGTAGTGTGGCGTTGACCGCCACCGAGATGCCGAGCTCGCTCGGGGTTCCGACGCACAGGGTCTTGTCGACCACCAGCCGCAAGGGCAGGTTGCGGCTGGTCTCGGCGAATCGTCGCACCTGGACCTGGGCCTGGGAGCGAGTCGCACGCGACAACGCGATGTCCGACAACCACACCCCCGAACCAACCCGTTGGGCTCCGGACCGTCCAACCCAGACTTGGATCCCTAGCCCCAGGCCCAGCACACCGACTCCGAGCCAGGTATACCGGGAGTCCAACAACCGCCCAAGCCGTCTTCGCGCGGGTGATGCGACGAGAGCCGGAGGCCTCGTCGCATCCGACGGGACTGGCTCGGAAACGTGATGATTCTCTGCCACGGGTTGGTTGAATGTCACCGGTTGCTCGACACGCGCAGGATAAGGTCCAAGGTTAGCTGGGCCTGCTCTGGATTCTTTGATGAATGCCCGGAGAAGCTACCGCGATTTGGGGCAGGTTCCGCTACTTTGCACGCTCCACTACAATGCGCACTCACGCACTCCGCGTAAGGCGCGTGGCAGGGTGCAGGGGCGACGTGCTAAGGGGACCGTAATGTGGGTCAGACGTTCGGCCATACGCCCGGTACCTAGCTACGCACGCGTGCCTGCCCATGTGCTGGAGACCCTGCGCGCGGGGCTCGCCGACGATGAGGGCGAGACGCGTTCCGAGCTGGATGATGCGTTCGAGCGATTCGAACGCCATCAGCCCGCTTTGGCCGCTCACGTCGCGGACGCCCTGGGGCGTCCTCTCGATGAAACCGCCCTGGGGCTCGGGTATTTCTTGACCCTTGCCATCTGGCTGAGCTTCGAGCGAGTGCATCGCGAGCATCTCACACAGATCAAAGAACAGGAGATCACAGCCACCCAGGAGCTCATCGCGCTGGATGAACAGCTGCGCAGAAACGATCCATCGGATGGTCTGGAGACCGATGACATCGTGGCAATGGAGCAGCCGGATCTGTTGGAGTTCGTCAACGAACACCTGGACAACACCCTGGAGAACCACGCCGACGAGATCGACGTCGACGACGTGCACGAGGTGTACCGGGTCTTGCTGCTCGAAATCCTGGTGCTCTCCTACGCCGTCGAACGCCCGGCTGGGTTTCCCGTTGCCCGCACCGAGCTTCTGGCCTAGGCGCGCCCCCGGTTGCGCACCGGGGTTGCGCTGCCCATCCTGAGGCAACCGAGCCGTGGACGTCTACCGGATCGGCGTGGATGAAAACGGACTGGGCTCTTGGCTGGGCCCGTTGGTGGTCACTGCCGTGCTGGGGCACATCCGAGCCGAGTCGCCCATGGCTCGCGGAACCGACAACGCCCTCGACCAACCTGCCTGGCTGGGCGATTCCAAGCAGCTGGTCTCCCATCGTGACGTTCGTCTCGGTGAGGCGTGGGCGCGCGCGCTGCTGTCCCCGCCGCCCCAGACGCCCCAGGAGGTGCTGGAGCGGCTGCTATTGGGCGGGTCCGCTGCCCACCGAGCCCGGTGCCCGGCGTCGGCAGTGGCTCAGTGTTGGAACGATTGCGCGGAGCAGTTCCGGGCCGAGCCCCCAATGGTCGAACAGCTGGTGGAGTACATCCACGAGCTGAAGAGCCGAGGCCTCGAGAGCCTTGTGCCTCAATGCCACCTGGTGTGCACCGGTGAGCTGAACCGGGGACTCGACCGGGGTCAACACCGCCTGGCCCTCGACCTGCATGGCATGGAAACCCTGGTGCTGGCGCACCGGGAACGTGTCCCGGGGCCCATCCTGGCAACCTGTGGCAAGGTGGGGGGCATCACCGCCTACGGTCGATACTTCGGGCCCCTGGCTGGTCAACTGCACACCGTCCTTGGCGAGAGTCCCGAGCGGAGCCAGTACGAGTTCCCCCGGCTCGGGCGCATCGAATTCGTCATGAACGCCGATGCCACCGATCCGTTGGTGATGTTGGCCTCCCTGGTGGGCAAATACGTCCGCGAGCTGACCATGCAGCGCATCGGTCGCTACTACGCCGATCGTGGCGTCGATGGGCCGGCACCGAGCGGCTACCACGATCCGGTGACCCGACGTTTCGTCACGGCGACGGAGTCGGTGCGTCAGCGGCTGGGTGTCCCCCTGGCTTGCTTCTGTCGACGGGGGCGCCGTGGCTTCTGACCCCATTCCGCTCATCCTGAAGGGGCCCCTGGCCCGCGGTGTCTTGGTGTTCGGGGCTCCGTTGGCCGTCGGCATGGGCCTGCAGGTGACGTTCAACCTGGTCGATGCCTACCTCGTTTCGCGCCTGGACGCGGACGTGGCGGGTCCGGCCTTGGGTGCCATCGGGATCTGCGATCAGATCGCGGCCCTGGGCAGCATCGTAAGCTACGGGGTCTCCACGGCTGCAGCTGCCATCATGAGTCGCCGTCAAGGGCGCGGTGACCTTCGGGGTGCCCGCCAGGTGGCATGGCAATCCACGGCCGTGGTGTTGGTCCTGGGGATCCTGTGGGGCGTTCTGGGACTGTTCGGTGCGGACTGGCTGATGAAGGACCTGATCGGCGCTCGCGGTCGCGTCGCCTCCCTGGGCAGCGAGTACCTGCGGGTCATCCTGGGCGGCAACGTGACCATCTTCCTGTTGCTGCACTTGACGACGATGCAGCGCGCGCTGGGGAGCAGCAAGACACCCATCTTGATCCTGCTGCTCTCCAATCTCATCAACCTGGGTCTGGCCATCCTACTGGTTTACGGCGACGGACCCGCCCCGCACCACTTTGCCTTCGGCCCCCCCCTGGCGCGGGCCCTGGGCATCCCGCGCCTGGGGCTGCTGGGGGCGGCCTGGGCCACGGTGGTGGCGCGCCTGGTGGTGCTGTTCCCCCTGGTGTTGGTGCTCAACAGGCGGTTCGGGCTCTTCCGCAGGGACGTACGCGGCCGCCCCGACGCCGAGGTGCTCGCGCAGCTGTTCCGCTTGGGATGGCCAGCCAGCACCCAGCTGGTCCTGCGGATATTCGCCATGCTGGTGGTCCATTCGCTGGTGGCACGGACCTACACGAGCGCCACTTGCCAGGACGCGACCACCGCCCTGGGGGTGGTGTTCCGCCTGGAAACCATGGCCCTGTTCATCAGTCTGGGGTGGGGCAGCGCTGCACAGACCTTCGTGGGGCAGAACCTGGGCGCCGCGCAGCGGACGCGGGCGCTGTACAGCGGATGGATGGCCGCCCTGTACAACGCCCTGATGATGCTGGGCCTCACCGCCATCCTGGTGGGCTGGGGCCGTCCCATCGTGACCTTCTTTGACGAGGATCCGAGGGTCGTCCTGCTCGCTCTCGGGTACCTGTTGGTGGTGGGGCCTAGCTACGTCGGCCTGGGAACGGGGATCGTCCTGGGCTCGGCCATGCAGGGTGCGGGGGCAAGTCTTACCACCCTGGTGCTGGATGCCTGCGTACTGTTCGGACTGCTCCTGCCCGCGGCCCTCGGGGTCACCTCGATACCGACCGAGATTGGCGTGCTCTGGCAAGTCATCGCCGTCGCGTACGCCGGCTTCGCAGTGGTCTATGCCCTGGTCTACCGACGGGGAAGATTCCTGAACGTGGAGATCCGGTAGGGGCGTCTAGAAGGTGATCCAACCCAAGAACTTGCCCACCACCAGGGCGGCGCCCGCCTCTTTCTCGCTGATGCTGCGCGTCCCCAGCTGGGGAGACACCTGGGATATCTGCAAGATGCAGTCCTGCAGGCTCAGGCCCAAGGTGGCCAGGCGTTGCAGGGCCTGCACAGCCAGTGGGGCGCTGCCTCGCTCCCTCTTGCTGGCCATGCTGGGAGCGCGAGGGCCCGCCTGTACGATCTCACCCAGCGGGGGCAAAAGGGTGCGCGGATCCCCCTGCGAGAGCAAGAAGACGCCCGCCATCATGGGGCTGGCCAGATCGAGATCCAGCGGGAACTCGACGTGCCCCGGAGCGGTGCCACGGTAAAACGTGCTAAGGCCTCGCGACCAGGTGCATAGCGCCGCGACTCGGTCCCGTCCCTGGTCGCGAATGGCACGAAACACGTCGACGGCGTCGACTAGGCCCATGGAGACCAGGGTATCGCCCAACCGGCTGCCCGTGGCAGATACCGTGACCAGCGCCCGGTTGAGCTCCTCCCGGGTCACCGCACCGCGGCGGATCAGGTACTCACCCAGGAGCTCCTCCCGTTCGCTGGTCGAGACATGCAACAGGCGCCCGGCACTCAGGTAGATCTCCTTGCGACGGCTCGTCCCATCGGGATTGGCCCGCTCCACGAAGAGCGCGCCGGTCTCCCCCGCAATCCGGAATCGAGCCAGCTGCTCGAGCATGCTGGTATCCTGAAGGGACGCGTGAAAATCGGGCACGCCAACGGCGAACTGGTTGGCGGTGATCGCCGTGGTGGAGGGCATCAGGTGGCGGGAGAGATTCTGGATCTCGCGGATGCACTGGAAGTCCGCCCCACCCAAGGCAACCTGATCCTCCCCGCGCAGCTCGCCGGTGGCGATCATCTCCAGCAGGCGGGGTAGCGTGACACGGCCGAGCGCCACCCCGGTGGCCAAGCGCACCTGAGCCGGACAGGGCTCGGACAGGGGCTGGCTTTCGGGGGCAGGCTCCACGTCCTTGGCCGGCGGATGGGATTTTTGGGCGATGCGCACCGCCCGCATCCGCTCCACCGAATCCCGGATCTGTCCGCGCAGACGCTGGACCAGCTGCGACGAGTCGGAGGCCCATCGCACCCACGTCCCGAGCACCGCGCGCAGTTCCTCCCGACTGGGGAGCTCGTGCGGCGCCAGATCGGCAACCAGCTCGCTTGCCAGCTGGTAGCGAAGCGCCGGATCCCGGGCCAGACCGCGCAGGCAGACGCGGTACAGGGGAGGGGGAATCTCGCTTTGATGCCGCTGCAGCGGCTCCAGATTCCCATCCCGAATGGCCAGCAAGACCGCCAGTTGACCGCTGCCCGGAAACACCCGTTCGCCAATCAGCATCTCGCCGAGGATGGCAGCCAGAGCGAACAGATCGGCACGGTGGTCGAACGGCTCTGCGGCGATCTGCTCGGGAGCCAGGTAGCCGAGCTTGCCCTTGAGCCCGGCTGCGGCCTGGGGCGAGCGCGCGCGCGGCTCGGCCATCCGAGCAATCCCGAAATCGCCCAGCTTGAGGCCGCCGTCGGAGGAGAGGTAGACGTTGGAAGGGGTCACGTCGCGGTGCACGATCCCCAACGACTGGCCATTGCCGTCCCGCGCCGCGTGAACGGCAGCCAAGGCCTCCCCGATTCGACCCGCCACGTAGGCCGCCAGCTCCGGCGGCAGGCGGCGCCTTTCCGCCTCGGCACGGCGCAGCAACCGATACAGATCGACCCCATCGACGTACTCCATGGCCAGGTATGGCTCGCCATCCACCTGGCCAGCACCGAAGACCTCGACGACATTGGGGTGTTGAACCACCTGGTTGAGTTCCGCCTCCCGCTGCAGAAGCGCCAGGGCGTCACCGCGATCCGATTGGTGGAGCAGACGCTTTACGACGAAGCGGGGCGCGGGTCGGGAACCGACACGCGGGCGGGCCAGGTACACCTCGGCACTACCGCCCACGGCAATACGCCGTTCCAGCACGAAAGGCCCGAAGGGTATAGGGCGACCCACACCCTGGTCGGAGTTCTCGGTCGACACAGGTTTCATTATCCGAGGAAAGGTCGGAGGTTGCATCCAAACCTGTAAAATGACCAGAGCGAACAGCCGGTCGCTCGCCCAGGGTTCAGTTCAGGCTGGATCGCGACTGATCCAGGTTACGTCCCGGTGGGGGCGAACGGTAAGATCGTTTTCAGATCCTCGTCGTTGAATCGGAGCTGAAGCCCGATGAAATAGTCGCGGCGGTCGGGGCTGAACACGTCGTCGACGCCCCCCAAGAGCCAGATGCGGCGGACGAACTCGTAGCCCAGCGAGAGTCGCCAACGCGGGATCACCACCTCGCCGAATCCGAACAGATCCTGTTGGATCTCGAACCGGTCGTCCAGCAGCATGGTATCGAGGCCTATTCCCCCCGTCGATTCCCGGATACCAAAACGGCCCCAGAAGGGTCCGAAGCGTTGGGCGAACTGAATCGAGAATCGGTAGGTGTTACTGGTGACGGTTCGACGTTCGAAATAGGTGGGGGGATCGTTGGGGTTGGTCGTCTCGACCGCGATCTGTTCCTGGCGGGTCATGCCACGAGGATCACTGACCAGCTCGATGAGATAGTACTTGTCCTCGCGGGGCTGCAATCGCAGCTGCACGTAGCTCTTCACGGTGCTGGCCAGGTACTGATAGTCGGACCGCAGGGTGACGATGGTCTGCAGCCGGGATAACCCGCCCACGAATTCGCCCACACTCTCGGTGACGCCCTCCACTTCGTTGATGAGCTTCTCGTCCTTGCTCAGCCGCCCCAGCGTCCCTTCGCCCTTTTCCAGACGTTCGGTGACGGTCTGGATGTTCTCGAGGGTCGACTCCAGATTGGTGCTGGCGCGGTTGACCTTGTCGATGATCTGTCGGACCTCGCCACCCTGCTGCGGGGTGCCGTCCTCGGACTTGGCCATCAGTTCGCGCAGCTCGTTGCTGGTCTCGCGGACGTTCTCCAGGATCCGTTGCACCTCCGGCTCGCCCTTGGCCGTCATGTTCTCGACGTGGACTAGGATGCTCCGAATCGACTCCCGGTTCTCGCGCACTGTCTCGTCCAAGGCGCTGGTGACGCGGGCCAGGCTCTGCAGTGTGTCGCGGAGATTCTGCTTGCCTTCCTCGGTACCAACCGACTCCGCCAGAGCCTTGGACACCCGCTGCACGTCCTTGGAAATGGCCGCCAGGTCCCGCATCAAGGAATCCGTGGTGACGCCCTCCACCACGACGGCGATCTGATCCCCGTCTTTGAGCTGCGGCCGCCCCTCCGTCCCCGGCGCGATGCTCAGGAAGTACTCGCCGAGCAGACTGGAGCTGACCTTCATCACCGAAGAGTCGACGCGCAAGGGAACGTCCGAACGCACGCGAACGTCGACGCGGGCCTTGCCCTGGTCGAGTCGGATGGACTGGATGGTGCCAACCGGGATCCCCGCCACCCGCACCTGAGAGTGCTTGGCCAAACCCATGGCGTCGTCGAACAGGGCATACACGACGTACCCACTCGTGCTGCTGCCGCCCTTGTCGATGAAGCGGTAGATCCCAAAGGCACTAGCCCCGGTGGCTACGGCGAAGAGCCCTACTTTGGCGGAGGTCGTGAATCGGCCCATGGGGCGATAGCCGGAGCGTACCAGTCCAACTTTCCACGGTCGAACTTACCGGTATTGATGGCCACATCCAAGGCCTCTGATGCGTCCTGCCGGTCCGGAACCGGCAGGCGTTGCGTCGGCTCCGGTCATCCACGACAATGCACGCCGGATGGCAGCCCTGCATTGGCTCCTGGCCCTGCTGGCCTGTGGTTGCGCTGCCACGGCTCCCGCACCCGCAGCGGTGCCGTCGCCTGCCGCCACGACCGAGGCGGACTCCGAGCCACCATCGTTCCCTTGGGAGGAGGGCATCTTGCCGGGTCGCTCGGCGACCGACGCTGCACCACTTGCCGGCTGCGACGAGATGGATGAGGCCCTGGGCAGACTCGCGTCGGAGCTTTTGGACCACCCCAACGTCGAGTCAACGCTGCGGGACATCGATGCGCTGACCTTCGTCGTGCGCAGTGCGGGCCTGGGTTATGTCTGGCCCAGGGCCCTGCGCGTCGAAGCCGGCGACCCCGAATCCCCGAGCCTTGCACCGGAGGCTGCGATTTCCAGGTGGCTCGCGGCGCTCGAGCACCGCGGAGTGCTGCGCTGCGGCGTGGGCCGGACCCAAACAGACGACCGTCAGGTCCTGCTGGTGGTGGCGTCGGACGTGCTCGCCGATCTGACCGGGGCCGTACCGGTGCGGGTCAGGATGGGCCAATGGATCGAGCTTCGCGCCGAGCTGTTCGTCCACACCGAGCATGCCCAGTGGTTCGTGGTCGGACCTGACGGTTCTCCGTTTCGCATTCCCACCTCGTTGTCGGGACGTGCCGTTCTGGGTCGGTTCGCCGCAGGCACGGCGGGGCCTTGGACGGCGCAGTTGGTCGCGGATCCCGGGGGTGATCCACGCCAGGTCCTGGAGGTCAGCCTGTTCTGCGCCGAGGCACCACCAACCCGATATGTCCCGAGGCCCGTTCCGGGCGAGGAACAACCCGCACCCAGAGGGGATCCGCTGGAGAGCCTGTGGCGAATGGCAAATCGCGCGAGGTCCCTGGCCCGCTTGCCGCCACTCCAGAGGGACGCCCAATTAGACCGGCTGGCCGCTTACCAGGCCCGGGAAATGCTGTCGAGTGGTGGAACCAGTCACTGGTCGGCCTCCGGACCACCGTCGCACCGGTTGGCCGCTGCCGGCCTGTACCCGAGCGCGGCGGGGGAGAACGTGGTCCACGCCCGAGACTCGCTTCAGGCCCAAAGAAGGCTCTGGGCCAGCGCCTCCCATCGCAGCAACCTGCTCGACCCGCTTTTTGTGCGCGTGGGCCTGGGTTTGGCACGGGACCCGGACGGGAGTCTGTGGATCTGTCAGCTGTTCTCAACACTCGACTAGAGACGCCCGCTCGCGATAGGTTCGCGCCCGGAAGGCCAGACCGGCCCATCCCCAACTACCAAGACCGCTCCCCATCGGTCCCATGGAGGGTCCATGCCCATCTTGAAGCGTTCGCTGCTCATTGCGCCCATCATCGCCCTCGGCGCCTCCATTGCTGGCCCCGCGCAAGCGCAGCAGGATCTCTTCTACCTTGACCGCGCCCAACTCTCGGGTGCTCCCGATGACGGCTACACGGTCTGGCGTCCCCATCTGTACGAAAGGACACGCTTCTACGGGTTCACGGCCCTGGGTTTCACATTGAACCCCCTGCGTGCGGACACGACCTGCCCCGATCCGGCCGCGGTGGAGGATCTGGACAATCCGGTCCAGGGCCAGCTGATCGGATATTTCATCATCGGAACCGAGGTCGCCAACCGACTCGGCTTCAACGTGGCGCTGCCGGTGTCGTTCTACACCTGGTACGGCGAGAATCCGATCAGCCCCACGGGGGGTGAGCAGTTCAATGCCGAGGACAAAGTGGCGCTGCACGACCTGCGCGCGGATGCGAGGGTCCGGCTGCTCGAGTCGAACAACCGCAAATTCCGTCTCGGTCTGGGTGGGGCGGCTTTCGCTGCGATCGGAAACAGTGCCGGTGCCGTGGCGGGCGACAATCAGCCCTCCGCCTTCGTCTACGGAGCGTTCGAGTACGATTTCGACGACTTCTTCATCGCCGCCAACCTGGGCCCCCATTTCAAGCCGGTCGACGGGATCAGCATCGGGGCAAGGCCCGACTACTCCGTGGGGATCGGTGACGAGATCCGCTATTCGGTGGGTGGCTACATCCCCATGCGCAACGACAAGATCCGCCTGGGTCTGGAGCTCTTCGGCACCACCGGACTGGAGGAGGTCAACGGCAACCGGACGTTCCTCGCCGAGAGGAATACGAACCTGGAATGGCTGCTCCAGGGTCGGCTCAAGCTCGACAAGGACGGACAGTGGCAAACGATGGGCGGCATTGGCACGCGCCTTCTGACCTCCGGCTACGGCGGCCCCGATCTGCGGGTCCTGTTGTCGCTCGGTTACTGGTTCACCATCAAGGACACCAAGACCAGCACACCGGCTCCCCGCTACAAGATCGTTCCCGGAGCCGAGGATCACGAGAAGGATCGGGATGGCGACGGCTATCCGGACGACATCGACAAGTGCCCGGATATCAAGGAGGACAAGCGTCCCCCCTTCCCGACCGACGGCTGCCCCGCGGACGCGGACCGCGACGGCGATGGCATCCCGGACTCGCAGGACGCCTGCCCGGAGGTCCCGGAGGACAAGGACGGCGTGGCCGACTCGGACGGCTGTCCGGAAACCGATGCGGACAGCGACGGGATCCCGGATGGGCAGGACAAGTGCCCCACCGAGAAGGGCTCGGCCTCCAAGGTCGCGGAGCGCAATGGCTGCCCGTCGATCCGCTTCGACGGAGACGACGAGATTCAGCTCCTGGAGCCGATTCAGTTCGAGACCGGCAAGGCCATCATCAAGCCGGAGAGCTTCCACATCCTCGACGAGGTGGCCAGTCTGCTGAAATCTCGAAAGGACCTGCGCATTGGCGTGCATGGGCACACCGACAGCGTCGGCTCCGACGCGAGCAACCTGACCTTGAGCAAGAATCGTGCTGCGTCTTGCGTCAAGTACCTGGTCGACCACGGAATCCCCAATAGCCGACTGGAGAGCCAGGGATTCGGCGAGGGTCAGCCGGTGGACACCAACGACACCCCGGCGGGTCGTGCGCGCAACCGCCGCACCGAGTTCAAGGTTCTGAACTAGTTCATCGCCGCAACAACCCGCACAACCAGGCGCCTCGGTGATCCGACCTACGGATCCAGAGGAGTGCCCTTCATGGTTACGGTGCAATTGGAGCCCCGGTTCGGGGGTAGCAGTGTTCCCGCGGCTTCGGAACGGTCGTCGACGGCACGGACTTGCTTCGCCACCCATCTCCACCGCGCCCCCCCGCCGGTCGCGCCGGCAACTGCCAAGGCGGATCGACTCTGGGCGGCTCGCCTGGGCAGCCTGGAGGGCTCCGCCCAAAAGTGGCAGAGTACCGAAGCCAACCGGGCGGATCGCGGCGGGTTGACCGCGTACGGCATCACGTTTTCCACCTTTCGAAGGCTCCGCAAGAACGCGAGCCGGGCCGAGTTTTTGAACCTGACCGGCGTCGAGGCGAAGCGGATCGCCACCCAGGCCTTCTCGCGCTGGTATCACCTGGATCGCATCGCGAACCCGAACCTGGCGGTGTTCCTAGGCGATGCCTACTGGGGTGGCCAGGCTCCCGCTGCCTTGGATCGCACGCTCAAGGCCCTGGGCCAACCGGGCATCGAGCATGCCCCCTCGCTGTGCGGGGTGACCGAGACGCTGGCTCGACAACTCAACGCCGTCGAGCCGCAACGCTTCGTCGACTTGTACATCCGTGAACGCGAGCGACTCCACCAGGCCCTCGGGGCGAGGGTCAACCCCGTCACCGGCCAACAGGATCAGCGCGTATTCGTCGAAGGGTGGGACAACCGCTGGCGGAGTCGCTGGATCCAGTTCAAGTTGAACACGGGACAGACCGCCGAGGTCACCGGCTGGCTGCGCCAACAGCCGTCGCGGAGCGTCACCTGGCAGGTTTCCAGGATGTCCGAATCGGAACTCGGACTGCTCAGACAAGTCGTGCGCGCCGAGCCAGGCGACAGCCCCCTTCTGACCCGTCTGCTCGAGGAATGGGACCCGCGACAGCCCCACGCCATCAGGTGGCGCACATGCTAAGCCCCGAGGTCATCGACTGACCCCGCCGGCCTGGCCGTGATTGCGCCGCACCAGCCAACTGCAAAAACAGCCGCTACTTGCTGTGCGGAGGCATCTTGGCCTCCTTGAACACCACGTGCTGGCGCTTGACCGGATCGTATTTCTTGATCTCAAGCTTGTTGGGCGTGGTCCGCTTGTTCTTGGTCCGGTAGTACGTAAAGCCCGTACCGGCGGACGACACGAGTCGGATGTTGTCTCGCATGGGAGCCGGCAGCTATCACGGCGCGCGCGCGCCGGCAAGCCCTCGAGCCTGGTCGATTCGGCCGACGAGCCTGACCTGCCCCGACCGAAAACCGGTCCAGAATCGAGCGCGACAGCTGGTCCCCCGCTTGACGACCCGGTTCGGCCGTGGCTCACTCCGGTCCCCTCCCTTGGGGAGGAGGCCGACCCATGTCCAAGCGCACGTTTCAGCCGAGCAACACGAGCCGCCTTCGAACCCACGGTTACCGCAAGCGGATGAAGACCCGCGGCGGGCAGAAGGTGATCAAAAACCGACGCCGCCACGGACGTTGGCGTCTAGCCGTCTCCGCCTACCAGAAGTAGGACCGTGGCTTTGGCGGTTCCGCGGGGTCGGTTCCGTCGCGAACAGCGGGTCCGTAAGTCCGCGGAGTATCAGCCCATCATGGCCCGCGGAATAAGGGTGGCGACGCCTTGTTCGGTGCTCGTTCTCTTCCGAAGATCGGAAGAAGCTGGTACGAGCAGCAAGGCCAGGCTCGGCTTGATCGTGTCACGCAAGGTGGGAAAAGCAGTGGAGCGCAACCGGATGAAGCGGATGATTCGAGAAGCGTTCCGCGCCACCCGAGCGCTCTGGCCTAGCGACATCGACCTGGTGGTGATTGCACGGCCCTACCCCGCCGATCTCAAGATGCAGGATCTAGTGGAGCATTGGCACAAGGCACGCCCCCGGTTGGAGCGAGCGCTGGCGTCGGGTTCGTCGCAACGGGCCAACTCGAGTCGACCCCGCGGTTCCTCGTCGGAAACGGAGGGCACCCGATGCTAGCCCGCCTGCTGCTTTGCGCCATTCGCCTGTACCAGCGGGCCGTCAGCCCACTCTTGGGTCCGGTCTGCCGCTTTCATCCCTCCTGCTCCCACTACGCGGCCGGATGCATCCAGATGCACGGCGTACTCCGCGGCAGCTGGCTGGCCCTCAAGCGGCTCGGTCGATGCCATCCCTTCAATCCGGGTGGCTATGATCCTGTGCCGCTTCCGCGTCGGGACCACCCAGGCCAACCGACCCCATCCTCTGTCCCGCCGCCGGAATCCGCGCGGGCTGTTTTGACCGGTGAACATGGAACGTAGTTCGAGTCTTCTGCGCTGGATCCTGATTGGCCTAGGCGTGTTCTTGCTCCTTCAGTTCCTACCCAAGCTCTTTGGGCAGGAAACGACGGAGCTTCAACCCCTGCGCCCCGAGAAAACCTCGCTTCCCTCGTCGCGAGCCCCCGAACGCACATGCGACATCTGGGCCCCGACCTTCCGGGCCGTCCTTTCCACCCGGGGAGCCTCGCTGAAGCATCTGTATCTGCTGACGGCGAAATACCGACACAACGGGCAACCCATGGATCTCGGGACCATGCCCGGGCTCGAGCTGCGCCGCTCCCTGGGAATCAGCCTGCGCAACGACGCGCTGGCCCCAGGCGACGATCCGAAGTGGCAAGTCGACTTCGATTCCTTCGACTGGACCCTGTCCCGTTCCGACGGGGCGTCTTGCACGATGACCTACCGGGACTCGGAGGTCGAGATCGAAAAGGTCGTCTCGGCGACGGACCGGGCATTCCAGCTATCGGTCCAAACCACCATCACCAACCGCGCCAGTGAACGTCGCCGCCACAGCCTGCTCGTCGACGCGGCGGACTGGCGGCGACAGTCAGAGGTCCAGGGCGGCATGTTCCGGGTCAGCCCCTTCCTCACCAGCGTCGAGTGCATCGGCGCCGACGGGAAGGCGACGCGGCTCCGGCCCGAGGATTTCGAGCCCAGCGACTTCCAGGACCCCCCCTTCCGGGCCACCTCGCTCAATCCCGGCGACTGGCACCAGGTCCCCGGTTCGGCCTCGGTTGCGGCAGTGTCCAACGCCTATTTCTCCAACGCGTTGGTCCCGGTCAAGGCACCCCCCGGTGTTGCGCCAGCCTGCCTGCTGCAGGTGGAGGACCGCTGGGACCCCCGACGGTACAAGTCCAAGGCGGAGGATCCCAACGCAGGCGCCGTATACCGAGCGCGCCTGGCTTACCCGGCAATGGAGCTCGAGCCCGGACAGCAGGCTCAGTACGCTCAGCTCTCCTACGTGGGGCCCAAGGAACGCAGCGCCCTGCAGGCGGCCGGCAGCGGCAACACCCACCTCATCGAGCTCATCGATCTCGGGTTCTTCTCCGTCATCGCCAAGATCCTGGTCGGCTTCTTGCTCGCCGTTCACGGCTTCATCCCCAACTGGGGTGTTGCCATCATCATCCTGACCCTGACCGCGCGGACGCTGCTCTTCCCCTTGGCCATCCCCTCCATCCGGAGCATGATCAAGATGCGCGAGCTCAAGCCCGAGATCGACGAGCTCAACGCCCGGTTCAAGGATGATCCGCAGGCCAAGGGCCTGGCGCAGATGGAGCTGTGGCGCAAGCACAAGGTCAACCCGCTCAAGGGGTGCCTGCCCCAGCTGGCCAGCATGCCGGTGTGGTTCGCCCTGTACACGACGCTGCAAACGGCGGTTGAGCTCTACAACATCCCCTTCCTCTGGTTCCCCGATCTCTCCCTGCCCGACCCCTATTTCGTCTTGCCCTTCGTGATCGGTGGGACTTCATTCGTGCAGCAGAAGATGATGCCCATGCAGGGGGATCCCACCCAGCAGAAGATGATGCTCTACATGATGCCGGCCATGTTCACCGTCTTCATGTTGTTCCTGCCCGCGGGTCTGGGCGTCTACATGTTCACCAACGGCGTGCTGGGAATCATTCAGCAACAGGCCGTGGAGTATCACGCGCGCCGCTCCACGGCGGCCGCCCCATCCACTGAGTCTACCGCGACGAACCCCAGGGGGGATGCTCGCCCGAGCCAGCGCCCGGGGGCGTCGTCTGCCAAGAGGAAGACATAGCCATGACCGACCAAGAGCAGGTTATTCCGTTGCCTGGAGAAGCCCCACTGTCGGAGTTGGATCCGGACGCGGAACGAACCGAATCGACGCATGTGAATGGCACCCCCGAGCGAGGTGCCGAAGCCAATGTTGCCCTGCCCCCCGATGAGCGAGCCGAAGAGGCGCTCGAATTCGTATCCGCCGTGGTCAATGCCATGGGGATGGATTGTCGGGTGCGCCTTCGCAGGCCCCGCGAGAACCCGGCCGAGGAACCACCCGAGATCGTGGTGGAGGTTACGGGAAAGGACTCCGGAAGGATCATCGGCCGGCAGGGTCAGGTCCTGGCCTCCTTGCAGTTTCTGACCCATCGCGCCATCAATCGCCCCGGCCTCGAGCGCCGTCACGTCCTGGTGGATGCGGACGGGTATCGCCTGCGGCGGGAAGCATCCCTTGCCACCATGGCGAAGCGTTTGGGCCGGCAGGCGGTCGAGGAGGGTAAGATCATCACCTTCGAGCCCATGAATCCCCGGGATCGTCGGGTGGTTCATCTGGCGCTCGCCAGGTTCGAGGGCGTCATCACCAAGAGTGAGGGCGAGGGCGACTCGCGACGGGTCCAGATCATTCCGGTGCGCCGCTAGGGCCCGAAGAACCAACCAAGCCAACCTCCCCATGGGAGGCCCGCCGGCCAGCACCCCCCGCTGGACACCGGACAGGCTGGTTCTACCCTATGTGGGCGCCCTGCCGACTAGGCCGAAGGGGTGAGGAGGCAAGAGGACCCATGCTCCCAATCAAGGTCGTTCGTGTACTCGTGGTGTTGGCTTTCGCTGCCGGCTGCGGCGGACCGACCGCCGTGCGTGGCGGTGAAGTGGCCGGCCTCGACGATCAAGCCATGGGGACGGGCTTGGACAAGCGCGATCTGATGACCCTACTCACGCAGAACATCGATGCCCTGAAAGCCTCCAGCATCGTCAAGCGTTGGGAGGCGGAGCAACAGCCCACCTTGGCAGTCGTCCCCCTGCGCAACGAAACCTCCGAGCACGTGGAGAGCGCGCTCGAATCCCTGACCAGCGACATCGAGACCGAGCTGGTGAACGCCGGGCATGTGCAGATCGTGAGCCTGGAGCGACAGGGACAAATCATGGAGGAAATCAAGAAGCAGCACGGGGGAGCCTTCGACCCCTCCACCGTCGCCAGCTGGGGCAAGCAGGCGGGGGTGCGCTACATCGTCTCCGGCAAGGTCTTCAGCACCGACGAGATGTTCGATGGGGAGCGCCGCGTCCAATACTCGCTCTTTTTGCAGGTGATCGACGTCGAGACCAGCGGCATCCTGTTCCAGAAGAAGACCTCTCTCACCAAGGCCATCATTCAGTAGTCGGCGTCACCTGGACCGAGAAAGAGCGGCCATGGCTGTCCCTCTGCTCCGGCTCGCCTGGTTGAGTGCGTTGATGCTTGGCTGCGCCGGACACGCGGCGCACACCGAGTCGGCGCGCTCCGCGCTGGACGCCAGGCAACCGGCAGAGGCTCTGCGTCGACTCAACGAGGAGATGGAAGTACCGGACGCCAAGTCCGTCCCCACGGATCTGTCCTCTTCCAACGTCCTGTTCCTTCTGGATCGGTCCATGGTGCTGCAGCAGCTGGGCCAGCCAACCCTTTGTAGCCGCGATCTACAGATTGCGGACAAGCAATTGATGGTGCTGGACTTCTCCCGGGGCACCGGTTCCGAACTCGGGAAATACCTATTCTCGGACGACACCGGGCCCTATCGTGCCCCCGCGTACGAGAAGGTGATGGTCAACACCATGAACATGATGTGCTACCTGGGGCGGTCCGACTTGGGGGGGGCCAGGGTGGAGGCCCGTCGTCTGACCGTCCTTGAGCAGTACTACAAGAACCAGTCCAACCAGAAGCGGGCCTTTCTGGGGCCGGGTTCCTACCTGGCCGGGTTCATTTTCGAGAAGAGCGGCAAACCGGAGGAGGCCCTACGCTACTATGACGATGCCCTGAAGGTCGCAACCTTCGCCACCCTGAGCGAGCCGGTTCGAAGATTGGCCCCCTATGTTGGCTTTCGCTCGCCGCGGATCGAGTCGATCCTGGCCGCAAATGCCGGCACACCGACGCCCAGCCAGGCCGACACAACCGCCGAGATCCTCACCATCGTCAACTACGGACGCGTCCCGCCCAAGATCGCCGAACGCGTGCCGATTGGGCTGGCTCTGACCTACGCGTCCGGTGCGCTCAGTCCCGCCGATCATGCCCGCGCCAACCGCCTGGCCCTACAGGGGTTGGTGACCTGGGTCAACTACCCACGCCTGGGCAAGGCCAAGGGCCAACTGGACTCCCCGAGCCTGGCCATTGACGGCCGCTGGCAACGACTCGACGGAGCCTTGGCGGTCGATCGCTCGGCGGAGCAGGCCTGGGAAGAGGTCAAGGGCCAGGTCGTCGCATCGGCCATTACGCGCATGATAACGCGCGTCGTGGCTGGCGAGGTCGTCCGACAAGCCGCGGACGACAACGTGATAGGACTGCTCCTGTCCCTCGGAACTCAGGCTACTCTGACCGCCACCGACACACCGGACACGCGCAGCTGGTCCATGCTGCCGGCTCGCATCGCCATCGGTAGGACCCGAGTCGCGCCCGGAACGCACTTCGTCGAGGTGACGGCTCGAGGGGTCCGTCGGCGCCTTCAGGTCAACATGCCTCCCCGCAGTTGGCTGGTGGTCGTACACACCGTGTTGCACTGAGCGTCGGTACTGGGTGCGCCGGGGGCTCAGGGATGGAAGACGTTGCCGTCGAACCGGTAGAGGCGTTGGCCCAGGCTTCCCCAGGGTAATGGCAGCGGCTCGTAACCCCCCGCAGCGCTCTCGTCCTCGGGGAACGGGTAGGTCGCCTTGGTGAAGCCATGGGCTCGGCCAGCCCGAACCTCGATGTCGACGCCCTTGGAGGCCGGCAGAAAACGCAGGCCCCCCAAGAGCAGGTTGCCCTCGATCATGCGCCCCGTCTCCGCCGCAAACACGCGGGAGATGCCAGACTCGCTGACCCGATAGGCCACGAACACCAGGCGATCGACGGGCTTTTCGCCGACCTCCTTGCTCGATTTGGCATGGACGACCGCCCTCATCAAGAGCTCGGCCTTGCCATCTCCGGTCAAGTCCGAGGCGGTCATGTCGATGATATCGTCGGGATTGGCGACGCCGATCGTCGTGTACACGTAGCTGGCCCCGTCGCGGAAATTCTTGCCGAAGCACACGATATCCTTTTCGTGGACCACGACCCGCTCGGTCGATGAATCAGCAGCCACGTCGGTCACGAAATCGAAGCGGGGCTTCTTGGCCTTGACGCCACGATCCTTGCGATACGATGCATAGACCTGGTCAAGCAACTCGTCGGGGTTGGGTGGACGAGGCGCAGGCGGCGTTGCTACGTCGGTACCTGCCACGGCGCCACCGCTGGCTCGACCCGGCTTGGCTTTCTTGGCCTGCCCGCTCTGCTTCTTCTCCCCCACCATCGCGAAGGTCGCTCCCTGCCAGGCGTAGCGCTTGCTCTCGGTCTCCTCCCAGGGCAGAAGGGCCGCCTCCATGTCGGAGGGACGGGGTTCGGCGTAGCTGTCCTCTTCGAAACCGTCGACGGTCCCCTGTGCCACGACGACGGCCGTCTTGCCTGCCTGACGTTCGAGCTTGACCTCGTTGTGGATCTCGCCGGTGGCGGATTTGAGCCCCACCTCCCGGGCAAACTCCAGCCGCAGGGTGTCGTCGGACTGCGCTCGCACGACCTCCAAGATCTCTCGGTACTCGCTGTTGGTGCCGATGCGCACGACCAGCACGATCTCTTGCCGGCCATCCCCGTCGAAATCTGCCAGCTGGAGACGTTGAACCTGGCGTCCGTTGCGGATCTGCAGATCGGAAGAGACGAACTCCTTCCCCTCGCGGAACTTCCCGCCCACCACGGTCAAGAAGCGCCCGTAGATGGCCACCCGCTCCTGGGTCGCATCCCCCGATACGTTGCCGTAGATGACGTGGGATGGGGCGGCGTCGATGCCCTCCGATGCCAGAAAGCCGTTCACCAGAACCCGTTCCGATTCGGTCAAGAGCGCCGGCATCTCGCCCCCCGCGACGGCACGACTGGTTCCAACGACCGCGCGGATCTTGCCCACCGCCGTCGCGTCCGTGTAGCGCAGGGCGGCACGCATCCCCACCCGCAACCGACTGGCCTCGGCGAAGGAACGCCACGGGATCTTGGCCTCGAAGGAGAAGCCGTCCCCATCCGGGGCCTCGACCAGCTCGGCTCCGGCCAGTTTGCCCGCCCCCAGCTTCACCATCCCCTTGAGCTTACCGGGACTGCCCGGATAGAGCTCCAGAACGTAGGTCTTGTAGCCCTTCTGACCGCTCGGAAAGGCCAAATGCAGCGTGGCGTGATCCTCGCGCGCGCCAGCCCCAGCGGTCCTGACCAATTGGTCGTCGTCCACCTGCATGGCCACGTACAGGGCATCGTCGTCGTAGTTGATGGCGCCCCGCGCGAATCCCGTGGAGGCCGGCTTGCCCGAGACGGTGACGTTGAGCGTCGCCCAGGTCCCCAGGAGTTCCTTGGGTTGCCCGTCCAGACGGACCCGAACCCCCGAAAGGGGAACGGCCGTGAGGGGCAGACCCTCGGCATGGGCGGCTGTGATGCCACCCCCCAAACCCAACGCCCCCCCCAGCAGAACCGAAAGAAGGCGTCGCAGCAATCTCATGTACGGATCCTCGCTTGCTCCTGCTCTTCGAGCTCGGCTAGAGCCTTGGCCAGTTCGGCTTCCTCGGCCGCGTTCAGGGCCTCGGCCGCCGCCTCCCCGGAGCTTTCCGCGCGCACCGAGGGGGCTTCCTTGGCCGGTTCCGGGGGCAAGACGCCCATCTTGCGCTTGAGCGCCAAGAGATCCTCGTCAGCGCCAGCCGTAGCCTCCAGGTTCTGGAACTTCTGGGCCAAGACGTCGCCGGAGAACTGCTCGGAGAGCTCGGCGCTGGCCTCGGCCTCCGCCTCCATCTGCTCGATCTTGCCCGCCATGCGGTCGAACGCATCGAACGCACTGGTACTGCGCAGGCCCGACATCGTCTCCTGGATGGACCGCTGAGCCTCGGCGCGCTTCTTCCTGGCAATCAACAGGGATTTTTTGCGCTTGGCTTCCTCGATCTTCCCGTTGAGAGCGCGCAACGCGAGCTTGAGTTGATCGACGGACTGCTTGTGCTTGGTCCACTGCTGCTCGAACTGCTCGGCCAGGGCAGCGTGCTCCTTCTGCCGCACCAAGGCTTCTTTGGCCAGCTCGTCGTGGTTGGCGCGCACCGCCAGCATCGCCTTGCGCTCCCACTCAGTCACCTTCTGCCGCTCCTGGTCAGCCTGGCTCCTTAGCCTCTTCTCGTCGGCGATTGACGCTGCCACCTGCTTCTTCGCCTCGTAGAGTTGCTGGTTCATGTCGATGAGGATCTGCTCCAGCATCTTCTCGGGATCCTCGGCGCGCGAGATGAGGTCGTTGATGTTCGAGCTAATCAGGGTGGCAAGACGGGCGAAGATCCCCATGGCTCAACCTCCAACCTTTCCGGAAGCCAACTGCCGCAGTGAAGGCACGTGCTTGGTCAGCGCCAACCCGAGATCCAAGAGAGCGGCTTCCAGCTCATTGGCATCCAAGTTGTCCAGTTCCAGCGCAGCGCTCAGCAAGATCCGCTGACCATCCAACCCGTAGGCTGCGTGCAACAGATCCTTGGCGTTCAACTCCAACAGGCGACGGTACAGCGCGGAGGCCTCGACCGGGCCTTCACACTCCACGTTGCCGACGTTGACCTCGAGCACCACAACCGGTGGCTCGACGCGAACCACCGCCTCCGGCTGGGACACCCCCAGCCTCACCAGCAGGGTACCGTCCGACAACAGTTCGCTGGGGCGCCCCAGCTTTTCCAGCATGCGCTCGACGTCTTCGCGGGTTCTGGACATGGGACGCTAGCCTATCATGCAGGTCCGACCGGTTGGAGCGCCCGATCGTCAGGCGACCGGCAGGCCAGCCAGCACGGCTGACGCGGGTCCAATCATCGAGAAAGAAGGCGCTTTGCAATCCAAGCCCTTGGGCTATGCTCGGGCATGTTGGATAAAGAATTGCGGGAATGCCTGACGTTCGACGACGTCATGATGGTTCCTGCCTATAGCGAGGTGCTGCCCGTCGACGTCGACGTAAAAAGCCGTCTGACGCGTACCATTCCCCTGAACGTGCCGATCGTCAGTGCGGCCATGGACACCGTGACGGAAGCCCGGTCCGCCATCGCCATGGCGCGCCTGGGAGGCATCGGCATCATCCACAAGAACCTGCGTCCCAGTGCGCAAGCCCACGAGGTCGATCGGGTCAAGCGCGCGGAGAGCGCGCTCATCACCGATCCGGTCACCGTGGGGCCGTCGAACTCCCTGCGCGAAGCCATGGATATCATGCGACGGCATGACGTCTCCGGGCTCCCCGTAGTGGAGGGGGATCATCCGGTAGGGATCCTGACCGCACGTGACATCCGCTTCGAGAAGAACCTGGATCAACCGGTCAGCGCCCTGATGACCACCGAGCTTGTCACGGTAACCCGCGACGTGAAGCCCGAACGGGCTCGGGAGCTGTTGCATTCCCACCGCATCGAGAAGCTCTTGGTGGTCGAGAACGACAAGCTCTTCGGGCTCATCACCATCAAGGATTTGCTCCAGGCCGAACGCAACCCGAACGCCCTGAAGGACGAGGGGGGCCGCCTGCGCGTGGGTGCCGCCATCGGCCCCGGCCCCGATCGTGTGGAGCGAATGGACGCTTTGGTGGAGGCGGGGGTCGATGTCCTGTGCGTCGACACCGCACACGGTCACTCGCGCGGTGTGCTGGAGGCGGTCAGGGATGCCAAGAAGCGCTACCCATCGCTGGACGTGATTGCCGGCAACGTGGCGACCGCCGAGGCCACCCTGGCGCTGATCGACGCAGGAGCCGACGCGGTGAAGGTCGGGATCGGCCCGGGCAGCATCTGCACCACCCGGATTGTAGCGGGTGTGGGTGTCCCGCAGATCACCGCCATTTCCGACTGTGCCGAGGCGGCCGACCGACACCACGTCCCGGTCATCGCCGACGGTGGGATCAAGTACTCTGGGGAGGCAGTCAAGGCCCTGGCCGCCGGAGCCTCCTCGGTGATGATTGGCTCGCTGTTCGCGGGAACCGACGAGGCCCCTGGGGAGCTCGTCCTTTACCAGGGCCGAAGCTACAAGGTGTACCGGGGCATGGGCTCCATCGGCGCGATGAAGCAGGGCTCTCGCGATCGCTATGGTCAGTCCGGCACCCCTGACGAGAAGCTGGTGCCGGAAGGCATCGAAGGTCGCGTCCCCCACCGCGGCGCGCTGCGGACCATTGTGGACCAACTGGTGGGCGGGCTGCGCTCCGGCATGGGCTACACGGGCTCCCGCACCGTGGAAGAGCTCCGGAAGAACGCCCGATTCATCCGGATCACCTCCCCCGGCCTGCGGGAGAGCCACGTCCACGACGTCATCATCACCGAGGAAGCCCCGAACTATCACGTCTAGCCGAAAGGCCGGGTAATTCCCGACAGATCCGGGGGCTGACGGTGGGCCGGTCCCCTCCCCGGTTGCCGGGGATCGCGTTGACAGGTCCCTGATCCCCTGCCAGATTCCGCCGCGGAGAGATGACCGAGTGGCCGAAGGTGCCTGATTCGAAATCAGGTGTGCCCTGACGGGTACCGTGGGTTCGACTCCCACTCTCTCCGCTGGTTCGAGTCCGGTCCCGCTCATGCGGGCGTGATCGGGTGCACCAACCTTGGAGAGGTGACCGAGTGGCCGAAGGTGCATGACTGGAAATCATGTGTACGGGTAACTGTACCGTGGGTTCGACTCCCACCCTCTCCGCAGAACAAGATGAATGACCAACGCCGTCGACGATGAGCCGACGGCGTATTGGTATCGGGGGTTTGGATTGGTTTGGGGCGGCGCAATGACGGTGGGGGACGGACTCCGAGGGCGATGCGCTGACGGCGTCTACGCTCCAAGCTCGCGCTGCTCTTGAAACGATGCACTAGACTGGTGGCTTGACCATGGCCTGCTCCCAGCTCGCGTGCCCAGGTTTGCTGGTCGGAACTTGGCAGAACCGGGAACCGCCCCGCGCCGGCTCGCTGCTCGGCCGCATGCGTCATCGCCGCCCCGGTCTCTGGGCGGCGTTGGCGGGTGTCATGCTGACCGGGGCTTGCTCCAAGCCGCATTCCATGCGGGTTCACTCCCGCCCGGCGGCAGCCCATGCCAGATGCGCCGCCCCGGCGCCGGCGAGTTCCGCGCGGCCCCCAACCTCGCCGGTGGCCCTCGAGCCCGAGGCCAGCATCTTGTGGTTCGACGAAGACGGGAAGAAAACCAGCGTGTGGCTCGATGGCGCCGTGGAGCGAGGGCGCCGGCCGAGTGTGGTCATCGCCACGGCGTCCGGACTCTGGGAATGGCGGGCGGAATCGCTCGAGATGCGTCTCGACCCGACCTGTGGTGACGCTGGAGGCGGTTCACAGACCCGGGTAACGCTCTGGCGACTGGACGGCAGCGACCAGCAGATCGTCGTCGCCCCCGGTGCCATGGACGGCGAGAGCTTCCGTTCCTACCAACATACCGTGTTGCCGGAGTCGTCGTTCGGTCCGTACGTCTTCTACCGTACAACCGTCGTCCAGGCTTCCTGTGACGGTATGACGTTGCCCAGCACCCAGGTCAACACCTGGAACGTCGACGAGCAGCGCGACGCGAAGCTCTTCGACGCCGCTCTGGTGACACCCGCGATGCGGGAAGAAGCGGTCAGGGTACTGCAGCAGGTCTCGCCGGATTTGCAGCCCACGCCGGATGGCGTCTACTTCGAGAACGTCGCCGCGGAGTACTTCAATCCCACTCCGGTCCGACTGGTGCTGGTGTTCGTTCTGCAAGGAGGCTACTACGCTCCGCGCGCGTCCATTGGCTGGACCTCGCCGCCGCCACTCTTGGCAGCACCAGCGACCGTGCCAGCCTCGGTGGTGCGCTGGAAACAAGCCCGCCCCAAAGCCGACCTCCGCGGGGTGAGCATCATCACCTCCGGCGCGGCGTCCGCACGGAACGCATTCTTGACGCGCTGATGACAGCTCTGGTCAGACAGGGTACTGGCGGCCACATTCGGAGCAGATTCCGTCGTGCATCGACACCACTCCGCCGCACGACGAGCAGGCCCATCGCTGCCGACTGCTGCGGAGAAAGGCGACGACAAAGGTGAACCGCTGTCCGAAGCCGGTTGGGTTCTGGCTCACACTCATAGGCAAAGTGATGTTCCTTATGTGATCGAAGCGTTCAGGGCCGGGCGGGGGGGGCCGGAGCGAGGTTGGCAGCCAGAGGCCAGACTATTGCAGTTCGATTGTCTCATGCGTCGTCCTCGTCGTGGTGGTCCGGTTCCTGAGCCTTGGGTGGCTTGCCGGAAACCTCATCATCATCGTCGAGGTCTCATTCCTGATCGAAGTCGTCATTAAGTTCGTCGACGGCCTTGAGTAGTGCCTTGGCGATGGTCGCGCCGAGCTCGGCTCGGGCGGTCTCCTTGACGACGGCGACCGAGTAGCCGTTGCGGGCCATCAGCTCACGCAGCTTGGGCAAAAACACCTTGCGGGCGTAGCGCCTACTGTCGCGGCTGACGGCATTGAACATCCACGCCGCGCCGAGAACGAACACGCAGACCCCCATGGCTAGCAACGTGGCTGTCGACTCGTGACCAAACCACTCTAGCTCGTGTACGGCGACCGGACCGAGGAATGGGCCCAAAACCATGGTGAGGCCGGCGATCATGATCTCCGGACCGGAGGCATTCACGATTCCCTTGGCATGCTGCTCCATGAAGCTGCGCAGCTCCTCGCGCTTTGCACGCTCCGCCCACTCCACCCCCTCCCGCTTGTTACGCTCGGCCTTCTCCCGCTGCCGGCGCTCTCTCCGTGTCACGCCCTCGAAGCGGACGTAGAACGGCCTGACCACCCTGACAGGATGTAACTGATGCCACACCGCGTCCGGCAGGTACACGTCGGCGCCGCAGTGCTCGCACGGCGTGAGGCGCGGGTGGTCGGCGCTGATGCGAAGACCGGCGCCGCACGACGGGCACGCCAGCGCGACGGGCTTCGGCGCCGAAGGGACCGGCAGCGCGACGCCGTTCGCCCCCCCGAGGTGTAGATCGGGATCGATCCGGTAGAGCTGCTTCGCACTGGGCGCTGTCTGCCCGAGCCACGGCGGCACCGGCTCCGTGCTCGCTGGGTCACCGCACCCGGTGCAGCAGAAATTCTGCGACGTGCCCACCGGCCAAGCCGCGACTTCGAGCGGTGTGCCGCACTTCTCGCAGCGCGGCATTTCGCGCTTGAGCTCGTAGACGATCTTCTGCGCCTCGATGACCTCGTTGGTGACGCGGCCCTGCCCTTCGGCTAGCAGGTCGATCTGGTCGTCGAGGTCGGTCAGCATCGCGCCCCAGGTTTCGGCCGGCACGCTCACGCGGCCCGAGCACTGCGTGCAGCTCACCTCGAGCGCGGGCGCATCGAGCGGTAGGGGAGCGCCGCAGTGCTTGCACTCGGTGCGCACCGAGAGGCTGCCGTAGCGCGGACTTGTCATGGCTTGCCGAGGGTACCGCACGCGCGGCCGGAGCGGTGCGGAATCGTGTCTGGCACTGACCATTCAACGTTCTGTTCTCCGGAGGTTCTAGGCTGACATTGAGGGAGGAGGGCCGGGTGTCGCCACCGGTCTCGCTGGGTCCCATTTCCACCGGAATCACCGAGGACCCGGGTTCGATCACCGGCGCTGGCTCCTGGTGGTCAACGGGCTTCGCGTGTTCGGTTGTGTGGACTGTGGTTGCGACGTTCGTGCCTGCGATCGCTGCGAGCGTGACCAGAAGCGCTGCCCTGACTGCCATGCGGCGCGGCGACGGCGGTCAGTTCGCGCGGCGGGCATCACGTACCAGCGTTCGCCGAAGGGGCGTCGCAGGCACGCGGTACGACAGCGTCGATGGGCCAACAAGTTGGCGCAGAAAGTGACGCATCACGCCGGGCGCGACGCTGCGCGCAATCCCACAGCGCCGTCGTCGGCATCCCTGGAACCGCGCCGGGCGCGACGCGTCTGGTCGCGCCTTCCGGCGGCCGGCGCGCTCCCGCAATCGCCCTCCTGATTGGGTCGACTCCACCCGTCCAACCGGCGGGAAAGGTTCCAGATTTCTTTGGCCACACTGACCGGTGGGAAGGGTTTTGGATCTCCCCGCCGCTGCGGAGGTAGACGCCCGTCATCCGCAAGGATCAATGGTTCGATGAGCGCAACCGCGACGACTGTCGTCACGAGCCACCCTACGTCTCCCTCGGCGCCCCGAACCAGGAGGGCAGAGGTGGCAAGTTACCGCCGAGTTCTCGCCCTGCTCCAAGCCACCCAACCCACGAACGGCGCCGCAACGAGTCCGACGATGGCTCCCTGATATGCCGAGAGAATTGCGCCGACTTCTGCATTAAACGGGTCCGCCGTGGGATCGCGCCCGACGAGAACGCCAAGCAGGGCTCCGGCTACGGGGGTGAGTGCGACGGCAGTGCACACGCGCCACAGCAACGACGGTCTCGGCGGCGGCGCGTGGTGGTCCATCCAATTCATGATTTCAGTCTACGAGTCCGACCACGGCATGCGCAATGGCCAACTCAACCGCCGCCACCGGATCCGACATTTCCAACGTCAGCGAACGAGACCTCGTCGTGGATTGGGCGCTATACGAACTGTCGTCGCCTCACTGGATCGCTAGACCACAAAAAAGGTTTGGACGGCCTGGCCCCAGACGATTTGAATAGCAGGAACAGGAGACCAAGAGAACCGGGTGCGCACCTTGGTGCGTGACCCGGTTTGCCCGAAGCGCAGCTGTCTGCGCCTCGCCGCTTTGCCTGCAACTGCACCGCCGCGGGACCGCTTACACTTGATTGCCGCCGCTTCACTGCTCGACGAATGGCACACGCTTACGTTGACCACAAGCTTCCACAATCACGTGATCAGACTGCCACTCGAGATCCATTAGCGGATCGGGGGCACGCCCTTCCTCAGCCTTCGGCGCAGCCGAGGCGTCCAACGTCCGAATCCCATGGAAGGTCTTTGCATCCAAAATCGTTACGGCGGTGTCCGAGCTGGACCAAGCGCAAAACCCCATGGTCTGGGCGCCTTTTGCGGAGCAATCCCCGTTAGATTCAGCACACATGTAACCTCGAACCAGCGAGACGCGGCTAACCAGAATGCGCATGGGGGTTGTTCCACCACCCTCGATGCTGACCTCCGCCAGTCCATCGAGCCCGCAGAGTGCCATTCCACCCACCGACAAATTGGGATAGACATAGAACTTCCCAGCCTGCGCGATCACAGCGTGATTGCGATAACCCGCTGAACCGCGAGTCCACACGACGGTTCCCCCGTCCGGAAAGGGATGTCGAGCCGCAAGGGTCGTAATGCGTTTCTGTTCTTCGTTGGTTTCGAAATCACGAGGGCTCTCAAGACTTACTTCCTTTTCCGTGCAGCCGTCGGCTCGAGCATGCTCCGCGATTATCCGCTTCAGTGCGGCATCGAAGTCCTCGACGACCATCGGCTCGAGATCGCTCGAGTTCACCTCGAGCGTGCATTCTATGTCCCCGACCACGCGCCGAGCCTCATCGATACGCTTTTTTTCCGTCTCCCATCTTTGAGCGGCTCGGTCGTCACCTTGCTTTCGCGCAACGAGCATGAGGTTGTGCACGATCTGACGCTTGAGCATCGAGTTCGGGGCGGAATGTTCGGCGGCCGTTAGGTCGTTTTTGGCTTCCTGCAATTGCCCGGCAAGCAAACGGGCGTAGCCACGCTCGGCGAGGGCCCGCGGATCCTTCGGCAGCAGATCGAGACACTTCGTAAACTGGTCGTCTGCGGCCGCGTAGTCCTTGGCGACCGTAGCTTTACGTCCCCTGGCGAGCGCCGAAAGGTAGGCTCGGGCTGTACGTTGCCCGGCTTCGTCGAGGGGCGTCGGTTTAGCTTGGGGAGCCGCCGCCGTCGTTACGTGGTTTGCAGTCGAAGCGTCCACGCCAATCGTGGGTGGTGTTGCTGGGGTTACCGATGAACTCGCCGCGGGCTGTGGTGTCGCCGAACTCGAACCTTGGGGTGACGGCTTGGAATTCTTACACGCAAGCGGGAGCAACAACGCAAACGCGAAGATGATGTTACGGACTGGGGTCAGCGAAAGCATGGAACCGCATCGAGAATACACGGCTCACACGCAAACGGTGAGGAGCTTTGTTTTGGTTCCCCCGCGAGTTTGGTCACCCGATCCGACATTTCCAGCGTCAGTGAACCAGGCCTCTTCGTGGATTGGGCGTTGTGTAAACGGTCTTCGCCTCACTGGATCACTAGACCACAACAAAGGGTTTGGACGGCCTGGCCCCCGAGCACGATGCGAACACGCCGAACATGGCGTGATGTGAGCGTTCCGAAAAGCTCCTGTTCCATGCCGCAAGCCTGTCATGCCCGGCTCATCGAGGAACGCAGGCATTCAGGCACCACGTCACGTGGCCCGGTCGCGCCCCCCCCCTACTGAGACGCTCGGGCCTGCGCAGTGCAGCGGCGCCGCGCGCGTGAGGCGCATCCGAGTACCAGCACCCAGCACGCCACGAACCAAGCACGAGGTGTGGAAGTCTGCCCGGTTCGACAGCCACAACCACTCGAGGAATCCCCTGATGCGGCGGCTCCGGCCGCACCCGCGCTCGGAACACCGATACCACCTGCATCGCCAGCATTCGTCGATGCGCCGGCATCCGAGGGGGATTGGGTTTGGCCCGCGGTACCTCCTGATGACTCACTCCCGCCCTCCGCGCCACCATCCCCTGCACTGGCCCCCTGTGCGCCCGAAGTCCCACCGGTAGCATCGGCGCTGCCCCCAGAGCCAGGACTGGCTCCCCCCATCTCATGGATTTCGCCTCCGGTGCCCTGTGCGGTTCCTCCTGCCTCTGGCGCAGCACCTCCAGTCTCCCCGCCAGCACCTGCTGTATCCTCGGCCGCACCTCCGGACCCGTTCCCGCCCGTTCCCCCGGTTTCCGTGCTCATGAAGAGCTCGGCCAATCGCCGCCGCGCGGCAAGCCACGTCTCTCCATCCTCGGGCCAGGCTGCCGCGTCCCCGTCGCCGAGGTCATCCAGAACCCTGGGAATGAGGCCGTCAACGACCTCGCTCACCAGTGACTCGCGCCCAAGGTCCGCAGCGGCTACGAGGTACTCGACGTCCTCGATTCCGCGACGCCAGTTCTTGAGGCGGATGCTCGGTAGCGGGTGGTCGATCTGCTGATCCGACTCGGGAAAGAGCAGATCACGCCCTGGGTAGAACATCAGTCCTCCGCTATTCGACTCATCCCCCCAACTATTGGAGTAACTGATGGGCTCCTCGAACACGTCAACCTGCTCGTCCGACCCTTGGAAGTCGTGATAATAGGTTGATTCCCAGAGGAACCACCGAGGAATACCGCGAGCATACTGGATCCACGGGTTGACTCGTGGGGAGATCGCGACATCGTCGCTCACGAAGGTCCCGGTGTGGGGACGAACGCCATTGTAGATCCATACCCGCCTACCGCCACTCGTTGCGGCCGCGGCCGCAACGCTATCCCACTCCTGCGGATGCACACAGAAGATGTCGATATTCGGAGCGCAATCGACCGGTTCGGAGGTAACGAAGGTCGGGAAGGGTTCCATGGCCTCAGCCGCGGAGTTGACCTCACCGCAAGCGGTGTCGGGTTCGTCCGTCACGTAGTCGAAGTACTCGACGGCTGGCGCATGATCTGCAAACCATTCCATCCAGACTTCTGCCGCGGCGGGGCTCACGTTCCCGCCGTAGGTGTGGATCGAGTACATATCGAGCCCCACCCCCTCACCCGGCCCTTCGTATCCCTGTTCCCGCGTAAACGCCGAGCCACTCATCCGCTCTTCAAGCGTCGCGTCAGTCGATGGATCGTCACCGCCACTATTGAAGAGGGTGATCCGATGGCGGCGAGCAAGCTTGTAGTGCCTGAGCGCATACGCCTCGAGTTGGTCTGCGTCAGCGCTCCAGGGGTCTGCGAAGTAGCGCGACGGCCACTGATCGGCATCGTCGTAGGTGCTGGAGAAGAAGAGCATCGTCTTCGCCGTGGGTTCGTCGGGGAGGTTCAGGTCGATCACCCTGAGCCGGACCGGGAGCTGGCACGTCACGAGCTCACATGCGCTACCGCCGACCTCCACTGTGAGTAAGCCTTCATGCAGCCCTACCGGGGTATCCTTGGGAATGTAGAGATCGACCCAGAACCCCTGATTTCTACCCGCTGGCACGGCCAGAACCTTCGGTGGATCCCATGGAACTAGAGCGTCGGGGATCCATCCAGTGAGGTCCAATGGCTCGGCGTCGGTGCCCGACACCCACTCTAAGTCGTGAGACCGCTGCGTGATCTCGAAGTAGTGCTCCCGAAAGATCTCGATGCGACGATTGACGAAGTAGAAATCCATGTCACTGCTTAGGGTGCCGTTCCTAATCTCGCCAACCTGATCGAGGTGCACACTGACGCCAGCAGTCTCGGAAGCGCCCCCCTCGACGATGACTTGGAAGGCGACTGTCTCGTTACGTGCCCCAAACAGCTCGATGGCTGGCGCATCACGGGTAAATACACCGTTCCCCGAGGCGAGCGGGTGGTCCGTGTCGGTTGCCTTGACCTTGGTACCGTCGTCTACGACCCACACATCGGCTATTTCTGCGCTCGCTTGGCGGGAAACGATGAACAGCAACGCTGGGATCAGAAAAGAAGGCTTCATGACCCACCTCGAAATGAAAGGCCCATCAGTTCAAGAACACCCCGAAGCGCAAGGATACGCCGCTACCGCAAGGTCGCCAACCCCAATCGGTGGATAACCCTATTGAGTCAAGGTCACAACCCCGATAAAAGCGCCGATCAAAGGCATGCCGGAGCCGTATTCCATCAACGATGCGACGTACTTGGAACCGTCGAAGCTGATCTCCAGTCGCCCCCCGGCCCAAGCGGTCAGTTCGTAGGCAAGGTTGTCCGCCTCGACTCTCGTCCCCCCGAACACATTTCCGGTGGGGTCAGTGATGGTCACGCTCTCACCGTCTGCCGAGATCGAGATCTGGTAGGAGATGGTCTGGGCTACGGGATCATACTCCACGTCCCAAGGGTCGAAGTCTCCAGTGGCCCTATTCCATTCCCGAGTCACCTCCAGCTCGGCGCTCGCCCCCGCGAAATGGGCGACAATATCCTCAGGGTCCGTTGGAACGGGCTCGGGGCAAACGACGGCAGGCTCATCCGAGACGAGCAACGTGCCGCGGTTTGCCGTGAGATCCAGCTGATAGGCAACACTGTCGAGGGTGATCGTGGTTTCTTCACAAGGCACGTCGGGGCGCCAAAGCTCGACATCGAAGACGCAGATGCAATTGCACAGATCACTCGAGGTGTCTTCTATCACCAGACGATACCCCGCTGGCTCCTCGACGAGTCTGGCCTCCAGGCGCGCGCAGCATTGGTAGTTCACCCGTCTGAGCTGGAGCTTGAGTCCGGGTAGCGCCTCGTTGCAGACGAACGAAAGGGCCGAGACGCTGCAGTAGTCGCTCGAGGCGAGCCGATCCAGCCCACCGCACTGGCTCATCTGCGAGCGTTCGCCGGGAACGGTGGCTTCGCCGCCGCTCCCAGCTTCCCCGCCCACCTCGGGCATCGAGCCGCCGCTCCCAGCTTCCCCGCCCACCTCGGGCATCGAGCCGCCGCTCCCAGCTTCCCCGCCCACCTCGGGCATCGAGCCGCCGAGCGCTACCGCGCCCCCGCGCCCTTCACCGCCCTGGGAGCTGGCTCCAGCAGGTGGCTCCGTCGCCCCTGAGGTCCCACTCTCACCCCCGGGGTTGTGGCCGCCCTGGCGATCCCCACCTGAAGCTCTACCACCCGAGTCATCCCCTCCCTGGGTTGCTCCTGCGCTGGCTCTGCCACCAGTTTCCATCCCACCGATTGCCGCTCCACCCGCGGAGGCTCCACCGCGGGTTGTGCCGCCTCGAGCGGGGTCGACGGGGGAACCCGCGTCACCTGCCGCAGACTCGCGTCCCCCTTCACCCAACTCCGTGCCCCCCGAATCGGCCCCCACATCGCCGCTCCCGCCACCCTGCTCGTGGTCGTCGGACGGGTCCGACTCACCGCCACAGCCGAGGGCCAACAGCAGAAGGACCCAACCGAACTTGCCGCTCATGTTCACCTCGCCAGCCGAGGCACCAGTATAGCAGGAACGCTGCTGGGTGGCTAGGAGCGCTCAGAAGATCCGCTCAACTCCACAATGGGTGGGGAACGAAGGGAGCGGTCTCGCTCGGAAAGACGGCACAGACGTTCCGTAATGCTTGAGAGGCGACCGGTTAGGTGCCCATTGCACGGGTTGGTGTCGAGCCTGGACGTCGGTCGAACGGCGCCCTTTCCTCTGTCTCCCCTGCATCATGCCGCGCCAATGTTTGATCCTGCGCCGCGCCAGCAGTCCTTTTGACGGTTCGCATGACTCGCCTCCGTGACTGTGCTTCTGCGCCTCTCGATCGGCAACTCAACCAACTCTAGCGGTGAATCCCCAAGATGAGTGACCAACACCGTCGACCATGAGCCGACGGCGTCTGGGTCTTGGGGACTGGGATTGGTTTGGGGCGGCGCAACCACGTCGTGGGGGCGGTCGTCCTCGGTACCGTCGGAACCACCGAAGAGGACCGAGATGCCCCCATGCGGCCTATGTCGCTTCAGAGCCGAATGGGGCTTCCCTTTTCGTCAATCCACTCGACGTCGTCCAGGCACATCTCGAAGTAGATCTCACGACCCGGCTCTGGGAGAATCAACAGCCGAAAACTGTCGATGATGCTGGGATCGAGCGAGGTCTCTCGGTCGACGGTCCCGTCACCATCGACATCCAGCTGGCTCCACTCCGGCTGCTCCATGTCGGCGAATCGCAACTCCCAGTTTCCAGACGTCGAGATCTCAGGTCGCACAGAGGAAACGAAGGGGTTCTCTTCGAAGTTGTTCGCGTCAGCGGCAATGCTCGGATCGTTCCGCATCGCGAGGGATGGCCGGAGTCTGACTTCGAACACACCGTAGACCCCAAAGCGAAGCCCTACGGCCCCCAGCGCGAGCGGGTCGAATGGCGCATCCGGTGCGTTCTCTCCGATCCCGCTGAAGAGCAGGGCCACACCGCCGGTTCCGTTGGCTGAGCTATCTCCGGCATCCGCCACGGTACCGTTGAAACAGATCCGCCCTGGGCCTTCTTCGAGCACGCACACGACCGTACCGGGTCCGGATACCGTCACCGCGCGATCGGCCCCAACGCTCCAGGAGTCGAGGGATGCTGGCGCGCACTGGTCAGGGTCGAACAGACACCCGCCCGTGCTGCATGAGCTTTGGCCATCGTCCAAGCAGGTACAGAGATTGCACCCGTCCGCCGCAGGGTACTGTTCCCCGGGTTGGTAGATTTCGCCCTCGTACGGGCAGGAGTACGTGTCAGGTTCAACGGGGTCTGCAGGATCATCCGATACCGGCGCACCGCCGCTGGTCGCGTTGGCTCCGGCGGTTGGAGCCACGTCAGGGGACGAACCGCCACTGGAGCCACCGGCAGCCTCATGTTTCGAACCGCTCTGGGAACCGTCCCACCGATCCGTCTCACCGTCACAGGCGACAGACAGTGCAAACAGCACAAGCGGAGGGATCGCTCCGACGGCGCGTGTGCGGAACGAGCAACGTGCCATTCGCTGATCGTACCTTGGTCAGTTGTGCTCGTCGAGTGCGCGTTTCGGCGCATCGTGGTCACCCATTTCGGGCCATCATGATCGCGGCCTCCGCGGACGGCTGAGCGGACTGGTCGCTCGTTCAGTATTCCACGATCATCGCGGGCCGCCCGGCGTCGCGACGTTGGTTTGCCCCAACCCCACGCTTCGCACGGAGCGCATGGCAACACGGCGTTCTGTGAGCATTGCGCCCGGCGGCTCGGCAAGCAGCGACTGTCGATGCGGCAGACGCATCTCGCGAGCGACCAGTCGTTCGTCAACTACTCCGGCAAGACGCCGGCCATCGTGGACGAAGATGACTGACAGGAACCTGTACGGGTTGCTTGGTCACGAGCTCGTGGGAAGCGGGCCAAAGCCGGTGGTCGTATTGCACGATTGGCCATGCGATGCCTCGACCTGGGATGACACCCGCGCCTATCTCGACACGGGAAGCTTCCGTTTCGCCTTCACCGGTCTTGGCGATCACGGGTGAACAGGACGCCCCCTGGATGAGGCAAGAGGCAATCGTTCCCATCCTGGAACCGCTCTGCACGAAGCTTTCCATTGCTCCCCTAGCCGATTGCGGTCACTACCCGATGCAGGAGTCTCCCCCGCGGACCGTGTCGCTGATTGAACGGTTTCTTGCTGGGTAGGGCTCGCCCATTGGGTTGGGGCGTCGCAATCACGACAACCCCCTGGTGAGCACTCATCGAGGTGAGCTCGGTCGAGAAGGCGTTGCGACCACGGCAAGCGCCTCCTGGCCAGTCTTGTGGAGCCGCTGGATGTCAATCCGCCGTTTTCCCATCGCCCTCGCCGGAACCTCGCTTCTGCGGTAAAATGCCGGAATGGTACGCGAAGGCAGCCAACGAGGCAGCCGGGTGCCGAAGGAGCGGGAAGATGAATCGGACTCTCGGTGGTTGGGTGGCATGGCTGCTGGTGTTCGGCCTCTCTGGCTGTGGGGGTGAGAGCAACCAGGACGATGGGAACCAGTCGGAGACAGCCGGCGAATCAGGTGGCCAGGCGGGTGACACCAGCGCGTCGACCGCGGGCGGCCGCGAGGAGGCTGGGGCAGACCAAGGAGGTCACTCGAATGGTGAAGGTGGGGGTGCCGAGGCAGGCGCCGCGGGTGCGGCCGCGGCCCTGGATCCGATGGTCTACCGCGCGATGGCTTGGGACGGCGGAAGCGGGGAGAGCGAGCGGCTGGTGGTGGCAGCGTGGGATCGCTCGCGCTGCCAGTGCACCTGGCTGCTCTTCGGCCCGCAGAGTTACTTCCCCTACGACATTGGTTCGGGGATGTGGGCCCTTACCGAGGCGCGGATCGGAAGCGACCGAAGTGACTGCGCCGGGCAGATGTACAGCGGTGGCGGTGACCTCGCGGATTCCGTGTCGGGCACGGTCGAGTTGGCCAGTGATCTGAGCCAGGTCGCCCTCGACCTCGAAATTGGGCTCGCGGGGGTGACCGTGCAGACAGAGGTATCTGGGTGCGTGATCGGCTCGATTCGGGACGACTGCCGCCGCGACAACGTTCCCGTAACCGAGAGAACCGTGGTCGTGCGGGAGGTTTGCGACGGGGTCGAGATCGAGCTTTTCAATACGGAGGCCTTCTATATTGGCGCCATGATGAACGTGCTCCGGATTGGTGACGGTTGCTGGTACGAAACGGCGGGGCGCAGCGACGGCACGTCCCTTTTGTACTTGCTGACGGATGAGGAGTTTGCGGCTCTTGAGGACGGCGTGGCCATCGAATCGGAATACGGCGACTGCGGGGAGGGCACGGGCAACGGAGATGTTTACGGGACCCTGGACAGGGCATCGGTCGAGAAATACCGAGCCTTACCCTGAGCAGAGGGCGCTGCGGCTTGTGCCGCTCCGGCGACACCCGTGCCGTACGAAAACCTATCGCGCCGCTGCCATTCACTCACGCGTGATAATGCCGACGACCTCCGTGCCGAACATCTGCGCGGTTTGGTAATTTCCACGGAACCATAGCAGGGCCGTGTTCTGTGCGTTCCACTTGGGCACCACTGGGCGCAGGTTCTCGTCTGGTGATTCCATAGTGATGGGCGTCCAGGCGAACGAGGCGCCGTCATCGCAGCTCACACCCTTCCAGATCTCGTTGACCGGATATTCTGTCGAGTTGTTGCGCGGGTCGATGTTCGTAGAGACGTAGATCACGTGGGGATCATCGGGATCGAGCGCTGCCCCTCCAAGATAGTCCTCCTCCCACCAATCGGTCTTGTTACGATAGAGGGTTCGGCCCCCCTTGACGAGATACGTCGACGTCCACTCGGTCCCGTCGAAACGCGAATACAGGACATGGTGCTTGGGGTCGCAGTTGTTCTTGTCCGCGCACTGAACCTCGCGGCCCTGCCAGAGCACGCCGATCGTTCCATCGTCGTAGCGCGCGATATCGAAGTTCCACAGTTTGTGCAGGGTTTTGCCATCGATCGTGCCACCGGCCGGGAATACTCTGGTGAACTCGGTGATCTCGGGAGCATCGGTGTCGAGGATATTGTCGTCCTTTTCTATGCCCAAAGAGTCGTAGCTCTTCGTACCCTCGACGTAGCCATGGTAGACGCTCGTGTCGGTGTCCCGCGGGTGGGATTCGGTGGCGAAGAAGTCGACCCGATCCACGTTGTTGCCCCAGAACTTGTAGTACCCAGCGGTGTATCCCTGCCGCGGGCTGGCCGTCAGGCGCCCCTCGAGGGCCCACGTCTTGCCATCGTCGGAGGCGAGGATGCTCGGGCTGGTCTCGACCGCGCGAACGAAGTTGTAGTACCGGTCACCGACCCTCCAGGGGTTATTGTAGGTGACTCCGGACGAGTTCGCCGACGAGCCCGACGGCGGCGGCCACATACAGCCGTGACTCGTCCAGTCAAGCCTCTGTTCCGCTCCCCAGGTGCCGTTTTCGTAGTTGCTCCAATGGGAGATGCAGTCTTTGTTGTGGTGCGCCCAGCCGACGAAGTATTCCCCCGGGCCGAGGACCACAATACCCCCATTGTTGTGGTCGTCCGAGTAGGGCAGCGAGCCCAAGAGCTTTGTTTGGTTTTCACCCGTGGCAAGATCGTGGATCACGGCGTCGATGTTGGGGTGGGCGCCCTGGTTGTTGGGGTCCGACTGCGCGCTGCTGATGATCAGCTTGCCGGCCTCGGCATCCACCACCACGCGTTCATCGTTGTACCAAGTCCAAGCGCCGTTTCTGTTGAATACGGTGACCTCGGCGCTGGTCCAGCCCTCGGGGAAGGTGTCAGGATCCTCGGGCGGGGTATAGGGGCAGAGCGAACTTGCCCCACCCGCAGTACCGCCGCCAGCGGTACCCCCGGTTTCGCCGGATCCTCCCGCGCCCTCACCACCCGCGGGCATGCCACCGTCCGTCGATCCACTCGAGCCACCCATGGGGATCCCACCGGCGCCACCGTCCGTCGATCCACTCGAGCCACCCATGGGGATCCCGCCGGCGCCACCGTCCGTCACACCGCCGGTGGAAGCCCCGCTAGCACCACCGATCGTCGTGCCGCCCGTGGGGTTGCCGCCAGCGCCACCGAACACTGTGCCGCCACTGGGTGTGTCGCCGCCGCCACCGATCATCGTGCCACCCGCCGGCATGCCTGCGGTGCCTCCGACCATCGCGCCGCCGGAGGAAGCTCCGCCAGCACCACCGATCGTGGTGCCACCCGCGGGCGTGCCGGCGGCACCACCGCTCGGCATGCCACTATTACCACCAACCGTCCATCCACCGGTCGCGCTCGCTCCGCTTCCGCCCGAACTCGTTCCCCCGACCCCGGGAGCCTGACCTCCGTTGCCCACTTCTGCTGCTCCCGCATCGCCGCTGTCCGAAGGCTCATCCCCTCCACAGGCAATCAGGAACATCGGGGTGAGCAGCCCAGCGAGTCGACTCTTTCGCATGTTCTTTTTCCTTCCAGGCAGCCTCCCCGAAGCGGTGGGGGAAGGCGGCGTCGCGGCGTTCGTGGAGATTTCGGGTGGGGGTAAGTCGCGTCTCGGCGTTCGTGGAGATCTCGAATGGATGGGCAGGGACATTGCGAGTCTAGGCCCAAGTGACCCCTGTCGCCAGGTTTGGCCCAACGCTCAGAATGGAGAGAAGGCGCCGCTCAGGCTTGGCAACGCAAACAAACGGTCAAGATCGGTTCCGCTGGCGGGGGCCGGGGCGCCG
>CAZYKT010000030.1:0-67866 GCA_964648165.1 uncultured Polyangiaceae bacterium | reverse complement strand
CTACCCAGCCGCAGAGTTTCCGGAAAAGCAACCGCAGAATTTCCGGAACCCACAAATGTCGACCCACTCCATTACTTTCCCGTGGCTTTGCGTGGAGCGGCCAGTGCCGAGGCGACTTCTCTCCGACTCGTACCGATCGCGAGCAACCCGTGAACCAGAAGGTCAAGGGTGATACCCGGGTCGCCAGCCTCCATCTTTGCAACGCGGGATTGGCTCGAACCCATGCGCTTTGCCAAGTCTGTCTGCGTGATCCGGCGCCGCTCGCGAGCCTTCCTCAGTCGGTCGCTCAATGCCAGTTTCATGGCAACCAGCTCTTCTTCCGCGGCCGACAATCCGAGAAAGTCAGCGGCGGAACCAGCTCGCCATCCAGCGGCTCGCAGTCGCGCTTGCTTCTTGCGGTCCATGTTACGAATCTCCTGTGGAAATCTGGTCGTACTGGCGAAGCCGTTTCTGGCTTGCTGTGATGACGTGTTTGGGGGTTGCCTAAGTGGTCTTGGCGAATACCTCCGCAATCACGATTGCGTCCGAGTCACGTCTGTAGACGATGCGCCAGGTCTTGGACTGGTCCTGGATGCGCAACTCGTGACAGCGGGGGCCTATGCTGGGCATCGGTCTCGAGTGCGGCATGCCCAAGAGGTATCCAGCTTGAAGCCGGCGGAGCAGATACCCGGCTTCGACGCGAGCCTCGGCAGAGAATGGCGGCGTTTTGACTTCGCCGCTCAACCAAACCAGAAGTTTGTCTCTCGGAGACACGACTGAAGTATATGTCCCATCCGACATATTGACAAGGCGGTGCCAAACTCAGCAATGAACCTGGCAGCTTTCCTGCTGGAACCTCTGGCCTGCCGCGCTCCGTGGCTCGCTGTCGCTCGCTCCAATTGTACGTCGCGCGGCTGTCTTCCAACCGGACGCGTTCCGGTGATACTATCAGGGCTGCAGGTTATTGCTATCCCGTTCGGCGGTCGGGAGCGACTAATGGAACGATACGTCCTCGAGGAAATCATGTCCGGCCAGGACCAAGGATGCGTATGGGTGACGTTGGGCTTCTCGTCGAAGCGTGAGAAGAACGATGTCCTCCACATCGTTTGCGCCGAGGTCGTGACGGAACAGGACCGACGGAACGGGACGGCCAGCCTCTACCTCGAGCGGCTTGACCAAGGTGAGGCGTGCTATTCCCCGGCGACGTCGGTTCTCGTCACCCGAACCTCGGTTGAAGTGCGCCTGAACAAGAAGGACGCCGGGGTCCTGGTCTTCAAGCCGGGCGTGCTGTACTTCGAAGTGCCCCGCGGCCTTTCCGGTTTCGACGATGCCTTCAAGACACTGAAACAGATGTCGACTCTCGAGTGCGGCAAGAAGGTCTGTGCGGTGAGCCGCCGCCGAACAAGCCGATGACGCGGACGATGTCGCCGCAGGGGCTTCAGGAGTAGCATCGAGGGACCGGCTCGGCAGCGAGCTCGCCGCTTATCGGCAAGTCGTTAGCTAGCCCGCACACGACCCCTTTCCGCGATTGGACGAACGCAGGCAAGGATCTCGGCGCATCAAGTGCACTCGACGAAGTCCGGATACTCGAAGGAGGACAAGGGAACGACAGAGCAGTGTATCCAAGCTCACACAGGCAAGGTTCCGCCGCTCAAGCGCGAATCCAACGCCGAACCTCGGTCGCTGGCCCAGCCCTCCCCAAATCGTGCGCTGGCAGGCATGTCAGGCATCCCCAGTGGGTCCAGATGGAGCCATTCTGCCGGAGAACTAGCAAGTCACGGAGGTTCGAAGCCCCGTCGAATTCGCCGTGATATACTGCCGGTCTATGTCGCAGCCTCTCACGGCCAATGATCTACTTCCTCTTGTTGCTCGGCTGGACGCCCGAGAACGAGAACGGCTGGCCCAGCTGATTGGCGCAACCTCTGAACGCGACGCTGCAGTATACGCGTCAACTCCAGTCAAGAGAGATGAGTTTTCCGGTGACGAGGAATCCCTCGGATGGGACGCCGATGGCTGGGAGGATGTGAAGTGGTTGTTCTGACACAGGACGACGGAATGCCAGTAACTTGCGCGTTGAACTCCGATCATGTCGCACTTGCGCGGAAAGATCGGCTGGGACCGGTCTTGGCGTCGCTTTCAGCTTCGCGCTGGAGCGAAGTCAGAGCAGCACTTCTGATCGCGCGCGGCTTCGAATGAACGACTGCTTGCTAACTCGCGTTTGCAGTGGCCGGCCTCTCCGTGCTGGAAGGCTGTGTCTGGCTCCGGTCGTGGCTCGCTGCGCTGACGCTCCGCTCGCTTCGATTGTACTCGCTACGCCTGTCTGGCATGCTGGTGAGCTTGGTGGTCGTCCTGACGCGCCGCCACTGAAACGCAAGACGTTATCCCGGTCGGGGAGCATCCGGTGCCACTGCGTACGATAAGCATCCGAACGAAGATCCTGCTGGGCGCGATCGCGTTGCCCATCATGGCCCTACTGGCAGCCTTCTTCACGCGAACCGGGTGCGAAGCGATTGGGGGACGATGGGGAAGTGCGGTCGGGTACTGCACCACAAGGCTCTGCCACTATTCCGGAACCTGTGGCTACTGGGTCAGGCCGGCTGTGCGCTGCGTTTCGGTCAAGGCGGGCTCCTCTTTCGCCGAGGTACATTTCCTCTTTGGTGATTCCTTCGAACGGCAGGGGGACCACGTCCGCTGGCTGTTTGGCAAACCAGACCCGGTGCCGTTCGAGGCGACGTTCAAGGACGACCGCCTTGTATCCCTCCAGTGCCCGGCGGGCTGGTAGGCGGCGGCGCGACGGGATAATCTGGCGTTGCACCCTGCGATCGGTCGCCTTCGGCGCCCGATCGCAGGTGAACGCCAAACCGTTCGGCGGACTGGGAATTCACGTCAGGACTCCAAGTCTGAGTTCCATTCCAGCCCTTTCGATCGAAGCGTTGCCCCGAGACGCGACCTTGCCTCGCGCCCCAATCTGATCAATCCTCCCGAAACTGGGCAAGCCGGAAGCCGATGGCATCAAGGGTTTACATCGAGACTAGCGTCATTAGCTACCTGACCTCACTGCCAAGTCGCAATGTCTCGGCTGCCGCCCACCAACAGATCACACACGCATGGTGGGCCACGCGCGACAGATTCACCCTGCATGTCTCCGAAGCCGTGCTTGCCGAGGCCGCATCCGGGGATCCAGACGCTGCACGGCGACGCGTCGCCGCCCTGGCAGGTATTCCAGTGCTGGCCATAAATCAGCAAGTGTTGGAGCTTGCAGCTCATTTCCTACAAGCGGGGGCGCTTCCGGCAAAGGCCGAGGTTGACGCGGTCCATGTGGCCGCGGCGGCGATCCACGGGATGGATTTCCTGGCTACCTGGAACTGCGCGCACATCGCAAATGCTGTGATTCGTGCTAGACTGGAGTCTCTATGTCGGACATTCCGCCTGGAACCCCAACGATTTGCACGCCCGAGGAGCTGCTGGGATGACC
Source organism: uncultured Polyangiaceae bacterium (assembly GCA_964648165.1). Lineage (GTDB taxonomy): Bacteria > Myxococcota_A > Polyangia > Polyangiales > Polyangiaceae > FEN-1139. The sequence goes on along the minus strand of CAZYKT010000030.1, from coordinate 64,412 downwards.
TCTGCGGTGATCGCCGATCCGATTGTCGAAGAGGTTCGGACCATTCGAGACGCCTACGCTGGGTCTCTCAATTACGACTTGGCGACCATTGTCGCTGATCTTCAGGCGAGGCAGGCCGAGCACGCACACCTCGTCGTCAATCTGCCTTCGAAACCCATCAAAGACGCGTAGAAGACGTCGGTGTTGACGAGTGCCGCCGAACTCCGGCCTGAACCCGACGGCTATCCTTGGTGGAAGGTTGTGGCTGGCGCGCACCGTGGCTTCGCACCAATTGTCCGGTGCGCGCCTGTCATCCGTGCAGAAAGACTCTGGTGATACTATCAGGGCCGCGGGTTAGGCCGAAGCCGTACGTTGGCCAGACGAGTTTGCGGAAGGCTTCAGGACTTCTGGAACCGCCTGAATAGGTGCCGACAAGGGAACAACGCGACGGGCGACAGGTGGTGCTATGTACAGCTCAATGAGCAGGCCTCAATGGGTCGTCGACCACGTCGGAGCATCCGCCTTCGAGCAACTGTCGGAAGGCCTAGCAGGGTCCGAACTACACGCGGTATTGCTGCATGTGATGCAACGCAGGGCGAACAAACGCCAACCCAGTGAGATACTGGCACAGTATCAGCGCGACCCCTTCTGCACTCCGGCACCTGTCGACCTGCGGACAAGCATTGCGATTGACACCCACCTGCTTGCGGCCGCTGAGGGATTTGAAGCGATCGAGTTGTCGCCGGTGGCCCCATTAGGCTCCTGTGCCGCCGTGGCTCTGACGAATCAGAACCGCGTCCTCTCGACATTGAGGATGACCGAAGTTGTGTCTGATCCAACGAATGTACTTGCGCTTGAGTGCGCGCGTCGCATTCGTGCCCAGCCCGACCAGCTGGTGCATCTGGCATCGAGCCAGCGAATCATGCGAACACAGCGTGTTCCCGTCGTGCTGGGGTATGCACCGCACTTTCGCATCTTCGTTCTCGCGAGTGGTGGCCAAGAAACAAGGAACCATGGCTTCACGAGTCAAACGGTCGTTCGCCATGTGCAAACCTTCCTGACCGCGCTCGATCGACTTGAGCAGGATGGGTACACGTTCGGCGTGCGCCGGGTAGACGTCCTTGCCACTCCCGAGCGGCTAGAGATTGCCGAACGAATAGCCACATTGCTAGGCGGACGCGCCACATGCAAACCCCTGGAGCACCCATACTACTCCGGTGGCATTCGCTATCAGATTTGGGCTACCGCACCGGATGGCGACGTCGTTCCCCTTGGCGACGGTGGCGTGTTCGATTGGGTCGGGAAGATCGCTGCCAACCGACGCGCGACATATGTCGCAAGCGGAATAGGTTCACAGCTCATCGCAGTCCGCTTTCGCGCACAGGGACCGGCATGAGCCGCTGGCTAGCTCAAGCTTGCAGCTGGCAGGTCAGTAGTATCCGAGCAATGGTCCACATTGTCGGTAGATTGGAACGGCCACCGATGTGCTGTCCAATGGACACGAAACGTCGCCACTGGTCTTGCCGTCGACGGTCAGGAAGAGTTCGGTCCCGAAAGATACGGGCTTGGCGCACGAATCGGCAACCGGGATCTGTGACGCATCATCCACTGATTGGAATGTCGCGACACAGGCTGCGACTGCAGGTGAACCGGCGGGATAGCAGAAGTCCGCTGGCAGGACACCAGTGACGTCGGAACCTGCAAGCACAGCACGCTCCGCACTGTGGTCGCCAAAGACAGTCAGGCGAATGTGTGGTGAGTTCGTCGAGGCAGTGGCATCGAGTACCGCGACCACCGTGCGACTGCTTTGGGCATCTGGTGTACAGGACTCGACGAGACCCGCTGTGCCAGACGTGCCGACATCAGCGGCGCCGCCGCCCGTGGTTCCAGCGCTCGGCCCTCGCTCTTCCGCTCTCCCCCCACTGGTGTTCGTCGTCGCAACACTGACTTCGCCGCAACCCAGCGCTCCTTGACTTGCCGCCAAGCCCAAGACGAGGGCAACCGCAGCGCGTCTGAGGCCAAACGAGTTGCGACCTTGCACCACATCATCATAGCACGGCAATCTGATCCACGCCCCCGTGGGGACCGGGAGGCCTTGGTGACACCGGCTGGCGCAAATGAGTGCACCTCAAACCAACTCGCCCGACCCGCCATGGTCCGCGCATCCTGACCGCGACGTCATTGCGTCGCCCCAACCAACCAGGTTCCCACAGCCCACTGACGGCTCCACCAACCCCGATTCTGGTCTGGGACGGGAACCCGTAGCCAACGCCAAGACTCGCCAGCCAAGACTGGCGCAGCATGTTCCGGACGCGGCGCCAACCCCGTTCGTGCGGCTGTGCCAGATCAGCAGTTGTGCTCGCGACCCGCCAGCGATAGATCGTCGCCACCGTGAACACGACCTCACCTGACGCCATGGACGTTCGAATAACGCAATTCCCCACGACCCCGGTGGCCGCTGTCGAACACCGGGGGCCCATGGAACAGGAACCCTTGACCGCGCGCCGGCTCATCGAATGGCGCATCGCCCAACGCCTGCCGCCCGACCAACACGCAAGCTACGGGATCCATTACACCGATCCCCGGACCACCAAACCTGAGAACCACTGCGTCGACTTCTGCGTCGCCTTCGCCGGGGAGGTCGCACCCAACCCCCAGGGAGTCGTGAGCAAGGTCATTCCTGGTGGGCGTTGCGCGGTGGTTCGCCATCGGGGCCCGCGCCAGGACATCGCCGCGGTTCGTTTCCTTTTCGACGTCTGGCTCCCCGACAGCGGCGAATCGCTGGGAGAGTTTCCCGTCTTCTTTCACTACGTCAACGTGGGGCCTGACGTTCGCCCCCAGGACATGTTGACCGACGTGTACCTGCCCCTGCGCTAGGCCGGAGCCCCAGGCTCTCGCGCCGATCTGCGCCATAGCTCCTGCGCGGCAGGGAAGGGACCCAGCGCGCGCTCGAAAATGCCGAGGCTGAACGCAATCGCGAGCCCGTAGTTGGTGATTGGCACTCCAGCCTGTCGACAGCGCAACACCCTGGACAGGACCTCGCGCCGATTCATGGTGCAGGCCCCGCAGTGAATCACCAGCTTGTATGCCCCCAAATCCTCTGGGAAGTCGTGACCCTGTACGGTGACGAACTCAAGGTCACCTCCAACATACTGCCTCAGCCACCGGGGGATCTTGACCCTGCCGATGTCTTCACCAATGGGATGATGGGCGCAGGCCTCGGCCACCAGGATCCGGTCACCGGGAGCCAATCGGTCGATGGCCAAGGCGCCTTCCACCTGGCTGAGCAGATCCCCCCGATGCCGGGCGAAGAGGATGGAGAAGCTCGTCATCGGTATACCGGGCGGCGTGTCGGCGGCTACCTTGAGAAACGCCTGTGAATCCGTCACCACCAGCGCCGGGGGCTGCCTGAGCTGGCTCAGCGCGGCCCGCAGTTCCCGCTCCCTGGTCACCAGACACATCGCATTGGCATCCAGCAGATCTCGGATCGACTGTACCTGGGGCAGAATGAGCCTTCCCTTGGGTGCTTCCTTGTCGATGGGCACCACCAAGACGGCCAGGCCCCCCGGGCCCACCAGATCCGCCAGGATCCCGCGCCCATCCAGGAAATCCGAGGGCGCGGCCGCGAGTAGGGCCTCCCGCACGCCCAGCAAGCCCTCCCCGGTCAGGATGCTGGTCCGTCGATGAGCAACGCCCTCTGCGTCCAGCTTGGCCAGGAGCGCGGCGGATGGCGACCAGAGGTCCATCTTGTTCAGGACCACCACCGTCGGTGTTCCGCGGGCACGCAGCTCCTCGAGCAACGTCGACTCGAAGGGTCCCCATTCCTGGGCCGCCACCACGATGCCCACGTCCACCCGCTCCAGCACCTGCCGGGTCCGCTGGACACGCAACTCGCCCAGCGCGCCCTGTTCGTCAATCCCCGCCGTGTCGACGAAGAGCACTGGACCCAGCGGGAGCAGCTCCATCGGCTTTTCCACCGGATCGGTCGTAGTGCCCGCCACATTGGACACGATCGAAACGTCCTGACGCACGATAGCGTTCAGCAGGCTCGACTTGCCCACATTGCGGCGACCGAAGATCCCGATGTGCAGCCGCATGCCTCGAGGCGTGGAAACGGTGTTCATGGCCTCAACCCCCGGCTGGTCGGTGTCCCCAGAGCACAGACCGATTCAGCCTTCACCAACTGGTCGTACTGCTCGGCAGAAAGACTTCCCTGTTCCAACACCACGTCACGGAGCCGGCGACCCGAGCGGACCGCCAACTGCTCCAGGCGGGTGGCCTCGGAATAGCTCATGACCGCCAACAGAGCCGTGGCGGCCGCGGTCGCATTCTCCACCTGCGACCGACAACGGGCCTCGTCTGCGACCAAACCCTCGACACAGCGTTCCGCCAGGGACCGAGCCGAACGCGCCAACAGTTCGATCGACTGAAGCAGACACTCCGCGATCAAGGGCAAGAAGGGGTTGAGCTCGAGGCTGCCCGCTGCGGCGGCCGCTGCTATCACCCCATCCAGGCCCATGACCAGCATCCCCGCTTGCTGAACACTCTCTGGAATCACGGGGTTCATTTTCCCGGGCATGATGGAGGAGCCGGCCTGCCTCGGCGGCAGCGCGATCTCACCCAGGCCTGCATCAGGTCCCGAGGACAAGAGGCGCAAATCGCCGCACACCTTGACCAGACTGACCGCCAGCGCCTTGAGCATCCCGGAAACCTCAGCGAACGTGTCGGCATTCTGTGTCGCCTCCACCAAGTTCTCGGCGCGTGCCAGACCGATGCCCGTGAGGTCGCGCAGCGTGTCAACCACGCGAAAGATGTAGTCTCGCGGGGCGGCGATGCCGGTCCCAACCGCGGTCCCTCCGAGGTTGACCACCCGCAAACGCTCCTCGCACTGATAGATGCGCCAGCGGTCACGTCCGAACGCCTCCGCGTATGCGCCCATCTCCCGACCCAGGGTCATGAGGGCCGCATCCTGCATCTCCGTGCGCCCCACCTTCACGATCTGGGCGAACTGTCGTTCCTTCGCCTGGAGCGCCTCCTGCAGACCCAGAACCGCCGCCTCCAGCTCGCGCAGCGCCAGAATCGCGGCGATCCGGAGGGCGGTTGGGAAGGTGTCATTGGTCGACTGGTGCAGGTTCAGATGATCGAGCGGGGATACGACCTGGTAGTCACCATGCTCGCGCCCTAACAGCTCCAGGGCACGATTGGCCAGCACCTCGCAAACACAAAGATTCGTGCTGGTCCCGGCGCCGCCTTGCAGCGCATCGATGCTTACGTGCTGCTCGAGCAGACCGTCAGCGAGCTCCTGGCAGGCTCGTTGGATGGCGTCAGCCACGCCTACGTCGGGGAAATAGCCCAACGCGCGATTGGTGGTGACGCAGGCCAGCTTCACCAGGCCGTAGGCACGGACCAGCCGCCGATTGACGGGCCTCCCGCCGAGATCGAAGTTGGTGAGGGCGCGAACGGAGTTCACGCCCAGCAAGGATTCCTGGGCCACCTGAACGCTGCCCAACGCATCAGACTCGATTCGAACTGGCTGCCCTTCCGGCGGTGCGACGCTACACGAAGACATCGCGTTTTCCAGCGCGCACCGCGGTGAGGATGCGCAACGCGCGTTGCTTCGGTTCGCCCTGTGCCCCGTCGGTCAGCTCGGCCAACAGCTTCTCCCCGATTTCCCGGGTGGCAGGTGACGCATAGTCGGTGAGATACTCGAGAAAGGTACCCATGGCGTTCGGGTCGCAGTGGGCGCGAATTGCCCCCGGTATGGCCAGATCCATGAAGTCACGACCCGTCCGCCCAAGGCGGTAGCAGGCGGTGCAGAAGGACGGAATATAGCCGAGGCTCGCGATGTCCCGAACCACCTCATCGAGCGTCCGGTGGTCCCCCAGGCTGAACTGCGCCTCATCCAGCTTTTCCTCGGAGCTGTAGCCACCGGGATTGGTTCGACTTCCCGCCGAGATCTGCGATACGCCCACCGCAAACGTCTCCTGCCGAACCCGGGCCGTTTCTCGCGTCGACAGGATGATTCCCGTATACGGTACCGCCAGCCGAAGCACCGCGACGATCTTGCGAAACTCGACGTCAGAGATGGCATGCGGTGGATGGCTGGCCAGCTCGGAGCCCGTTGCGGGTTCGAGCCGAGGCACGCTGAGGGTGTGAGGGCCGACCCCGAACGTCTGCTGCAGGTGCTGTGCGTGCTGAAGCAACGCCAGTACCTCGTATCGCCAATCGAAGAGCCCGAACAGAATGCCAAGACCAACGTCGTCGATTCCAGCCGCCATGGCGCGATCCATGGCCGTCACCCGCCAGTCGTAATCGCGTTTGGGTCCCTTGAGATGGAATCGCTGATAGGTTGGGCGATGGTAGGTCTCCTGGAACAGCTGATACGTCCCGATCTGCCGGGCCTTGAGCTCGCGAAACTCCTCGACGCTCAGCGGCGCGACGTTCGCGTTCACGCGTCGAATCTCCCCGGGGGGCACCCGGATCGAGTAGACCGTATCGATCGCCTTGAGCACGTACTCGAGACCCTCCTCGGGGTAGCCTTCGCCGGCCACCAAGAGGACTCGCTTGTGGCCCTGCTTGACCAGGACCCGAACCTCGTTCGCAATCTCTTCCTGGGTCAGGGCGCGCCGCTTCACCTTGGCGTTCTTGGCCCGAAAGGCGCAGTAGGAGCACTCATTGGCACAGAGGTTGCTGATGTAAAGTGGAGCGAACAGGACCAGGCGCTTGCCGTAGATGCGCTCCTTGACCGCTTGCGCCGTTTCGAACAACTCGCCGAGCAATTCCGGATCACTCAGACCGAGCAGCACCACCACTTCTTCCGGCGCCAGACCTCGTGCTTCGCGGGCCTTGGCCAGGATCTCCCGGATCTGCGTGGTGTTTGCGGCCTTCGCACCCTCCAGCAGGCTCTGGATACGGACATCGTCGATGAACATCGTGATTACCAATCTCCGCGGCGACGGCTAGCGCGGGACACGGGGCAGTGAGCCTTCCGACCGAGCCACCCCACCGATCAGCTCCCAGGGGCCGGACCCGGGCGCCGAGCCACGAGCGGGTGCGGGCCGGCGCCGAAGCTCCACCCGGAAGGTGGACCCCACATCCGGCTGGCTCTGAACCGACACCGATCCGCCGTACAGATCTGCGAGTTTCTTGACGATCGAGAGGCCCAGTCCCGAGCCGAGGATGTTGGCGGTCTTGGCATTCTTGATCCGCACGAAGTCCCCAAACAGCCGCTCTGCTTCCTCGGCCGTCATGCCGATGCCGGTGTCCTGTACCTCGACGACGACACAATCGCCCTGATCCTGGATGCGCAGCGCCACCGTGCCGCCGTCCCGGTTGTATTTTACCGCATTGGACACCAGGTTGTTGAACATGATCTCCAGCTCACTTCGATCCGATGCCAGCACCACGCTGGGGGGGCACTCCAGACGGATCTCGATGGCCTTGGTGCCCGCTTCGGGCGCGGCGGTCTCCATCGCGGTGTGCGCGATCTCCACCAAATCATTGTCCACCAGCTCGCGCTTCTTGGTGCCGGACTCGATGCGGGTCAGGTCGAGCAGATCATAGATGAGCTTGCGCATCCCGCGCAGTCGAACCAGGCTCCGGTCCATCAAGAGTTGACGCTTCTGCTGGTCGTCGACCATCCCCGGCTCTGAGAGCAGCACCAAGAAACCCTCCACTGCTGCCAAAGGCGCCTTGAGCTCGTGAGCCAACACGGATATGAACTGGAAGCGAACCTGACGTCGCTCCTCGGCGAGCGCTCGGGCCCTTCGTGTGACGATGAGATGGCTGATGGCGTTGCGCACCGCCGCCTTGAGCTCCAGGGGAGTGAAAGGCTTCGCCAAGAAGTCGTAGGCCCCCTGTCTGGTGGCTTTGACCGCGGTGTCGATAGAGGCGTAGGCGGTGATGACGATGGTCAGCATGTCGAGCGGCTCGTCGCGGCCACCCAGAACCTCGAGCAACTCAATCCCGGACATCCCAGGTAGCTTGTGATCGAGCAAAAGGACGTCGGGCCGAAAGGACTCGATTCGCGCCAACCCGTCTTCGGCAGTGGAGGCGGTCTCGACCTCGAGGGATATGGTCTCATCCAGCGCTGGTACGCTGATCACGAACTGCCGCAGGGCACGCTCGATGCCTACTCGCATCCCCTCTTCGTCGTCGATGGCCAGAATACGCGCATGTGTCGTCATGGCAAACTCCAGACGTTGGGGCGCACTAGCCGTTCAGCAGCCGGCGCAGTTCCCGAGCCAGCTGTTCCGAACGCACTGGCTTGGCTAGCACGGCGTCCGCCTTGAGCCAAGCTCTCTCCCCGGCTGTCACGGCCGATAGCTCGATGCCCGTTTCGGCTGTCACCGCGGTGACCAGGATCACCGGGACGTCCGGATAGCGTTGCTTGACCCGGTGGCAGAGGGTGAAACCGTCATCGAGCCGATCCATCATCAGATCCAGGATTGCCAAGTCCGGCCGAAGCGTCGAGAGGATCTCTTCGGCGGCGGTGCGACTCGATGCAGCCACGACGCGGTGGCCCATGCTCTCGAGCTGTGTCTGCTCGTACAAGAGGAAGTCGGGGTCGTCATCGACGACCAGGATCGTCGCGCCTGTTGCGGTCATTGTTCACTCCATACGCCCACGTTTGGGCAGCTTAACCGTGAATGTCGTGCCCGTCGGTCCCACGTCAGGATCAGCCTGAGAGGTGACGCTGATCTGGCCCCGATGCATCTTGATAATCCCGTACACGACCGCCAGTCCCAGGCCGGTTCCCTGGCCCATCGTCTTGGTCGTGAAGAAGGGATCGAAGATCTTGGTGCGGTTCGCCTCGGCAATGCCGTGTCCGGTGTCCGCGACGGTGAAGATGATCTCCCCCTCGCTGTCCGAAACGTCCACGCTGAGGGTTCCACCGTCTTCCATGGCCGCATAGGCATTGGTGAACAGGTTAGTCAGAACCTGAAGCACCTGGTCCGGATCGATCTCGACGATTCGATCCGACGCTCCATATCGCGTGATCACCTCCACGTTGGCGGGGGTGGGCGCTGCGCGCAGCGCCTTGTCGACGAGAGCGAACGCGTCGCAATCCTGGTAAAGGACGCGGTTCTGCCGGGCAAAATCCAAGAGCCCGGCGACGATCCGGCGGCAACGCTCGGCCTGCTCGGCGACCAGCGCCAGATCCTTGTGGAGGGGCGAGTCGTTCGGAACCTCGTCGCGGAGCAGATGCGAGTACATCAACACCACCCCCAGGGGGTTGTTGACCTCGTGGGCAATGCCTGCGGCCAGCTGCCCCATGCTGGCCAGCTTCTCGGACTGCAGCAACGCGGCCTGGGCTGACTGCAGCTGTTGGTGCGACTCCTCGAGTTCACGAAACGCGCCGTGCAGAGTGTCAATCGTGTAGGGCAGACACATCTCACTCTCGGCCAGGCCCCGCCACACCGCCCGCGCGTGCTCCCGGCACGTATCGTATCCGCAGGCACCGCAATCGAGCTCGTCGTCGGGTCCGTCCTTGCCCATACGCCGCAGTACGGTCAGCAGCTCTTCATCCGAAGGATTGGCCAGGCGCTGATCGTCACAGGCGAAACATCGGGATAGGTCCAGGCCCCCCAGGCGTCGCATGTCCTCGTGCCACACCCGCCTGTTGCAGCTGGCCTCCGCTTCGCGAACATAGGCCGCCACATTGGCACGCCGACGGGATAACGGCGCGCTGCCAGTCATCCCGACACCCATGACACAACCGGTGCAGCACAGAACCTCCAGCAGTCGGGCATCCAGGCTGCCCGTGGCGAACTCACGGATCGTATCGACGAATTCGAGCCGACCATCGGCAGCCACGACGTCCAGCGTGGTCAAATCCTCGTGCACACCGGCTGCTTGCAGCATGCCGCGACTGAGCGGAAACAAGACACCCAGATGAGGGTGGGGAGGATCGAACGGCGAAGGCTTGGAAGCTGCGAGATGAACGCCTCGCTCCGACAACAGAGTGCGCAGCTCACGGAAGGTGATAGCGAGCTCCACATCCGCGCACACGTCCGCCTCCATCTTCTTGGCGGGGCAGGGGCCAATGAAGACGCACGCCACGTCATCACCATAGTCATGATGGACTGCCCGAGCCGTCGCCACCATGGGCGAGACCATCGGCACGAGATCGGGGACGAGCTCCGGGTATTGCTTCTCGACGTAGCAGGTGATGGCCGGGCAGGTTGTCGCGATCTGTCTGCCGGCGCGAGGTCCCGCCATGAGTTCGGCATACCGGGATGCCACCAGATCGGCGCCGAAGGCCACCTGCACGACCAGAGCGAACCCCAGCTCGCGCAAGGCACCGACCAACCGAGCCGCCTCGACCTCCACGAACTCTGCCGGGAAGCTCGGGGCGACACAGGCCGCAATGCGGCGACCCGGTTGGTCCAGCAAGGCCAAGAGTTGCGGTATGGTGCTGACCACACGCTTGGCCTTGCGCGTGCAGACGCGTACGCAGTTCCCGCAGGCAATGCAGCGCTGCGGAACCACCTGTGCCTGACCCTCTTGGATGCGGATGGCCTTGGCCGGACATTCGCGCACACACGTGTAGCACGTGCGACAGCGATTGGGCACGGTTTCGATGTAGCCCTGTCCGGAGCAGCCAATCACCGATTGACCTCCCGCGGCGCAAAGTGGGTGTGAAGCAGATGGTGAGAGCGCTGTCCGAGCGGCGCGCCCAAAAAGTCAGTGTACAGCTGTTTGAGCGACTGGTTGTGATGGGCGTGACGCAGTCGGTCGTCCCGGTCGATAGTGTACAGGGCCTGGGCCCGCAGCCGAGCCAGCTCAACATCCATACCGAGCGGCTGGCCCCCGCCGCCGATGCATCCCCCCGGACAAGCCATGATCTCGATGAAGTGCAGATCCTCCCGGCCCGCGCGCACATCCATCAGCAGATTGCGGGCGTTGCGCAGCCCACTGACGGCCGCGACCCCCAACTCATAGGGGCCCACCTGGAGACGGGCCTTTTTGACCCCCTTCGCGCCGCGCAGCACGCTCACCTTGGGGTTGTCCATGTCCTGACCGGTGACCAAGAAGTGCGCCGTGCGCAGGGCGGCCTCCAGCACTCCTCCGGAGGCGCCGAACAGCTTGCCGGCGCTGCTCCGCTCCCCGAATGGATCGTCGGCGAGCTCGGGAGAGAGACTCGCCATGTCCAGGTTGTACATCCGGATCAGTTGGGCCAGCTCTCGGGTGGTGAGCACCGCATCCACGTCCGGGAACCCATCCTTTACCATTTCGGGCCGTGCTGCCTCGAACTTCTTGGCGGTGCAGGGCATCACGGAGACCATGAAAACCTGCCGGGGATCGAGCCCCTCCCGTTCTGCAAAGTAGCTCTTGGTGATCGCACCCAGCATCTGGTGCGGGCTCTTGCAGCTCGACAGGTGGGCCAGCATGTCCGGGAAGAACTCCTCGGCGTACTTCACCCAGCCCGGAGAACAGGAAGTGATGAGCGGCAACGGCCCGCTGCCCTTGGTCAGTCGCTCGACGAGCTCGCTCGCCTCCTCCATCACCGTAAGATCCGCGCTGAACGAGGTGTCGAACACGCGCTTGAAACCGAGGCGTCGGAAGGCCGCGTTCATCACACCGTTGACGTCCTGCCCCGGTTTCATGCCGCACTCTTCCGCCAGTGTCACCGAGACGGCCGGCGCGTGCTGCACGACGACGTACAGATCGTCCCGGCGCAGCGCCTCGTCCACTTCCCTGAGCTGCGAGCGCTCGGCGAGCGCCCCGGTGGGGCAGACCCTGACACACTGTCCACAGTTGACGCAGCTGGAGACGTTCAGGCCCTCCTCGAACGCCGTGCCAATGCGCGTGTGGCAGCCGCGGCCGACGAAATCAATCGCCCCTACCGCCTGCACCTCCTCGCAGACCCGAACGCACCGCCCGCACAGAATGCACTTGTCGGGATCGCGTACCAGAGAGGGACTGGACAGATCGACGTGTTGATTCCCCCGCGGTCGACCGTAAACACGCTGGCGCACTCCCAATTCGGCTGCCAGGTTCTGCAGTTCGCAGTGGTTGTTGCGCACGCAGTAGTTGCAATCATCTGGGTGGTTCGCCAACAGGAGCTCGACGATGGTGCGCCGTGTGGCAACCGCGCGTTGAGAATGGGTGCGGACCCTAAGGCCATCGGCAACCGGAAACGCGCAGCTAGGCACCAGGTTGCCGCGCCCCTCGATCTCGACCGAGCACAGTCGGCAAGCGCCGGAGGGGGGGAGCCCCGGCAGATGACACAGCGTCGGCACGTGAATCCCTGCGCGCCGGATCACGTCGAGCAGTGTTTCCCCCGCCTCTGCCGCGATGGGTCGTTCGTTGATTGTGATGGTGACCATATCTTTGGCCTTCCTCAGGCTGCCTGGATAGCACCCACGCGACACGCGTTGACGCATGCTCCGCAGGCGATGCACTTGTCGGGCAGAATGTAGTGGGGAGCCCGCCGGGTGCCCATGATGGCGTCACTGGGGCACTGCTTGATGCAGAGCTCACAGCCGTTGCACCTTTCCTTGTCAATCGAGTAGACGAGCAGCTCCTTGCAGACACCGGCCGCACATTTGCGGTCGTAGACGTGGCTTTCGTACTCCTGACGGAACCAGCGCAACGTGCTCAGGATCGGATTGGCCGCCGTTTGACCGAGCCCGCACAGGCTGCTGTCACGGATCACTCCGGCGAGGTGCTCGAGGTTCATCACACCGCGCATCCGTTCCAGTGCGTCGGTGCCGTGTTCAGTGCGATGGCTGTGCGTGATCTGTTGGAGAATGTCGAGCATCCGGTGGGTGCCTTCACGACAGGGAATGCACTTCCCGCAGCTCTCACGCTGGATGAAGTCCATGAAGAACTTAGCGACGTCGACCATGCAGGTGCGGTCATCCATGACCACCAACCCTCCCGAGCCCATCATGGCTCCCACGGTCTTGAGGGATTCATAGTCGATGGCGATGTCCAGGTGTTCCTCCGGAATGCACCCCCCCGACGGGCCACCAATCTGCACGGCCTTGAAGGAGTGCCCCTGCTCGGGTCCACCCCCGATGTCGAAGACGATCTGCCGCAGCCGCATGCCCATCGCCACCTCGACCAGGCCGGCCTGGCGCACCTTGCCAGAGAGAGCAAAGACCTTGGTCCCCTTGCTGGAGGCCGTCCCCACCTTGGAGAACCAATCCGCGCCCCGCACCAGGATGGCCGGAACGTTGGCCAGCGTCTCCACGTTGTTGATGACCGTGGGCTTTCCGAACAGGCCCGAGATGGCTGGATAGGGCGGACGGGGGCGCGGCATCCCGCGCTTGCCCTCGATGCTGTGCATGAGCGCCGTCTCCTCACCACAGACGAAGGCGCCAGCGCCCCGTTTGACCACGACGCGCAAATGGAGTCCGCTGTCGAACACGTTGTCACCGAGCAGCCCGTAGGCCTCCGCCTGCGCGATGGCGTTTTCCAGCCGGGCGATGGCCAGCGGATACTCGGCGCGAGTATAGATGTACGCCTTGGAGGCGCCGATCGCGTAGGCGGCGATGGCCAACCCCTCGATGACGCGATGCGGATCCCCTTCCATCACGGCGCGATCCATGAAGGCCCCAGGATCTCCCTCGTCCGCATTGCAGATGAAGACCCGTTGATCAGCCGGTGTGTCCAGGGCCAAGCGCCACTTGCGAGCCGCTGGGAACCCACCACCGCCCCGTCCCCGTAGACCGCTCTTCTCCACCACCGCGCAGACCTCGGCCGGCGTCATCCCCTTCAGGGCCGCAGCCAGACCGCGGTAGGCACCGCGCGCCAAGGCTTCGTCGATGGACGACGGATCGATGATCCCGCAGTTTTCGAGCACCCAGCGTGTCTGCGGCGCGAAGAACGGATGCTCGTCCAGGTAGTCTACGCCCGGCCACGAGGTCACACCCTCGTTGCGCAGCTGTCCGAGCAGGTGCTCATGCGGCACCGTGCCATCGAGCACGGACTCCAGAAGCCCGGCCACATCCGACTCCTGGACGTTGGCGAAGCTGAGCCGGAGGCGACCCGGAAGTTGGATGTCGAGGATGGGCTCGGCGGCACACAGGCCGATGCATCCAACCTCCACAATATCGGCCTGTACGCCCTTCTCCTTCAGGAAGCGTCGGGCCGTCGCGGCGACGCGCCCGGCACCGGCGCCCAGCCCGCAGGTGCCGCATCCAACGAAGACCATCGGCCTTGGCACGTCCTTGTGCTGCAGCCAGCGCACCGGCACAGGCGGCTCCGCCAGCGCGGATTGTGTCAGTAAGAAATCGCGCTGCGCGGCGTGCACCGCGTGGGGATCCGAAGCACTCGGGTCGGGGAGCTCGGCCGCGTCCGCTGGGGCCGAGCAGGCCGTGTCCTCGGGGGCGGCTGTCTCGGCTGCTTGACGGCGATAGCGCGCCACGATCTTACGAGCTATTGTGCGGTCGACTCCGGCATGGAACTCCCCGTTGACCGCGATCACCGGGGCCAGCCCGCAGGCGCCGATGCAGGCCACGACCTCCAGGCTGAACAGGCCATCGCGCGTGGTCTGCCCAGGTTCCACCTTCAGCTCGTGCCTGATCGCGTCGAGCACGGCGGCGGAACCCTTGACGTGACACGCAGTCCCGCGACAGACCTGCACGTGGAAACGGCCCGGAGCGTGGAAGCGAAAGCGATTGTAAAAAGTGGCAACACCATGGATCTTACTGGCGGGCAGGTCGAGATGCTTGCCGATGGCGACCACCGCCTGCTTGGACACGTAGCCCTCCAGGTCCTGCACCTCTTGCAGGATCGGGATCAACGCTGCCCGTTCCTTGCCGTGACGTGCCAGGATGCCGTCGAGGGCCTTGGGGTTGTTGATATCACTCATCTGCTTCTCCTCAGCCCCGCGTGGTGCTGCCCGGATGGTGGGCGAAATAGGCGACCTTCTCGAGACTCATGGTCAAATCGACGTTCTCGACGAACACGTGTGGCGGAACGTCCAGCGAAATGGGAGCGAAGTTGGCAATCCCGGTGATTCCGGCGCGGACCAATAGATCGGCCACTCCCTGGGCCGCTTCAGCCGGAACGGCAATGATGGCGACGGTGGTGCCGAGCTCGGCCACCCGCCACCCCAGCTCGTCCAGCGGGTAGGACCGGCAGCCCTCGATGACGCGACCCACCCGAGCCGGATCCGTGTCGAAAGCCGCGACGATGCCGAAACCAGGCCGCCGAGTGACGAAATAGGAGAGCATGGCGCGCCCCAGCCGCCCCAGACCCACCAACACCGCACGGCGCTCCTGCTGACCCCCCAACAGGAACGAGGTGATGGCTTCGATGAGCGCGGCCGTGCCGTAGCCATGTCGGGGGCTCCCCGCCAGGCTGACGACCATTAAGTCCCGGCGCACTCGTGCCGCTGTTGCCCCAGCGAGCTTTGCCAGCTGGTGGGAAAAGATCTGGGCTTTGCCCTCGCGTAGCGCCATCTCCAGCACCCGCCGGTATTGGCTGAGCCTCTCGATGGTCGGCTCAGGGGCCGGCTCGCGACTCGCTTGCTTGGATGCCACTAAAATTGCTTGGCTATTTCTGCGCGGGGACAATGCTTGTGCTGTTCTGTGAACCGTGTCACACTGTGAATTGCTTCACAGACGAAGTATACTCACCTATGGCGAAAGTCAAGCGAACCTGGACAACCCCCCGGAGCGGCTACTCGCCGATGACCCCCGCGTCACCGCGGTGAGGTAAAGAACCGATAGGAACGGACCATGGAAAAGAAGCCCAAGATTTTCGTAGTCGATGACGACGAGGATGCCCTCTTGATCACCTCCTCCGTGCTCACGGCGAATGGATACGCAGTCGACACGGCATCCAGCGGAGCTGACGCCATTGCCAAAATCGACGGCGTCAAGCCGGACCTCATCATCCTCGATGTGATGATGGAGGATTCCACCGCCGGTATCCGCGTTGTTCATTCCCTGCGAGATCCCGAATCGAAGGCCTTCCACGCCGGCTACCAGAACGTGCCCATCCTGATGTTGACCAGCGTGCAACAGCACCTGAACGTCAAACTCGCGCAGTATGCGGGGACGAGCCTGTTGAGAGTCGACAAGTTCATCGAAAAGCCGATCAAACCACGCGCGCTGCTGGACACAGTGGCATCGATGCTCGCGGGCTGACCTGAAGGGGCCCGTTCTCTGTTTGGCACCGGGTGCGTTGGCGCACCCGGGACGCCACGACTCGACCCTGGGCCGGGTACGGGCCGGACCCGGCCCGAACAGGTGACAGCGCCGCACAATCCGGCTAGCTTGGACTGCATGCCGCTGCGAGCCCTTCTTTGCTGTTGGCTGTTGTTGTCCTCGGTGGCCTGCGAGGAACGACGTGCTGAGCGCTGCCGGCACGACTGCGAGGCGAGCGGTGCCTGCACGCTGCGAGGCGAGCGGTGCGTCGCCACCGATCCGGCGGACTGCGAGCGCGCCGCGGCCTGTGCGGAACAGGGACGCTGCGCCCTGGTGGGCGATTCTTGTGTCGCCACGGCGGAGATCTGCAAGAGCATCCCGGCCTGTGGCTCCGAAGGGCGTTGCGGCGTGAAAGACGGGGCCTGTGCAGCGACCGAGCCCGTGCACTGTCAGAAGACCAGCGCCTGCCGCAAGGACGCCCTGTGCACCCCCAAAGATGGCCGCTGTGTGGCCAGCGCTGCCGACTGCCAACAATCGGAGCTTTGCACCAAGTGGGGGCGCTGCTCGCTGAGTGGCGAACACTGCCAGACGACCTCGTCTGCAAACTGCGAACGTGGCCAGATGTGCAAATCTCAGGGCTACTGCAGCTTCGAGGCTGGCCGGTGTCAGCTCACCTCACGCGCCGATTGTCTCAAGACCGAGGGTTGCCAGAGCCGCGGCACCTGCACGTACGTGGAGGATCTGCGCAAGGTCGGGGATGGCAAGGTGCCCGGCTGCATTTTGGCCACGGACGCGGATTGCCGAGTGGCCACCGTGTGCACCCAGCGGGGTTACTGTCGCAAGGGCGAGGACACCTGCGTCCGCTGACCGCGGACCTCAATCAGTGCTGGCGCCAAAACCAATCTGGTGCGCTTGCAGCACCTCCGATAGCTTGAGCAACAGCTCGGTTCTGCTGGGGGTTGGGGTCGGCGCAGCGACGGCTACGCGATACGTCGCGGCCCTCGCGTCCAGGTTCAATAGCTCCACCTCCGGTTCCTCACCGAGCTCCGCCGCAGCGGCGCGCAGTAGCTCCACCACCTCGCGTTGGGATACTAGAGGGCTCACCGGTATCACCACCATCGTGCGATTGGGTGGGGACAGCACCTGCAGTGGGCGCCATAGCGTGGCCAGGTGCGGTACGTGGATTTGGGCGCCCGCTGGGGACCCCAGGACCGTCTCCAGCAGTGTGACCCGCAACACCCGGCCGCTCAGGCGCGCAATCTGAACTTCGGCCCCCGTCCGAAGCTTGCCTTGGAAGAGAATCAGCGAACCCAACAAGACGCTGACCACCAGCGGGATTGCCGCCAGCGCCAGGGTGGCAATCGCTACGACCCCAACCCGTGAAAACGCGCCGTTGGGATTCCCCGTTACCACGGGGGCCAGAAAGACCAGGACCAGCACCACCAGGGCGGAACGCGAAAGCACACTTGCCGGCCTGGCGAGCTCCGGCGACAGCCCTTCGATGGTGGTCTCCTTGCGTTCCACACTGGCAAAGAACAAGGCCACGAACCGCAAAAGGAGTGCCAGCGCGATGACGGCGAGCCCCACCAGGACCGCCAGCGGCAGAAGGGTCGCCAGGCGCGTGAACAGGGCAGATATCGGTGAGACCACGACCTCGTTCAGACGTTGCGTATAGGGCCGCGTCGCGTCGAAGCGAGACAGCGCGAACAGAAGCCACGCGTAGACGATTCCCAGCTGCAGCATCCACTTTAACGCCTGCAGCCCGATCACGAGTGCGCTACGCAGTACATGGGGACGAACCACCTCGATGGATCGGAACCGCAAAGCGGGAATTCGTTCTGGATGCCGATCAAGATAACTCCGCAACCGGTACGCCAGCCCGCCCAGTTTGCGCACCACGTAGACAGCGGCGATCGCCAAGAGAATGACCAGCGTCACCCGCAGCACGTCACGCATCACCTGGCTCCGCGTGGCCTCGGTCCTGAGCGCACCCTTGATGTGGTCGGCTGCCGACGCGGCATACAACTCGAGCGAGCCCTCACCACTGGCTTGTGCATCGGCTCGGGTCAACTCTACCAGGGGCGAAGAGCCCACGAACAGGATGGCTCGGCCGTCACGCCAGTCGACGCGAACACTCTCGGGATCAGCATCCGCCAGGGCCGATTCGATGGCTCGATTGGCACGGCGCGCGCGCTCCTCCGCGGATAGCCCACCGTCGGCCAGGTGCAGACGCAACACGACGACGTCACGCGCTCGAACCTCGAAGGGCTTGGTCGCAGTCGGCACAGGAGCAGGGACCGAGGTGGCAGAGGGCGATGGGAGCACCGACGCGAGGGGTGGCGAACTGGGCTGCGGGGCCACCGTTGGTACGGCAGCTGCTTGGGCGTCCACCTCTGCGGGTCGCGCAGCATCAGCCGCTGCGTCCGAGCCCGCCTCGACCAACGCTGCGTCGGGCGCACCCGCGTCCACGCCCTTGCTCTTCTTGCTGCGCAGGCGTGGCGCGCTGCTGGCAATCGCTACCGTGAGCAACGAAACGAGGATCACGGCCAACCATCGGCCCAGTGTCATCCACGAACGGGCAGCTACCCTGTGCATGCGGCCAGCATGGCAGAGATGGTGCTCCCCGAGCAATCGAATCGCCCTGGGCCCCTCGGCCCCGAAAAAACACGCAACATCTCCCCGCTGGTGCCCCCTTTGGCGGCGCACACGCCGGGCGGCAATTGTTCGGCGGGTTGCCAGCGAGAAACCCCGATTGGAGTCTGGGCCGCCACCCCTTCACACTGTGGTGAAACGACGTCACGAATGGGGGGCCTCCGCCGCCGTTTGGCATGATTTGCCTGGACTCGTTCCTGGCACGGCTCGTGCAGCAAGGTGAGCCATGTTGTCACCCACCCGCCACGCGACTCAGCTACTGCTGATGACGCTGTGCCTGGCGGGTTGTGCCGCGTCGCGCCGTCTGGAATCCATCAACCTGCCAGAGGTCGAGCGCTGGCAGCTGGTTCGTCCTCACCCCGCGCTTCCCGTCGTCAACGTGACGCTCAGCTACGAGGCGGGGGTTCTCCGCGGGGAGATGGTGCCCCTGGCGGTCTGCCAGTACGTCCTGTACCGGGAGCATCCGAGCGTCATCGTGGAGGTCACGCGCAAAGGGGAGGGTGAATCGGTTGCCGGGGCCCTGGGACTGTTCGCAGCCGGTGTTGCTGTGTTTTCGACAGCCGCCGAAAACGACTGCCCGAAGTCCAAGTCTGCCAGCTGTCGGCAGGACCGAGACCGCGACATGCGCGCCGCCCTCGAGCTAGCCAACAGTTCGGCGGATCTCATGGCGGACGAACCAACACAAACTCGACGTGTCATCGACCACCAAACGCGCTGGGAGAAGTTGGACCAACGCCCCGGCCTGTTGCCCTGCTTCTCCGGTGCCCCCGACAGAGTGGAACTCCTACTCTATCAACGCGGTCGCCTTCTGGCGCGCAGCATCACGGCACAGGGCGGGCAATTCGCCTTTTTGCCTCCCGCGGGAACCGAGGGACCATTCGAAATCATCACCGGATGGGTTCCCGCCGATCTGAGCCAACACCTGACGCCCGGATCAATCCTGGCCTCTTTCACCCTGACGCCCGCGGCATCACCCGAGCCTTCGTAGCCCGCGCTCCGCTCAGGGGATGGCCACCCCACCCTGGTCCACGTTGTCTCGGTCGAAGCGGCGAGTGCCGAGGGTTATCTGCTTTTCGGGCTTCTGCCCTTTTAGGATCTTGACGGCCCATTCGATCGCCTCGGCACCCCCGGTGGGATAGGAGAAGGTGGCATCGAGTACGCCCTGCTGGACGTAACGCACGCCCTCGTGAGGCAAGGCATCGATGCCCACGAACTTCATCTCCCGTTCCCGTCCGGCGGCCTTGGCTGCCAGGTAAGCACCATGGGCACCCGGATCATTGTGGGCGAATACCAAAGAGATGGATCGCTGCGCGACCAGTGCCGCATCCATTTCCCGGCGGGCGTTGGGCTCCAACCACTGCATGTCGGCCTCGAACCCGATTTGGAGCTCAGGGTGACGAGCCAAATCGAGACCTTCCAAGAAACCCTCGTGCCGATGTCGTCCCGGGGTCGAGGTCATTAGCCCTTTGAGTTCGACGATGACGCCCTTGCCACCCAGAGCCTGGACTGCCCACTTGCCCGCCTCACGACCGATGCGACGATTGTCGGCGCCGATGAAGGTCGTGTACGCGTCGCCCTCCACGGCTCGATCCAGCAGGATGACAGGGATCCCCTTCTGATACACCTGGGCGACCGGCTTGGTCAGCGGCGCTGCCTCCTTGGGGGAGATGATCAAGAGGCGGATCCCTTGGGCTGCCAGCTCCTCGACCTGCGTGCGCTGACGCAACGAGTCGTTCTGCGCATCCTTGAAGACGAGCTTCAGATTGGGATGGTGAGCCGCAGCCTGGGCCAGATCGGTATTCATCTGCACCCGCCAGGGCTCACCCAGGTTACACTGGCTGACGCCGATCAGAATGGGCAGAGGCGCCGGCGTGCCTTGGGAACGCTTCCCACAGGCACCGAACACCGGCAGCGCAACGACCCCCAAGATCCAGACCAGGGCGCGTTTCATCGCTCCAGCATATCGGCAAAGCCCCAGCCTGTCGCGGAGCGCCCCCGCGTGACCCAACGGGCCTCGGCCTGGCGGCCGCGGTGACCCTCAGCGGCCCTTCTTCACTCGCGCTCCAACTTGCGCTGAAACAGTACCGCCAACACCAGGATCAGCCCCGTCAGCATCAGGCGCGCCTCGGTGCTGAACGCGTTCAGGCTCAACACCTTCTGCAGGTACCCCAACGTCAACGCCCCCAACACCGTCTTTCCCACGCCGCCCCGTCCACCGGAAAGGCGGGTTCCGCCCAGCACCACCATGGCGATGGCGTCGAGTTCGTAACCCAGTCCCGTCTCCGGATCGCCCTGGGTCTCCTGGGCTGCCTGGCAGATCCCGGCAATCGCCGCAAACAGTCCGCAAAGGCCATAGGCCACGGATAGGGTCCATCGCACCGGCACCCCGGACAGGCGGGCCGCCTCTTCGTTGCCGCCAACCGCCAACAGGTACCGCCCGAGGCGCAGGCGCTGCAGGATCAGCCAGGTGATACCCACCGAGGCCGCGAAGACGAGCGTCACCACCGATATCTGATCGCCCAACACCCTGGCATCGAGCGCGTCGAAGATGGACGGCATGGGCAGGGTGTGAAACTGGCCGTCCGCGCCCAGTCGGTAGTTCGACACCTTCTGGCCCCCAGATAGCTGCTTGGCCAGCCCCCGCGCGAACACCATCATCGCCAGGGTGGCAATGAAGGCTGGTATGCGCGCGCGCGCCACCAGACCACCGGACACTAGACCCAATCCCAGCCCCGACGCCAAGATCACCGCGATCGAGACGGCTACCGACCAACCCAGGTGCAGGGTGGTCACGGCGAAACCCACCGCAGCTAGGGCCAAGATACTGCCCACCGCCAGATCGATCCCGCCAGCCACGATGACCAGCGTCATCCCGCAGGCCAAGATGCCCAGCACCGAGATCTCGCGGAGCAGTGCCTGATGCGTAGCCCAGCGGAAAAACGCGCCGTTGGCGTTGAACACGAGCCCCAGCATCAATACGACCGCCAAGGGCAGAAGAGCCAAGAGGGCACTCTTGGTAGGAGCTTTCCCTTTCATGCCACGTTCCCCATCATGAGATGCAATAGCCGCTCGCGACCAAAGTCGCTCCGGCGAAGCTCGGCTACGATCCGGCCCCGGCTCATGACCAACACCTGTTCACACAGCTCCATCAGCTCGTCGAGCTCCGGACTCTGAATCACGACTGCCATCCCTTGGCTGGTGACCCTGCGAATCCAGCCGTGGACGGCCTGTTTGGCTGCCACATCCACGCCCCGTGTGGGCTCGTCCAGCAACAGCACCTTCGGCTTGGCCAACAGGCAACGCAACAGAGCGAGTCTCTGCTGGTTGCCTCCGGACAAGGAACTGGCCGGGGCATCCAGCGAGGGAGCCGAAAGACCCATGACCGCCGCCAGTCGTGCCACGTCACTTCGGCGTTCCCCGTCCCGCAAGAACCCCCAGCGACAGTAGTCTCCGAGAGCCGACAGGGTGCCATTGTCCAACAGGCTCAGAGCGGGCAGAACACTCCGCTTGCGGTCGGCGGGCAGATACACGATGCCGGATCGAATGGCTCGCGCTGGGGTCTGCACGGACATCCCGGTGCCGTCCCAGTCCAAGGAGCCCGTCGCCATCTCTCGCGCTCCCCCCATCACCTGCAACAGCTCACTGGCGCCGGACCCACAGAGCCCGCAAACTCCGAGGATCTCGCCGCTCTTCACCTGGAAGGAAAGACCACGAAGTGGGGGCCGCCCTTCGGCTTGCAGGGACCGCACGGTCAAGAGTCCTTGGTGGTCGAGCTCCTTCGGGTCACTGTCGATGTCCGATCGAACGGGCACGCTCTGCGCTTCTTGCCCCAGCATGGCTCGGACCAGCTCGGTTCGGGGTAGCTCGCTCGCCGGGCGAGTCACCACGAGCACCCCGTCGCGAAGCACGCTCACCCGATCGGCAATCTCGTAAATCTCCTCCATTCGATGGGACACGTACAGGATGGCGGTTCCGGTCTCTCGCAGGCCCCTGAGTTGCACCAACAGACGCTTCGCCTCCGCCTCGGACAGGGCACTGGTTGGCTCGTCCAGTACGAGCACCGAGGAGCGGTCCGCGGTGGCCCGGGCAATTTCCAACAGCTGGCGCTCGCTGAGCGCCAGCTCCCCGACCGGGACCTCCAGATCGACGGTCAATCCCAGGCGGTCGCACGCCTTTTGTGCCTTGTTTCGCGCGTCGCCTCGAGCGACCCAGCTGAACCAGGACTGGTCTTCCGCGAGCAACCAGTTGTCCGTTGCGCTCAGTGACTCGACCAGACTCAGCTCCTGATGGATGACGTGGATCCCGGCGCGGTGGCCATCGCGGGGACTCCCCAACCGCAGCCGGCGCTCGTCACACCAGATCTCCCCATCGAAGTCGGTGTCTGCCCCACACAGGATCCGTATCAACGTGCTCTTGCCGGCCCCATTGTGGCCCACCAGCACATGGATCTCTCCCTGGGTCAGATCCAAAGAGACATCGGACAAGATCCGGTGACTACCGATCGTCTTGGTGACTCGGCGCAGTGAACACCGGGGCGGCGTCACCTACTGTTGCCCACGGCGCCGGCGCAGCAGCGCAAGCATTGCCGCAAGAACCCACGCAACCGAGCCTGCCGATCCATTCGGGCCAACCCGGCAGCCACAGCCGTCGTCCTCCGTCCCGGTCGAATCCTCGCTGGCTCCGCCAGCCAAACCCGCAGTCCCGGCTTCCGTGGTCTCTCCGGCCACCTCTTGTCCACCCTCCGCGGTTTCGCTCCCGCCCTCCGCGGTTTCGCTTCCACCTTCCGCGCTCTCACTTCCTCCGTCCGCCGCCTGGCTTCCGCCCTCTGCCGCTGTGCTTCCACCCTCCGCGGCCTGGCTTCCCGCGTTGCCGGTTTGCCCGCCCGCGCCGGGAGCACCCGCAGGTGTCTCCCCTGCACCCGCCTGTTCTCCTCCCGCGCTGAAGGCGCCAGCCTGGGCAGTCCCACCCGAACCGACCACCGGTGTGCCCGCTGAGCCCGCCGCCTCGGTTCCTGCCTGGGGGACGTCACCTCCCTGGGCCACCTCGCCGCCGCTCCCCACTGCGCCGCCGGTGCTGGTGTCTCCACCACTCCCCGTCTCTCCAGCGGCCCCCGCCGCTCCCGCGTCGCCGTCATCCTGGGGACCATAGTCGATGGGGCTTGCCCCCAGCTCGTATGCGCCGAGATCCGGTGCGTCGCCAGCGAAGTCGTCGTTGATGTTCGAAAGCACCTCCCCGGCATCGATGGCGGCACCTCCGGACTGCAGGTGCAGATCCGGAGCACCCAGCGCAGGGAAGGGTGTCTCCGGGAAGGCGACGGACTCGGCGAAGACGCTCATGTCGACCTGTACGGCGTGGGCCTCGGTCGTGCTGGCGCGAAGCTCTTGTAGGCTCTCGAAGCGCGTCTCGCCGATGATGCCCCGGAACTCCCCGGTTCCGATGGAGCCGAAGCCGTCGTAGTCGAAATCACAATCCGCCGCAGCAGCTCGCATATTGGCGACAGCCCCGTCGCCGTTGGAGTACCCGCCGTAGTCGTCACCGCCGGTCCCGCCGATGAACAGGTTGTTGCGGAACCAGGCTGCCGACCAGACGTCATCGGTGAAGACAGGCATTGCGTCGCCGCATTTGACGACGCTGTTGTGCAGGGCCACGTCCCCGACGCTGCCCCGATGCAGCTTGAAGGGCGAATAGATGACGTTGTACATCACGTTGCGGATGAAGTACGAAGGTCCGCCCAGGCCGGGCTGGGAGCTGATCCCTACGAAGCTGTCGTGGATCTGGTTTTCGTACACACGGCAATTGCCCATGGTGAAGTCGGCTTCCACGGCGTCGTCACCACACACGCTCAGATCGTTTCGGTAGACGTCCAGCGAGACCTGGTTGACCGCCTCGTCGTCCTCCATGGTCGAGATGCAATCCCGAAAACCACTCACGCGATTGCGGCACACCACGTTGCCCGGGCCGGCCAGCTCGATGCCTTCCCCTAGATTGTCCCCATCCGCCCCCACGCTGCCATTTCCCCACACCGTCGATCCCTCGATCTCGTTGTCGCAGAAGTATCCATTGGTGGAGCCGTCACCGTAAGCGACGATCCCGAAGTCCTCGGTCTGAATCAAACAGCGGCGAACTACGATCCCCTGGCTGTCGTTGATGCGCACCCGACCCTGAATGGACAGCCCCTCGAGAAACACATGGGACCGTCCGAGGAGTTCGATTCTTCCCTGGATGACGGCCATTCGCTCATTGGCTGCCCGAAGAACGATGGGGCGCCCCGGCTCCCCGTCGTTGTCCAAGGAGAACTCCGGATAGTTGCCGTCAGCCAGCAGCAGGACCTCGCCCGGCGCAGCCTGACTCAAACGCTCCTCGAAGTCATCGGGTGTCACCGGTACGATGGTGGCGTCAGCTGGCACCACCGGGACGGGACGGGTCGTGGCCTGTAGGCTGGCCGTGGTCGAGCCGCCATCTGGATCGTCCAAGGTCAGCTCGATCTCGTACGTGGTTGCGGGTGAAAGACCAAACACGCTGCCCGCGTGCCGGTTCTCCCAAGAGAAGTCTTCGGCTTCGCCAGCCGGCACGCGCCGCAGCGGCAGCCCGGTACGCCAGGCGTCGCCACCCGCGGAGCGAAAGCGAACCGTGACCACGCCATTGGCATTGTCGTCGCCACTGACGGGCCACTCGATGGAGAGGTTCTCGAGGGTGGGATAAGGAGCTACAGCCTCGCCAGCGGTGGTTGCGTCTTGGGCCCTTACCAGGGACGCCGACAAGAGCAATGGCAGTGCCGAACAAGCACCGAACCAAGGGGTCAACGATAGCTTCTTCATGGTAGCTCCTCCCAGGGAGCTCAGAGTAGCACCATCCCACCTGGGGCTGCTATACTGACCAGGCCATGTCCAAGATGGTTCTTGCGGGAACCGCAACGATGGCACTGCTCCTCGCTGTCCGGATGGTTGCTGCCCAGGTACCGGGACCGGCCATGGCGGCAAAGATGCCGCTACCCGAGCTCCCCGAAAGACTGCGGCTGACCTGGCCTGTGCCGGTCTTGGGTTGGTCCTTCACCAGCCATTTGCCCAAGCCCGCCGAGAAGGATCCCTTGACCACCTGGAGGGCGGAGATGGTCTTGTGGAAGAGCGGTCCGTTGAGCCTGGTCGGGATAGGACAGGTGGACCGCGCCTATGAGCTCGACTGCTGGGGCACCTGCCAAGCCATGCCCGAGCAGAGCCTCTCGGTGCAGGGCCGCCTCGCTCTTCCCCTCGGGCCGAGGCTTCCCAAGAGTTATGTGGCGATTGGTCCCGAACGTGTCCGCTCTCCGCTGGGCAAATCAGGCCGATTCAATCTGTCCTTGGTCAGCCTGTTCTGATGGTTGGTGCGGCGTGGGGACGGCGTAGAACTCGGCAGAAACCCGGCAAGAATGCCGGCCGGATGCGACCTGGCTTGACACCCGTCCCAACTGGACCTGAACTACGCATGCTGACCGGCTTGAATGTACCGGTCGGGAGGGTCCCAATGCGCTGTGAATGCTCGACGTGTTTGGTTTGGAGCTTGGTGGTGTCTCTCTTCGGATTGGGGGGCTGTTCCGATGACACTCCCGCCAAACGCGCGCTCGCGGATGGCTGCGTGGTCAATAGTGAATGTGCGGCCGGGCTCGTGTGCACATTCCAGCGTTGCCACGAAGAATGTGCAACATCCCGAGATTGCCCCTCGGATGCCCGCTGCGTCGAATCCGACGAAGGTACCAAGGTGTGCCAGCTGGAGGTCGAGAAGTCTTGCGAGAAGACGGCCGACTGCGAGAAGCCCCTCGCCTGCGGAGAGGACGGCCAATGCCGGAATGACTGCAGCGGCGGAGTGAGCTGCCTCGGAGAGCAGGTATGTAGCATCGATGCAGTCTGTGCCGAACCGGACGAGCTCGACGACAATCAGCGGCTGCTCGCGGCGGGTGGTTCTGGCGGCGAGAGCAATCCCCCCGAGGCTGGTGCAGGATCGGGAGGAGACGACGAGGGCAAAGGCGGTACGACCACCGAAGGGGGCTCCTCGGGCTCACCAAACGGCGGGAACTCGGGTGTTGGTGGCGAAGAAGCCGGTGGAGGTAACTCTGGACTCGGCGGAGACTCGGCGATGGGCGGCGTCTCCGGGAGCTCACAAGGTGGCGCTCCGAGCGATGGTGGGGGTGCAGGACGCGAAGAGGGCGGCACGCTTTCGGTGGGAGGGGAAGCTGGTCAGCACGCCGCAGGAACGGCGGGTGAAGGGGTGAGCGGCGCTCCCTCGGAGGGAGGCAGCGCGGGCGTCACGGAAGGTGGAACAGCGGGCGAAGGCGGAAGCGGAGGAGCGGATGGTGGTACCAGCGGGGCGCCCGAAGAGGGAGGCAGCGCGGGCCTTGGTTTGGGTGGGGTTGCTGGCGAGTCAGCAGGCGGAACCATCGAGACCAATGGTGGCGAGGCGGGCCTCGGTGGTGGGAGCACGACGATCCCAACCGGTTGCGCCGCAATCACCGGAACACCCTATTTCTGTGATGACTTCGAATCGGGTCTCTCCAACTGGGTCGTGAGCGGCCAGGACTGGAACACGACGAACACCACGGCGCGGAGTGGGGACTATTCGATCACGGACAGCCCAGACGGTGACTACGCTGCAGGAGCGAACGCGGCAATCACTCTCGCGGCATCCGTGGACCTGTCGGCGGCAACGGTTGTGAACCCCATATTGACGTTCTGGTACAAGCTGGAGCTAACAGAGGCATACCTCACATATGCTGATTACGCATATGTCGAGGCATCTTCGGACGGTGGCACTTCGTGGGATGAGCTGGTTCAATGGCATTATGGCTCCAATACTTCCACCTGGTCGCTGGTCCAGCTCAGCCTCTCGTCCTACGTGGGTGAGAGGGTCAAGGTGCGTTTCCGCCTTGCCGATAACGTCGATACCGCTCAAGCGGACGGCTGGTACATCGACGACGTCGTGATTCAGGAAGCCAATTAGCTCGGAGCGGTGACTCCCGGCGCTGAGGTCCGGAGCCGTGCGTCGTATTCGCGCGTCTTTTTGGGTTGTCGCCTGATGCGTGCATTGAAAACTCACGTTGCGAGGACATGTGCGATTGCGCACAAGTGGCCCCTTGCTCCGGAAGCCCCCAGACCCACCTCGGCGCGCGCTGGGCCCACGGCATGAACACGAGAGCCGGGTGTTGCCGGTGAACCCCCTAGCCGGGTAGCGACGCGCCTCGTTCCATATTCCACTGTCCCTGACCCTCTGATATGAATGTGTCGATGACTGCGAGGAAGGGATTGCGATTCTGTTTGGCCGTGGTTCTGGCATCACCGCTCGTGCTCGTCACTTCGTATGTTGCGGCCCTAATTCTCGACGCGGACCCATCGGCTCCGCCGCCGCGTACCGCCTGTGAGAAACTCAACGCCAGCTACAACGACCTTGAATGGATCGCTGAGATGGCTCATCTGACCTGTGAGAAGGAAGATGCACCGGCTCCCCCAACTCGCACCATTGAGGAGGTGCTTCGGTCGAAAAGCCAGGGAGCGGGCGGACTTCTTGCTGGGGTCTTGGACGCACCAGCCAATTGCCTGGAACAAGTGCGACAGGACTTTGGCAGGCACACCGCAGAGTACAACCGGGGCGGGGTATATCGATGCTTCTGGGTCGATCCCGACTGTCGGCAGAAGTGCATAGGCATGTGTTCCACCAAGCCGACCTCGGATGATGAGGGTCCTACAGTTAGAACCGCAGGCAAACCCAAGCTAGCAAGCGCCCTTATGGATCCCGCATTCGAGCGATTCGTTTGGCTGGCGGTCAAGGATGCCAACATGCCGGGGCTGTATGAGGAGTTCCTGAAGGTGGCCCCGCCGAACAGCCCGCGTCGTTCCCATGCCCAACAGCGCGTCCGGGCTCACAACTCGCTGAAGCGGCAGTGTAAGGCCGAGGAGATGAACCAGGCGTTTGCCACGGCTCGGGAGGATGGCTCGGCGGAGGCCTACCAGGGTTTCCTCGAGCAGTATCCTCAGAGTCCTTCCGCGGGATTTGCCCGCAATCGGCTCCGTGCACTCGCCGCGAGCGCCTATCGCGAAGCACGCAAAACGGACACGCTCGACGCCTATCAGGGCTTCCTGGGTATGTTCCCCAATTCGTCCCAGGCCAAGGCGGCGCGTGCTCGACTTGAGTTACCGCAATTCGTGTACGAGCGAGAATGGAGGACCGAATACATTGCGGCGGCGACCAAAGATGCAAGCCAGGCCTATCAGGCCTTTCTGGCGAAGTACCCCAACGTTCGCGACGCTGCGGACGCCCGAATTCGCCTGCAGGCCGCTTTGATAAGGGAGCCCCTGGAGGCGGTTGTTGGAGGAGGCAGGGTCTTGTGCACGCGCTTGTTGCTCAGAGGCGCGTTCACTGGAGAAGTTGACGGGAACGCCTGGGATGTGACTGATGGACAGAAGGCCGACCAATCTGGATGCAGGTCGATACTGCTCATGACCGTCAACACCGTGCGCCCCACGGACGTTTCGCCCGTTCCGTCGGGCCTCGTGAGGCTGCCGACCTCTATCGAGGGCACGATCTCGCGTCTCGAAGTATCGAACGGCGAGCGGTCTGTGCTCCGTGTGCCGGCGGTATTGGGCAAGCGCACACGGCACAGTGTCAGCATTGGATTCTCGAACAGGGGACCATCCCGGCTCAATGTGAGTCTCGATCCAGAGATGTCGGCCATCCTCGACGAGCAAGCCAAGTTGGTGTTCCTGGCACTCCGGCACCAGCCTCCACCCCCCGCCCTCCCCTCCAACCCAATCCACTGAGTCGTCTCATCGACGATGGGCCCATTCAAGGCGCGGGACACCAAGGGCCGTCCTTGAATTCCTGGCTCGGTGCTGCATTCCATCGCGGAAGCAGCCCTGCGCAAACCGTAGAGGGGTCCCTCGCCTGGTCTACAACACGGGTATCAGTGATGTGAGGCAGAGCTCGAACGGCCCAGCCACATCGCCGCCAGCGATGGAGAACTGGATATCGTAGGGAGCCCCGCCAAGCGAGCAACCGCACCTGTCGTAGCTTCCGCTCGGACAACCCACCTCGGTGAATCGCACTGTACCCGTGTACATGCCGTTCTCGAGGTCGACGGGGCTATCATCCCAGCCCAGGGCACCCCCCTGGTAGGGTGAGCAAATGCCCGCTGGATCGGGCATTTGCGTCACGCCAACCCGCACGTCCTGGCCGGAGAGCGTACCTGTCAAGGTGTACCGGAACCCTGTTGCCGGACCATCGAAAGGAAGCTTCACCACATTGGCCGGCTCCGGGCTAGTACCACGCAGCGTCAAACCAATCCCGCAACCCCAAGCATTGTACTCCACGTCATCAACTACCGTATTCCCGCTCACACAGCACGTGATCGCACCAGAGGTTGGATCCGTGGTGCAGGGATTGACCCCGTACGGAGGCTGGCAGCCAGAGTTGACAGTCGGGGAATCGTGGTCCCCATAGGCGTAGAGGGATCCCTGGATCCCGCAGAAGTCATCCTCGGTGCTCGCCGGGTCACCTCCGACCCAGTTGGTCTCGTCTGGCATCATGTACCGCGTGAGCATCTCAGCCCCGCAGAGGTCCGTTGGTCCCGCACCCGCCACGGGTCCTGCTCCGCCAGTGCTGCCAGCGCCTCCTTCTGCCGGCGCCTCGCCAGCCTGGCCCCCGCTCGAGGTCCCACCATCAGCAGAGCCACCCGCAGCGGGGAGACCCCCAACCGAAGTACCGCCGTCTGCCGAACCTCCTTCCTCGGTGGTTGAGCCCCCGGACGACTCCCCACCCTGCGCCACCGTTCCGCCCGTTCCCGGTTCACCGCCATCCACGACCTGACCGCCGGAACCGCCTTCGCCGCCGCTGCCGCCCTCCTCTTCGGGATCCGCGCCCGACTCGCCCCCGTCTCCACCCTCGCCTCCACCACCCGCCCCACCCTGCAACTGGCTGTCCTCATCCAGTTCGTCCGGCTCAGCGCAGGTTTCCTCGGCACTGCAACGCTGATCAGCGGGGCAGTCGCGATCTCGTACGCAGGGGTTGCGGCACTGCCCGTCCATTGAGCAAACAAGAGGGTACGGGCAATCGCCGTTCCTTTTGCAGCTCGTCTCGTCTTCGAGCTGACAGACGTTGACGCCATCGTCGGACGCGACGCATCCGGCGTCCCCCGAGCAGTCGCCCGAGTCCTCGCATTCCTTGTGGCATCGCTCAAAGACACACACCAATCCTTCGGCGCAGTTGCTCGTGCCGCTGCAAGCGTCGGAAAGGGTCTTGTTCTTGGCGCTGTCGCTCTTGCACCCCAGCAGGGCGAACAAACCCGCGAGCAGACTGGGAAAGAGAATACTGAAGCGGAAGCTTGGCATGGTGGGTCCCTCTCAAGACATGCAGTCCCCCCGCCATCGTGGCCTCAACCTCCGCGTCGGGAGCGACCTCACTCGATTCGACGATCGCGGACCGTAGGCGGGCCACGCCGATGTCACAAGGTCCGGTATGGCCCTCCCAGAGAACCTGCCTGATTTCGCCGGGTTACCCAGGAGGCCGACCGCTTGAGGTTTGCCACGGCATCATGTTTGCCCCGCACGTCGACCAGCCAAGTTACGAGAGTTGCGGGTGATCGATGGGTGAGGCGCCCCATGACCTCCAGTTCCAGATCGCTGACGGAGCTGTTGCCGGTCCCTGCGAGATCCGTTTCACGTCACACATTCCCACGTCGCCGGACCCGCATGGGGCCCTGGCAACCTACCTTCACGAGCGCTGCCACATCTTTGGCGGGGACGGCTCGGCTGGGTTCTTGGCAGCCCTGACCGACGCATGTGGCCGACTCGCCGCTATCGCCCATCGCGTTGTCGAGCTGGCTCACGATTGGCAGGAAAACATGTAGCAACCCGCGATTCGCGGACCTCCCGACCAACCGGAGCCGACCCAATGACCTACGCCAGACCCACCGAGCGGGAAGGGCACCTGGGTGCAAGGTCAAGACAGCTGCGACCCACCAGGACGGCGGTTTGGTGCTCCAAGAGTGCCAGAGCTTGAGGTCCCCGCCGCGGTGTGATACGAATAGTCTGTCGCTTACAACACAAGCCGACGTTCCGTATCATGCAGTCAGCCGCCTCGGTCCACACTTCGACGCTCCTTCGGCTCGCCCGAAGGGGACCGGTGCGCGCCCGGGACCTGGACCGCTTTGGCGTCCCTCGGGCCTATCTCAAGCGGCTTTGCGACCGCGGACTGCTCGAACGGGTGGGTCGCGGGATGTACCGGCTGGCCAAGGCTCCAGTGACCGAGCTGAGCTCGCTCGCTGAGACCAGCAAGCGAGTCCCCCACGGCGTGATTTGTCTGCTCAGCGCGCTTCAGACGCACGGCCTGACGACGGAAGCTCCGCATGCAGTCTGGGTACTTATTGACCGCCACGCGCGCATGCCGAAACTCGCCTCGCCGAAGCTGGAGGTCGTGCGCGCCAGCGGCCCGGCTCGCGAACACGGCGTCGAGACGCACGTGATCGAGGGGGTACGGGTGGCGCTCACCACGCCCGCCAAGACCGTTGCCGACTGCTTTCGTTTTCGGCGACACGTCGGGCTCGAGGTCGCGCTGGCGGCACTCAAGGACTATCTACGTAGGCGCCCAGGCAGTATTGATGCACTCGTCGAGGCCGCTCGCGCCGACCGGATCTACGCATTCATGCGCCCCTACCTGGAGGCCCTGGCATGACCAAGACGCCGCTCAGGGACGTCGGTGAGTCCGTGCGTGCTCGTCTCCTGCGCATCGCACGCGACAGGGGCGAGGACTTCCAGCTCGTGCTCACGCGCTACACGAACGAGCGGTTCCTGTTTCGGCTCGCCTCTTCTCGCTACGCCCAGCGGTTCGTGCTCAAGGGTGCTGCGCTATTCACCCTCTGGACGGGCAAGCCGCACCGGGTAACCCGGGACCTCGACCTGCTCGGTTTTGGTGATCCGGGCCAGCAGCAAGTGTTCCAAGTCTTCGCCGAGGTGCTCGCCCTGCAGGTTCCCGACGATGGAGTCCGCTTCGCTCTGGACTCGCTCACGGTCAGTCTCATCCGTGAAGAACAGGAGTACGGCGGCGTTCGCGTCGAGGTGGTCGCTCGCGTGACCAGCGCACAGGTACGACTGCAAATCGACGTGGGCTTCGGCGATGCGATCACACCGGAAGCGAACCTCATTGAATTTCCACCGTTGCTTGATCTTCCTGCACCGCGCCTGCGCGCCTACCCGCGCGAGACCGTTGTCGCCGAGAAGCTCGAGGCGATGGTGCAGCTCGGGATGGCCAATAGCCGTATGAAGGACTTCTACGACATTGCCGTGCTTGCTCGCCATTTCGATTTCGATGGCGAGCTGCTTGCTCGCGCAATTCGGGCTACATTCGAGCGCCGCGGCACACCTCTGCCCGCGACGACACCGGTTGCGCTTACGGTGGCGTTCGCACAGGACCCGACCAAGAACACGCAGTGGTCCGGATTCGTGCGCAAGGCAAGCATCCGGGACGCGGGCAGTCTCGTGGAGACGATTGCCGCCGTGCGAGCCTTCGCCGAGGTTCCCCTCGCAGCGGCGCTGAACCCAACTCGCGACCCGCTCGTGTGGCGAGCGGGCGGGGCGTGGCACTCTCAGCGATAGCCTGAAGTAGGGGCGAGCAGTTCCGCCACCAGTTCGAAATCGCCCAGAATCCCATGACGAAGGGCGCGTTGCCGACGGCGGGGCGGCGCTATTCGCGCTCCTTCGCCGGCACCCCCAACGCGCGCCGAACCTTCTTTCCGATGAACGTCCCGGTCCACTTGGGACGTGGAACCTGGGCATCGCGGGACAGCATGCTGGCCCAGTCCTCGTCGGTGAGGCGCTCGGTCGGTGGAACAACCAGCTCGTAGTAGCTGTAGACGGGTCCCACGTAGACGCGCCGATCGTTGCCGTTGTTGACGGCCACCGCGATGAAGTTCGCGTCGCCCACGCCCTCCTCCAGGACACCGGGGACCAGGGGCCCGGGGCTGGTGTGCACGTCGGCCACGGTTGGTTCCCATTTGGCGGGGCCTTCACTGTAGAAGAGTTTCGGGTACCAACCGTCGTAGCGGGGCGGTCCGCTTCCGCCGCCGCGGATGTCGATCGTCTGCTTGAGGAAGGCTTGCTCCTCGGGAGTGAATGGTGTGGACGAGAGTTCCTTTCGGGCCAGGCCCTCCAGCTTACGCATGGTCTCGGCGAAACGGTTGAGGAAGCCTTGCACCGCACGACCGGAGATGGGCACGACATCACGCAATCCGGTTGGACCACCGCCGGGCGGTGCGTTCTTCACTCGCGACAACGCGATGCCACCTTTCGGCTCCGGGGGCAGTACTGCCCCCAGACGCTGGCCGACGGCGCCAGTGAGTGCCGCCAACTTGGCGAAGAATTCCGGATACGGCTCTACGTACCCATCCGGGTACTCGCAGACGGTCATCGCCGTGTAGGATTGCTTGGCGTAAAGGACCGTGTCATGCCTTAGCTCCGCCCAGGATGCGAGCTGGGTGTGCAGTTGCTTTCTCTCCCACGCCGTGGAGCGCATGCTCTGGGGGAAGGCGCCCGAACTGGGCGGCTGGTGCAGGCTCTTTAGTGCCCCCAGCCAGGATCCGTAGAGGTTCTGGGAGAACAACGCCTCGCCATGGGCCACCAGGGTTTCGCGAAGTGCCAACAGGTTGGAGGCGTAGTGGTAACGCTCGAGCTCGGGTTTCAAGAGATGCACGGCCTCGTCGTTGCCGAGGGTGGCCATGACGTCCAACCCCATGGGAAAGACGCGTTCCTGCTTTTTGCCTTGATAGTCGATGGAGTCGTAGACGACCTTGGAGAGCACGAAGGCATCGACGACGAAGCGTTGCCCGGCGAGCTGCAGGACCTTAGGTGGTTCCG
This sequence comes from uncultured Polyangiaceae bacterium, assembly GCA_964648165.1. GTDB lineage: Bacteria > Myxococcota_A > Polyangia > Polyangiales > Polyangiaceae > FEN-1139. The sequence goes on along the minus strand of CAZYKT010000030.1, from coordinate 29,806 downwards.
TGGCTGATTTGCCATTGCCAGCCGGTTCGACCGATTGACTGCGGATGGTCTGCCCACCGGTTCCCTCGGCTGGCAAAGCCTGCAGCACCCGGGATACCGCTTCATCCGCGGCGAGCTCGGCGGCGCTCTTGAACCCCACATCCTCCAGCGCCTTGGTCAGTTGAGCCAGGGTGGCGCTGTCCGGGGGCCCCACCAGCAGATCGATGACGCCGCTCAACGCGGCCAGGCTCTTCAGCTGACCGCTGTCCTTGGCCAAGAGCGCCAGCAGCGCGGCCCCGCGCGCTTCACGCAACCCCGCTCCCGCGACGAGGTTCTCTTTGGTTCCCCCACCGAGCACCCAGCCCGTGTCGGCGCGGCCCAGCCACATCATGGCGCGGAAATAGCGCTTGAGAGCGATGCTCTTGGTGTAGTGACCCCGCGGCGTGAACTGGGTGTAGTCGATGCAGTGCCGCGTACCGCGGAGCGGCGTGCAATTGGCCAGACCGGGCCCCTCCGGTAGCTCCAAGACGCCCGCCCGGATCCTTTTCAGGATCTCCAGGGCTTCTGCGTCCCGATGCGTCTTGGTTGGTTCGAGCAGCGTGCCATCCCAGGCGTCGGGGGGACCATTGGGATCATAGACGGGTCGGCCATCACTGCTGGGCGCCGGAGGCTTGTCCTTGGCCCCCGCACCCGCCAACAGATTGGTCGCGACGGTCAGATAGACATCGACGTCACCCAGCGCGTCAAGGAGAACGGGCTCCTTCGTGGTTGCGACGAGCTGACCCAAGCGATCCGAGAGGGCAGACAGAGCGTTCTTGAAGCCTCTGCTCAGCAGGCCTTCCTCCAGTTCTCGGAGAATGGCGTCGAAAGAGCGATGCAGGGCATGCAGGGCCGAATCGGTCGTGACCAGCACCGGCAGATCCCGGGTGTAGATGGCAAAATAGGCACTGCCCATGCTGTAGCGCTGGCCGTGATCGACGACGACGAAGCCGTTCTTGCGGTACAGGTTGCGCTCTTCATCGGTGAAGACCAGGGCCCGTTCCACCTCCGGGTAGTAGGAGATGCGGGTTGGATCGAAGTCGAGTTGCGGCGGTGGCTTGCGCGAGATCCGGCCTTGGGCAATCAGCCTCTCCCAGGTCAGATCCGGGCTCCGAGCCAGGCGCGCCTCGTAGGTTGCCTGGATGCCCGTTGGGGTCGAACCGAACTCGGGTTTTGCCGCGACCGCCTGCACAATCGGCGCCTGGGCAACCGGTGCGGCCGAGCTTTGGGATCCTGCTGCCGAAGTGGAAGGCCTTGGCGCCGTCGCGTTCGGAGCCGGGGGCGACCCACAGCTCATCGTCATCACCAACAGGCCCAGCCACGAGATTCTCGATTTCATCGTCACTCCGACCCGATCCTAGAACGCGCGCGCCGTCCGCGGCACAGTGGCGTGCCATTGGTGACCCCCTGTGTGCCAATTCGGTCCCGGAGCGGGCCACGAAATCCCCGAAATTCGCAGCGAGGCGCCTGGTACGCCACTCGCCGAATCCCTCGGGCGCAGGAGCCCACGCGCCCCGTATCCGTCGGTACGGTGATTCTTTCGAGATGGTGCATTCTGCCTGTGGGCTGCGGCGACCCAAGAAAAAGCTGCCAGTACCTGCCCTCCGGTCACCGGGGCTGTGACACCTGCATGGTCTTCTAAGACCCGGCCCGAGTCCGGGACGGGCTTGGCCCCAAATCGACCATAGCCTTGGCTTGGCAGACCGGACTATGGTGGGCGGTATGGGTCTTTTCTCCGAGGACCAGCCATGGGCAAGCCGCCCCTCCTTCTGCCCGAGCAAGAGCACACGCTGATTCGACTGGGACCCCTGGTCGATCGTCACGGCCTGTATTTGGCCGGCGGCTGCGCGATCGCCCACTACGTTCAACACCGGCCGTCCAAGGATCTCAATCTGTTCTCCCAGACGGCGAACCTCGATCTGCCGCGCTTGCGCGACGAGGCTCTGGCCGTTCTCCCAGACGCCCGGATCCTTCGGCTTACGAGCAACTCCCTGCGTCTCGATGTGGCCAATACCCCGGTGGGCGTCGACAGAGAACTCTTCGCTCCGCTCGAGCCGCCCGGTCCCGGCCCTTTTGGTGTCCCCGTGGCAGGCCTGCATGATCTGGCGGCCATGAAGCTCGCCGCTGCCTCGCAGCGGGGACTGCGCCGGGACTACTGGGATCTCTACGAGATCCTGCACCACGGCATCCCCTTGGGGCAGGCCCTGGACGCCTACGCCAAGCGCTACGGCGCCTCGCCGTCCGACCTGTACAACGTTCTGCGCGCGCTCACCTATTTCACCGACGACGAGCAGGAACCGGTGATGCCCAGCGGATTGACCAAGCCGCTCTGGCGGCACGTGTGCAGATTCTTCGAGACCGCAGCCCCCAAGGAGCTGACGGCGCGCCTGCCGAGGTTCACCGCGCCACCGCGGCGCTAGTACCCTGTCTCCGCGCATCGCATCAGAACTCTGGGGCCTCGGCCGAACCAATGGGTTGCGGCCGCGCCGGGCCGTCCCTGTTCCTTTGGGTTATTCCGTGGTCGCGTGGGTCAGTGGAGTTGCATCCGCCGGGCCGTCCGCATTCCCAAAAATCATTCAGTGTACAAAGCATTCGCGGCAACCGGTGACCCCCTTCCGGAGGTCTCATTCCCACGACTCAACCCCCGTTCCGGTCGTTTCGAGTCACAACCGACGGATTCGACATCCCCCACGATCCATGGTGACAAGGTGCTAGCCGCGGATGAATTCCGGAGCACTGATCGTCATTTGCAGTGACGAGGCAGTGTCCCAGGGGGTCTTGAAGTTGATCTGTTGGACCTCCGACCAGCTGAAGGCGGTGGTGCCGTCATCCCAGCAATATGCACCAACCGAGAGATCCAACTCGTACACCGCACGGCCTTCCAGAGCGGTCATGACGTACACGCAGCCCCGCGTTCCGTTGCTGGCCTCGACCGCGACCTCGAAGGATGCTCCTGCCGGTAGGATCTCGCCAGTGAAGTGGAGGCCGGTCACGCCACTTAGATCATGGTGTCCTCGGCTGCAATCCAGCACGCAGTCGACGCCGCAACCGGTGGTTCCCGCGGATTCCAGTTGGAAGGACGCCTGCTGGTAAGTCGGCTCTTCGAGCCAGCTCACACTGGTTCCATCGAGCGTCCAGGGACCCCACAGACAACCGCCTGGCTCGGGATCGGTGCAGGTCAGTGCCCGCCCACACAGGGCAGGCGCCTGACCTTCATTGTAGAGGGCTGAAACGTCCTGGGCCGACAGCGGTTCGCGGAAGACGGCCACTTCGTCGACCGAACCCGTGAAGGGCTCGACGATCGTATTGCTCTCGGTTTCCGAGTTGCCGGTGCAGACGCCATTCTGCTGGCACGCGCCACCGAAGCAAAACGGACAGGGCGTGTCGATATTCGTGTCGGCCAGGTGATCGATGCGGCCGGGAACGTCACCGCTCCAAGCTGCGGAACTGGCGGTCCCCGAGCAGGGTGCGGCCAGCAGAGATCCGTCGACGAAGAACTCAATCTCCGAGTCCCTGCGAACGTTGACCACGTAGTGGTGCCACTGTCCGTCGTCCATGGGTTCACAGGTCCCCACCAGCCATTCCCCCACCGAATCGAGTCCCAGCAGGAAGGCAACGCCCCCGCAGGGGACCGTGCCCCACCCCGCACACCACTCCATCAGAGCGTAACCCGAATTCAGATTGCCATGGGCACCATGGCTGATGATGCGCCGACTGATCTCCGAAGATGCAGGGATCTTAACCCAAGCCGATAGGGCCAGGTCGTCCGTTCCCAGATCGAGCTGGGGATTGTCGGCGACGCCCAACTGTGTCGCACCGTCGAAGCGGAATGCCCCGCGGGGTACGTCCGTGTCGTAGGCGACCGTGCCGAACGCGACGAAATCCATCGAGTGATTGAGGGTCGCCCTCGTCCCAATCTCCTGATGCTGATCCAGATGCCAATTCTCGGTGGCGCGGGCACAAAGCTCGGGCAGCTCCGAGACGACCGGTGGCTCGCCGCCTTCGCCGACGCCGCCCGTGCTCGCGCCTCCCATGGACGGATTCCCGCCGAAGGAGGTGACTCCTCCGATTGGTGAGGCCCCGCCAACCGGCGAATCTCCGCCGAATGAGGAGGTGCCCCCCACCGTAGCCGCCCCACCCCCACCGTAGCTCGAGCCGCCAGCCGCATCCCCACCGACCCCGACCGCTTCCCCAGCGTTCCCTGCACCACCTCGTTCGAGACTGCCGCCGGTCGGTTCGGTGCCACCGGATGCCGTGCCGCCCTGGTTTCTGCCACCGGATGCCGTGCCGCCGTCCCCGGGTGCCTCGCCCGCTTCTCCGGCTTCACCCGCGTGGTCGTCTTGTCCGGCCTCTCCGCCACCGCCCGCCGTGGGCAGTTCGAAACCATCCGGCGCCTTGCCGTTCGTGCTACCTGGCTCGGTGGTGACGCTCGACCAGTCGCCGCAAGTGGGAAGCCCGGGTGTCTTCGCATCGCAGGCGGTCGTGACTGCGACGCCCAAGACATCCTGGCTCTGCAGACGCTCACACACGGCAGCGGGCAGAAGGATTCTGGAGCCCTCGGTGACCCAGCCACCCGGCGCGCCTGCATCCAAGGGGATAAGGCAAGCCTGTGGACCGCAGATCCCTTCCGTTCCAGGTTCTCGCGTCAAGGCAATCGACAGATCGGATGCAGCCACGGCATCGATGCTGCAATCATCGACATCGACCGCGACCTCTTCACCTTCGGCGAAGCAACCCACGGTGTCGAAACAGCTCCCGTTGCCGGTCCCGTCCCCTCCGCCGAAAATGTCCTGGGGCTGATAATCGGCGAAGGTCGAGGAATCGAGTTCGGAAGAAACGCACTCACCCGCAACGCAGGTCTTGCCCGCGGCACAGGTGCTCTCGACCTCTGACTCGGTGGTCTCCTCGGCGTGTTCCAGGCACAGCCACTCGATGTTGACCGACAGAGTGGCGATGCGGTCTTTGGGGACCGTGGTCACGATCTCGCGCAGATAGCGAGCCTCTCGGCCCAGCCTGCCGATGACGCGGATGGTCACGGGTTGATCGGGCTGCTTGCCTGCGGCGATGCCCAGTGTCGCGGGCAGCTTCAACTTCCCCTTGCCCAGGGTGTATTGGTTCTTGAATTCAACACTGCCGAAGGTGAGAAGCTCGACCTCGACTCGGTCGAAATCCTTGGGGGGTGCCATGTCCGTGGTCAAGGCCAGCATCAGTTGGCCTCGCGGCTCGGTCTCTTCCTTGGCGCAGCCCAAGCCCAACGCCCACACCGCACCCACCAGCACCGCTGCGACACGTGTCCTGTTCATGGTGGTTCGTTCTGGTCAGGGCAGCGTGACGACCCCCGGCTCCATGGTGCCGGCCACCGGAGGGGCCGTCTTGGTGTCGGTGGGTCTGAACAACGCATAGGCTCCCAGCCCCAGCCCCGCCGCAGCCAAGGTGCCGCCTGCCACCCAGAGCCAAACCGGCGTGTGACTCTGGTCTTCGGGCGCCTTGGGCAAGGGGCGCAGGGAGACCCGCAGGTTGTTGGTCTGGTTGTCCAGGACCGCCGCGTCCCCCACGTAGACCTGCATCCCCGGAGCTCGCACTTCGATGGCGTGGGTTCCGCTGGGCAACTCCCCCTGCCAATGGCCGCGCCCCACCAGCTTCCCGTCGACGCGGATGTCCCCGCCGATGTCCGTGTCAACCTTGAGGATACCGACGTGGCGCACTGGCTGCAGATTGGCCGTCACGATCAGGGACGAGCCCCCCTGTACCGAGATAGTGCGAACCCAGTCCACGAACTCGGGTTTGGTGACGCGGATGCGTCGTTCACCCATGTCGACGCGCTGATCGGTCAAAGGGGTGGTGCCCACCAGCTCGTCGTCCACGAACACGGATGAGTCCTTCTGGTTTGCCTCGATCTGCAGGCGCCCCACGAAGGGCTGCAGCGTGTCGAGGACTGTTTTGGCCTCGGCGCGCTCCTCCGGTGTGACCGAGGCCCCACCCTTGGCCAGATACTCTTCGATCAAGGGGAGCATCTTGGCGTAGTGGCGTTGCTGCTTCTGGCATACGGCCATGTTCCACAGAAGGCGTGGATCGGAAGATGCGTCATACGCCGACTTGAACTTCAAGAGCGCCCCCGCGAAATCCCCATCCTCGAACAGGAGCACCCCTGCGTCGTAGTCGGCCTTGGCCGTGCCCACCAGAGTGCTGGCCAGGGGCGTGGGGGCCGCGGACGCTGTTGTCGTCGCAGGTTGGGCCAGAATCAACGGAGCGGGCGTCGTGACTCCCAAAAAGCTAACGCATACCAGTAACGACACAGGGCGAAAAAGGGAGCTCTTCATCATGACTATTTGATTCCGATGTCCAGGGACCGTCGTCGCGAGGCCGTAGCTGTCGAGGGAGTCTTGACCGGTGCAGGGCTTGGTATTGCCGCCGGCCGTGAGGATACCCCGGTTCGCTTTCGGGTTGGAGAGCTCCCAGAGACAGCGACAGAGGGGACAACCCCAGCGTCTGGAGCGACCAGGACCAGGTCCGGTTGTCGGGTCTCAGTCGAAGAAGGGACTGGCTGTGGGTTTTCCGGTGGCGACAGGGCTGAGAGTGGAGGTGGGGCGGAGCCAGCCTCGACCCGGGTCTCAGATGAACCGCGGGGTGCGAGGTGCCACGCCAGATAGACGCCACCCAAGGCGGTAAGGAGCAGGACGCCCAGGACCGTCCAGCGCACTGCAGAGGGTGAACGCGCGGACGAGGTTCGCTGACTCCAGGCGCCATCGGTTTGAGCCAGTCCCGGCGGTGCGCCGACCCCGGGCACCGAGGGCCGTTGCTCCGGCGGAATCGAGGAGCTCCCGCGACGAAGGATGCGCTCCACCGTGGGACTGGCAGAAGGGCAGAAGGGGAGGAGCGCTTGCGCCAGCTGCCCAACGTCAGCGTAGCGATTGGCAGGAAGCTTCTCCAAACACCGCAGAATGATCGGATCGAGGGAGTGGGGGATCTGCGGAACGAGGGAGGAGGGGAGGGGGGCGGGCTCGGTCAGTATTTTGGAGCAGAGCTCGGGCAACGTGTCCGCCAAAAACGGTGGACGCCCGGTGCTGAGCTCGTACAGCACGCAGCCCAGGGACCAGATGTCGGTGCGATTGTCCGCGTTCTTCGCCGACTGCATCTGCTCGGGTGCCATGTACAGAGGCGAACCCATGACCGCGTTGGTCTTGGTCAAGCTGGCGTCCCGTTGCGACACCGTCGAGCTCAGCTTGGAGATGCCGAAATCCAGGACCTTGACCAGTGACGTTCCATCGCCGCGTTGGGCCAAAAAGAGATTGGCCGGTTTGATGTCCCGATGCACGATGCCCAAGGCGTGCGCTGCAGCGATTGCCTCGCAGGCCTCCAGGAGATAGAGGACGGCCGTCTCCACCGGGAGGGCTCCCTGGGCGTGAACCAGATCGTTCAGATCCGTCCCCGCCAGGTACTCCATCACCATGTAGGGAGTGCCGTCTTCCAGTTTGGCGACGTCAAGCACCCGCACTACGTGCTCGCTCTTGATCTTGACCGAGGCGCGAGCCTCTCGCTCGAAGCGGGACGCGGCCTCGGGGCTCTTACCCACCTCAGGCAACAGGATCTTGATGGCTACCAACTCTTCCAGTTGCAGGTGAGTGGCCGCCACCACGGTGCCCATGCCGCCAACACCCAACACTCGCTCGACGCGGAACTTCCCGGCCAGCACAGTGCCGGGTGAGATGCTGGGTTGGGGCACGGCTTGCGCGGGCGCCATCTGGTCCCGTTCCTCCTGATGGGCCCCGCCCGATCCCGGGCAGGGCCAGCGAACCCTGCCACTTTACCCTCAGTTTGGTGGGGGCCAACCGCAACCTTGGGCCGCCCGGAGCTCTGCCGTTTTCTGGCGACTTGCCAGCAGCTTTCAACGACCCCAAGGGCCAATGGGAACCCTGGGGCAGGCCAGCGGCCCGTCGGTCGGAATGGGGAAGGGGTTCTCAGCGCTTGGGCGTCGGCTGGACCCCACACCGCCCAGCGTCATCGACGCGGGCAGATCGCCCTATGTCATCCCGCGAAAGCTCACCACGTCGTCCAGCCAGCAACCATCAGCTCGACGTCGTGGGCCACGCTCTCGGGTCACCATCGATTCGCTGACAATCCCATCCGGGCCCAGCAGTTTCTCGAGCTCGACGAAGCCGGCCGGCTTGCGGCTGTCGGTGAGAGCCCACTTGCACTCGAACAGCCGCAGCCGATCCCCCTCTGGAATCACGAAGTCGACCTCATGCCCGTACTGGTCGCGGTAAAAGTAGATTTCCCCCGATCGGCCACGATTGGTGTGCCAGCGCAGCAGTTGACCGTAGACGAAGGTCTCGAAGAACGCCCCGAGCTGGCTGCTGTTCGCGAGCCCAGCAGGACTCGAGAACCCCAAAAGAAAGCAAGCGAGCCCCGTGTCCGTGAAGTAGAGCTTGGGTGTCTTGACCAGTCGTTTGCCCAGGTTACGGTAATAAGGGGAGACCAGCGCAACGATTCCGGAAGCTTCGAGGACACTGAGCCAGTTGCGAATCGTGGGTACGCTGGTACCGGTATCCGTAGCGATTCCGTTCATGGACAGAAGTTGCCCAGTGCGGGTCGCGCACAGCCGGAGGAACCGGTTGAAGTCACGGAGATTGCGTACACCCGCGAGTGAACGGACGTCGCGCTCAAGGTAGGTTGCGACATAGTCCGAATAGAAGCGGGTTGGGTCCAGATCCTGCGCGTAGATCTCCGGGTACCCACCACGAAACATCCAATCCAGAAGGACCGCTCCGCTTGCGGGCTGGCCGGTGTAGCTTTCCAGCTCAGCCGCCGAGAGGCTGTGGAGCTCGACGACCGCCACACGACCTGCGAGGCTTTCACTGACGTTTTTCATCAGCTGAAACTTCTGAGATCCGGTCAGCAGAAACAGCCCAGAGCGACCACGGTGCTGGTCGACGTAAGCCTTCACATGCCGGAACAGTCCGGGCGCGTACTGGACCTCATCCACCAACAATGGCGGTGGATGGCGATCCACGAATTCCTCACCGGCCTCGTCCGCGAGCTCGGCAGTAGCGGGCAGATCGAGACTGACCAGGCGATGGCTTGGAAAAGTCTCCGTGAGCAGGCGCGTCTTGCCGGTCTGCCGAGCCCCCGTGAGCAGAACAACCGGACGCTGCCGAGCCTGAGCCGCGAGAACAACCGATATTTCCCTTGCGATCCAGGACACTTGGACATTTTAAAGTATCACTTAGGTATTATCAACATTTACAAATGCATCCTAGGCCCATGGGCCTAACGCTCGAAGCCCATCCGCATCGTGCTGAATGCGCCCTACTGCAGTCCGAGCCCGCTCATCGGTTGGCAGCTAGCCGGGTACTCCTCGATACTCTCTGGTTCGGTCGGACAAAAGACGAGTGACTCGCCGCAGGGCCAGCCCTCGGGGGGGTCAAGGGACGGTACAACCCAGGCTCGGCGAGACAAATCCCAACTGCAACGGCAGTCCTCGCAAACCATTTTTGCCTCGGTCACCCACAGGGCATCCAGAGCCCCCGAACGCACGCAGCTCGAGGTGGAGCTGTAGCCGGCGTACCGGAAAGACAGCGAGAGCTCCATCCACTCGTCCGTCCATTTTTCGACAACGCAGGATGATTCTGTGCCCGCACAGAGCTCGATGTCGAGCTCGGGACGAACCATCAATGACGACTTGGTCGTGCTGGAATACGAGGACGCCAGCAAATCCCCACCCGAGGAGCTGCAGCGCAGCAACCCTTCGGCAAAGTCGGTGGGGCTCAGGACCACCTGATAAGAAGAAACCGGGACGGTCGTGACGGAAAGGCGCCCTCCCAGTCCGCGAACCGTCACGAAGGGTGAAAAGCCCCCATCGGTCGCCCAGCGCACGCACGCACCCTGCTCCAGCGAGAGCTCCGAGTAGAACCGTTCCAAGTCGAAGACAGCTGCCACTCTCTCCCATTCCGGATCCAATACACCCAAGGCCCAGTCCGGCCCCGTCGGATCGTACGCTTCGTCAGCATCTTCGTCCTGATACACGACGAAGAAGGGCACTGTGCCGGGCCAGTTCAGGGGATCCGCTCCGTTGGGGCAGTCAAACTGAAGGATCACCGCGTCGACAATTCGTCGTTCCAGGTCCGGCTGGGGTGGCTCGAGTCGAACCCGATGAGCACCGACCGGATCGGTCAACGGTTGGTCGAAACTCGACGAGAACTCGGGCTGGCCGACGACCCCCGTGCGCCACAGGACGGCCAGTCGCAAAGCCGAGGGCAGCTCCATCCCCGACGGGGAAAACACCTCGACCTCGACCGTCGTCGGCTCCGGATGATCGGGCCCTGCGGTAGTGCAGGCCGCAACCAGCCAGAGCCAAGCGAATCCCTGGTACCTCACAGGTACGCCTCCATCGCTACGTTGTAGTAAGTTCCGCGGTGGTAACGGCGGTCGACGGGCGTCGTGATGGACCAGTCCGCTTCGATGGCGTGGTTGGTGATGTTGAACGATCCTCGGTGCGGCAGCCCGCGAAATGGGTAGAAGCGCAGGCCCAGCTCGTAGAAGAAAAACGTGCGCCGTCCCGGCGCGCGGAAACCATCCGGGGTGTAAGCCACGAAACGCGGCTCGGCATCGGCCCGAGCGAAGCGCTGCCACAGCTCCGAATTCAGGTACGCCTCCCACTCCGCGAAAAACCGCACCCGTCCCTCCCCCATGGCCGTGTGCGACCACTGGTCGTAGCCGGCCGAGATGCCATGGTATTCGAAGGGGTTGGTGACGTACTGATCGTTCTGTGCCAACGAGTTGAATGGCCAGCTCGGCGTGATGAGCGCATCACGAGGACCGAACCCCGCCTGGTAGTAGCGAAACTGGTACCCCAGATGCACGGCCCAGGCCTGCTCCTCGTGCAGGTTCAGGTCGAGGCGTGCCATCCCCCCCACCCGGGGGCGACTCTTGGCGCGATAACCGTATTCGGTGGACAGGTGCAGAACGTCCGAGATTGGCCAGCGCGAGGACAACGTGGCGTAGTAGGCTTGGTCCATCGGAAACGACGTTGCATAGGTGGAATCGTCGGCTGGGGGCAGCACCCCTTCGGGAGGATCGCGACGTTGCCATTGCACCAGGTTGAGCTCCGCTTTCCCTTCCAGGACGCTAAAAGTCAACGTCTTGTAGTCATCGTCCTGCCACAAGGCTCGCCCACCGTACAGGAGCCTTGCCTCCACGCTACGCCAGCGGGTGATCGCCACGACTCCCTCCAGGGGCACCCGCTCCAACAGCAGTCCATTGCCAGTGGTCACCGTTCCGAGATCGATCCCCATTACGTCTGCCCGCAACGGATCCCCATCGACGTCGAACAGGTCGCGCGCCAGATGCAGCCCCAGGCCTGGATGAATCATCGAGGAGACACGATAGGCGTCGCTGGCACTGGGGTTGACGAACAAGAGATTCAGATTCAGCTCCACCCCGCGCAAGGGTGAGAAGGCAGCGTACGTGTCTGCGACGAACCAACCATGGTAGCGAGTCTGGTAGTCGGCATCGAGGACCTGTTGGGTTCCCACGTCGATGTCGGCCAGGGCCGTCCAGTGCCCCGCTTGGGGCCCCAGTCGGAAGGATTGGCCCGGGTCGTTGCGCTGAACGAAGAGCTGATGATTGAGGGGATGGGAGTCGAACAGCGCAAATCGATCCCGTCCGTCCAGGAGCAAGCGCTCCTCTGCCTTCACGCTTCCCGTGCACAACAGACAGACCAGCGCGACGACCGGTGGCGCGCATGTGATGGACGTTGCCCTTACTGGCAAGCGTTCCACTGCGTTCTATTGCTGTCCTTGACCGAGCAGGTCTGGATGCCTCGCGTGCCGTCACTGCGTTTGCAGCCCCGCACATTGGTGGGAACGCAGGGGCAATTGGCCGTCAAGGTTGGGGCGAAGGCGCATCGTCCCCCGATGCAGGCGCTCCTGATCGTGCAGGTCGCGTGAGGATTGGGGCAGTCAGCCATGCCGGCGCAGGCGTTAGGCGGCATGGCTCCGCAAGAGGGCGTGGCCGCGGCAGCCGCGGCACAACCGGAAAGGAGCCAGCCCAACCCTGCCATGCCCGCAATCATCCAGAACGACTTCTTGCTGCACACAGTACCCTCCTTGGTGTTCGACGAAGCCTCGGCTCATCCTCGGCCAGTCGAAACGGAGCCTACTCCCTGGGGCCCGCCAACAAAAGTCCAAACTGACCCGAGCTCGACTGCGCGCTGGGGAGCGGTCAGTCGTCCTCATCCCGTGCGCAACGAAAGCCCAAGACAGGACGGAGGGAGTCGGGTAGCTGCCAGCCACGCTCGGCGTTCCTTTTCATCGTGTCGTAGGCTCCCCCGCGGATGGCCCGCCCCTCATTGGCAGTGGTTGCCAGGTAATCCGTTTGCAGGCCCGAGGCCGGGGGCTCCTCGTAGTAGTCCGCAAGCCACTCCCAGACGTTCCCCACCAGGTCACCGTGCTGCCAGCGGCCGTCACCGGTCGGCCGAGAACCCACCGGTTGCGGAGCCTCCAGAGCCGGCTCATTCCAGATTGGGATGACCGCGTGCTCCGCGCCATAGGCCGGATCATTGGGAGGGTCCGACCAAGGAAAGACGCGATGCTCGTCGCCGCCCGAGGCTGCATAGTTCCACTCCGCCTCGGTCGGCAGGCGCCCACCATCCCAGATACAGAACGCGAAGGCCAGCCTCCAATCCACACAGTTCATGGGCAGCGAGCTGTCATTCCCCACCCAGGTCGACCCCTGCCTTTCGTCGCAGGTCGAGACCAGCTCGATCAGTTCATCCTTGGTCTCGGGGAGTTCCCACGCCGAATCCCAGCCCGGATCAGAGTCGTTCCGGGGATGTTTGCCAGCCCCGGCCTTGGGCCTGGAAGCCGGAAAGGCGTTGACGAACCGCTCGAAACGACCCACCGTCACCTCCCAACGGTCCAGCCAGAACGGGCCCACGGCTCGGGCGTAGCTCCTATCCCGGTCGTCCACGTTGTCGTACGCCAAGAGGAATTCCCCTGCGGGGATGTACAGCGACTGGCAGCAGCTTTCGTTGTCGGCACAAGCCGACCCGGACGCGCAACTGGGAGGCATGTTGCAGACCCCGCTCCGGCACAGCGCTGGGCAGAGCTCCTCGTCCCACTCACCGACGTCGTTGCACGTGAGCAAGATCCGGCTCTCGTCCTCGTCACATTTCGTCTCCCCGGTCGCGCAGAGCCCCAGACTGGAATCCGTGGTGTCCACCCGTTCGCGGCACACCCTATTCGAGCACTCTTCCCCGTCGCCGCAGTCCCAGTCCTGCTCACATCGTGCGCGACACCGGTCGTCCACGCAAACGCGCCCCGGTGCGCAGTCATCCGAGGATGCACAACGACTCGCCTCGCTCTGCCCCTCCTGTACACCCAGACCGCTCGAGCACGACAGAACCCAACCGGCCAGCGCCGTCACCCAAGACCGCCCGCTCATCATGGTACATCGCCCTCCGATTCGATGGCCCGAGGCCGTGACGTCCGTTGTTCGACCTATACCCCTCAAGGCCTCCCGAAGGAAGGGCCAGGCTGCCGATCGGCGGGAAGAACTCAATATTCTTGGGCTGGTCAGATGGCCGTGGTCCGCGCGGCCACCGGCCTGGGATATGCTCCGCTCCACCGCACAACCCTGGGCCCGACGTCATCGTGACCGACATCCTTTTTTGGCATCGTCTGCAGTTCGGCTTTACCGCAGCATTTCACTATCTGTTCCCCCAGCTCACCATGGGGCTGGCGCTGTTGATCGTGGTTCTGAAGGTGCTTGCCCGGCGCCGAAAGAACGAGCTGTTCGACCGAGCGGCAAGATTCTGGATCCGGATCTTCGGGATTTCCTTCGCGGTAGGAGTGGTGACGGGCATTCCCCTCGAGTTCCAGTTCGGAACCAACTGGTCCCGGTTCAGTGCGCAAACCGGGGAGGTGATAGGTCAGACCCTGGCCATGGAGGGGATGTTTGCGTTTTTCTTGGAGTCGAGCTTCCTGTCCATCCTCGTCTTTGGCGAGAAACGCTTCGGTCCGCGAATCCACTTCGTCGCAGCCTGGGCGTTGCTCATCGGGTCCTGGACCAGTGGGTTCTTCATCGTTGCGACCAACGCCTTCATGCAGCATCCGGTGGGTCATGTCGTCGCAGCGGACGGAACCTTTCGCTTGCTCGATCTCTCGGCCTATCTCCTGAACCCCTGGGCGTGGGTGCAGTACCTGCACACCATGATGGGGGCCACGGTCACCGGGTCCTTCGCCATGAGCGCCGTGGGGGCCTATTACCTGCTTCGGGCCCGGCATCTCGAAGAGGCCAAACTCTTCGTCAAGCTGGGGGTCCTGGTGGGACTGATCTCGAGTCTTGTGGTGGCGTTCCCCACCGGGGACCAGCAAGGCAAGCTGGTCGCGCGGCATCAACCGGTGGCCCTGGCCGCCATGGAGGGACGCTGGAACAGTGGCCCCTACGCGGAGCTCAACATCATTGGGCAGCCAGACGTTCAGCGTCAGACACTCGACAATCCCCTGCGGGTTCCGGCGGCCCTCAGCTTCATTGCCTACGGGACGTTCTCTGCCAACGTGCGTGGGCTCAATGAATTCCCGGTTCAATCCTGGCCCACCAACATCGAATTGCTCTACTACAGCTTCCACATCATGGTGGGGCTCGGCACGCTGCTCATCTTCACCATGCTGCTCGGTGCTTGGCTCTGGTACAAACAGAGGCTCTTCGGCGCCCGTCCCTATTGGTGGGTGTTGATGCTGGCGTTCCCGTTTCCGTTCATAGCCAACACCGCGGGTTGGATGACCGCCGAGCTGGGCAGGCAGCCCTGGCTGGTGTACGGCCTGCTCCGCACGCAGCACGGGTACAGTCCGTTGGTGCACTCGGGACAGACGGTGTTCACCAGCCTGGGCTTCGCGGGACTGTATCTGCTGCTGGGCTTGCTCTTCGTGTTCCTGATCCTCCGGGAAATCGAGCACGGCCCCGACCTGGGCCCCGCCCCGACCCACGCCGACGCAACGCCTTGAGGAGATGGTCATGCAAGCACTCTGGTTCTGGTTGGCGAGCATCATGGTGGCGCTCTATGCGGTCCTGGATGGATTCGATTTCGGTGCCGGCCTCTTGCACCCATTCGTTGCCCGGACCGACCGGGAGCGACGTGAGGTGCTGGCGGCTATCGGTCCCCACTGGGACGGCAACGAGGTGTGGCTACTGGCTGCCGGTGGATCGCTCCTGTTGGCCTTTCCCAAGGTCCTGACGGCTGGGTTTTCGGGCCTGTATCTGGCCATGTTCCTGGTGCTGTGGACGCTCCTGCTCCGCGGGATCGCCATCGAATTCCGCAGCCACGTTGGCGTCGATCTGTGGCGGTCCTTCTGGGACGGCATATTCTTCCTGGCCAGCGGCCTGATGCCGATTCTGCTCGGGGCGGCGCTGGGTAATGTCCTAAGGGGGGTGCCCCTCGACGCAGAAGGGCAGTTTCACCTCCCGCTTTTCACGGATTTCGTGCCGCACAATCCGGTCGGGATCCTCGACTATTACACGGTCCTGGTTGGACTGTTCGTGTTCTTGACCCTGGCCGCCCATGGGGCGCTCTTCTTGTCCTACAAGACCGAGCGTGCCGTTCGGGATCGCTGTCGCAAGCTCGTCCTGCCGCTCTGGGGAGCGGTTCTGCTCTTGGGGATCGTCGTGACGTGGCTTACCGCTCGCGTCAATCCAGCGCTCCTCG
Source organism: uncultured Polyangiaceae bacterium (assembly GCA_964648165.1). Lineage (GTDB taxonomy): Bacteria > Myxococcota_A > Polyangia > Polyangiales > Polyangiaceae > FEN-1139. The sequence goes on along the minus strand of CAZYKT010000030.1, from coordinate 14,088 downwards.
CCAACCTACCCAAGGCGCCGCTGGGTTGGGTGGGCACGGCCATCTTCGCCGTCGGGCTCTGCCTTGTCTTCTGGGGCCAACCCAGGGGCCGCGACCTGACGGCCTTTCTGGGCAGTAGCCTGTTCATCCTGGGACTGCTGGCTGCCACGGCGGCCTGCGCGTTTCCCGTCATGCTGCGCTCCACGCTGGCCCCCGAATTCAATCTGACTGCCCACAACGCTTCAGCCAGTCAGCAGGGCCTGGTGGCGGGCGCCAAATGGTGGTTCTTGGGCTTCCCGCTGGTCGTCGCCTACTTCGTCATCGTGTTCCGACTCCACCGTGGCAAGGTCCGAATCAGCGAGGACGGACACGGCTACTGAAACGCTCGTCCCCCTCGACCAAGAAGGGCCATTCGCCGAGGATCGCATCCGCCACCGGTCCATCGTAGGTGTGACCGGCGCCCTTGCCCAGGACGACTCGCACGGAAAGTCCGTATCGCTCAAGCCGTTTGGCCAAGGCTCGGCTCTTGCCCACGCAGCCCTGTTGACCGCAGGCGAACAGGACTTTGGCGTGAGGTGAGCTGCCTGCGTCCCCTAGCTCACCAAAAATCTTGCGGACCCGCGCCTTGGTCCACCCGTTCTCTCCGCCCTCGGTCAACACCACCGGACCGTATTGTTGCGGGTGTCGCTCCATGATGCCGAGGGCCAAGATGGCGCCCAGCGAGAAACCAGTGAACAGAACGGGTCCCGGCGCCAGATAGTCCGCGTACTTCTCGCGCATTGCCGCCAAGGCAGCCTCGATCTCGCGATCGGTCCGTTCGATGGACGCCCATTCCCAGCGGTCCCAACTACGCGGCACGTCGCGCCGCAAGATCCCCCGTGGACAGAGCACGAAGGGGAAACCCTTGGTGATTTCCCGCCAAACCGAACACTGCCAGTCGGGCCGGTCGAAGTTGCCGTGCAGAGCCAGGACAACGGGACGAGGTTCGGTGGCGCCGAGCGGAAGTGAGACCACGGCTTCTTCGAATCCCGGCACCGGCAAGGCAACCAAAGGGTTTTCGGCGGTCAATGGCGGCAAACCCGGCGGCGCGGCGTCAACGGCCGGCGTCGGTTCTGCGGGCAGCTGCAAGGCGGAAGGAGCGCTCGATCGAGCCGGCGCCGAGGGTGACGGAGTCGGGGTTAGACGTCTCGCCTCGCCGGAGGGCGAGTGACATCCGAAGAGAACCGGCCACAGCAGCCACAGCGCTGCCCTGCCACGTCGAAACGAGACCCACATGGCGCTATGATGCCACAGTCAGCACTTGGAGCGCAGCAATAGTCGGCCCAGTATGCTCGTTCTTCAGGCTTGCTCAAGGCATAAGGGCGGGTAAGCTCCCTTTCCATGTTGGTCGGTGGTTCCCGTGGTCAACTGGTGATCGTGGGGTTTGCGGTGCTGGCGTGCACCACGCTAGCCCTCCTCATCCGCTGGCCCGCCACCGAGCTCGAAGGGTTCGTACACGAAGATCTGGCGGGCATGACGTACAACGCCGATCTCTTGGGGTCGGGACGGCTGCCGCTCATCGACAACCTGGAGATGAAGGAGCCGGGCTCCTACTTCCTCATTGCCGGACTCTGGAGGGTATTCGGGCGCAGCATCGTGGTCTTCGAGACCTTCGGCATGTTCTGGGCGATCCTGGCTGCCCTGGGCGCCTCGGTGATTGCAGGCCTTGGTTTTGGATCCCTGCGCGCAGGAATTCTGGCGGGCCTCTTGTACACCCTGGCCTCACCCATCGCCGACGAGCTCTACATGAACTACGTGAGCTGGGCGATCACGCCCTCGGTGTGGGCCATCGCTCTGCTCCTTTGGGGCCTTCGGTCAGGACGCGGCGCGTGGTTCGTTGCCAGCGGCGCGGCGGTCGGGCTGGCGGCGCTGTTCAAGCGTCAGGCAGCTCTGGCCGGGCTTGCTCCCCTGTTCTTGCTGCTCGTCGACCAATGGTTGGAACGACCCTCGGACTGGGCGCCGGCTCGACCGAGTTTTCGTATCCTCAGTTGGCTGGGCGGCGTGGCTCTCGGACTGCTGCCCCTCTCCGTCTTCTATCTGTGGCGCGGCCATCTCTTCGACTTCTGGGGAGCGTATTTCTTCTCGCCCAGTGGGTGGCGTTACCTGGCTGCGGAAGAGGTCGACTGGGCAGGGAGGTTGTCGCGGCTGGGCGACGGTGCAATCGGCTTGTGGCAGTTTGGGGCGGTGCCCCTCGGGCTCAGCCTGCTGACGCTGGCCGCACTGTTGCCCCGATGCCGACCCCGCTGGAACGTCATGGGCGTATTGTTGACGGCCTGGACCGTCGCGAGCCTTCTGGCTCTCGGGGTGGGCTTCCGCTTCTACCGTGGCTATTACCTCTTGATGCTCCCAGTCCTGTGCGTTCTGGCCGCACACCCCTCTGGGTTGGTGCTGCGGTGGCTGAACGCGTTGTGTCGCCCCTGTGCCGAACAGAGTCGGTTCGCGACCCTGCTGTGGGGCGTGGCACTGGTTGGGTTGGGTAGCCCGGCTTGGGTCAAGGATTGCCAACAGCTGATCGAAACCCGGGAGCGGCGCCCCCGGCAGAACCCCGTCCAGATCGAGGCGCGTCAGATAGGAGCCTTCATTGCCGACCATAGTCGGCCCAGTGACACCATCTGGGTTTGGGGCCGATGGGCATGGCCCGTGTACTTCCATGCTCAGCGCTTCTCCCCAACCCCCATCTACAAGGCGCTCAGCGTCATTACCACCAACCTCGATAACACCTGGCGCCGACGTCCGTCGATGACCCGATTCGTTCCGGTTGGTCCCTGGCAGGAGCTGGGTCAGCAACTCAGCCGAGCCAAGCCGACCTACTTGGTCGTATCCCCCAACGAATCCTACCGAGGGTTTGTCCCGTTCGAGCAACTATTGGCCAGGGACTATCGGCGAATCGCCGGACCCGGGACGCGGGTGTTCACGCTTTATGAACATCGAGGTCACGTCCCACCGCCCATCAACGCGCTGGCCCGTGGGGTTGTGCCAACGCGCTGATCACGGCTCAACTGCGCCGGTTGCGCATCCGCCGAAGATCGCGCAAGCGGAAGGCACTTCGCACCTGGGACACGAGCGCCTCGTCATCTCCCTTGTGGGCGAAGTACCCGTCGAAACCCAGGGCTCGATAACGACCGCCGATGTTGGCGTCCGAAGTGTAGAGGTAAAACAACGGCTCGATGCCAGCACCCTGCGCGGATGCCTTCAAGGACTCCAGTACGGCCTGACCGTCGATGCCGGGCATGTAGTAGTCGATAATCACCAGGTCGCACTGCCGCAGGTAGCGCGCTATGCCAACCGACTGGGTGGTAGCAGTCACTTCGTAACCGGCATCCGTCAACACCGCCCGCACGCGGCTGACCACGGCTTCACTGTCATCAATGACCAGGATTCGTTCCATCTTGCTAGCCGATTCGGTTCGACATCCTACTACGGACCGATGGCCGCAAGTCTACCTCGACACCAAGCCCTGGAACCGACCGCAGCAAAACGTCATAGCCCAGTGTGGCCATCTCATCTCGAACCGCACCCAGCCCCATTCCGCGCCCAGCCAGGGCTAGACTGCCCGGATCCCTGGCCGTCGTGATTCCTGGCGCGAACGCCGCGTCGACCGGAGATAGCCCACCCAGCCCCATCGCGGCAGCGCGCGCACCTAGCCCCTCTTCATCCAGACCCTGTCCGTCGTCCTTGACCCAGAACTCCGGGCCATCCTCGCCGGCCCGACAGCCAACCGAGATGCGCCCAGCGACTGGCTTGCCAGCGGCCCGGCGTTCCGGTTCGGTCTCGACACCGTGCACCACGGCGTTGCGAACCAGGTGGCCCAGCATGGCCGAGACCACCTGGCCCAACCGACGGTCCACCAGAAGCTCCCTGCCCACCACCTCGAAGACCACTCGTTTGCCAAGGGGTTCTGCCCAGCGCTGAACGGCGGCCGACAACTTGAGCATCAACTCGCCGAAGGGACGTGCGGTCAGACGATTCACCACCCGGACGAGGTCCGCTCCCCCCCGATCCAGGCAGCGTTCGAGCTCCGTCAGATCGCCGCGGTTGACGGTCACCTGCTCCAAGATCGCGTCCCCGATCGGCGAGGCTTTGACCAGCATCTCACGGGTGGAGCGGAGGGCCTGCTCCACCGCGGCAAGACCCGGCAATAGTCGACCCTTCCCGGTCTTGGCGGCCTCCGGATCCTGAATCTTCACGCGACCTCGCAGCTCACCAATCTCGCATTCGAGATTGGCCGCAGCCCGATTCAACTCCTCCAGCTCGAAGACCCGCGCCTCACCCTTGATGGTGTGCATCTTCTGGAAGATCGCATCCAGAGTTTCCTCGCGCAGCCCCTGTAGCTTGAGCAGCTGGCGGCACTCCTCGAGCCGCAGCTGCGAACCCTCCAGGACGTTGACGAGCAATTGTCCACCCCCCGCCACCAACGCCCGCATGGCGCGCATCTGCCGCTCATGCTCGGCGTCCTTCTGGACCACCTGTTGCTCCAAATGGCGCTGAGCGGTCACGTCCGTACACAAGACCATGATCCGATTGATGTCCTGCCCGGAGAGGATGGGGCGAAATTCCAGCTCGAGGTCCCTGGTTTCTCCCTGGCGATCGCGGACCGTTATCTCATTGGGAGCTAGCTTTACGACCCTTTCCCAATCGGTGGCGGACCCATCGAAGGCGGCCGCGATCCACTCGGCAAACGCCTCGCGCTCCACGTCACCCCGCCAATGGGAGTCGAGCAAAGCAAGGAGCGAACCACGCAATGCCTGCTCCCCGAACAACTGCTCCGCGACCCGTGAACGGTGCTCGAGCAACTGTCCCGAACGGTCCACCACCACGATGGCCTGCCGCATGTTGTCCAACAGCTCTTGGGTGCGCTCCCGCTCCGCGCGAAGCCAGTCCTCACGCTCCCGAATTGCCACGGCCATTCGATTGAAGCCCCGCGCCAACTCACCGACCTCGTCGCGTGACGACCAGGCCAGATTGGCCGTCCTGCCCGACTCCACCTCACACATGGCCCGTAGTAGCCGCTGAATGGGTCGAACCACGCTGGTCCGCGCGATACCGATAACAACTGCCGCCAAGGTCACGGCCAGAATGGCGGTGAACCACAGGATGCGGCCCCGCGTCGAGCGGTACTCGGCCAACTGTGGGGCCAGCGTATACTCAACGAACAGCGCCCCTGCAGCCGCTCCGGTGGGGGACCGCAGGATCCTTGTCACGTCAATCCGTGCCGTCCCCACCTCTTCCTTGTCCACTGAGGGACGCTTGGGTACCTGAGCGACGGCCGGCAACCGCACCACCGGAGCCTCGGTGCCCTCGACCCAGACCTCAACCCGGGTGACGTCGCGACTGTGCCGCAGGCGTTCGGCGTGTTCCCGGATGGCCTCCACGTCCCCGAAGTCGAGTGCTGGCCCCAGCGCGGGGACGAAGCTCTGAACGACCATGCGAACTGCCTGTAACTTGGCATCAACCAAACTCTCACGGGCTGCTTGACTCAAACGAACGCCGACCCACCCCGATATCAGGCCGACGACCACCACCACCGCCGCGGCAAACTTGATCCCTACCGTGATGCGTCGGCGTCGGTCGGCCTGTGCCGGGACTGGCAACGAGCAGAGTGCCCCCGGTTCCCGTCGCACTGGGGATTCAGGGGTCGAAGACATATTCAAGGCCGGCGAAGCCGTAGAGACGATTGACGGGCTGTAGATCGGTCCGGGTCGTTTCATCCCAGGCGTACTGGACCGCCCCAATGGCGTAGGGAGCGACGCGAGCTCGGTTGTACGTCGTGCTGACCCGGTAGTTGATGGTGGGTTGGTGCAGCAACGGCCCCGACACCGTGCCGCGCAATTCCCAGCTCCCCTTGGCCACCGGGGGATCACTGAAACCACCGTCGTAGTAACGATCCGCCAGCTGCCGGCCGCGGAACGTCATGGCCAGACCGAGGGTGGGCAGATCATCGGGTAGGTCGTAGGAGGCCCGAGCGTTGCCGAAGACTTGGGGGGAAACGGTCAGATCTCCGTCCGATCCCCCGGTACCATGCATGGTGCTTCGCGCTGCCGTGACCGAAACGTCGAAGCGCAGGCTGCGGTTCAGGAAGGCCAAGCCGTAGGCGGCGTTGATACCGTAGTTGTTCACGCCCCCGATGTTGCGATACTGAACGGCATCGACGGTCTGTGGATTCAAAGCACCCGAGTCGATGTGCGCCTGCGTCTCCTCGGGGGTCAGTGTTTGCAGGGACACCAAATCGTCCCACCACGACCGGAAGACGCCGACGAAGACGCGATGGGCCCCGAGTCGCTGCTCGAAGCTAGCCTCGACGGTGCGCGTTGTCTCGGCCCCCAGGTTCGGGGCCGGGGGCTCGACCAGCGGATCAGCGTAGTAGAGTTCATACGCCGACGGCGCCCGGAAAGCGGACGCGTAGATCACCTTCCAGGAGGCGTCGGGCCATGCCGACCACACTGCCGCGGCGCGGGGCGAGAGCTGGGAGCCGAAGCGCTCGTCGGCGTCGTAGCGGGCACCCAGGTTCAAATCCAGCGTGGCCAGAGGCCGTACCAGGTGTTCGAGGAACACCGCACCCTGTGAGTCCACCGGATCCATGCGCCCATAGGGGCCGGTGTCTCCATCCTGGGAGCGGATCATGGTTTGAGCGAAAACGTCACGGATTTGCCCGTCCGCCCCCAAGGTCGTGCTCATGTTGAGCGGATCGTGCCAACTGACCGCACCCTGCAGCTCGACGCCATATCGACGTGCCCTGCCCGTTGCCTCGTTACGACAGCCAGAGAGCTGGCCTTCATCACAGTCCTCCGCAGCCGAGGAGCCCAGGTACCAGCGGTACAGATTGCGTTCGAAGTAGAGCCTGGAGGTGAGGGTTACGTAGGAGGAGACGGGACGTTGATAGACCAGTTCCAGATCGAGATGGGTGTCCGACTCGGAGTCACTGGACGGATCGAAATCCCCAGCGTAGCGAACCAGGCCGTCGTTGTACGGGGCGCTTCGCCGGTAAGAGCCGACTCGGGTTGACAGGGTCACGTCACCCCAGACCAGACGGGCATAGCCGGTGGGCGCCTGCGTGTACCAACTGCGCGTCGCCTCCCCGCCCCAGGTCCCAGTGCCTGGACCGGGGCCAAACCGCTTCGGTTCACCGGTTACCGCGTCAGCCCCGTAGTCCTGATCCCGGAAGCGAATTGACGCCCCGTCGAAGGCGTAGTGCTCGAGCTCCAACACCACCTCCGCCGGATGATCGAACAGCTCGAAGGGCTTGCCATAGCCGAGCCCCAGTCGATACCCCTTACCAAGATCCGAGAAGTAGCCCTTGCTCCCAGGTCCGCGCACCTGATAGCGGATACCCAGAGGCGACGCCCACTCACCCTCGGTTATCACCCGTACCCCTTCGAAGTCCTTGGCCCGTTTGGTCACGATGTTGATGACTCCCAACATGGCCTGAGAGCCATACATGACCGAGCCGGGCCCCAGCATGACCTCGATGTGATCGATGAGCTCGAAGGGTATCCCCGCACCGCGCTCCACGTAACCTGTCCCGCTCCAGGCCTCGTTGAGGGTCAAACCATTGACCAGGACCAGGACATGGCTTCCGTAGTCGCCATTGAGCAACACACCGCGCGTGCCGACCTCCACTGCGTGCATGTTAGGGATCGTGACCATGCCGAGCGAGGCGTAGTTGATGGCTTCATCAAGACTGCGGATCCCATGGGTGCGCAGCTCTTCGGCGCTGATCGAGGTGGACGTGGCCGGCGCGGTGCTCAGGGTCGTGGAACCGAAGGAGGCGGTCGACACCACCGGATCCTGGAGCAATGCCGCGAGATCCCCGGAATCTTCGCCGAGTGCCGCGGACGTGACGGTCCCGGTTGCCGACAGCAGGAGCAGCGCCAGGCTTCGTCTCATGGTAGCACCTTGGCCAGCTTCAGGAACTCGGGGCGAAATGCCACGTTCTGACGCTTAGCTTGGCTGAGATTGACGGTGAGCTGCGGTAACCCGGACACCAGATCCACGGCAACCACCACGCCGTGTTCCGCAGCAGTGCGACCGGACGCGACGGTCAGGACCGTGGCTCCCGCCAGCGCACTGGCCACGGACGTCAACTGGCTCTCCAGTCCCGGACAGAACACCAAGATGGCTACCTTCTCGCGATCGACCTGCTTTCTCAACTCCGCGGCGGAGGAGAAGCTGACGATGCGGGCAGTCCGAACGTCACCAGCGATCTTGTCGGTGTAGGCGAGCTCGCTTAGCAGACCCTTGGCGATGGACGCCGAGTTTGCGTTGTCGGCTTTCTGAACGACCAGGATCAAACGGGTCCCGCGACGCTTGACCAGTGCGCGATCGTATTCCGCGATCTTGGTGATGAGCCGTGCCTGCACGCGCGGCGGGACGACCGGATCAGTGGCGCCGACCAACCCCACCCATAGCCACACGGCGAGCCCGAGGAGGACCACCCAGCGAGCGCAGCGACGGGTTCGCCCCCGCTCGTCCCGGTTCCTTCCTCCCCGAACAATCCACATCCACCGTAATAGGCCAAAACTTCGAACCGGATGCAATCCCCTTGCTGCCATCCGGAGCCCGGCCTGTTCCACATACCCTTAGAACGGCCAAGGGCCGAAATAAGTCAGCCGGCTCGACCGGCGCGAGATCTCGGCTCTGCGAATGACTCACACCCCGCGGTACATGGACGCACCATCAGCTCGTGCTGGCCGGCCAACATGCCCCTACTCGCAGGTCGTAAGGTCCTCGGTCAGATCTCGATCCTTCTGGATGAGGCTGTAACCCTGGTCCTCTGCGTAGGCGCAGGCGTCCTCCAGATCCAGATCGGTGTCCGTATACTCAGCCATCAAGACCGGTTTGTCCGCATCGACGTAGGCGAGCACGTCATCGCACCAGCCATCCGCAAAGCAGTCCTCAGTCAAGACACCCTGATAGAGTGAGACCAGCTCTTCGGTCAGACTGGACGTGTTCTTCTGAACGATACCCAGGCCGCGCCGGTGGGCCTGCTCGGCGAGCCATCGCGCATACTCAAGACCGTCCTCTTCCGACAGTGCAAAGCCGGAGTCGGCCTCGAAAACGTCCTGGTTGTCGGGCTCGATGGCATCGAAGCCCTTTTCTTGGCAGACGTCGAAGCGAGCCTCCATCACCTCCCGCAGCTCCTCCGATCGGATATCGACGAAGCGCTCGTCAGGCCAGCCTGGGTACTCGTTGCCGATAGCCTCTTCGGGGAAATCGTCGGCATCCGGTCGCCCCTCTTCCCAGCTGCCAACACTCACATAGCAGATGACGTGCAAATCCTGGTCATGCAGGTCGCTCACCACCTGCTCTGACACCTCCCAGTCCAGGTCGTAGACATCGACGTCATGGGATAGATCGAGGTCCTCGCTGTCCAGCTGCCAGTCCCAGGTGATGCCCGCTGGGGGGCGCCAAATCGAGTCCTCCGATCCGGTCCCCCCGGCCTCACCCCCTGACCCACCCGGCTCGCTTTCCCGTCCGGAGCAACCAGCAGCCAGAGCCAATGCCAGGACCGTCGCCCGCACGATAATGCTCATCCCTCGAGTCTACTCGATCTGGCTTCGGAGAGTCGACCTGGTCCGGGCAGTCCGGAGCGGACCGCGGCATTCACCCGGGAGCTCAACACGAGACCGGGCCGGCGCAACGACGCCGGGCCCAGGACATGTTCGCTAGGTACAATCCCCGGGCGGCTCCACCACGGAGTCACCGGGGCCGCTGCCCTGGAACTCGTAGGCGCCGAGATCGACCGGTGCGCCCAGGCCGGTGTTGGGGACATCATCGATATCATACCGCGGGTTGCCGTCGAAGTCGGTGGCTGGCACCGTGTCAAGGCAGCCATTGCCCGCGTCGATGGCGGGGGAAAACTCTCCGTCGACCTGCAGCAACAGCTGCAGGTCGCCCGCCGCCGCATTGACGAAGAGAGGGTCGGCATCGGTGATGGCCGTCCCGCCGTCATAGCCTCCCATAACAATGCTGTACGAAACGACCGGAGCCGAATCCGTATCGTCATTGTAAATCTCCTGCCCATCACCACCGTTGTTCCAGAAGATGGAGTTCGAGATGGTCGGGGAGGAGGAGTTGTAGTTGTACATCCCACCGCCGGCGCCCGCGGCCGTATTTCCGGAGAACGTGCAGTTGGTGAGGGTAGGGGAGGAGGAGAAGACGTTAGACATCCCACCGCCGTAGTCGGTGGCGCTATTGCCGGAGAACGTGCAGTCCGTGAGGGACGGGGAGGAGTTGTAGTTGTGCATCCCACCGCCGTTGTAGGTGTCGGCTGTATTGTCGGAGAACGTGCAGTTTGTGAGGGACGGGGATGAGGAGGAGAGGTTGTACATCCCACCGCCGTTGTAGGCGGCGCCATTTCCGGAGAACGTGCAGTTGGTGAGGGTAGGGGAGGAGGAGTAGTGGTTTGCCATCCCACCGCCGTAGGTGGCTGTATTGTCGGAGAACGTGCAGTTCGTGAGGGTCGGGAAGGAGTTGCTGTTGAACATCCCACCGCCGTAGGTGTCGGCTGTATTGCCGGAGAACGTGCAGTTGGAGATGGTCGGAGAGGCACCGTCGTTAAACATCCCACCACCATACCTGGCCCAGTCATCCCCGTCGGCATTTCCTTCCCGGATTGTGAAACCGTCGATGGTGGCGCCAGTTGCACCGGTGACCACGTGATACACGTTGTCCGAATTGACATCTTGGTCTCCGATGTTGCCGGACAGGATGGTCTCATTGGTATCGAACGTACGCTCACTTCGCACGAATTCCGTTCCGTCGAAGCCGCCGTATAGCGCCACGTCCGCGTAGAGCTGGAACGTCGCCGTCCGGTCATCCGTCGTGGTCGGCAGGTACATGCCCTGCGCTACCCACACCTCGCAGGAGTCGAAATCCTCCAGCTGGGCTTGGGCAGCATCCAACCCGTCCTGCACCGTCGTGAAAGCGGTCGCCCAGGTCGTGCCATCCTCGGCTCCGCTTTCGTTTGCACCATTCACATAGACCAGGCAGGACGTACAGTCGTCACCTGCCCGACTGGCTGCGCAGCCACATACTCCGTCCTGGCACGCACCGTGGTTTTCGGAGCTCAGGCAGTCTTCGACCGGCAGTTCGTCCCCTGCCGCGTTGTGCTGCACCACGTCCCCGTATTCGTTGCACGATGGCTCGTCAACTGGAATCTCCGGATCGTAGCATTGTGCTTCCTCGTCGCAGGACTCACTGCTTGCCGCGCACGGATCTCCAGAGTGCACGCAGGCGTTCTGGTCCTCGTCGCAGCGCTCTGTTCCGTTGCAGAAGGTGCCGTCGTCCGGACAGGCGCGCCGGCCCTGTGCCTGGCAGATCCCACCGGAGCAGGTATCCCCCACTGTGCAGTAGGCCCCGTCGTTGCACCCCACCCCATCTCGGTCCGAGAAGCCGTCGGTGCTCCTGGACACATCGCAGCCTAGGCAGACATTGGCGGGAGAGACGGCTCCGTCCGCGTAGCAGGTGCCCTCGACGAGACAACCGGTGCAGACCGCACCTTGTCCCGCGCTGCCTGCTACCGCAGGCTCACCAGCACTGCCCCCGCTCGTCTCGGCTCCCCCTTCACCGGCGCCACCCGTCTCTTCGGCTCCGGCTTCGCCCGTTCCACCCGTCTCTTCGGCTCCGGCTTCGCCCGTTCCACCTGTCTCTTCGACGCCGGCTTCGCCCGTTCCACCCGTCTCTTCGACGCCAGCTTCGCCCGTTCCACCCGTCTCTTCACTGCCAGCTTCGCCCGTTCCACCTGTCTCTTCACTGCCGGCAACTGCTGGTGTTCCCGCCTCGCCCGCGGTTCCCCCCGTCTCTCCGGCTCCGGCTTGGCCCACTCCACCAGCAGGCCCTGCTCCGGACTCTCCGGCCTCCCCACCGCCACTCGGCGGGCTGCCTCCGGTCTCGTCGCTGCCTGCGTCCCCCGCGCTGCCACCCCGTTCGGTGCTGCCACCCTCGCTCGAACCGCCGCCTACAAGCTCCCCCTCACCAGCGGCACCATCGCCACCCTCTTCCACGACACCGCCCCTTCCAACCTCCACATCCGAACCACCGCTCTGGCTAGACTCGTTCCCAGCCATCCCGCTTTCTCCACCCAGCCCGTCCCCCTTTCCGTTGTCGTCATCCGAACAACTCACCATGAGGGCAATGGCTAGTGCACCGAGGACTGGCTTGAAGATGGTCATTGGGCTTCGTTCTCCGTTCGTTCCTGGTCGAGGTTGCTACGACTAGGGCAAAGAACCATGGAATTTGCCTCGACTGTTACACCGTTGCCCAGGGGGACCACAAGCCCAATCCGCGGTACCTGGATGGCGATGGCAGCCACGTCCCTTTCCCCAACACCTGGTCGGGAGCCAGATTGTGCCTGATTCCGTCCGGTTACCGAGGATCGTAAGATGGGAGATTGACGGACCGCGGCATTCACCCGGGAGCTCAACACGAGACCGGCCCGGCGCAACGACGCCGGGCCCAGGACATGTTCGCTAGGTACAATCCCCGGGCGGCTCCACCACGGAGTCACCGGGGCTGCTGCCCTGGAACTCGTAGGCGCCGAGATCGACCGGTGCGCCCAGGCCGGCGTTGGGGACATCATCGATATCATACCGCGGGTTGCCGTCGAAGTCGGTGCGCGGCTCCGTGTCAAGAAGGCAGCCATTGCCCGCGTCGATGGCGGGGGAACTCGAGGATAGCTGCAGCTCGCCCTCGTCCTCATCGACGAAGAGAGGATCGCCAATCGTGATGGCCGTACCGTCGGTATAGCCTCCCTGAACGATGCTGTACGAAACGACCGGAGCCGAATCCGTATCGTCATTGTAAATCTCCTGCCCATCACCACCGTTGTTCCAGAAGATGGAGTTGGCGATGGTCGGGTCGGAGTTCGTCTGGTTGAACATCCCACCGCCGTCGTCTGCGGCGCTATTGCCGGAGAACGTGCAGTTCGTGAGGGTCGGGGAGGAGGAGTAGGTGTTTTCCATCCCACCGCCGTCGCCGTTGGCGGCTGTATTGTCGGAGAACGTGCAGTTCGCGAGGGTCGGGGAGGAGTAGCAGTTGCTTATCCCACCGCCGTAGGTGGCCGTATTGCCGGAGAACGTGCAGTCCCTGAGGGACGGAAAGGAGGAGTAGTTGTACATCCCACCGCCGCGGCTGGTGGCCGTATTGCCGGAGAACGTGCAGTTCGTGAGGGTCGGGGACGACGACTCGTTGTGCATCCCACCGGCGTAGTTGGCTGTATTGCCGGAGAAGGTGCAGTTCGTGACGTCCGGGGACGAGTGGTAGTTGCCCATCCCACCGCCGGAAATGTCGGCTGTATTTCCGGAGAACGTGCAGTTCGTCACGGTCGGGGAGGACGACTCGCGGTTGTACATCCCACCGCCCCAGCGGGCGCTATTTCCGGAGAACGTGCAGCTCGTCACGGTCGGAGAGGCACCGTCGTTTAGCATCCCACCACCACCGTACCTGGCCAAGTCATCCCCGTTGGCATTTCCATCCCGGATGGTGAAACCGTCGATGGTGGCATCAGTGGCCCCGGTGACCACGTGGTACACGTTGTCCGAACTGTCGCCTGACGTTCCGATGTCGCCGGACAGGATGGTCACATTGGTATCGAAGTCCCGGTCGTCCAGCTCGCCTTCCGTTCCGTCGAAGCCACCGTATAGCGCCACGTCTGCGTAGAGCTGGAACGTCGCCGTGCGGTCACCCGTTGGCAGGTACGTGCCCTGCGCTACCCACACCTCGCAGGAGTCGAAATCCTCCAGCATGGCTCGGGCGGCATCCAACCCGTCCTGCACCGTCGTGAACGCGGTCGCCCAGGTCGTGCCATCCTCGGTTCCGGTGTCATTTGCCCCATTCACATAGACCGGGCAGGTCGTGCAGTGGTCACCCCCCCGACCCGGTTGGCAGCCACATACCCCGTCCTGGCACAAACCGCCGTCCCCGGGGCTCAAGCAGTCTTCGACCGGCAGTTCCTCCCCTACCGCGTTGTGCTGCACCACGTCCCCGTCTTCGTTGCACGATGGCTCGTCAACTGGAGCCTCCGGATCGTAGCATTGTGCTTCCTCGTCGCAGGACTCACTGCTTGCCGCGCAC
>CAZYKT010000029.1:11279-68405 GCA_964648165.1 uncultured Polyangiaceae bacterium | reverse complement strand
ATCGGGATAGGGGGCAGGAGGTTTTGCGCTCCTGCTCCCCTCCCACACCACCGGACGTACGGGTTCGTATCCGGCGGTTCGGAAGGTTGAGGTTTAGCGGGCGAGCCGCGGGACTCCTATCTGGTCGAAGTAGGTGTTGGGCAGAGCCGTGTGGAGCCCGACGTGGGCAGCCGTCCTCCACCAGCGTTTGCAGTGAGCAGCAACTTCCGCGGCTCCGCGTATCGAGAGGCCCCGAGCGCGTAGTTCACGGAAGACTGTTGGTCCCTGCTTTTACTGTTTGAGGTGGAGCATGCGTAGTCGGCGACGAATCCATGCATCGAGGTTATGGAAAACGCGGGGCGTATCGGCAAGGCGGGAGTAGTTCTTCCATCCTGGCAGGTACCTGGGTCGTACCGGTTTGTCCGCAACGAACTCTGGCCAATGACGCCCGAATGGGCCTCGATTGAGATCATCGAGGCTGCCGGGGGGGCCGATGGCGTTGCCGCAGGTCACGACCCAAGCGCCAGACAAGGATGTCGGTCGTGTCCCGAGACGGAACGGGGCGGCCGTCACCTGCTGTCATTGCGGGCCACCGGCAAAGGCTCCTGGAAGCTCGACCAGACGGCAACCAGACGCCTCAATCTGAGCCCGGACAGTCCGCGGAGCTCGGGAGCCTGCGTTGGCCTCACCAACCTCCTCGAGTTGGCGCCAAGGGGCCTCCCTGAAAATCCGCGAATGGCTCACCCCCACCCACGACTGCACCCCCGCAGTGGTGGTCAGCGTGGCTCACCTGGACGACGCCGAGCGTTCCTTGGTTCTGGGCTGCTCCTGGAGGCGATCCTCGGCGAGCGGCACCTGCGGCATTGGGTCGGGACATCTGTCGGTCACCATCTGACCGGCCGCTACCACCAAGGGCTTGGCGCTGCGATGCAGGACGTGATGCTCCGACGCTACCCGTTGGAATGCACTTTGGTTTTGGGCCATTGCCTCGAGAAAGACACACTCGAGTTCTATCGGCAGAGTGGGAGGGTCGGTGTCGGCGTTACGAAATAGGCCTGGCTGCCATTGCCCAAGCCACCCACATCGCTGCTCCCCCAGCAGCGAACCCCTCCCGTCGTCATGAGCGCGCAGATGAGGCTCCCCTCCATTGCGATTTGCGCGACTCCAGTCAGAACGTCTGGAAGGGATGTGTCAGCGAACCAGGCGCCAGTTCCGTCGTCGCGCCGGCATCGGAGCGCCCCGCCCGTCATCAGAGCACAGATGGTGAGGTCTGCATTTGCGATGGCCATCGCACCTTCAAGGAGTTCGCTCGATGGCATATCGGTAGTGGGCCAGCACTTCAATTCATCGGACTGGGTCAACGCACAGGAACCCGAATGGCCCACATCGATCGCTCGGACATCGGCAAACATCTCCTCCCCCGGCACAAGCGAATCTGCCCCGATCGTAGCACCACCGAGATACCCTTCCTCGTTGTTTCCCCAGCATCGAACGGTTCCGGATGTGGTCAAGCCACAGGTAAACTGGTAACCCGCGCCGATCGCCTGGTAGCCAGTCAACACGTCGCTGGTGGGTGGGCTTGAGCGACTGGTCTCGGTCCCGTCCCCCAGCTGGCCGTGGCTGTTGTCTCCCCAGCACCGGACTCCGCCCGTCGTCATGAGCACACAGGTGTGATTCTCGCCTGCCGCGATCGCCTGTACACCCGTGAGGATGTCACTCTCGGGTGGGCTCGCGCGATCGGTCGTGGTGCCATCGCCCAGCTGGCCCGCAGAGTTGTCTCCCCAGCACCGGACTGCTCCGGATGTCGTCAAGGCGCAGGTGTGAGCGCGACCGAGCGCGAGCTCCTTGACGTTGGTCATCACCTCCGTCAGAGGTGGAGTCAAACGGTTCGTCGTGGTGCCGTCACCGAGTTGGCCCGCGGAGTTGTTGCCCCAGCAGCGGACCCCTCCGTTCGTCGCCATGACGGCACAGGCGAAATCGAGCCCCACCGCAATGGCCTGTGCGCCCGTGAGGATGTCGTCGTTCCCCGGGCTTGGCACGTAGCTCCTCACACCGTTACCGAGTTGGCCACTGGTATCGCCTCCCCAACAGTCGACGGTGCCGGTGTTCAGGATTGCACAGGTGCGGAGGCTACCTGCGGATACGGCCCGAGCGTCGGTGAGGACATCACTGGTTGGCGGGGTAAAGCGATCGGTCGTGGTGCCGTCGCCAAGCTGACCGAATCGGTTATCTCCCCAGCAGCGGACGCCGCCGGTCTTCATGAGCGCGCACAGGTGTGACTCCCCCGCCGAGATCGTCTGTACCTCGGTGAGCAGGTCGGTAGCAGACGGGCTCAGGCGCTCGGGAGGTATGTCGAGCCCGAGGTGCTCACGTTCGTGTACTCCCCAACATCGGACGCCACCGGTCTCCGTCAGGGCGCAGGTGAGGACACTTGACGCCACGATCGCCTCTGCTCCAGTGAGCACGTCGGTGGCGGGTGGGCTCAGGCGGGTTTCCCCGGTGCCGTCGCCCAGCTGACCAGCCCAGTTGCGTCCCCAGCACCGGACGCCACCCGAGTCCATCAAGGCGCAGGTGTGCTCCTCACCTGCCGCGATCGCCTTGACGCCCGTGAGCACGTCGGTGGCGGGTGGGGTGAGTTGTTGGGTCGTCGTGCCATCGCCCAGCTGGCCCGAATTGGCTCCCCAGCAACGGACTCCGCCGGTCTTCGTCAGGGCACACGTGTGCCCTGTGCCCACCGCGACCGCCTCCACACCAGTCAGCACGTCGCTGGTCGGTGGGCTCCATCGTTCGATCGTCGTGCCATCGCCAAGTTGGCCGCTGGAGTTCCGTCCCCAACATCGAACGCCGCCGGCTTCCATCACCGCGCAGGTGTGACCCTCGCCCGACGCAATCGACGCGACACCGGTGAGCACATCCGTAGAGCCGTCGTCGAGCCCGCCGTCCTCGTTCTGTCCCCAGCACCGGAGTCCCCCGTAGCTGGTCAGCACACAGGTCTGAGGGTTACCCGTCGAGATGGCCTTGACCTCGACAGTCTGTGTGCAAACGGAGGCAGCACCCGCCGCATCTGGATTGGCTTCGCCGCCCACACCTGCGCCTCCGGCGTCGTCAGTCACGATAGACCCATCGCCTGCTGCACCCGCGGCCCCTGCCCGGGTTGTCGTCGGATCCCTTGCGCCGGCGGTCCCATTGCTGCCCGCCGTTTCTTCGACCCCACCGAATCCCCCGGTTCCACTGGTCCCGTCGCGGCCCGCGGTCCCACTGTTGCCGCCGATGCCACCCCCTGCGTCGAACCCACCGTTACCGGTGAGCCCACCGTTTTCCGCATCCTCTCCCCCGCTCGGATCCTTCTCGCCGTTTCTTCCCGCCACGGCTTGGCTTGTCGAGCCCGCGCTGCCGGCCTCCTCCCCACTCTTTCCGACGAGAATGCGATCGGTTCCACAGGCCAATGTACCGAGCAGCAAGGCTGTGATCCAGAGCGTCCTACTATTGTCCATCGAAGACACCTCGTTGTTGCTGTTGTGTGGCCCGAGGAAGCGCGAACCTAACCGTCGCCGGACGAATCACGCGCTATCAGTGAAGGCTCTCTAGCCAGGCTCGCGCCCAAGCGGCGTGTGCACCGTTCGGGTAGCGCGTGAGATAGCGACGGACATCCGCTTCGGCTCCCACGCTGTCTCCAAGCTTAGCCCGACATGCTGCGCGTCCGTAGAGGGCTCGTTCCTCAAGTAGGGCACCTGGACCACGCGCGAGAACGATCCCATAGTCTTGATTGGCGCGGAGGCACTCCGAACGAGCACGGAGTTCCGCACGGATCAGTCGCAGCTCGGTCGAACGGCGATGCGCATCGAGGGGCAGTTTCTCGAGCGCGGCAAGGGCTTCGTCCGAGCGCCGAAGCATGAGCAGCGCGTCGACCTGGGCCAACCGCGCCTCGTGGCCGAGTACTCCACGAGGAAAGCTCTCGAAATATGCGGAGAGAACCGCCAGGGCACCGTTGGCGTCGCGGTCTTTGCGCAACAAACTAATGGCATGGTCGAGTTGGCGGATTTCCTCTAGAGGTACCCTCGACTGGGAGGGTTCGCCTCCCACCGAAGCCGCTCGATGCGAGGCACGACTCTGATCGATGCCATTGTCGATAGCGGGACCCCGCTCGACGACACGATCGTTTTCTGGGCCCCGGTCGGTAGCCCCCGTCGGGATCGGTGGCACGTCGGCAATGGCCGAGGGCAGAACGGCTCCTTTTGATACTGGTGAACTGGAATTGAATGGTGTTTGCGATGGCTGTAAGGTTTGGGACGATTGAGAGCCATGGGAGAAGATGGGAGCGAGCCAACCCCAATGGCGTATCCCTCGATAGGCTTGAACCGTGCCCGCACAGAGCAGGACGACGAGCCCGGCAACGGCCAGTCGAAACCGCAGCGCGGGGGGCCTCCGACCCTCCCACAGGCCTCGGTCTCGGCATTTCGACGACACTCGTCGCTCGATTGCCGCGAGGCTCGATGGGTCCGGTTCGCCGGGTTCCAGCGAGCCCCTGATCAGTGCAGCTGCGCGGTCTTCAGGAGCATCGCCACCGACTTTGCGGTCGCGCCAACGCAACGTCGATCCGACCACGTTTTGGCTCATGGCTTGTCCCTCGCTTCGACCTCATCCCACGCGCGCATGCGTCGGAGGAACCGGTTCCGCGCTCGACTCAGACGAACCCAGACGGTACCGATGGGCGTAGCGGTGATCTCGGCGATCTGCTCGCCCGAAAGCCCCTCGAGCTCGAACAAGATGAACGTGGTTCGGTACACTTCCCCGAGCTCATCCAGGATTCGGTATAGGAGCACCGTACGCTCCCGAGCCTCCAGGAGCGCTTGGGGATCGCTCGGCATGTCTGCCCTGGGCACAAAAACGGCACGCGTCGGCACACGGCTGGGGGCCTGGCCTCGCCCCATAATCCAAGACCACCAGCGCGCCCGCCTGCGCGCGTCTAGAGCCACCCGCAGAGTAATCTCGTGAAGCCAGGTCGTGATGGCAGCGTCGCCACGGAACTCGGGCAACCGGCGCTGGACCACGAGAAACACGTCCTGTACCACGTCGTCGCAGTCGCAAGAGGGACCCAGCAGTCGTGCCGCCCATCGAGCCACGGTCTTGGCGTGAGCGCGATACACCCCCTCGAACGACGGGCGCACCGATCCCACAGACATGTCCCTCGTGCTCGAACGCGCGCTCGTCATCTCCAGAGTCATTCGCCTCGGCAATGCGGCAGGATGGCCGACCATCAATCCAGACAGGATGGGTCCAGACACACTCCTGCGTGGTTCGAAACCGACCCAACCTTACCGACCCGTGATTGCGCTGCCAAACGCGAGACCGAAAGTGACCAGTCCCTCGAGCTCCGGAATGCGCCGTTCGTGCCCCAAGGGCTCGCCGAAGACGATCTGGTTGCGCGTCCAATAGAGGCCAGAAACGTCGAGCCAAACCGCCAAGGACCGGGAAATCCACCAAGAATAGCGCCCTCCCGCCGCGACCGCGGGCGAGAAGGCGTGGCCGGACAGGCTTGTCGTGAAGCCGTACCCTTGCACGGTGAGCCATCCGAGGACGATTCCGCCATGAAGATCGATCGGGTTCGCCCCCGCGGGAAGGCGAAGGTCAAGCTCTGCCCCACCCATCCACCGGCCCCAACGTGCCCATCCCACGCCGAGATCGAGCCTGCGAGGAGCCTCCACAACGCCAAACAGGCGCGGGCCCAACCCCAATCCACGCGGGATCCAGGTCAGCGCAAGCATTCCAGCCGGCGCGGCGGTGCCGGCCAGGGAGACAGAAGTGCCGAGAGCCACATCGTAGGCAGACCGACGCGCGCGGCTTCGGCGGGCCTCACGCTTCGTGGGTGGTGGCGGGGGCGGCACCCGAGGTAGAGGCTGTTGCTCGGTGTGGGGCCGTGCGTACTCGGGATGAACATCACTCTCCCAGCTCGCGATGACGACGGCGACCAGCTCAGCAAGCTCTGCGCAGGAGCCATGCGCGTCGAGCCAACGTTCCGCGATGACATTGGCCCTGGCATCGACCAGCTCCATGCGTAGCTGGTCCCCGCGCCACTCGACGCGGGCCACGTCACGCTCCCTCGCGTCCGGCACGGGCGCCAGCATCGACGCGAGCGCCCTCTCCACCTGGGAACCCGAAGGGCAGCCTCGAGCCTCGACCCTCACCGGCGATGCCGCGCGCTCCTCCGCCGGCAACGCTGCGAGGAGCTGTGCCGCCAAGAGAACTGATCCAACCATGGCCCGACTATAGAACAACTCGGGTCGTCCAGGTTCTGATGGTTTCGTTCCTGATGATAATCGGTGATGTAGGACTCGATGGTGCGGCGAAGGAAAGGTCGAGCCATGGCACAAGGGAGAGTGACTTCATCTTGGCTGCGCAGGGTGATGAGCGCCACCATCCAGCAGGACGTCTGGACGACGACCCGGTGCGTGTTCGGGGCCGCTCCTGTCGTGAGCCTCCACCTGGATCTGATCGACGAGGGCAGCACGAGCTCTCTCGACTCACCGTTGCCGCCCTGTGCCACCAGGCGCGAGAGTCGGCCCCCGCGCACCAGCGAGAAGACCGTGTCCCAGCCGCAGCACGAGCCCATGCCGCTCCGGGGTGGCTTGCCCGTCGAAATGGTTTGGGTTTTTCTTGGCCGCTCGGCTCCGCGCAACTGAACGGCACAATGGCTGGCGCATTGACACTGAGATGGTAATAGCGAGGGCGGACGGGACTGGGAGGTCCCGATTGGGCGTCACCTTGGGAGAGGAGGACGAAGCATGTGGATTGGAATTGGACTGGGAGTTGTGCTGCTGATCATCCTGGTAGCGGTGCTGCTACGGCGCAAATCGCCGGAGCAAGTGATGCAGCAAGAAGATGGCGCCGATCCGGTCAAGCGCTGGGCACGGGGCTGCTACTCGATGGTGTACGGGAATTCTGACCCAGGGCGACAGTCGAAGCGCAGCTGCGCGGGTACGCTCGCACAGTACTGGGAGATCAACACGCCCGAAGACGTACAGCAAACGCTTGCTGAGCTGCAGCAACTCCCAGAGAACGACGCGGCGTGGGACTTGATGCGTGCGATCATCGTGGCGCGTTTCGCCGCCGGGGCGGAGTTGCTCAGTCATGAACAGAGCTGGGCACTGATCGGCGCCGTGCGTCCGCGACTGCAGCAAGCTTTCCCCAGTTGGCACGCGTTGGCAGACGCGTATGGTCGCGCGCGCGAGGCCGCCGGTTTCGGCTCCGACATGCTCGTAGACGCGCGCCCAGAAGCTGAGAAGATCTGGAGCGCGGTGCCGTTCAAATGACCTGTGGCGCCAGGCGTTGACCTCATGACCACGTTGCTCGTGAAGGTTGAGCAACTTGTCGCGAGCGAACGGCTGCCAGACGTTCCGATCATCGAAGATACCTGACCGCGCCACGACTCCCCATCGCTTCTGCAACTACGGCGACTCGAGCCGGCCGCACCAGGGCCTACAGCAACGGCTCCCGCGCTTCGCTCCCGACGGCACCCCCGCCGTCGAGGTGGAGAGGCTGCCTTGGTTACCGGTCGCCCTGCCGGGAATGGACCCATGACCCTGGAAAAACCTGCTTCCAAGTGGCCCCATGAGGTTGGAAACTGGTAGAAGATAGTGTGGCGCCGTGGCCATCAGCAATGCTTACTGGTTCGATTACGAAGCCATACTAACTTCGGATGAGCATGGACAGCTTTCGGGAGTGGCGACGTGTAGCCAGGCAACGCGGGGAGAGCTTCCCGGCCTTGCCGGTCGGAATCCAATGCTGACGCTGTGCGGCGACACCCTCGTCGTCGAGTCGCGGCAGAGCGAGCGGCCACCATCGAAGCTGTGGGACTACATTACTCTGTTCATTCCGTTTGCCCATGGCGCGTACGTCGACCGATGCCTGCGCGCAGCGAAGGTTCGGTCGTTCGACCTTGAGCTACCAGGCTTGATGGCGCAAGCTCGGCCGGGGCATACGCTGCGTCTGAAGCGAGTCATTCTGGCTGGCCCCGGTCAGCCCACGGTCACCACCTGTGAGGTCACACTCGGCGATGGCGTGGATGAGGTACATGTATGGAACGTCCCGCGGTTGTCTGAGCACTGGTGGGACGATTCGCATCGGTAGCGCCCGTGCTGGCCACCGTTCGCATCCGCCACAGGATCGTGCCAGTTCTCGGTGAAGAACCAGCCTTGTGCGTTTGGCTGGTTCAGGCAACGTCGTGGTCGTGATTGCGGTTGTCCGTACTTGGCTCCGGGCCTTCGCTGGCTGGGCGATGGCACGATCTCGCCCGGACCAGGGGAATCTTCAAGACCCGTCGTCGGCAGATTGGTGAACGATCCTGCGGTGGACGAGCGAAGCAGCCACCCCAGGGTTACTCAGCGTCCCTTGCTTCTGCTCCGATCACGAGGTCGTCCGACCCGGCGCGACCGACATAGAACGGAGCAGCTGCCGGCCCCTCCCCGTTTACGACCGCGTAGACCCGCATTGGCCAAGGGCCTCGCAGATACGCTGTGAGCGTCACCTCGCGCTCCATCCCAGGCGCGACCTCCAGGTCGCGCAGCGCGCGGGCCGTCACGCTCACCTTTGTCTCGGGAACGGGGCAGTGAAGGCACGCGGGTGCGATGTTCGGACCCGCGAAGAGCTCGACGAAGCCGCGCGTGCCGCGCACGGTGATGGGCGCCTTGCCCGGGTTGGAGATCGCGACGCGGAGCTTGGTGGCGCCGTTCTTCGCGATCGGCGCCTGGGGCCGCAGGACGCGTGGTACAGCCAGGCGATACGGCACCTTCCAGGCTTGCCTCTCGAGCGCGAACAGCGCGGCGCCAAGGCGACCGAAGACCGGAGCGAGCCCTGGATCCCCCCGCGCGAACACGCCCCCGCTCGTGCCGGTCGGGAACACGGACTCGTCCTCGCGTCCATCGCGCTGCACGCGCACCGTGGTCATGGCAGCGTCACGCGCGCCGCTTCGGTTGCGACCGCGCGGGACCAGCGCGACGACCGAGGTCACCTCGGCCACGTCCACGAGCGTCGCGTAGAGCCCGCGCTGGCGCCGCGCAACGAGGCAGAAGCGCGAACCGTCGCCGCGCACCTCGAAGACCCCGTTTTGCCCCCCCGTCCAGGACGCCCGGTTCTCCCAGGCGAGCGCGACGGGCTTCGTGGGATCGGGATCACACGAAGCCGAGAGATCCGGGCGCGGCTCCGCCATCGGTTGCGGCTCCGACTCGGGCACGACCGGATCGCGCAGCCCTTCTTGGATGAGCGCTGGCGGCGGCGTCCAAGGTGCCGCGCGCGGTGCGCACGAGGTACCCAGAGCAGCGACGAGCAGCAAGCGAGGCGCGCTCACGCCTCCCCAAGCGCGACACGCCCGGGATGTGCGATCGCCCGCGCGATCGTCGGAGCTGTCAGCGCATGTCGAAAGCATCCGGCACCTCCATGGTTGTACACCATTGTTGCCCCTGTCCTCCCGACGAGTCCCTGCAATGTCTTGTGCTGTTGGTCTTGCTCGGCGCGGGTACGAGCAGTGGAGGGTCGACCGTGCGCCCTGGCGAGTCACCAGAGCGAACCTCATCCCCACACAGCCTGCACCCGACCCACCTCACCCGTTTCCAGGCGCACCTTGATGCCACGGGGATGGTCGGGGGAGTTCGTGAGGATGTCCTGCACGACGCCTTCGGTCATCTTGCCGCTCGATTGGTCGGCTTTGGTGACGATGGCCACGCGCTGTCCGCGCCGGATGTCCTGGCGGACCGTGCCAGAACCTGCGGACTTGGGCTGAGCAGAGGGCGCCGGCTGTGGTTTGGGGGCCGTGGGGGTCGATTCCGGCAGGATGGTCCGCAGATCCTCGATGCTCTCGAGCCATGCAGTCACTCGATCCACCAGCGACCCCAAGACCAGCAGATCGGGTCCTTCAATGGTTGCCCCACAACCCAGGGCCTTGCGCAGGCGGGCAGCGATGGCATTCAGGTTGTCTTCGGGCAATCCCGTGACCCGGGTGACCACCTTTCCACTGCGTCCCTTGGATTCCAGGCGACACCTGAGCTTCTGGGGGGGCGACGGCTTCTTCGGCCCTCTGTCGCGCGCGACCGTGGAAGGGACCGGGGCCTTCGGCGCGTGGGTATTGGAGAGCTTGGCGAACGGATTGTGGGTCAGAGCGCCGGCTTGGCTGACCGGGACTTCATGACGCTGTTTGGACATTGTCTTCCTTATTCGCCATCTTGCGAGGAGTCGTGGTGTCGCGCAAAGGATCGTGAGACAGTCTGACCCATGTCGACTCCCATTGCACCCGCCGGACCCGGATCGGCCCCCAAAATGAAGCTGTGGTTCCGCGTGTTGGTGGGCGTGGGCGTCTTGGGTGGGCTGCTCGTGATCTTCTCGAGCTTCCCTTCCGGCACTGCGACCGGGGGGATCCGCTCCACCGGGAATCCCCATGGTGACTTCGAGGTGCGGCCCGTCACCTGCATGGATGGGGAGCACTGGAGTTTCCAGGGGGTCTGGGTGGTGCCGGAAACGGAGACCAGCGGCAGCCGCTCGGGCTTTCGGGGCGGACTCAAGCTGGTGAAGAACGAGGGGGGCAGGATCGAGGTCTACGTCGAGAACCCCAAGCGCTGCCAGGGTTTCACCTGCGAGCAGCGCAACGTGCAGCGGCAGTTCTGCTCGCAGTTCGACGTGGTCCTGAAGGATGGGAAGTTGCCCTTCCGTCAGGATGGCCATGCCTATATCGACTGCCGCTTCCCCGAGACAGGGACGCTGCAGGTGAAGCTCGATTTCTCGGGCTGTGCCCGTGTGGCCAGTTCGGGGGCGGAACCGTAGAGCGGAACCGTCGCGCTGCGGCTCCCCTGGGGTTACGGGTTGGACCAGCTTTGTGACTGGTCTGAACCATATGCTACACTGTACTGCATGGCAAGTGTGCTGCAGAAGGTCACAGTCAACGTTCCAGCCAAGCTGTTGGAGCGTGCGCGCGCGACGACCGGGCGCGGCATCACCGAGACCATCGTCATGGGACTCGAAGAGCTGGAGCGACGCCGAAGGCTGGCTGAGCTGGGGCGTTTGCGCGGCAAGGTGCGGTTCGAGCTGGATCTGCAGGACACGCGGAAGTGATCCTCGTCGATACCTCGGCGTGGATTGCGTTTTTCCGTGGATCCACGGGCACGGCTGACCAAGTGGCGCGAGTCCTCACGGAGGGCACCGCCGCCTGGTGCGGCCCGATTCGTACCGAGCTGGTCCGGGGGTTCGCGTCCGACCGCGAACGCAACAGAGTGCTGCCGATGCTCGATGCATGCCATTGGCTGGAGCAACCTCCGGACCTGTGGAGCTTCGCGGGTGAGCTGGGCCGGACGCTTCGCCGCAGGGGCGTTACCGTCAAGACCTTCGACCTCTTGATTGCCACGTACGCACTCTTTGGTGACGTGGCGCTCCTCACGTGCGACGGGGATTTTGCCGCAATGCAGCGGCATGGGGTCAACTTGACGCTCCTTGGTTGACGTCGCTGGAGCGGCCGCCCGTCTGGGACGCCGGCTACTGACCCCACTCCACCGCGAACGCCAGATAGGGATGCGGGGCGAAGGTGAGCTCGACGTCGTCGTTGCCGCCCGCTGGCTGCGAGAAGAAGCCGAACCGCGGGACCAGGGCAACCTGGTCGCTCAGGGCTATCGCCACGTCAACCTGCAAACCAACGTTCAGGCCCGCGCTCGCATCGTCCAAAACGTCGTGGCTGATGGAGTTGTAGCCGAGCAGCAGCCCAGGCCTGAGCCGCACCGCCCGACTCAATCGGATCCGACCCTTGAGGCTCAAACCCACGGACAAGAAACTCGCCGCGTCCGCATCCTCCATGGCATCCTCGTCCACCGGCATGCTGGACAGGGTGAAAAATGCACCCATCGAAAAGGCCGGGACCAGGATCGCGTCGGCGTAGAAATCGAGGAGCCAGCTGGGAGCGGTGTCGATCTCTGTCCCCTCCACATCTATACTCCCGCCGAAGGCGATGCCGGGGCCTGCACCGATGGCAAAGTTCTTGGGGCCGAGATCGTCGCTCTGGGTCCCTGTCATGGGAGGAGCGGCCGTATCCGTGGCTGCCACGCAAGCCCCCGCATCCGTACAAATCTGATTCGCGGCGCAGGGCGGGTTGCAGCGCTGCACGCAGGTACCCTGGTTGCAGAAGAAGCCCGCGCGGCACTCGGGGAAGCAGGCTGCAGCGGGGGCCGGTTGCGGCTGAGCCGCAGGCTGCTGAGGATAGGCTGCGGGTGCCGGTTGTTGCGCCGGGGCCGCCGCGGGGGGTTGCTGCGGGTAGGCAGCAGGTTGTTGCGGCTGCGCCGCGGGTTGCTGCGCGGGGTACGGCTGCGCCGCGGGTTGTTGTGGATAGGTAGCGGGCGCCGGCTGCGCGGCAGGCTGCGGTGCGGGGTAGGGCTGCGGTGGATTGGCCGCGGCAGGCTGCACCGGCCGGGGTGGATAGGCAGGTGGAGGCTGCGTGGGTGCTGCCTGGGCTAGAAGCGAAGAGCCGTAGGCGAACAGGGTAACAAACGACGACACGCTGAATAGCATCCTCATACGACCAACTCCCTCAGCCACCGAAAGCGGGGCTGTTTTCATGCAAACATGGATCGATGCGATTGTCGAGGGGCTTACCGGATCCCCGGTTTTTCCGCGACTTGGGCAGCCCAACCGGTCCTTGGCTGGTTCTGGGAGTCCCGACGCGCCTGCTATCGCACTGGCCTCAGCTGGCGGAGCGTTCTGATGGGGACCAAGCGCTGGGGAGGCTGGCGCGGCGCAACATCGCAGGATGTGCGACCTCAGCGCGCTGGGCCAAGGACGAACCTGGCTTCCCCTCGGCGCCCCAGTGAAGGGACAGGCTCGCTCGTGGCCAGCTTGGGCGGTAGCCCCATTGAGAGCGCTCCCATGGCCCGCTTTTGGGGGTCCGTTGGCGGGCCGAAATCGCCTGTGGTACGGGGGGCCTGTACAGGGAATCGCGTAACCGGAATCTCCAACCCGGGGATGGCAACGGATGCAGGACGCCATTCGAAATGCGTACGCACTGGGCCAGTTCGAGTGGCCTGAACTCGCCGAGGTCAGCCTCGCCGACTTCGAACGGCATGTTCGTTCGCTGGACGTGCGTTTGGAGGATCTGGCGACCAACGGGGCCGATGTCTATCTGGCGCTGGCCTGCGCCTCCAACGACCCGGCTGGCCTCGAGATCCTCGAGAGGCGTTTCTTTGGCGCCCTTGACGAGTTTCTGACCAAATCGGGATTCAGTGAACCCATCCGGCAGGATGTTCTGCAGCAAGTACTGATCCACCTGTGCACCGAGGAGAGCCCTCCCATCCTCACCTATGCCGGTCGGTCTAGCCTCGACAGTTGGCTGCAGGCAACGATGGTTCGATTCGCCGTGGAGCTGGCGCAGTCGACCGAGCAGGCTGACGCGCGGCAGGACAACGAGCAGGCCCTCCGCCAGCTGCTCGATAACACCCCCGATCCCAAGCTTCAGGCCACGCTGGACCGGGCCAGGCCCGCTTTGCAGGACGCGATGGTCGAGGCGATGGGGGCGCTGCAGGATCGGGACAAGACGCTGTTGAAACTGAGCTTCGTGGAAGGCCTATCCATCGATTCCATTGGGGATCGATACGGGGTGCAGCGGACGATGGTGGCCGGTTGGATCGCGGACATCCGCCACCGGATCCTGGAGGCCGCGCGGGCTCTGTTGGCCAGCCAGCACGGCCTGAGGGAGTTGGAGTTTGCGAGCCTGGTGTTGCTGTTGCGGGGCGATCTGCACAGCAGTCTGCTGCGCGTCTTCGGGGCGGCCTAGCAGAAGCGCCAGTCGAGTCACGCTGCTTGACCTCTGAGAAGCGAGCCTCGCCGCCGGAAGCTCACCGGGCCGCAGGATGGCCGGGATGGGTCGCTCGCTTTGGGGGCCGGTACTGCGCCGAACCAAACAAAAAAGGCACCCAACGACCCGGAGGCGGTGGTTGGACTGTTCGTGCAACGTGGCCGGATTTCAGTTAGGATTCCGGCTCGTCGCCCCACCGGTTTGGAAGCTTGCCCAACAATTTCCAGAGCCCCCAGATGAGTCACACGGGTGAGTCTCGCCTGGGATTCGTGGTGCAGTCCGGTGTTCGTCGTGCGGTGGGCAACGCCTGGTGGGGGCTGGGCATCGTGGCCACCCTGTGGTCAGCGGGGGTGACCGCCGCGACACCATCGCCAAGCGATGCCGCGTCGGGAGACGCTGGCGAGGACTCGGGGGCCACTCGGATCCGGCTCTCGCTGTTGGAGCAGTATCGACTGCGCATCGTGTCCAACGTGCTGCCCGACAGCAGTCCCTTGGCGGAGACGGCCGCCGCCGATCAGAAGACGGATCAGCAGTTGCGTCTGATGGCTGATGGTGAGGTTTCCGCGTACGACGATCATCTGCTCGGCGTGGCTCAGGGAGAGCTCTGGTGGGACCTCGACGGCGCGGAGCCCGCCGGAAACCCTGATCTGTTTGCAACGGAAACCAGCTATCAGCAGCCTTGGTTCACTCCCTATGCCCTCTCCGTCGAGTGGCGTGACGAACAACTGCTGGACCATGCAAGGGTAGGACGTCAGGCCTCGCAGCACGGATTGCCGTTGACCTTCGACGGGGCTTCCGTGGGGCTGAGCCCGCTGGGGCGGTCGCTGTTGCTCTTTGGGTTCGGGGGAAGGACCGTCCATTTCTTCGAGAGCGACCCGGGATTGTTCGAGGACTGGGTGGCGTCCCTGGGCGGGGTTGTGCGCCCCACTCCTTCCTTGAAGATCGAGCTCGACTCACGCCTGATCCGCGAGCGAGTCTTCAATGCCGAGACGGAGCAGACGAACCGTGGAACCTTCCACAGCTACGGGGTCACCGCCTCGGCGCGTGACGAGACGCTCTTCGGCAGCGCCCGACTGCGGGGGATCGATCGGCAGCTCTCCCATGGTGGGGTGGCCTTCGCCTCGGAGTTCCCCAGCATCGACCTGGGTCTGTCTGCCAAGGTGGAGGCGCAGTTCGTGACCTTGAACGAGATCGCCGAGAGCGAACAGCCGTTCTTTTCCATCTTGGGAAGAAGCTTGCCGCACGCGCGATTTCGGTTCGATGCGGTCAAGCGATTCGAGCTCGGCGACCCGACCAGCTTGAGCATCAATCTGGGGTGGCGTGGTCGGCAACTGCTGGGACAGGATGAGGAACGTTTCAACAGGAATTCCGGCGGACTGTACCTGGATGCTCGGCTGGATGACCTGCTGCAAAGGGGATGGTTCGTCGATGGGACCGCCGAGTACCTGTACGTACCCGGGGCCTGGGATCGCGAGCGGCTGCTGGCCGTGGGGGGGGCGGCGGGCTACCGTGGCAAGCGGCTGCGCAGCGAGCTTGGCACGTACTATCAGCAGTTCAAGGTGACATACTACGAACGGGCCGAGGAGCTGCTGGATACCCGGACCATCTATGGTTCTCTGGGCTACCAGGTGTTCCCGTGGCTGGAGGTAAGAGGACGTTACGAGTTCGAGATCCTGGATCGGTATCTGCAATCCTTCTTCATCTCGCTCCGGCAGGAGCTGTAACGGTGACGTTGCGATGACCGCCTTGGCGCTTCCCAGGATCCTGTCTGTTGGAACCGCTTGGGGCCCGATTGGGCTGGGATTGGCGCTGCTCCTATTGGCCTGCGAGCGACAACCCCTGAGCGAAGGTCTGCCCGAGACGCTGGGTTGCTCGGCGTGCCACGGCAACGCGGTCAACAGCGCTCCCCCCAAGGGCGTGGATGGAGCGACCGGGACCGACCAAATCGGCGTGGGGGCCCATCAGGCCCATCTGGTCGCAGGCCGGGTGGCGGCGCCGGTGGCCTGTGAAGCGTGTCACGTGGTGCCGACGTCCCTTCTGACCCACCCCCGTCTCGAGGGAGGGCCCGCGGTCGTCACCTTTGCAGGACGAGCAACGCTGTCGGGAGCGGTCCCGGCATGGGATCGGAATACCGCCCAGTGCTCCAACGGCTACTGTCACGGTGGCACGCTCCCCGAGGCGGCCACCCGAGCAGGTCCGGTCTGGACGCGAGTGGATGGGTCGCGGCTGGCCTGCACGTCGTGTCACGGCAATCCACCCGGCGGCTCCCATCCCGCCAACCCGAGCTGTGAAGCGTGCCATGGGGACGTGGTGGGACCCGGAGGCGTCATCCTGGCCAAGGAGCGTCATATCGACGGGATCGTCGACGTGCAGGGCGGCGCCGGATACCACCCGGATGGCTACGGGGATCCCGCCGTCCACGGACCTGAAGCCAATTCTGCCGTTACCAACTGCAAGGCATGCCACGGCTCGGATCTCCGAGGTTCTGGCTCGACGGTGGGCTGCGATTCCTGCCATCAGGCGGGATGGCGAACCAACTGCGTCTATTGCCACGGCGGAACGGACAACACCACCGGAGCTCCGCCCACCGGCATCCTGGGCGGAACCTTGACTACCGAGCTCGGCGTGGGGAGCCACACCACCCATGTCTCGCGAACCACGCACGCTGCCTACCCCTGCACGGTCTGCCATGCTGCGGTGACGGATGTCCTGAGCAGCGGCCATCTCTTCGATGGCACGGCAGGGCGCGCCGAGGTTTTGTTCTCGGGCGCACCGCGGGGTACAGGTCAGTACAATGCCCCCGGCTGCAGCGACGTCTATTGCCACGGAACCGGGCTCACCAATGGCCAGGCAGCGAGCTTCGTTCCCGGCACGCCGGTCGATTGCCAGAGCTGTCATCCGGCTGCCACACAGAGCACGGGGCATTCGTTGCACGCCGGCTCGGGCTGTGAGACTTGCCATGCAAGCGTGGTCTCTAGCAGCTCACTGGTGAGCAACCCGGAGCTGCACGTCAACGGCAGCGTCGAGGTCACGATGACCGCGGGCACCTGGGATCCGCTGGGTCGGACCTGCACCAACACCATCTGTCACGGAGCGGAGCCTGTGACATGGTGAACACCGGCAAGCCCCTGGGCTCTCGTTCGCCTCTCGACGACGAGAATACCCGCCAGCAGCTGACCCGCCTCTTCGGGGAGAGCTTGGTGGGGGGCTGGCCGGAACTGAATCCGATCGCGGGCCAAAAGGCGCGGATCCGTCGCCCCCGGTTCTGGACCAAGCTTGGTTTGTTCGCCGCAGTGACGGTCGGCGTCGTGGTGCTGCTGGGGCGGGCGTCGGGACCAGGTCTGGTCCGTCGCGACACCGACGACCGGGCGCACTACGCCTCGGAATTGTCCAATTTCTTGACCGACGGCGATCTCGAGCAGTCTTCATCGTTCGTCAGATTGGTTCAAGGAAAGCCCCTGCCCACAGGTATCGAGGATCCGCATCGTTTCCTGATCGAACGCAGCCAGGCCGCACTCTACCGATACTACGATGCCGATCCGCAGCGAGTGCAAGGGATCCTGTCCGCCCTTTCGAAGCAAGCTAGCGAGCCTCAGCTTCGCGTCGTTGCGCTGACCATTGCTTCGCGCGCCGAACGTGCCCAGGCCACGGCTGAGCTTTCAGAGCTTACGCGTCGATGGCCCCGGGATGGTCAGCTCCAGTTCCTCCTGGCGACCGCCCTGGAGTCTTCTGGAGAGGTGGCGGCAGCCCGAGAGGCCTACGGGCGTTCCGAGGATTTGGGGCCAGCGTGGCTACCTCATCGGTTCGACCAGGTGGAGTTCGAACGACGCCAGGGTCGTACCGACGAAGTCAACCGCCTGGTTGACGGGATGACCCGGGCCAATCCTGAATCGGCCTGGTCCGTATTGGCGCAGTCGGTCTTCCGGGGCCATCAGCTCGCCCAACCCCAGGGCTCCGCGGTGCAAAGGGCCAAGCAGGCGCTTTTTGCAGCCATTGCGGCGCGGCAGAAGGCGGATCCATCCGACGCGCAGCGCAATCTCTCGGAGGCCATTTCCCTGGTCAAGAGCCAGGCTCCGTTCTTGATTGATTTTGCGGAGGCCCTGCTTCGAGATGGCACGCCCCAGCTGGCGCGGTGGCTCGTGGATACCCCCGATTGGGCGCGGACCAACAGTCCGGTCAAGGCCGAGATGGAGCAGCGGGTGCGAGCCGCTGAGACCCAAGCGAGGCCCACGAGATGACGCCCAACCAGCACCGCCCGCGACGGAGCCTGTTGCTGCTGTCCTGGCTGTTGGCAGGCGTGTTCGGGATCCGATTGGCTTGGGCGACCGACTATTTCCGGGTTTCCCCAGGCCCCCTGAACCAGGGTCATGCGGCCTACGACCATTCGGAAGGTTGCGTGAACTGCCATGTCTCGGGACAGGGGGTCACCAACGGAAAGTGCCTGAATTGCCATGGCAACGTCCGCCATCAAGGCGGGCTACACGCCAGCTTCGGCAACCGCCCCTGCATCGACTGCCACACCGAGCACAAGGGAAGGCAGTACAGCATCATCGACTGGAGCACGGTGGGGGGTCGGGATAGCTTCCGTCATGACCAGGTGGGGTTCTCGCTGAAAAACGACCACGCCCAGGTCGCCTGCACCAAGTGCCATGTGGCGCGGCTTCGCACGGGTCGAACCAGCTATCTGGGACTCTCCCCGAGTTGTCAAAGCTGCCACGCGCAAATCCACCGCCTCACCCGAGCCGAGTTGTCCCAGCAGTGCGACATCTGTCACCCGCCGGGCAAGACCCTGCACGGCGCGCGGCTCTCGTCCTGGATTGGGCCACACGCCCGCTATTCGGGGGTGGTCCTGGAAGGCAAGCACCCCGAGCAGGCCTGCACTCAGTGTCACCCTCAGGCGCACATGCCCGGGCGCTCCCCCCCGCGCAGTTGCGTCGATTGTCACACGCCGAATCACCCGGTGACCTCTCGCACCTCGAGCTGCCAGAGTTGCCACAGTCAGAGCGCCGGGTTCGGTGAGGCCCGTGTCGATCACAAGCAGTACGGCTTCCCGCTTTCCGGAAGGCACGCCACCGTCGGCTGCGGCAGCTGTCACAAGAAGGGCACCGGGGAACGAAAGGGGGTTCGCGGCTGCATCGATTGCCACCAGGCCACCCATCCCGTGGTCCGGTCGACGGCCAACTGCCGGAGCTGTCACGTTCCAGGGCAGAGCTTTCGGGGAGCCAAGTTCGATCACACCGCCACCGGGATGCCCCTTCTGGGCCGGCATCAGAAGCTGCGCTGCGGGAACTGCCACAACCCCAAGAACCGCAAGCTGTCCTACGGGGAAGGCGGTTGTTCCAACTGCCACACCCACCGCAACGCCCATCAGGGTCAGTTCGCGGACAAGCCTTGTGCGACCTGTCACGTCGAAGGGGGCAAGCGAACGTCGCCCTTCGATCACAATCGTGACACGCGATTTGCTCTGGTGGGCTTCCACGCCGAGCCCACGGTCAAGGACAACTGCGAGGCGTGCCATCCGAAGCGCCTGTATCGGACGGGCAAGACCCACTGTGTGGACTGCCACGACGACAAGCACCGAGGGAGCCTGGGTCGAGACTGTGAACGGTGTCACTCCCCCAGCGCACCGTTCGACGCCCCGCGCAGCAAGGAGATCTCCCACCGGGAGTTCCCGCTGGAGGGGAAGCACAAGACGATTGCCTGCGTGGCCTGCCACCCCAACGACCGATATCGGCTCGGGCACAAGGACTGCGTTGATTGCCACGCCAAGGACGACGTCCACCAGGGCAGGCTCGGACGCGACTGCGGCAAGTGCCATCGTCCCGAGAAAGGGGCCCCCAAGTTCTCCCACGACCGGATGACTCCTTTCCCCCGCACCGGAGCGCACCAACGGGTCCGTTGTTCCACCTGCCACCAGTCCCGCACAGCGGGGGCCAAGCCCCGCACGCTGTCACAGTGGAAAAGTGTGGCTCCTGCGGGTCTCGATCGCCGCTTTCCGGTTTACGGCAAGGACTGTCGGGATTGCCACGCCGATCCCCATCGCGGCCGATACGGCACCGACTGCGCCCAATGCCACCAGCCCCATCGATTCTCCGCGGTTTCGCGGCTGGTCAATGTCCGCCCGCGGGATCACACGGCGGGCTGGCTGCGGTTCCACACGACGCTGCCCGAACCGGATCGGAAAGCCGACAAGGCGTCCTGCGCCGGTTGTCACGGCAGCCCCTCCTGCCAGAACTGCCACCGGACCTCGGCGCCGCGGAGCCATACCGGTCTGTTCCGCAGCAAGACCCATGGGCGCGCTGCCAGTTTCGATCCCGGTGCTTGCCGAACCTGCCATCAGACCGCATCCTGTACGGCGTGTCACCGACGCACTGCTCCGCTGAGTCATCGGGGGGCCTGGACCACGCTGCATGGCTATGCGGCGGGTGGCTTCGGCGACAGCAATTGCTTCGTTTGCCATCGTCGCGCTGACTGCGCTGCGTGTCACAGGTCGCGGTAGCCATGCTGCTTCTTCAACGCATCACCGCGGATTCGCTTCGAGCCCTGGCCCTCTTCGCTGGGTTGCCCGCCCCATCGTTGCAGCAGCTGCTCGGTGCCGGGCGGGTCCGGTACCTGTCACCCCGGGAAACGCTCTCGGCGAGCACCAGTGAAGAGAGCTACTGCTTCGTCGTGGAGGGGGTCATTGCGATAACCCTCGGTGGTTCGAGCGCCGGGACCAACCAACAGGATCTCGACTACCTCGGGTATTTCGAGCCCGGCCACTGCTTCTCGGTTGGGTTTCTGCAGGTTCCGGGCCCCGCCAGTATCGGGTGCGTCTCCCTGGGTCGCTCCGCGCTGTTAGAGGTGGAGACATCCGCCCTCGGGGGGTTCCTCTCGGCGCATCCGGACTGGCACCGAACCCTGGTGGATTCGCTGGGCAGCGCGCGAACCCGGTTCCTGTCCCTTTTGGATCCGACCCGGCACGTCGTACAGGACTTCCTCTTGCGCGAGGGGTTCGTCAACAGCTCCCGAGTCCGGGTGGGACGCCTCGATAGCTGCATCGATTGCGGCAAGTGCCAGGCCGCTTGTGCGGCTCGTTTCGGTGGCGTGGCGCGCATGGTACGGGGCGGCCCCGAGCTCGGTTGCCTGACCTTCCCGGTGGTGTGCCAGACTTGTCGTGACAAGCCCTGCCTCGCCGTGTGCAGCTTCGGCGGGCTGGTTCACGACGACCAGACCGGGACCATCAGGATCTCCGAGCGCTGCGGGGGCTGCGGCGCGTGTGTCGAAGCGTGTCCGTACCATGCCATTCGGATGGTGGAGGCCCCTTACACGGTAGCTGACTTCCCCGATCCCATCCCCAACAGCAACCTCTCGGGGATGACCAACGTACCCAACCTCTTCGTAGCGGGTGACGTCGCCGGCTCCGCGCTGATTCGGCAAGCCATCAATGACGCAGTAAGAGCCGTCGACGCCATCTCCCCCCGCCCCGCCTCCACGGCTCCGAACACGTTGGACGTCGTGATCGTAGGGGCAGGTCCTGCCGGGCTCTCCGCCGCCCTGCGGGCTCGGGAGCGAGGATTGCTGGTCAGCGTCCTGGAGAAAGACCAGCTCGGCTCCACCATCCGTGACTATCCCAAGAACAAGCACGTGATGGCCGAGCCCCATCATGTCCCGCTCCTGGGCTCGCTCTGGTTCGATGCTTGCACCAAGGAGGAGCTCTTGGCGCGATGGCAACAGACAGCCCAGCGTGCTGGCCTCGACATCCGCTGCAACGCGGAGGTCGAACGCATCGAGGCTCAGGGGGACGATTTCATCGTTCACTTTGGGGGGGAGTGGGTCGCAGCGCGCGCCGTTATCGTTGGGGTGGGCAAGCGCGGCTCACCGCGCCGGCTCCAAGTGCCCGGCGAGATCCCGGGTCGGGTCCTGTACAACCTGACCGATGCGGACGAATTCGCGGGGCGCGACGTCCTGGTGGTGGGAGGAGGCGACTCTGCACTGGAGGCGGCGCTCAGCCTGGCCGAAGCGCCCGATTGCCGGGTGACGCTGAGTTACCGACGCGACGCCTTCACACGGGCCAAATCGCTGAACCGCTCGCGCTTGATGGCCTACCAGAAAGAGGGACGCATCAAGGTCGAGCTGCAATCCACGGTGCTCGCCCTGGAACCGCGGACGGTGCGCCTTCGCACCCCCCGGGGTGAAATCTCCCTGCCCAACGACGTCGTGTTCGCGCTGCTCGGCTCCGACCCTCCCACGGATTTCTTGAAGCGCGCCGCCATCCAGGTACTCAAGCCAGGCTCGGCCGAAATGGCGACCTATGCCAGCGGACGGGGGACTCGTCAGCGCGCGGTCAAGTGTGACCACTGCGCCGAATTCGACGACCAGGCGTGCCTCACCGCT
The DNA here is from genome assembly GCA_964648165.1 of uncultured Polyangiaceae bacterium. Taxonomy (GTDB): domain Bacteria; phylum Myxococcota_A; class Polyangia; order Polyangiales; family Polyangiaceae; genus FEN-1139. Next base: position 46,234 of record CAZYKT010000029.1, on the reverse strand, counting down.
TGTCCCACCCATGCCCTGTTCGAGACGACTCCAGCCGCTCTCTTTGAGTCAACCGGTGAGAATGCCTTCCTGCGCGGGACAACGCCAGGCCATGCCAAGCCTTGGTGGCATCTGGCTCTCACCATACTGGTCTTTGTGCTACTGGCCGGGACGGGCGTGGAAGCGTTCTTGCTCGCTACCCAGCCCGAGCACAGCTTTTCGGCCTGGGTGCTGCGCGGTATGGGCAGCACCCTGGAGGTTTCCTACAGCTCGGGACGCGGCTTTGGCCATTGGCTGGGGTACCTGGGAGCGGGAGGCATGCTGGCCAGTGTGGCCTACTCGCTACGCACCCGGGTGCGTCGCTTCGCCAACCTGGGGGCACAATCGACGTGGCTCTCCGCTCACCTGTGGCTCGGTTTCGTGGGCGCCACGCTGGTTACCTACCACTCGGCTCTCAAGCTCGATCGCTGGGCGAGCATCGCGGTTGTCTTGATGTGGGTGGTGGTAACGACGGGCATTCTGGGGCGCTACGTGCGAGGTCGCACCGACGCCGCCGTCAATCTGGTCGATTTCGAACGCAGGGCCTCCGCCCCTCGCTCCCTCTTGGGGCTGGAGCGAGGGATCCTGGCCAGTACCCGATGGCTCTTGCGCCACTGGAACATCGTGCACATCGTCCTGGCCATCGCCATGTTCATCCTGGCCGGGATCCACATCGTCTACGGGTTCTTGTACAAAGCGGTGTGAGCACCCCCGCTACGGAACCGCCAGACTCTGGTGGCACTGATTGCAGTTGGCCGCGGGCGTGTCAGAGCTCGGCATGATGGCCTCGGCGCCGCTCTCGCTGCGGATCCGGACCTCGGCGTTGCCCCAGTTGATTGACCCATTGTTGACCCAAAAGGCTCCTGCCTGGGCGGTGTAGGTGACGATGGTGTTCGTGCCGTCGGCCACGCCAATCTGCGCGGCACCGGTCGCGTTGCCGGCGAAGGCGAAGTTGCCGTGGCAGCTCGTGCAGTCCTGCCCCACCGCGTGGCTCGCCATGTTGACCCCCTGTGAGTTGGGCTCCTGGTAGCTGTACGGCCCAGGCCAGAAGTTGTCGGCTGCGCCGGCTTGGCCACTACCAGCCTGACCGCCGCCGGCTTGGCCACTGCCAGCCTGACCGCTGCCGGCTTGGCCACTGCCGGCCTGAGCACTGCCGGCCTGAGCACTGCCGGCCTGAGCACTGCCGGCCTCGCCAATGCCTCCAGAGCTCTGCCCTCCCACCAAGGGACTCCAACCACCATTCCCAGGCAGCCCACCGTTGCCCGGGGTACCGCCGACCGGAGCTCCGCCACTGGCAGGAATGCCACCACTGGCAAAAATGCCGCCGCTGCCGGTTCCACCGTTGCTGGGCAGACCCCCGCTACCGATGACGAGACCACCACTGCCCGTACCGCCGGTGATAGGAAATCCGCCGTTCGAAACGCCGCCCAGACCGGGCGTTCCTCCGTTCGGCGTCCCACCGGCACCCACGAACTGCCCACCGGCGGATGGAGATCCACCGGGGCCGAGCAATCCACCGGAACCGAGTGCGCCCCCAGCAGTCGAAGCCCCGCCCGAGCCGGTCGTCGTACCACCGCCGAAACCACCCTCCGCACCCAACGCACCGGCCGTCCCTTCACCCTTCGTCTCATCGCTGCCGCAGCTGGCCAGAACCAGGCAGGAACCCGCCAGAAGGGCGAGGGGGGTCCGTGCACGGCAGACTGTCCAGGGCTTCAAAGCTTTTATGATCATGTCTCGGGTTCCCGCCAATCGGCGCCAGAGGCTGTGGTGTTTCGACCCCAATGGCGCCAGGATTGGCCGTTCGTGTCGAAGATCTACGGGCGAACAGTGTAGCCCAACCGGGATGGGAGCTCAGGCAGTTTCAGTGGCTCGCCGCTTGTCGCCTTGGCCCTGTCGTGGATCCCGGGAAAGGTTTCTTTAGCCGGTGTGCCGCCCTTTCTGGTTCCCCAGGCAAATTCCCTTCAACAATCCAGTCGGGACGTGAGCGCTGTGTCGGCAGCGGGTTGGGAGTCCCTTGCCCGCCACGGCGAATCCGGTTTATCCATCCTCCCGCGCGCCGCTCCCGGTTGGCGCCCCCTTTTCTCCAAGCGGAAGGTACCCATGGCAAGCAACAAGGCTTCTACTTCAATCTTGAGGGCTGGCATTCTGGGACTTCTCTCGGCTCTCTGCCTTCTTGCCGGTGCCTGCAGCAGTGACGATGGGGGCGATGACGGCGCGGTGGGGGGTACCGGGGGCACTGGCGGAATCGGCGGAGGCGCAGGGGGTGTGGCAGCAGGCTATTGGCCAGAAGCCACGTTCACACCCACCGTGGCCACGCCGCCCACCCCCTATCACGCCAATGATCCGGTGGCTGCCGTCGCCTGCATGCCCTGTCACAGCGCTACGGGAGTCGCCCAGTCCAAGTTCGTCTTCGGTGGAACCGTCTTTTTGGCGGACGGCGTGACCCCGGCACCCGGCGTCGAGGTGGGCGTCAGTGACGGCACCAACAAGTACTTCGTGCACACCGCTGCCAACGGTATGTACTGGGCCACGGGAACGGGAACGGTCAACTGGGCCACCGCGGACATTCGGCTCCGTAACGCGGCGGGCGAGCGTCCCAAGGCTGCCGCCGACGATCGCAACGCCGACTGTGACTCGTGTCACATCGGGGCGCTGATACTCAAGGCTCCGTGAGATGGCATGCCTGCCCGGTCAGGGCAGATGGATCCAGGCCGCGTCTTCACCGTTATGGCAGCGGCGGCAGTCTCGTTGGTTGACGTGCGTGCCGGCCGGTGCACAGATCCGGTCCGGGCATTTGCTAACACACACGTCGTAGGGGGCGGTGACGAGACCCGGGAAATAGAACATCCCGCCCGGCCCGGTGAGCGCCGTCTGCGGCGTCCCTCCCACGGGGGTCAGCGTGACGGTAGCCTGCCAGACGGGATTGCCCCGCTCGGGGCTATCGTAGAGGAAGCCGCCCGTGTACAGCTGATCGTGACAAACCTGACAGGCCTGATTGTCGAACTGATCGGGCGTGTGGGTACGCGGCCCCCCGGGCGTGGCCGGAATGCAGTCGGTTGGACCACCACCGCCAACCCCCGGCGGGGCGACACAGGCTGACGAGTCCTGCCCGGTCAGATAGATGAGTTGGTTGGGCGCGCCGTGGCAATCGCTGGTCTGGCAATCCACCGCTGTGTGCGTTGCCTTGCTGCCGCAGACGCTGTTGGGGCATTTGCTCACACAGGGAACGTACGGAACGCCAATCCGTCCGATTTCTGCATTGGCGCCGATCAGAGAAAAGAAGCCATCGACGGCAGATACTCCGCTGACCACCGAGCCATCCGGGTTCTCGATGGTGATGGTGGCGTCGCTCACCGGTTGGCAACCGGCTCGGTCCGTGTACAGCCAGCCACCGGACCATGCGTTGTGACAATCCCCACTCGCGCAACCCCGGGTGTCGTAACAACCCGGGTGCTTGCGAGCCCCTGTCACTGGCTCGATGCAACCCCCCATCGAGGAGGGGGCACCACCGACTTCGGCGATACCGCCGCCGCCAGCCCCACCCCAGGCTGGCGCCCCGCCCAGCGGGGCACCACCACCCTGGTCACTCGAATCGCCACCTTCGCTACTGCAGGCCAGAGCACACAGCAATGTGCCCAGGCCGAACCCTGGCGTCGAGAGCTTCATCCTGCCCTGCTCATGGATCGTGATCTCGCCAGGCCATGATCTCCTCGAGCTCGGCGGCTTCGATCCCTTCCGCCGAGCAGGAGAAGTTGGTGGCTTCCGTCAGCCAATCGGCGATCCGTAGCTCCATGGCTCGCTTGATCACCGGCTGGTCCCAAACCGCGAGATTGAAGACCGACCCGCCGCGAGTACCGAACTGCTTGTGGACGCAGACGCCGGTCACATCGGCCGCGATGGGATCCTTGGAGGCCACGACGATCTGTGGCTCGGCGGTCTGGCCACTCGAAGGCCCACCGGTCACCATGGCCTTGGTGCAGTCCAGCACCACGAAACCCTCTTGCTTGGCCAGGTGGAGCTCGGCAACTTGATTGGACAGGGACTGGTGGCTGCGCGCCGACTGGGGCACATGGCCGTACCAGGCCTTGAGCGCCATGGTGAAGTTGGTCTCGGTGGCGTGGCTCTTGCACACCGGCACGTTGACGATGAAGTCCGCGTCCAGCACCTGCTCGTAGACGTTCATGGTGCCGCTCCAGGCCCCGGCATCGACGTGGGCAATCGGTCGGGTCGTCCCACCCTTCAGATCGATCGGGGTCGCGCCCTCGTCCTGGCACACTTGGCCAATGCCCAGGGAGTTCATGGACTCGACCGTGTTGTCGGTGGCCCATCCATCGTCTCCCACCAGGATGGTGGTCGCGCCCTGCTTGCTCACGGCACGAATCACACCCCGGATGACCTCGGGATTGGTGGTCGTGGGAGGGGGATCGCTCGAGATCACGTTGGGTCGGATGAGCACGGTCATCCCGGTGAGATCCGGCAGTCCACCCGCCATCGCGATGGCACGCTCCGTGGCGTCAGCCCAACCGCTCGGATCGCTGGCGCGAACCAGGGCCACCAGCGTGGTCTCGATGTTACCGGCGCCGCCGCCACCACCCTGGCCTGCACCGGCACTGCCGCCGGTTCCCGTGCCGCCTTCACCAACCGTGGTCCCACTGGAACCCGCCATCGAACCGCCGGAGCCTGGTCCTTCGCCGGCAACGGGTGCGCCACCCGAACCGGGTCCTTCACCAGCCTGGGAACCACCCTGCCCCACGCCCCCCGTACCGGTGCCACCCTGACCCGAACCACCGACACCTGCGCCACCCTGACCCGAACCGCCCTGGCCCGAGCCGCCCGTGCCAGCACCACCGACGCCCGCGCCCCCCGTCCCTGCGCCGCCTGTGCCAGCACCACCGACACCTGCACCGCCAACACCGGGGCCTCCACCCTGGCCCGGTGCACCCCCGGCGCCCGGCGCACCGGAAGTACCCGCCGTACTCCCGCCCGATCCCCCAGACGCCCCGCCGCTGCCCTCGCTGGTTGCGCCCGCTTGGGAGCCCTTGTCCCCGTCTTCGCTGCTGCACGCAACGCCTGTGGCGATGACCGCACCCACCGTACCGAGGAAGCCTCTTCGAGATACGCCCTGGGCCTTGTCTTGGTCGTCTTTGGACACGCGGTACCTCCGAATCTCGTCCCTTTTCTACCACAGCCACTTGGGCAGGTCGCTACGTTCTATCATCGGCAGGAGAATGCAACCCGAGCGGAAGATGGCGTCGTTTCCGGTTCACACGTCGCTCCAACTCCAGCCTGCGGATCCTCCAGCTGGTCAATCGACGACCATGACTGTGCTTCACTTTGCAGGTCGCGGCGCGTCGCTTCTGGTCACCGTTACCCGCAGAGCCACCTCAGGGATCACCGGATGAAGGGGGCTCGATGAGTTCCGCCCATTGTACCAGCGCGGACAGGAGCTCTTCCACGGCCTGTGCCGGGATGTGGGGCGGATTGCCGAAATCGACGACGCAGGTGACCCCCTGTTGGGTGATGTTCAACTGGCGGAGCTCACGCCGGTAGCGTTGAGCGAAGGGTTCCATGAGTGAGGCAACGTCAGCCTGGTCGAGACGCTCGGCCATCTCGGGGCTGGCGAAACGGGTTTTGAAGAAACGGTCCGCGTCGCGGTCGTTGAAGGAATAGTAGTCGAGGTGACCCGGGCGACGGGGCCCCTCATAAGTCCGCAAGTCGATGGCTGGCTCGCCGTGGAAGCGGACGATCACTTTACGTTGTTCGTCGGGATCGACCAGGACGGAGAAGCCCCGCCAGGTGCCACAGAGCTGCCCGATCCGCCGTTCGACTCGAGGGGGCTTGTATTGGAGGCCCAAGCGCTCCGCCAAGGCGGGGTAATCGTGGTGGGCGTGCTGGTGCCGCATCCTGCGACGAAAGAACGCCCAGGCCATCCCCGCGAACAGGACGAGTCCGAAGGGCAAGGCCTTGAGCTGCGTGAAGTCCATGGACGCAAAGGGAGGTAACCATCCCGCGCCGGAAGCGCAACATCGATCGGTCCGAGGCGCCACGGCTGGACAGCCGGAACTCCGGTGGCTATCTTGGCGCCAATGCCGAAAGCTCGCCGAACGACCCAGCTCGACGGCAAGCTGCAAGCTCGGGTTCGGGCCACGGTGGCCGAGATGGCCAACGCCTACGGACGCCAAGGTTGGTGGCCCGTGTGCACGGAGAAGGCGAGCTTCTTGGACGCGAACCTTCCCCAGACCAGCCGCGGCTATCACCCAGGCCTTTTCGATCTTCCCAGGACGCGCAAGGGGCGTTGGGAGATATCGACCGGTGCGGTCCTGACCCAGAACACGGCCTGGACCAACGTGGAAAAGGCCCTGGCTGCCTTGCGCGCCCACCGACTGTTGACCCCCGAGTCCATTCTTGCGACCCCCTTCGCGCAACTCGGCAGTCTCATCCGCCCCGCCGGCTACTACAATCAGAAGTCAGGTTACTTGAAGGCCGTCGCACAGTGGTTCCTGATGTGGGACCAACGACTCACGCGCCTTCGGCCTAGCCGCTGCGCACTGGACGAGGTGCGGCCCGAACTGCTGGCGGTCAAGGGCGTGGGACCGGAGACCGCGGACAGCATCCTGCTGTACGCCTATGCTCTGCCAACCTTCGTCGTCGACGCCTACACCCGGCGGGTTTTGGTTTCGCTCGGCGCAATAACGAAGAGTGCTCGCTACGCGGAGGTGAGACAGCTCCTGGAGGCGGCGCTGGCCGAACCCGACGACCGAGCCGCGACGATGGCCTGGCAAGAGGCGCACGCCCTGTTCGTCGAGCACGCCAAGCGGCACCACCGCGGTACGGGTTCGAGCGCCAAGCAGGGGATCTGACGACCGCCATGGCTCGTCGGCTGCGCCGGACCAACCACCAACCGGGACTTTCGTGCGGTGCCCGACCCGAAATGGCAAACTGTGGATTCGTGAAACTCGGTTGGGCCGTTTCGATCGGATGTTGCCTACTGGCGTGCGTGCGGACTCCCCTGGACGAACCCAAAGAGTCGCCAGAGCCGGAGGGCGGGGCTGGTCAGGGCGGAGTGGAGGAATCGGCAGGCGCCGTGGGTTTGAGTGGCTCGACTTCTGACGCTGGTGGGTTGGGTCGGGGGGGCGCATCGCTCCGCGGTGGGGCGCCAGGCAGCGGAGGGTTCTCGCAGGGAGGCGCGCTGGGCGCAGGGGGGCGCCCTGGGTTGGGCGGCGCCGTGGGTCGCGGCGGGATGCTGGGCTACGGTGGCGGGGATCCACCGGCAGTTGACTACGATGAACCACCGGTGGTTGACCCCGACGAACCACCGGCAGTCGATCCCGACGAACCACCAGCGATGGATAACGATGATCCTCCGCCAGGCGACAACGAGGAGCCGGTGCCAGTCGACCCCGACGAACCGCTGCCCGATGCGGATCTACCCGATGGTGGCGTGGTGGAGCTCCGGCGCTGGCGCCAGCTGGACACCGAGGGTCCTTCACCGCGCTGGGGACATGGCATGGCCTATGATCGGCTCCAGCGACGCACCATTCTGCAAGGCGGATGGCCTCCCAATCAGGAGACTTGGTCCTTAGATGGCGAACAGTGGACGCAGCTCGAGACCAATCAGGAACCGGTCGCCTGGATCGGGTTTGGCATGGCCTTCGACTCCAAAAGGGGGGTTATCACCAAGCACGGTGGTTATCTCAATGCGGACTCGGATGCCTGCGGGACGGGCCTCGCCAGCAGCGCCACGTTCACGCTTTCCGACGGGGACTGGACCCTGGCCAGCTGCGAGGGGCCCGCTGCCTTTTGGACCCAGATGGTCGATGACGTGGACAATCAGCGAATGCTGCTGGTCAGTGATTCCATGACCTGGGAGTTCGACGGAACCAACTGGGCCATCTTGAGCGAGAATGGCCCCACCGGTCTGCCACAACGTCCGGCTCTGGCGTATGACCTGGCTCGCCAGCGGGCAGTCCTCGTGTCCCTCGACGCGACCTGGGAGTTCGACGGGGCAGCCTGGACGAAGGTGGCATCGTCGATGCCCGAGTTGGGTCTCGCCCCCTCGATGGCGTACGATGAGGAACGTCAACGGACCGTCCTTTTCGCAGTGAACCAGACCTTCGAATGGGATGGCCAGAACTGGGAATTCGTTGACATCCCCGGCCCCTCCCCTCGCCAGGAAGCCCGGATGGTGTACGACGCGGATCGCGGGCACATCGTGCTGTTCGGTGGCGACGTCCCGGATGCGCCCTTACACGAACCGCTGGGGGACACCTGGGTGTACGAGCTGACCCAGACACCGTAGGCGAACGGTGGGTTGGCCCGGCGTCGGCATGGTGGGCTGTAACCTGTCACCCACCACGTGCGTTGGCGAGTGGTCGGCACCGGCGGCAATGCGGGGCCAACGCTTGACGCGCGCCGCATAGAGATTATGATAAAAGCTATGCGTACCACTTTGGACTTGCCCCAACGACTGGTGGAAGAGGCGCAGCGGATCCTTGGTGTGACCTCCAAATCGGACGCTGTGGTATTGTCACTTGCCGAGGTGGTTCGCCGTAAGCGTCTCGACGAGTTGAAGGCGATGCGGGGCAAGATCCCTCTTCACGTCGATATCGCGGCGTCCCGCGGTCGTCCCGGCAGACCCGCCGGCAAGACCGGTGTCACGAAGGTGCGACGCGGACGCTAGAGTCGTCATGGTGGTCGTCGATTCCTCGGTGTGGATCGATTTCTTCCGGGGACGTGGAAACGCCCTTTGCACTCACCTGGAGGCATTGCTGGATGCGGACCAGGTTGCGATCCCCGCCCCGGTGAGGATCGAGCTCTTGGGTGGTGCACGCAAGGCTGAGTTGCCGAAGCTTCGCCGGGTGATGGAGGCGCTGCCTCTACTCGTACCCTCCGCGTTGGTATGGAAGGGCATCGAGGCGTGGCTGGATCGCGCTGTCGGCACTGGACAGCACTTCGGAATGGGGGACCTTCTGGTTGCCGGGATCGCAGCCGAGAACCGTGCCGCAGTCTGGTCGCTGGATGGAGACTTCCAACGGATGGCCAAGCTTGGCTGGATCAGGATGCACGGGACTGCGAGCGGCCCCGGGTAGGCGCCGATACCCGTAACATCTGGCAGCAGGTCACTGATGTGGAGTAGCCCCCGAACCAAGAACGCCTTGGGTCGCGCTGGCGGCGGAGCAATTCTGCGAAGAGGCGTGCGAGGCGCCGTGGCTACGACGTATTGACCAATCCAGGCACTCGTTCTCGTGGAGACGGAAGCTCGCCCTGGCAGCCATTAGCCGGCGCACCAGGTCGCAACTTCTCGGTTGACAGGCCCCCCGAGAAGTCCCGACCTTGAAGGTGGGAAAGCCCTGGATCGGCAAGGCGAAGAATCCACCACCACCATGGAGACATCATGATGACGATGAACGGCTCCCCCAAGATCATCCGTACCTTCACGGGTCTGGCACTGGTCGTGTTGCTTGCCGCCGCTTGCTCCAACGACTCGAATGAGACAGACAACCAGGAGAACAGAGCAGGAGAATCAGGTTCCGGCGGGGCAGAGGCTGGTGGGGGCTCGGGCGGGGAGATCCCGGCGAGCGGAAACGAGGGCGTCGCGGGTGCAGCGAGCGGCGGGCGCTCGAACACTGGTGGAGTCAGCGCGGGAGGAGCTGGCAACGGAACAACCGGAGGTGAGGGAGTTGGCGGTGGGGGTTCCGGGGGCCAAACCGGTGGCAACGGCTCCGGCGGTGGACCGCTGATTCTCTGGACCGATGACATCCAGTCCCAGGTTTCCCCGTGGGGCCTGGATGGGATTGGCGTCGAGCACCCGATCGGCACGGAGGTGACCCCCGACGACGCCAACGGCGCCAACTTCTCGGTGGTTGCCGATCCGCTGGGTGGGGACGGTTTCGCCATACGCCACTTCGCCACGTTCGACGAGGGAGGTTCGCGCTCTCAGGGAGGTCTGTACGGCGACGTGAACACGATCTTCGGGGACCAAGCCAAAAGGCCGGAGGGCGTCTTTGTCGCCCAGGAATGGTATTTTCCGGAGGTGATCGATGCCGACGGGGACGCCTACTGTTGGATCAATCTCTGGGACTTCCACTCGGTGGATGGCAATCGCGGCAACCGCTGGCACACCTCGCCGGGGCTCATGCTGGCTCGAGATGGGTCGATGAGGGTGGTGTGGGAATGGGGCGGAGAAGCCGCCAACATCAACCCAAATAGTGATCTTTCGAGCGTCGCCATGCCCGTGGGGCAGTGGTTCGACATCGAGATGCATTACGTGTGGGTCGATTCTCCAACCGCGACCATCACCCTGTGGATTAATGGAGAGCTGGCCCTCGAGCAGACCGGGGTCCAGACGCGCGCTAGCTCGCATCAGATCCCGGAGACGTACCTGAAGTTCTATGGGTCCAGCCAAGGTCGGGGGCCCTGGGTGCCAACGCCCAGCCTCAAGTACACACGCAACGTTCGGATCGCGGGCGAGCGCATCTGGAGGTAAGCCTCCACTCAGGCGGAGGCCGGCGGCAAACGGCGTTGGAGCGAGGGATAGTAGTCCTGATCGGCGTGCAGCATGTGGTTGGTGATCACCTCGACCACCAAGAACTGCAGGACGTCCCCCTCCCCAACCGGCTCGGCGTCAGCTCGCTGACGCAAGTGGGTCGCCTTCTCCAACAGCTCGGCGTGTAGTCTCTGGTGCTCGGTCAATCCCGGATATCCGGCGGCTCGCAGGATGGCTTCCTCGTGCTCGAAATGGCCAACGACATGGGCCAACAGCTCGTCGAAGGTCTGGCGAAAAGTGACGGGATCCGTATCCGCGGTCCGAGCCCCATCCAGCAGCCGGTTGGCGAGGCGGAACAAGTTGTGATGCTCGATGTCGATGAGCTCATTGCCACAAGCGTACTGCGGCTTCCACACCAGGTTGACAAACGCCGCGTGCTGGACCGGGATCGACTGGGAGGAGGGGTTGCGGTGTATCCCCTCGTCCAGCAACTCCACCCGATTGCGTCCCCGGTGCTTGGCCTGGTACATGGCCTCGTCACCGACACGCAGCAGATCCCGCTCGTTGTCGCCGTGTTCAGGGTAGAGGGCGACCCCGATACTTGCCGAGATCTTCAGCGCCTCTCCGCTTTCGGCGACGAAGGGTTCCTCCAGGGCGGCCCGGATCCGCTCGGCAACGGTCAGTGCGTGGTCCGGGTGCGCCAAATCGGGAACCAGGATCACGAACTCGTCCCCTCCGATGCGTGCTGCCGTGTCGTAGGGACGCAGGCAGTCCACCATCCGCCGGGCCGCCGATTGCAGCAGCCAGTCTCCCACCTCATGACCCAATCGGTCGTTGATGGGTTTGAACTCGTCCAGATCGATGAACAACAGGCCGGCTCGGGCGCGGCTGCGCCGGGAGCGGGCGATCGTCTGCTGCAGGCGATCCAACAGCAGCCTGCGGTTGGGAAGCTGGGTCAGGCCGTCGTAGTAGGCCAGATGGTGGATGGCTTCCTCGGTCCGTTTGCGCTCGGTGATGTCTCGCGTCACCCCCAGCATCGAAGCCGGCTTGCCCTGATCGTCCGCATGCAGCGTGGTGACCAGCTCGGTGTGAATGATGTGTCCATCGCTGTGTGGCTGGTCGACCTGGAGCACCTGCATCGTGTTCGAACGATCCCCGGAGTTCCAGCGCCGAACCGCCTCGGCGAACAGGGAGCGCGTCCGGGTGGTGGACTCGGGGGTCATCAGGGCGGAGATTGGCTCGGCCATGATCTGCTGGGGTGAACGCCCCAGTAGACGCTGCGAAGAGGGGCTGACGTAGGTGAAACGCTCGCTGGCCAGGTCGAAGAGCCAAATCACGTCGTAGCTGTTCTCGGCCAGGAATCGGAATCGCGCCTCGCTCTCACTGAGTGCCTCGACCACCTGTCGATGTGCCTCGACCTCGTCCTTGAGCTGCGCGTTCGTCCCGATCAACTCCCCGGTGCGCTCCTGGACGAGCTTTTCCAGATTTTGCCGATAGCGATCCAGCTCGCTTTCCCGTTCCTCGTGGGCGTGCATCTCCCTCTGGATGGCGCCCCACAGGCGCCACAGCAGATAGCCCAGGAGCAGACCGGAACCTACGAGTAGCCACCGCAAGCAAGTGGCGACGAGCTCTGCCTGGCGGACGGCGTGCAACGTGCGCCGTGACACCAGGTCCTGGAATTCGGCGACCGGGCGCATGACCGAGGCTTTGGCCCGGTGGTACTCGGAATCGTTGAGCATCTCCGTCGCACGCAGGCGATTGGCGTTGGTGATGGGCGTTGTCGACTCGACCCGCGCCATGGCGGCGTATTCGGTTCGCGTCAGGGCGTCGGATGCCCGCTTGGCATCCTGGAGCTTGGCAAGTTCCGCCGGTGTAATGCCCCCTTTCTTCATCAGGTCCATCAGAGAAATGGCGGCTCCCTCAGGTCGAGGGCGTTGGTCGTCGTCCAGGACCAGGTCCCAGTAGACGTCCTGGGCGTCGGTGGGACGTGGTCTTTTCCCCTCTCGGATGCCCAGGATCTCCTGATAATGTGATTTGAACCGGGGATTGCCGGTGGCTACGTAGGAGCGAACCATTCGGGTCAAATCGTCCGAGGATTGGCGCAGCTCGTCGCCCAGCAGCAACGACTCATGGCGCTGCTCGTAAGCTTCGCGGATAGCCTGCTCCGAGTTGACGTATCCGACGAATGCCCCGACGAAAACGACCAGCACGGGCAGCGCCCGCCAGAAGTAGCGCATCGATCCAGGTGTAGGGGTGGTCATGGCACGGGCGCTCTTCAGCGTTCCAGGGCGTGGCGGCGTCGTCCAGCTGGTGAGCAAACCGAGGAGGATCCTCGCCTCCCCGTGGATCCTACAAGCTGGTCTCCAGGCATCGAACCACGCTCGGATACGGCCGTCGGGTTTGATGGCTAAGGCCCCCAACGCCAAGCTGCTTGGTCAATTGGCCGTTTTCCTGTCTGATTCCGGGGGGATATGCTCAGGGGCGGCCGCGCCGGGCCCCAGCGCACCGGGTTGAGTTCGAGCGGGCAGGGCGCATCCGTTCGCTGCACTTGGCTTCACGCTCGGGCTGTGGGGACGCAAGGCCTGCCGGGACCCCAGCGTCCATTACGTCACGAGCTCCCCGGATCGCGCTGCTGGTAGAGCGACCAGGGGCCCTGACTCTCGACCAGCTGGAACCGCGTCGAGGTGCCCATGGTGCGGCGAATCAGGCCGGGACCGATGCGACGGGGCTCGACTCGTGGCGATCGCGGAGTATGGATCCCTCCATACAGGGCAATGCGCGGCGCGCTCGCCCGAGCTCGTCTTGGAGGTCGGTAGGGGTCGGCGACTCTCCTATCACCGACTCGATGACCACTGGTACGTGGTCAGGTATCATCCGTGCAATCGGTTGGAATGCGATGATAGCGGCAAGAGACAATCGTTCATGCCGGCAGTTGGTGGTCACCTCACTCAGGTGTACTTGGAGCAGGCGTCCCTCGTATCGGTCCAGCATCTCGAAAGCTGCGCCCATCGTTGGGTCAACTTGTCTACTATGCCCGAGGTCCAGGCAGAATCCAGCCTCCGGTAGCTGCTCGAACAGGATGTCGAGCTCGTGGCAGTTTCGGCCTACTGGCTTTCGCTTGTCCGTGTTCTCGACGCATAGGCGGCGCCCAAGAGGCCTCCAGCAACTGATGTCGTGGAATGAATCCGGATGAACGACGACATTGTACGGAGCAGCGCGCTTGAGAAGCGCCTCGGCGATGGTGCCTTCGGACTCTGGACCAAAACGGCTCGGTGCGTGAATGGAAACGTAAGAGAATGACGCGAGATCGAGCGTCGGCAGGGCAGAAAGCAAGGGCTCGAGTTCTGGTTCACGCAGGGCCGAAAGCTCCGCCACAGCCGGGCTATTGCTAGCCGCCGCTCGCGCCAAGGAGAGCCCGTGCTCGAAATCACCCAGGGCAACTGCACCCGTCGAGAAACCAAATCGGCGCATCAGAAGACTCCATATTTCATGACCAGCTTGGTCAATCGGTCGTCGCTCGAAAAGAACAACTTGGTCAGCGCGTCGCGAAATTGGCGGCTGATGGCCCGTGCTTCCGCAAATGCATGGGCAGCGTTGAGATCTTCGGGCTTCAGCGCCTCCAGACTCTTGCGTTTGTTGGCGTCGTCGAGAAGACCGATAAATTGGTCATAGGCGCCCAATGCCTCTCGTGCACCCGACTCGATCTGTGCTCGTGACGGCTGGTCAGGTGCCGCGGAGGCAAGGCGCAGGTACACTCTCGCCAGATTCTCCAATGGTGGATTCTGAAACCACGGGAGCAGGCATCGTCGGCACGAGTTGGCATCGGGCTGGCGCGGACTAGTGGTGCAATTCTGCTCGTTGAGGCCAAGTTCGCAAGCAAAACAGGCGATGAGTCCAGAGGCAAAGAGCAACTTGCGGGACATGCGCAGCTTCACGTTGCGAACCGCTAGTCCTTGACTCTGTCGACCCCTTCGCTTGTAGGCAAAATCAACTGCCATCGTGCGCCAGAAGCGAGCGAAATCATTGAGCAGAAAGCGGGGCACGTAGAACTCCCGATCGGCGGACTGGTGGTCAAGATCTTCGGTGACGTAGCGATGTACGATCTGGGAAAGCGTCCGTTGGTGCGCGTCGGGGTTTCCGAACGGCTTCGATTCAAGAAGAAGCAGATTCCTCCGAGTCAGGTTCTTGTTCGTGTCGTCTTCGCCGCCAATCAACTGAATCAGGTCGTGGCTGAACGCCAGGTTCCCAAACACGCCTTCGCGCCCCGGCTGTTTCTTGACGATCGCGGCAATCCTTTCGCCCACGTCGCGAGCGACTTCAAGATGGTCTGGCTGAGCCTGGCCGTCGATCAGGAGTACCCAGTCTGCGTCACTCCCAGCGGTCATCTCTCCCCGAGCAATGGACCCGAACAGAACGACGCTCACGTCGGAAGAACAGGCTTCGCTCAAGGCGGTGTTGAGTTTCTGCCAGGTCCCAAGGCTGGTGGAACCGCACTTGCGCAACGAATCCCACTTCGCACCCAGTCTCTTTTCAAGCTCGGAGACTGCGGGGAGGATTTCATTCAATCCGTCTGGCTCACCGGTAGGGGATGTCATCCCAGTCGGTTCGAAGCGTCTCACGCTTCGATCCCTGGAGCAACGTCTGGCAGGTGTTCCGAACTTCGACATCAGCGTTCGGCGACACAAATGCTGTGGAGACAAGGGGCGTGCTGTACCACTTGAGACGATGCCGCATTTGCCTCGTGGACCAGACACCCCGGACGGTTGCCCGGGTCAGCTGAATTGGACGGTCAAGACTCCGGCCCCTGGCCCTCGCGTCACCTGCCTCTCACGAGCTCCCCGGATCGCGCTGCTGGTAGAGCGACCAGGGGCCCTGACTTTCGACCAGCTGGAACCGCGTCGAGGTGCCCATGGTGCGGCGGGAGCCGCGCACCAAGACGTAGTCGTAGTACTGGAGCTCGTGGTCCGGAATCACCATCTGCGGTGACCATTCCCAGCGGGCACCAACCCGCGGGGGACGATTGTCAGCACGGAAGTGGAAGGGTGACTGGGGGAAGTCGGCGAAGGTGAACATCACCGCCCCGCCCCTGTCCACCTGCACCCAGGCCACCGCGTGCAGAAGGGGCGTGAAACGCACCTCCGGGGAATTGCGGTCGAAGATGAGCCCCGCGACACGACTCCCCAGGGGGATTCTCGAGAGGATGGCCTCGAACCCCGCATAAGCCTGCCGCTCGAAACGCACGAAGGCATCGGTTTGCTCCCGAGCACCCACAAGGGCCAAGACGACCGCCGCGACTGCACCCAATCTTCCCAGCGCCACCGGGGCGCGGGCCACCAGCACGATGGCAAGAATCGCCGCCAGGATCGGGAAGCGTTGACTGATCGGCCACACGAAGCCGTAGGCCGTGGGCAGCACGAAGAAGAGTAGAACCGACACAGGCACCAGCGAACCGATGACGTAACGAGGGAAGGCCGAAGGTCGGTGGGACCCAGGGCCCCCTTGCAGCTGTGTCAGTCGATCCACCGGAGCGGACGAGAGTGGGCCGTCGCAATCGGCGCGGGGCCGCAGCGCGGACACCATACCCAGCGTCGTCATCACCAAGAGCCAGGCGGCCCAGCGCTCGTCGTCCGCTGCGCCGGGTAAGACATCAATCATCCAATCCGGCCAGGCCCGCAACGCCTCGGTGACCGACGCGTAACGGTGGGGAGTCGGCGAGGTCTGTGCGGAGAGCCCGGAGAGCTCGACAACCACCATCCCTGCGGGGCTCGAAAACATCCAGAACAGCGCCGCCACCAGGCTGGGTGCGAAGCACGCCAACCGCTCCAGGAACAGGGTCTTTCGGCCGCCAGCCAGCAGCAACGCCCCCAGCGCCAACAACCCGAAGGGAATGACGTGGGTGTAAAAACAGAGCAGCATCACCAGCGCCAGGCCGAGCCGGCGTCGACGTCGGGGTTGGTCCCTTTCCTCGACAGCCAGGGCCAGTCCCCAGAGCATCAGCGGGATAGCCGCCACGAAGTTGACAAAGCCCAGGATGACATGGGCGTTGAACAGCAGCGGCAAGCAAAGAAGTGCAAGCCAGCGATCCATCCGGAGCGCCGCCAGCAGGCGCCCGAGCAGCGGCGGGGTCGCCACCCAGCTCAAGGTCAAGACCAGCTTGGTGGCGACGAGCGGCCCCAGCAGCTTGGCGAAGGCAGCCGCCAAGAGGTAGACGGAGAGATACTGGGTCCTGCCCAGGGTCAGCTCGAAGTACTCGGCGAATCGGTATTCCGGCCGCCCAAAATCCGCAATCACGCGGACAGCCGCCACGTGCTGGGGTAGGTCCTGGATCGGCGTATGTCGCACCACCCACAGCGGCCAACTGGCGACCAGTGCCAGCGCAGCACCCACAACACCCGGGATCCATTGCGCCATGTCGACCCGGTTGGTCTGCATCGGACGACGCAGCAAGGGTTGTTCGGGAGGCAACACGGTGGTTCTCCGGCTAATCCGGTCTTTGGATCCCGTCAACTGGCGACCGTTTTTTTGTGCCTTCTGGCCTGCGCCCCTGCCCCTCGGCCCCAGCTGATGACACCTCAGACGCGTCGAATGGAGCCCGTCAGCACAGCAAAGCCCGTGGCGAAGCCAGCACCACCGGTGACCCCGGCTGCGGTAGCCGAGCCACCTCCCATCCCGGAGCGCTTCGATCTGGAGGTCCCCGGCTTCGAGCCAGCCTTGGTCCTGTTCCCCAACACGGATCGAGCCTTGCCTCTGGTGGTCGTCACCCATGGTGCCGGGGGCCAAGCCGAGTGGCACTGCGAGCACTACCGCTCGATGCTAAAAGACAGCGTGGTTCTCTTGTGCCCGCGTGGTAGGCGCATGGTCAGCCATGATCCGGCGCAGGGGTACTACTACCCGGATCACCTCGCGTTGACCAAAGAGGTCCTCGCGGCAACCGAGGCTCTGCGCGCCATTGCCAAGGACCGCCTGCTGCCGGCTCCAGCCGTCTACGCCGGCTACTCACAGGGCGCCACCATGGGCGTCTTGGGGTTAGCGGAACACGCCGACCAGTTCAGCCGCCTGGTGCTCGTCGAAGGGGGCTTTGGCGATTGGTCAACGCGGATGGTCGACAGCTTTCGTGCCGGTAAAGGCAGCCATGTCCTTATCGTGTGTGGCACCAAGTCGTGCAACAGCAAGGGCAAAGCGGCGGTGTCGCTCCTCGTGAAGGCCGGGATCAGAGCGGAGCTCCGTCATGCCAAGGGCGCGGGCCATCGCCCGGATGGTCCCGTAGAAGAGGAGCTGCTGGGTGGTTTGGCTTGGCTTCTGGCAGATGCGCCGGGTTGGCAGAGCCCGCTTCCGTGATGCCGGTTCCAGACACGCTGTACGTTCTGGCTTGGCCGAGCACCGAGACCCATTTCGTTCCGCTTTCGACACTGCCACTCGGTCCCCTGTCAGGGACTCTCTTCCCTTTGCTGGACAAGACGATGACTATCTGCAAACCCTTTAACACTTTTCTTCACCGGGCTGTCTTGAGCGTCGAAGTGAACGAATCGCGATGGTTTGCCAGATGCCGCGCCGGACTGTTTGCCCTGATGGTGGGCTCGCTTTGGGCCTGCGGAGGCGGGGATAGCTCCGAGCCCGAGGGACAGGGTGGAGGGACCCAGGATGCGGGTTCGAATGGCACGGCGGGGGACGGCAGCGACGACCCGGACATCCCGTCCGAGCCCTTCAGCTTCTTCGTGACCAGCCTGGCCGCCATGCAGCGCCTCTCGGGCAGTGAGTCCGGGTTCGGCGGCGACCTGCGTTACGGAGAGGCGGACGGCTTATCGGGTGCCGACAAGATCTGCCGAGAGATCGCCGAGTACTCGATGCCAGGGGCTGGGGCAAAGACCTGGCGTGCCTTTCTGAGCGTGACAGCAGGACCCGACGGGAACCCGGTCAACGCCATCGATCGTATCGGGGACGGCCCCTGGTACGATCGCCTGGGGCGATTGGTCGCGGCCAACCTGACCGATCTGGCCAACACCCGACCGGTCGGGGCCGATCCCGACATTGTCAACGATCTACCCAACGAGGACGGCGTGCCCAATCATCGCCCCGATCCAACCCAGCCCCTGGTGGACAACCACGACGTATTGACCGGCACGGACGATCAGGGCCGTCTTTACTCGAACGATTCGGGTAGCACGTGTAGAGACTGGACGAGTTCCATCGGCTCCGATGGCCAGCCCCGCTGCGGCCACTCCTGGCCCCGCGGCGGTGGCGGTGGCGGTTTCGACCGCGGTGGTGACGGAGGTATGGAGAACTGGATGTCCGCACTGGATGAAGCGGGCTGCGCGGCGGGCGTCAATCTGGTCGAGACTGGAGGTCCTAGTAGCCGAAACCCGACGGTGGGGTCGGGAGGCGGCTATGGCGGGATCTACTGCTTCGCGACTGACCCGTAGCGAGCCAGCTCACCCTTCCACGCCGGCGCAGTACTCACCGTCCGGGCAACTGTCGAACTCGCTCAGGTAGCAGGGCTCTCCGCTCTTTGTTGGCCCCAAGCACTCCTGGACGACACCCTACGGACCGCGGCAAACGATGGGTGCAAGGGCGCGCGTCGCTTCGAGGCAACCCACGCCCCCTGCCACCCTGCACACTGTCGAACTACTTCTTGGACTTCGCAGCGGCGTTCGCGTCCTTCTTGGCTTTGGCCTGGTCCTTCGCGGTTGCCTTCTGCTTCTTGTCACGATCCTTCGACTTGGGGGACTTGTCTCCCATAGTGACCTCCCTTTCCTTGGCGATGGGTACACCGACCAGAAGGGAAGCATCGGCGAAAGGCCGACCCAGCGCAATACCCTGCACGCCACATGGCCGGTCCCGGAGCTGTGCCATGTGCCAATCAGGTCGAGCCTCAACCACCGATTTCCCTTGCAAATGCGCGGTACGCAAGTTGCTTTTGTGCTCCGCCATGAAGCCTCGGCTTGCCTCCCTGGTCCCCCTCCTGGCTCTCGGCTTGCTCGGCTGCTCCGACTCGGGCGGCGACAAACCCGCCGACCAGATCAGTGTCGCCAGGTCCGAGCTCTTCCGCGACCTGAATCCCCAGGTCAGCTCCGAGGACAGCGCCACCCTGGCCTCGGACAATCTGGCCTTCGCGACCGAGCTCTATGCGACGCTCCGGTCCGACCCAGGCAACCTCTTTCTCTCGCCGCACAGCATCTCGACCGCGCTGGCCATGACCTACGCTGGCGCCAAGGGGACCACCGCGACCGAGATGGCCGCCACGCTGCACTACAGCTTGCCCAGCGAGCGGCTGCACCCGGCGTTCAATCGTCTCGACTTGGAGCTCGAGAGCCGCGCCAGCGGACAGCAGGGTGAGGGGCAGCCCTTCCAGCTTTCCATTGCCAATGCCCTGTTCGGGAGCAAGGGCCTCGGTTTCGAGAGCGCCTTTCTGGATCTCTTGGCGGTCAACTACGGCGCCGCGATGAGCCTTCTGGATTTCTCCGACGAGGAGACGGCCCGCTCCGCCATCAACGACTGGGTTGCCGAGAACACCAACGACCGGATCCCGGAGCTCATCGACCGGGGGATCCTCGATGCCGACACCGCCCTGGTGCTGGCCAACGCCGTATACTTCAAAGCCGACTGGCAGAGCCCCTTCGAGGCTGAATCCACCAACGAAGCGGACTTCACCCATCTGGATGGCTCGACCGCGGTCGTCAACATGATGAGCCAGGTTGGGACTCTCGACTACGCTAAAGGTGAGGGCTGGGCCGCGGTGAGCCTGGAGTATCTGGGGGGTGATCTAGCGATGACCATCGTCCTTCCGGATGAGGGAGCCTACGATACGGTCGAGAACGAGCTCTCGGGCAGCTTCGTCTCCACGGTCCTTGCCGAACTGACCGAGGTCGAGGTGGCCTTGCGCGTCCCCAAGTTCCAGTTCACGGCAGAGTTCGAGCTATCGACGCAACTCTCGAACCTGGGCATGCCCACGGCATTCTCGCCGCGTGCGGACTTCAGCGGCATGACAACCGAAACCCATCTCTGGATCGACAGCGTCATCCACAAGGCATTCGTGGCCGTCGACGAAAAGGGCACCGAGGCGGCGGCAGCCACCGCCGTGGAGATGAAGACCGAGTCGGAGCCAATGCCACCCGAGACGACCTTCGAGGCCAACCGCCCCTTCCTCTTCTTTATCCATGATCGAGAGACTGGGGCTGTGCTCTTCTTGGGCAGGGTCGTCGAGCCCACGTAGGGCGGACGAAGGTTCGGATCGATGCGACCGATCTGACCACATTTCCCGACGCCACCGTGGTGTGCGGCGAGCGGCGGCTATCCGATGTGGATCGGACTGCCGTGGTCAATCCCACGTTACTGGTCGAGGTCACCAGTCCCTCCAGCGAGGACTATGACCGCGGCGAGAAGCTGAGCCAGTACAAGCAGCTCCATAGCCTCCAAGCGGTGTTGATTGTCTCTCATCGCCGTCCCCAAATCACCCTGGTCGAGCGAACTGCGGGAGGCTGGCAAGAGAGCGAATTTCGGGCGTCCGAGGTGGTGACCCTCGCGACACCGCCTTTGACCCTCGCGGTCGACGAGCTCTACGGGGGCATCGAGCTCGACGCTGGGTAGGGCGGCATCGGGCCACCGAAAGGCGTCGCGCTTCTCGGTCCTCGGCCCGTCGTCATTGCGCCGCACCAGCAACCTCTAGACCGACGGGCACAGCCGTGGGAGAATCTCCTGGCTGGCTTGGTTTGGTTCGGCGTAGCGACGTCGCTCGGTCGGTACGGCCCTTGCTTCACCGTTGGCGAACCGGAGGTTCCACATGTGCACCCTGCCCCGCATGAACCAGCTTGGACGAATTGCTTGGGTATTGGCGCTCCTGGCCAGCGGCGGCTGTGGCACGAGCTCTGGCACATCGGACCGCAAGGACAGCGTTCCCGAGGGCCCGAGCACCGAGGTCGCGGCGCGGGAGGCCATCCCCACGGAGCTCGCGGCAGAGCTCGAGGTGGCCCAATCCCTGGATGGGGACGGCCTGCTGGCAGCCTACCCCGGGGTCGCCACCGCGGCGCCCAGCTATGATCCCTCTGCCGCAATCGGGCTGGAGCTCATCACCAACTCGAACCTGGGGCTCAACGAACAAGAGCTCGGCGTGCTGAAGGCCCAGGGCCTGGTCATCTCCCAGCGCGTCAGCTTCGCTTCCTTTCCCTACGGCTACAAATCAATCTACGCCGACGATCTGCCCGTATACGTTTCGGCGGATTCCATCCTGGATGCGGTACACCACAGCTTCGACGAGATCCTCAAGCAGACGGAAGAACTGGTGCTCACCGGCGAGCTCACATCGATGCTGGATGGAATGCGCAGGCGCCTGGCCAGCGTGGACTGGGATGCGGGCGTCGTCAGCGATGCGGATCTGTACCTCACCGTCGCGCAGAGCCTCTTGACGGGTCAGGCCCTGCCGCCAGCCGCTTCGGCGGAGCCCTCCCAGATCTCCAAGCTGTTCAATCTCGCTGTGGAGGCCAAGGCGCATGAAACGGTGAAGCTCTTCGGAGTCTCGCGGGACGAGGATTTCTCACAGTTCGAGCCCCGGGGTCACTACACGGATTCGGTCACACTGGGCCGCTATTTCAAGGCCATGATGTGGCTGGGGCGCGTCGACGTTCGGCTGATCGAGACCCAGAGTGACGGATCCCAGCTCTTCTACCGGAGCCAGTTCGACGCGGCGGTGGCCCTGCGCGAGCTCTTGGGGGAACCCGAGTACGCCAAGTGGCAGGGGATTGACCAGACCATCGGCGCCTTCGTCGGGGAGCACGACAGCATGACGCCGAGGGATATGGACGGGCTGATGGCAGCCCTGGGCGTGACGTCCCTCGCTGAGGCTTCTGGACTGTCCGATCAACGAATCATCGACGAACTCTACGAAGGTGGTTGGGGTGCGCAGCGCATCGCGAGCCGCCTGATCACGGTCGACGCCCAGCGCACTGAACCACTCCCGCTCGATCGTAGCTTCTTGCTCTTCGGGCAACGCTACACGGTGGACAGCCACACGTTCACCAACGTCACCTTTGACCGGGTTGTTGGTCGCCTGATGCCCAAGCCCCTGGACGTGGCCTTTGCGGCCCTCGGCAATGACCTGGCACTGCCCTACCTGGCGCCCGAGTTCGAGAACGAATCCTATGTGCATGGGTTGGCATCCACCCGCACGCTGGTGGATGCCCATGACACGGCCTATTGGGAGGGGAGTGCCTATACCCAATGGCTCGGAGCCCTGCGCAGCCTCTCCCCCGCCACCGGGAGCGAGCTGCCGTCGAGCTTCCAGACTCCCGCCTTCCAGACCCGGATCCTGGGCACCCAACTGGGGAGCTGGGCCGAGCTTCGGCATGACACGATCCTTTATGCCAAGCAGTCCTACACGGCCGGGCTGTCCTGCGAATTCCCGGATGCCTACGTGGATCCCTATCCCGAACTTTACTCGCGGCTCGGGAGGCTGGCCGAGAAGATCCGCGCCACGGTGGATGCTTTGCCGCAAAGCGCGTCACGGCTCAAGACACAGACTCAGGCCTGGGCGACGAACTTTGCCGCAGTGACCGGCAAGCTCCAACAGATGGCCGAGAATCAACTGACCGGGGCCGCCCATTCCCAGGAGCTCCTCGACTTCGTCAACGACGCCGTCCAATGGGACGAGGAGGAGATGTGCGGGGGAGTCGTTCGGTCGAACCTGGCGGGTTGGTACCTGAATCTGTTCCTCGGTCCCGAGGCAGGCATGGAGTATGATCCGACGGTCGCCGACGTCCACACCCAACCCACGGACGAAGCCGGTAACGACGTGGGGCGAATCCTGCACGTGGGTACGGGTGGTCCCCGGCTGATGGTCATGACGGTCGAAACCTGTTCGGGCCCCCGCGCCTACGCGGGGGTGGTCACCAGCTATGGCGAGCTGACCCGCGACAACTGGGAGCGCCTCAATGACGACCAGTGGAGCCAGGTGATCGCCAACGGGCGGTTCCCCGATCCCCCCTGGATGGTGCCGCTTTTGGCTGAGTAGCGCGGGGCACATGGATACCCTTGAACTCCCGCCCGCCCCGCGTATAAGACGGGGCATGCGCAACCCCTCCCTCGCTACCCTGGTTTCTGCACTGCTTCTTCCCATCGTCGTCGGCTGCGGCGGCAGTCAACCGCCCCCCGCCGAACCAACTCCCGAGAAGGTGGCTCCAGCCGACTCGGCCGAGCCCAAAGCCGAGCCGGAAGCCGACAAGAAGGAGGAGGAGTCGAAACCCGCCGAGACCGCAGCGCCCAAGCGCACCCCCAAGGACATGCTCACCGCTCCGGACGTCGTGTTCATGTATTCGTTCAACGGCTCGGATGCCAAGGTGAAGGCGGAGGAAAAGTGCTCGGCCAAGACCAAGGGGGATCCGGAGAAGCAGGCCAAGTGCATGGAGCAGGCTCGAAAGAAGGTGGATGCGGATGGCTTCCACTTCAAGCAGGGCGACGACGGGCGCTGGTGGTGGCTTACCATGCGGCAGAAGGGCAGCGCCATTGCCTGGCTGCACCGCATCCCCATCGAGTTCGGCGACATGACGGCCACCAGCATCATTATCAAGACCACCGGCAAGGACATCGGAACCAAGCCCTTCGCCAAGGTGCCGAGTGAAATCACCATCGAGGTCCCCAACGAGTTCGAGATCAGCGTGACCGATCCGGACCACGGCAAGATGGTGTACGAGGCAAAGATCGGACTCTTGGGCGAGAAGGAAGCCCCGACCAAGTAGATCACGGACCAAGAGTCCGCGACGTTGGGGCGCTTCGACGAGCCCCGGATCCGTACCGACACGGCAGCGCTCGACGCCTCGTCAAACCGCGACGGTCCCGTGATTTGTGGTGCCGTTGGAAATGCGGAGACGGTCTCGAGACCGCGCTTGACTTGGCGGCCCGCCCGGCTAGCCTAAGTGACGGTGCACGGCGCAGAACGCGTCACGTGACCAGCGATTCGGTGTCGTCAGGGCAAGAGACTGGGCTGTACCGAACGCGTGGCGAGGAGGCGAGGATCATGAGAACTGACTTTTTGTTCGGGTTGTTGGGTTTGATGGCGATGCTGTCCGGGTGCAATTCGGATCAGTCGGTCAAGCCCGTCGAAGAGAGCCAGCGTGGCGAGAGTTGTGCGGCCACCAACGATTGTGCTGGCGGGCTGGTGTGCGTCGGCCAGCGGTGCGTCCAGGACGAGGTCCCGGTCTCCAAGACCGCCAAGTTCTGTTTCGCCGTGGAATGCAAGGAAGCGGCTGACTGCTGTGTCGCCCCCAACTGGTCCGCGCCATCGGCTGATATCTGCGCCTCGTACCAGGAGCAATGCGATCTCGATCCGCTGTACTGCACCACGTACGAGAGCTACTGCGTCTGTCCTTACACCTGTTCCGAGGATGGGCAGTGCGTCCCGATTGCCGCGGGTTGCACGGACGACACGGACTGCCTCACTTCCTACCAGCCGTACTGCTCGGTGGGGCAGTGCGTGCAGTGCACGGCGGATTCCCAGTGCACGACGGAAGGCTACACCTGCATCGATGGAGCCTGTCAGGAACCCTGCACCAAGAACGAACAGTGTTTGGTGCTGGAGACCTGCCAGAGTGGCCGTTGTGAGTACACGGGTTGCACCTCGGATCGCCAGTGCATCCTGTACACGGGTGATGCGGCTTCCAAGTGCACCAAGGAGAAGACCTGCGCCACGCCCTGTGCCAGCAACGCGGAATGCTCCTCCAAGGGGAAGGGGTACATCTGCGAGAACGACGTGTGCACGTTCATCGGTTGCGAGACCGCTGACGATTGCCGGGCGTACCTGGGCGTCCAGTATTCGACCAGCACGGTGGAGTGCCGCGAGCTCGAGTCGGGAGAGATCGCGCCGACCGGCGCGAGCGTGTACTGAGTTTGGGTCGTCCCAGCGAACGGCGGCAGCTCATCGGGCTGTCGCCGTTCTTTCGTTCGGGAGTGCCGGACCAGCCCAGCGTCGTAGGTGTGCTAGGCTAGCTCGAGGATTTGGGAAACCACGAGGGTCCATGGAATACCGCACCATCCAACCAGCCTTGGTCAGGGGACTTCGCTCCCTTCTGTGCGTGCTGCTGCTGCTACTGGGCGCCTGCGGGGGGCTCGGGGCCTCGGGGGAGGCTCGGAGCAGTGATGCGGCGGTGCAAGGCTATGGCTACGGCAGTGGTCGGATGGCGGCCAACGAGTCCGTTTCGAGTCCGGAGTCGGCGCCGGCGCCCCAAGATGGGATGGCCTTCGCCGACGAGGACGTGGAGGCCAGTTACGAGCCTGCACCCCAAGGCGAACCCGTCGCCGTCGCGGCTAAGGCCTTGGCGACTCCCGACCTGAACCAGCCACCGCCCGCGCCCCCGGCTGCAGACTCCACTGCTCCGGCCAGTACCGAGAGCCACGCTCCCTTGCTGATCTACAAGGCCGATATCGCGCTGGCCAGCTTCGACGTGGAGAAGGGCCTCGACGCGGTGGAGGCCATGGCCAAGAAGGCCGGCGGCTATCTGGTGATGCGTTCCAGCAGCCAGATCGTGGTACGGGTGCCAGCTGCCGCCTTCGACGCCAGCCTGAAAGCGGTCTTGGAGCTGGGAGACGTTCTGCGGCGTGATCTGAGCGTCGATGACGTGACCGAACAGTTCCGCGACCTGGAGATCCGGCTCAAGAACGCGGAGGCGGTACGGGTACGCCTGGAACAGTTGCTGGCCGGCGCCAAGAACACCGAAGAGGCCCTCAAGGTGGAGAAGGAGTTGGGGCGAGTGACGGAAGAGGTGGAGCGACTCAAGGGCAAGCTTCGACGGCTCCGAGAGCTCATCGCGTTTTCCACCATTACGGTTGCCTTCTCCAGGCCAGCGGTGGAAACGATCAACAACAAGTTCCGGTTGCCCTTCCCATGGCTGCAGGAGCTGGGCCTGTCCCGCCTTTTGACCTTCTGAGGAGCCCATGTCAAAGCGAAGCTTCCAAGGATTGTGCCTGGTCTTTGCCCTGCTGGGGGTTGGTTGCGCGCGTCCCTTCGTACCCGTGACCCCATCGGGATTCGTGGAGATCGAGGATCCGAACCAAGAGGGATACGACTACCGAGCCACTCATCCCGATGGGGTGGTGACCTCGGTCAAGGTCCTCGAGAACGCTCCAGAAGGTGACCTGGGGTTCTGGTCGCGGGCTGTCGAGAACGAGCTCCGGCAGTTCCGCGGTTATGCGCTGCTGGAGAAGCGACCGATCCGGAGCGCGGACGGGATCTCTGGCCAACAGCTCCGTTTTGGTCACGACGAATCGACCGAGCCCCATCTGTACACGGTCAGTCTATTCGTCGATGAAGACGACGTGTTCGTTCTGGAGCAGGGTGGCAAGGCCGAGCTGGTAAAGGCTCACTCTGCCGCTCTGGATTCTGTGGTCAGCGGGTTCCGAGTCCGATCCGGCCTTTCTCGCTTTTTCAGCTACGGCGGTCGCTGAAAAAGGGTTCCACCCGATTCTGCCTTCGGCGAACTTGTACCGGCCGAGCGTGACGGCAGCGGGGGAGGGCGTTTCTGGTCTCATCCCTGTGCGGCCAGGGATGCTATCGTCCCTGTATGGATTCCGGGGAGCATCGAGAGGACTTGCCCGGCGGTCGGGCATTGAGGGACGACAGCGCGGAAGCCTCAGCCGTGGAGCGGGAGAAGCCACCCGCTTCGGCGCCGCCTTCGCAGGAAAAGGAGCTCGCGAAGCCCGCGCCGGGGCAGCACGGCTCGGGCGAGTTGCAGGCGTACACGCCGAGCCCATCGGAGCCACCCCCGGCGGTGTCCACTCTGCCACCGCTTGGTATGTCCACCGCCAGCTTCCCAGCGTCGACCCCCGCCACGATTCCGCCGCTTGGTGCGCCGACCCAGCAGGTGCCCGTGGTGGCCATCCCGCGACCCGTCGCAATCCCTCAACCTCCCATCCCTGCGCCGGAGCCCGTCGCGGCTCCCGTCGAGCCAGCTCCGCCGGAGCCAACAGCGGTTCCCGTCGAACCTCCTTTGCCGGAGCCCGTCGCGGCAGCTCCCGTCGAGCCAGCTCCGCATGAGCCCGTCGCGGCTCCCGTCGAGCCGCCTCCTGCCGAGCCTATTCCCGTCGCGGCTCCCGTCGAGCCAGCTCCACCTGAGCCAACAGCGGTTCCCGTCGAACCTCCTTCGCCTGAGCCCGTCGCGGCAGCTCCCGTCGAGCCAGCTCCACCTGAGCCCGCGGCGGCTCCCGCGCCGCTCGCCTTGAGTTCCCTGGCCGAGCGAATGGCAGCCGTGGTTGCGGCGGCCCCAACCATCGTCGACTCGCCCGACGACGACGGTTGGGACGAACCAGCGCCAGCCGCGTCACCTCTGGATTCATCGCCCTTGGTTGAGGGCGGCGCAGCGACGGCCACTCCCGTGCAAAGCTTCGAGGTGCAGCCAGCCGCTGCTCTTCCCACGGACAGCGAAACGGCTTCACCGGCTGTCCCAGAGCAGCCCCGGTCGGAACCCACCGCCCCCGAGGGCACGCCGCTGCAGGTGCCCACGGCCCCAACGTTCCCAGCCGCGACAGCTCCGATTGCAGAAGCCGTCGATGCCGCTCCCCCCGACGTTCCGGCAGCCACCGTCCCCGACGTGACAGCACCGGAGCCCACGATCCCTCAGGCCACCGCGTTCCTCGACGACTCCAACCACGTCAACCCGCCCCCCGTTCCAGCGACCTCGGTCGAGCCGCGCAGCGATTCCAAGCGACCCCAAGCTGCCGTCACGTCGCTGTCGCCCACCTCGAGGCCCAACGTCGATGTCCCCGACTTCTCACGGCAGCTCCGCGGTTCCCGACCCTGGGCCTGGATGGCAGCCGTCGCCGCAGCCCTGGGCTTGGGTTGGGTCGGGGGGACGACCATCCATCCCTCGGCGGGGAGTTCCGCGAAGCAGAGCCCGGCTCCGGTTGCCAATTCGGTATCACCATCCCGTACTGTGGCCCCTGTCGACCCGGAAGCGGAGCGTTTCGCGGCAGCGCGACCCCCAGAGAAGACTCAAAACCTGGAGCCCACCGAACGAACTCGAGACGAGGCGATACTCCTGGGAAGGTACTGGACCAAGGAGCGGGAGACGACGTTCGCTCGTTTCACCGAGAATCTGCGGCAGAAGCCAGACCAGCTGGAGCAGAAGGACGTTACCCAGAAACTGTTCGAGTTCCTCGACGATCCGGGGTTCAGCCATCGGGCACTGGAAGTGGTGGCAGAGATCGGTTCGTCCAGGGCTCTGGACATACTCTACGATGTCTGGACCAGCTCCAAGGATCGCACGCCCACCACGCGGTTGGCGGAGGCCCTCCTGCTGGCCAAGGACATCCGCTCCAAGGCATCACCAGCTCTGAACCTGGCCTTGTCCCTGCGCGACAAGCCCACGGATTGCAGCGTGGTGAGTCGCTCCATCCAGGATGCGCAGAAGTTCGGGGACCGACGCGCGGCCATGTCCCTTTTGGGTACCGTGTCCCGCAAGACGTGCGGGCCGAAGCAGGACCAGGATTGCGCGCGGTGCGTCGCCGATGCAAAACTGATGCGCCGAGCCATCCGAACCGCGGCAGCGCGACCCAGCCCCGTCCGCTAGGCTGCGCGGCTAGCTGCTGCAGGCCCCGTCCTTTTCCTTGCAGCGCTTGGCCTTGGCGCAGACCGTCGACTGCGCACAGTCCGCATTGGATCCAACGATGCAGGCCCCATCCTTCAGGGTGCAGTTGCCGTCCAGCTTGCAGTGGGCCGACTTTTTGCAGTCTGCCGCGGTCCTGGCGACGCACACGCCGTCCTTCACGCCACAGGTTCCAGAGACACGGCAAGCGTTGGACTCCTGGCAAGTCTTCTGGGTAGCGACGCATTTGCCGCCCTCTGCCGTGCAGCGCGACCCCTCCTTGCACACATCCGACTTGGCGCAGTCCTCATCGGAGGCTGCGGTACACTGGCCGTTCTCTGCGGCGCAGAGCCCCAACCGACGACACGCACTCTCGGGTTCTGGCTTGCCCTCCGTGGCGCGGGTGCAATGGTAGGCTGATAGTGCCTTGCAGGCTCCATCCTTCATCACACAACGGCCGTCGACCGGGCATGACTGGCTGCAGGCCGGATCCATGACCTTGCCCAGATCCACACATACGCCGCTGAACGCCTCACACAGCGAGTTCTTGATGCAGCTCTCGGAGGCTCGACAGCCATCATTGTTGGCGGCAACACAGGCTCCGTTCTGGGCACTGCATTTTCCATCCACCTTGCAGGCCACGGAAATCTGGCAATCTGCGTCTGCACCGACCACGCACACGGATTCGTTCTTCACCGTGCACTTGCCGAGCTTCCTGCAATCGGCGGTGTTCTTGCACGGGTGCTGCTGCTCACAACCCGCACCCCAGAGGGGGACCGACAGGATCAAACAGGCCCAAACTGAAATCGCTCGTACGATGCGCATGTCGATTCTCCCCACGTGAGGCGATGCATCATCCATCAATAAGGGTCGGACTGCACGCGCTCCGCGTTGGAGCCCGTTAAGGATTACAGTGCTAATGGAATCTCGTGAGGGTGACAGGAGCATTGCTGGCCAAACGACGGGGCCCGGTTGGTGGAACGCCGCCGCGCCGGCCAGCCGCGCCGACGTCCATGGCTTCGTGCGGGCCCTGGCGCTCATCACCTTGGCCGCGCTGGTGCTTCCAGCGGTGCACAACCTGGTGCGCGGCAATATCCCCTCGTTCTTCGGATTGGTGGCGGAGATTCTGGTCTGCTGCGCGGTTCTCGCACTGCTGGGGCGAGGCCATCTGCGCGTCGCCGCAGGATTGCTCTCCGCGAGCCTACCGTTGTTTCTGACCTGCCTCGTGTTCACCAGTCGTTTCGGGATCTGGGACGTGTCCATGATGCTCTTCCCAGCCTTCCTGCTGCCTCCCGCGCTGATCCTGAACCGCCGAGGCTATTGGCTGCTCGCGCTCAGTTCCCTGTTGCTATTGACACTTCTGGAGTTGGCTCAAGCGCGCGGTCTGCTCGCCCAACCCTTTGGTGCACGGTGGGCCCCACACCTGCTGGTTGACGCCCTGGTGATCCAGGGTGCCGCGGCGCTGGCCATCTGGCTCATGGTCGAAGCCCTGCAGCGCAGTCTCGTCAAGGCCACGAGCAGCGAGGAGGCTCAGCGCGAGGCCCGCGTCCAGCTGGAGGCAACGGTCAGCGCGTTGCCCGATGCACTGCTGGAGGTCGATCCGGAAGGGCGCGTCCTGTCCGTGGAGGCGAGCGGGACAGATCCCTTGTTTCTTGGCTCGGCGGAAGCCGAAGTGAGCCGCTTGGATCGGGTGTTGCCCGGTCCAGCGGCTCGGGTCTGGACGCAGGCGCTGGACCGTGCGACAGAGCATGGAAGGGATCAGGGGGCCACCTACTCGCTCGATTACCCGGAAGGACAGCGCTGGTTCGAACTCTCGGTGGCGCGGCGGGGCGCGCCCGAGGAGCGGCGTTTGGTCGGTCTGGTTCGCGACGTCACCGAGCGGGTTCGGGCCGAGCAGCGCCTATCCAGACTGAACACTGGATTTTTATCGCTGGGCGCTGACACCGACGAGAACCTGCGAAAGCTCGTGGATCTGCTGGCAGGCATGCTGGGTGCGAAGGGCGTGCGCTACGAACGGACCGAACCGTTGGGTCGCCGATTGATCGCCAGCTGGCCTCCGGCACCAGACCAGGAGCCGACTTGGATTCCCGCCCCTGATCCCAAGGCGGATTCGCTGCCGCAAAAGCCGGTGCTGGATCACAGCCCCGACTCAATTGCCCAACAGCGCGGTCATGTGACCTGCGAGGTCCGCTTCGGCGGGCACCACTGGGGCCACCTGGCCGTCGAATTCGGCAAAGCGGTGGCATTGACCGATGGCGACAATCGTGTCTTGACCATCGTAGCCACGGCCATGGGTCTGGAGGAGGAGAGACGCTACGTCGAGGATGGTTTCCTGCAAGCCCAGAAGATGGAGAGCATTGGTCGCCTCGCCGGGGGTGTCGCGCATGACCTGAACAACATGTTGGCTCCTGCCCTCGGATACCTGGATCTCCTGTTGACCAGCCCCGATCTCCCCTCACGAACCCGGGAGTATCTGGAGCAGTCCCGGGCCGCCGCGGAACGTGCCCGCACCTTGGTCCATCAACTGCTGGCGGTGGGCCGAAAGGGCAGCGCGCAGTTCGAGCCTCTCGATCTGGCCGACCTCATCGAGAATCTGCTGCCCATGCTGCGACGAACCCTGCGTGAGGACGTCCACCTGGAGTTTGAAAGCCAGGCTAAAAGCCCGGTGATTCGGGCGGACCAGGGGCGTCTGGAGCAGGTGTTGCTCAATCTGGCCGTCAACGCTCAGGATGCCATGCCCGACGGCGGTCGTCTCAGCCTCGACCTTCGCGACGCTCTTGAACAGGATCTGGCCGTCCTTCCCGCGGTCAGTGGCCGCGGGCGCCACGTCGTCCTGTCGGTATCGGATACCGGCTGTGGAATGCCCGTCGCGGTGGCGCGGCAATGTTTCGAACCGTTCTTCACCACCAAAGCACGCGGCAAGGGCACCGGGCTCGGCCTATCGACGGTCTATGGCAT
The DNA here is from genome assembly GCA_964648165.1 of uncultured Polyangiaceae bacterium. Taxonomy (GTDB): domain Bacteria; phylum Myxococcota_A; class Polyangia; order Polyangiales; family Polyangiaceae; genus FEN-1139. Next base: position 14,212 of record CAZYKT010000029.1, on the reverse strand, counting down.
CGTGCAGCAACACGAGGGAGCTGTCACGGTACAGAGTGAGCCGTCGCGGGGCACGACGTTCCGCATCCTCTTGCCGAGGCTCTCGGATGAAGCGCCTCGGCCGGTCGCGACGCCCGTCGTTCAAGCCAGACCGCATCAACCCAGAACCGGCGTGGTGCTGGTGGTGGAGGATGATGCCGGCGTGCGCGACCTGACCGCAGCGCTCCTGACGCAGATGGGATTCGAGCTGCTCTTGGCCGAGACCGCCGAAAAGGGATGGCAGATCCTCACCGAACGAGGCAAAGCGGTCGATCTGCTGGTAACCGACGTGGTCCTGCCGGGGATGAATGGCCGACAGCTCAGCGAGCGCGTGGCAGAGAGATGGCCAGACACCCCAATCCTTTTCATGTCCGGATACCCGAAGGACATCCTGCAGGCCAAGACCGAGGGCCCGCGCCGATCCCGGTTCATCCACAAACCCTTCGCCCTGGAGGCGCTGGAGCGGGAAATCGGGTTACTGCTAGGGTGAGCTGCGCGGCCCCGAGCCGCCCCCACACGCGTTGGGGTCACCAGCCAACCTGGCAAGGGTCTCGAGACGGGCTAGGCTAGGCCCGCCCCGATTGTGCACCCCTGTCCAGGAGCCTTCGATTGCGTGTAGCCGCGGTTCAGATGAATAGCGGACCGGATCGGACCAGGAACCTGGCCGCGACCTCCGAGCTGGTCATGCAGGCAGCGGGCGGTGGTGCTCGCTTGGTGGTGTTGCCCGAAGGGTTCGCCTACCTGGGCCCGGCAGCACGACGACGCGAATTGGCGGAGTCCCTGGCAGGGCGCGCCGGACCCATTCGAGAGACCCTGCAGCACCTGGCACAGAAGCATTGTTTGTACCTCTTGGCAGGGGGTTGGCCGGTCGCGTCGAGCGATCCCTCGCGTCCGTATAACAGTGCCACCCTGGTGGGCCCGGATGGTCGTCTGCTCGCTTCCTACGCGAAACTCCATCTCTTCGACGTGCAATTGGCAGATGGGCAGGTGTATCGGGAGTCGGAAACAACCATGCCCGGGGTGGAGATCTCCTCGGCGGAGGTGGAGGGATTCCGGCTGGGGCTTAGCATCTGCTACGATATTCGCTTTCCGGAGCTGTACCGAGCCCTCTCGGATCGCGGCGTCGACGTTCTGTGCATTCCGGCAGCATTCACTCGACAAACCGGTGCCGCGCATTGGGAGCTCTTGTGCCGAGCCCGGGCGGTGGAGGCTCAGTGCTACGTCATCGCCCCCAATCAGACCGGAGGCCATGGCGAGGGGCGATTCACGTACGGCCACTCCCTGATCGTCGACCCCTTCGGCCAGATCCTGGCACAGGGGGGCACTGAGCAGGAGGTCCTCTTCGCCGAGCTGACGCGGCAGAGACTCGCCGAGGTGCGCGCCCAGATCCCGGCGCTTGCGCACCGTTGTTCCTTGCTCACTGCAAAACCGAGCTGAGTGGTGCCGATGTCCTGCCGTGTAGGGTGGACGGACCCGTAACTTCACCTCTCTGCGCCGCACCAACCAACAGACCCGCGAGATTCCGTCTCTGCGCCGCACCAACCAACAGACCCGCGAGATTCCGCCTCTGCGCCGTAGCAACAAACCGTGTATGATCGGAGCATGCGCCCATCATTCGGTTGGCTGTGGCTGTCGTCGGTTGCTCTTTTTGGCTGTTCGTCGGAGCCGACTTCGGATGATGGCTCGGCTGGTATGCTGGGGGCTGCGACCGAGCCTGCTGTGGGCGGCTCCACCAGCACCGAGGGTGGTGCGGCCGAGGGCGGGCGAAACGTAGCGTTGGGTGGAGCAGCGGGGGCGGACCGGGGGGGCAACAGTTCGGGGGGAAGCGCCGAGGGGGGTGGCGTGAACGGTGGAGCCGGCGCGGGAGGGAACACAGAACTGGGCGGAGTGTCCCAGGGTGGCGCCGCTCAACAGGGCGGAGCAGTGGTCGACGGCGCGGGTGCAGGCTCCGAGGGAGGGCTGCCCCAAGCAGGCTCGGGCTGGGGTGGCGGAGGCGCCGCCGCAGGGGGTGAGCCCGAACAGGGTGGTGTCGCAGTCCAGGCGGGCAGCGCCGGAACGGCGGCGGGGGATGCGGGACAGGGGGGACAGGCCGGCAGTGTCTCCTCGGCGGGGTCCGCCGGGACCGCAGAACCAGGGCTTGACCCCTTTGGGATCCGCGAGCTTTATCCCTCGCTTCCGGGCGGCAAAAACTGGACCTCCAAGTGGAATGACGGCGTGGCGCGCAGTTTCGCCGACTACGATCCCAACGATGAATGGTTCGATGCGGACCATGGCGACGCGACGTTCGACGTGGACGGACAGGGTGTCCTGTCCATCAGCGGCAACGTGCCCCGCATGTACGTCCATGATCCGGCGCTGGTCGATCAGTGGCGCGACGTGGAAATCACCATGTATTTTCAGCGAGTCGATGACTCGGGCACCAACTGGGGGGGCATGGTGGGCATCGCCCGTTCCAACCACGGCACCATCGGGGATGAAGACGTCAACAAGTGCGACACTCGCGGGATCGCCGCGCGAATGCGCTACGACGGGCATGTCGATTTCGAGAAGGAAACCAATCACCCCGATTCCAAAGCCATCTCCAATCAGACCCAGTGGGAGGGCGGCATGCCGAAAGGGGTGTGGTTCGGCTACAAACACATCGTCTACGACGTGCCGTCCGGAGGCGTGAAGCAGGAGCTCTACCTCGACACCAGCGAAGGCCTGGACGGTGGCGACTGGGTGTTGCTCATGGAGCACCTGGACGAGGGGACCGATTTCGGGGTGGGTGGGCAGGCCTGTGCATCGGGGATCGATCCGGCACTACCCCTGACCAACCAACCCGACCGGGAAGGTTCCGAGACGGGTAAGCCGAACATCACGGTCTATTTTCGCAGCGACAACGTGGCCGACCATGGCCTTCTGTACCGTTGGGG